>NZ_JABBYC010000003.1 GCF_016742955.1 Myceligenerans indicum | reverse complement strand
AGATGTAGCTCCGTCTCGTGGGCTCGGAGATGTGTATAAGAGACAGCCGTTGCAGGTGGGCGGGAGGGCGGCCCGGCCGACCTATTCTGGGAACGATGACCGTCACCGCACCCCCGCTCGCGCCTCCGCGGCTCGTGGTCCGTACCTCGCGGATCGACGACCTGCCCGACGACCTCGGCGCGCTCGTCGACCTGCTGCCCGACACCCGCCCCCTCGCGTGGGTGAGGCATGGCGACGGCGTCGTCGGCTGGGGAGAGGCGCTGCGGTTCGAGACGTTCGGTCCCGGCCGGTTCGCCGATGCCGAGCACGCCTGGCACCAGGTGCTCGTCGGTGCGTCCGTGCACGACGACGTCGATCGTCCCGGCACCGGACCGATCGCCTTCGGCTCGTTCGCGTTCGACGACGTCGTCCCGGGCGACGAGACCGTGGATCCGACCCGTGCGAGCGGCGTCCTGATCGTCCCGCGCGTCGTCGTCGGCCGCCGTGACGGCGTGTGCTGGACGACGACGATCGAGCTGCTCGGCGACCGGGCCGCCCCGGCGCCGGACGCGCTGCCCGAGGCCTACCCCCGCATCCCGGTCACCGCACCGGGCCAGGTCCACTACGCCGACGGCTCCGTCAGCCCGGAGGACTGGAAGGGCGTCGTCGCGGAGGGCATCTCGCGGATCAAGGAGCGCGAACTCGACAAGGTGGTGCTCGCGCGCGACGTCGCCGCCGCCGCGCAGGACCCCGTGGATCCGCGTCACCTGCTGGGACGTCTGGCTCAGGGGTACGAGGCGTGCTGGACCTTCAGCGTCGACGGCCTCGTCGGCGCGACTCCGGAGCTGCTGGTCCGCAGCGAGAAGGGGCTGGTCACCTCCCGGGTGCTGGCGGGCACGATCCCGCGCACGGAGGGCCCGGACCGCCTGGGAGCAGGCGACGCGGGAGCCGACCGGCGTGCCGCGGCGCTGCTCGCCGGCTCGTCGAAGGACCTCGAGGAGCATGCGTACGCGGCGCGGTCGGTCGCGGCCGCGCTGGAGCCGTACTGCTCGTCGATGAACGTGCCCGAGGTGCCGTTCGTGCTGCACCTGCCGAACGTCATGCACCTGGCCACGGACGTGACGGCGGTGCTCGACCAGTCGGCCGGGACGAGGCTCGGCGCGCGGGATGCGGTCCGGGGGCCGGGGGCCGGGGCCGCCGAGGTGGGCGCCGCCGGGGAGCCGGACGGGCCTCGGCCGCCGTCGTCCCTCTCACTGGCCGCCGCCCTGCATCCGAGCGCGGCCGTGTGCGGCACGCCGACCGAGTCGGCGCGGTCGCTGATCCGGGAGATCGAGGGCCTCGACCGGGCGCGGTACGCGGGCCCGGTCGGCTGGGTGGGGGCCGACGGCGACGGGGAGTGGGGGATCGCGCTCCGCTCGGCGGAGATCTCCGAGCGGAACCCGCGTCACGTGCGGCTCTTCGCGGGCTGCGGGATCGTCGCGGCGTCCGACCCGGTGGCGGAACTGGCGGAGTCGGAGGCCAAGCTGGAACCGATGCGCTACGCCCTGCGCGACGACTGACCGGTGACCGGCTGTGGGACGATGACCGCATGTCCCGCGCCAGCCTGGAGAAGCAGCCCGCCGAGGTCGCGTCGATGTTCGACGGTATCGCCAAGCGCTACGACCTCACCAACGACCTGATCTCCCTCGGGCAGGACCGCCGCTGGCGCAACCTGGTGCGGGAGGCGGTCGACGCGAAGCCGGGCGACAAGGTGCTGGACCTCGCGGCGGGGACGGGCACGTCGAGCGAGCCGTTCGACGACGACGGCGCCCTCGTGGTGCCTTCCGACTTCAGCCTCGGCATGCTCAGGGTGGGCAAGGAGCGGCGGCCGGATCTGCCCTTCGTGGCCGGTGACGCGACCAGCCTGCCGTTCGCGGACGAGTCCTTCGACGCGGTGACGATCAGCTTCGGGCTGCGGAACGTGGTGGACACCTCGGCCGCGCTGCGCGAGATGCTGCGCGTGACGCGACCGGGCGGGCGCGTGGTGATCTGCGAGTTCTCCACGCCGAGCTGGATGCCGTTCCGCGTGCTCTACCAGGAGTACCTGATGCGCGCGCTGCCGGCGGTCGCCGGGGCGGTCACCCGGGACAAGGGCTCCTACGAATACCTCGCCGAGTCGATCCGTTCCTGGCCGGACCAGGTCGCGCTGGCCCGCCTCATGCTCGACGCCGGCTGGAAGCCGGTCCACTACCGCAACGCGAGCGGCGGCGTCGTGGCTCTCCACCGAGGCACGCGACCGGCATAGCGCCCGCGGGGCGCCTCCCGTCCGGCATGGCGCCCGCAGGCTGCCCCCGTCCGGCATGTGCCCGCTGATGCTCCCCGTCCGTCACGGTGCCCGCCGGTGCTCCCCGCCCGTCACGGTGCCCGCCGGAGCTCCCCGTCCGCCACGGTGTCTGCCGGCACCACCCTTCCTGCGTGGTGGGATCGGTTATCACAGACAAGGGTGTTGTCGGCGTGCAGCCGGACGGTCATGGTGTTCTCGCCGGGGTTCGGCGGTGTGACGCGGATCACCGGACGAAGTTAGGTCCGCCTTGCTACCCAACGTCCGTCTCGTGTGGCTAGGGTGGCGGTGTTGTGACAGGGTTCACAAGGACCTGTCATGACACCCAGCAGCGAGTTCACAATCGGGGGTGAGCACGTGAAGCACCGCAACGACGACGCAGATGTCATCGTGGTGGGCGCCGGCCCGGCCGGCTCCTCCACGGCTCACTGGTGCGCGTCCGCAGGCCTCGACGTGCTCCTGCTCGAGAAGGCCGAGTTCCCCCGCGACAAGATCTGCGGCGACGGCCTGACGCCCCGCGCGGTCGCGGAACTCGTCCGGATGGGCATCGACACCGATGAGCGGGACGGCTGGATCCGTAACCGCGGCCTCCGCGTGCACGCCACGGGACGCTCCTGGGAACTCGACTGGCCGGACCTCACCGCCTACCCCGGGTACGGCATGGCCCGCGCCCGCATGACGCTGGACCAGACGCTCGCCCAGCACGCGCAGGCGAGCGGCGCCAAGCTCCTGACCAGCACCAAGGTCACCGGTGCCGTCACCGACGAGCGCACCGGGCGGATCACCGGCGTCACCGCCCAGCCGCTGGACGGCCGCGGCCGCGCGGAGGGCCCGGAGCGCACGTTCCGCGCTCCCGTCGTCGTCGCGTCCGACGGCGTGAGCTCACGCCTGGCGACCGGCGTCGGGCGGATGCGCCGGGACGACCGGCCCATGGGAACGGCGGTCCGCGGCTACTACACGACCCCGCGGCACGCCGACCCGTTCATGGAGTCCCACCTGGAGCTGTGGTCCGGCGAGCCCGGCCGTTCCGACCTGCTGCCCGGCTACGGCTGGGTCTTCCCGCTCGGCGACGGCACCGCCAACGTGGGCCTCGGCAGCGTGCACAGCACCCCCGCGCGCCAGTCCAGGGCGGGGATCGACTACCGGTCCCTCCAGGACACCTGGCTCACGCACTCGGCCCCGGAGGGCTGGGAACTGAGCCCGGAGGCGGCCGCCGGCAAGGTGCGCGGCGCGGCGCTCCCCATGGGGTTCAACCGCGGCCCGCTCTACGCCGACGGCCTGCTGCTGGCCGGCGACGCGGCCGGGATGGTGTCCCCGTTCAACGGCGAGGGCATCGCCTACGGGCTCCAGGCCGGGAGGGTCGCCGCCGAGGCGATCGCCGCCGCCCGCCACAAGTCGACCGACGCCGCCCGCGAGGCCGCTCTGGCCACCTACGCGGACCGCATGCGCGCCGACCTGGGCGGCTACTACACCCTGGGCCGCTGGTTCGTGCGGCTCATCGAGCACCCGCAGGTCATGCGGGCCTGCGTGAGGTATGGGCTGCCCCGCAAGGTGGTGATGCAGTTCGTCCTGAAGCTTCTGTCCGACTGCTACGAGCCGAGCGGCGGTGACTGGATCGACCGCACGATCGCCGGCTTGACGAAGGTGGTGCCACGCTCGTGAAGGAACTGTCGAGGGCAATCCGGAAGGCGGCAGCATGAATCCCTACCTGCCCATCCTGATCCTCATGGGGATCGGGGCCGTGCTCGCGCTGGGCGGCGTCGGGGCAAGCGCGATCATCGGCCCCAAGCGCTACAACCGAGCCAAGCTCGACGCCTACGAGTGCGGTATCGAGCCGACACCGCACGCGCTGGGCGGTGGCCGCCTGCCGATCAAGTACTACCTGGTGGCGATGACGTTCATCGTCTTCGACATCGAGGTGGTCTTCCTCTACCCGTGGGCGGTCGACTTCACCACCCTCGCCACGTTCGGGCTGGTCGCGATGTTCGCCTTCCTGGCGCTCATCACGGTGCCGTTCGTCTACGAGTGGCGTCGCGGCGGGTTCGACTGGGTCTGAGAAGGAGGAGACATGGGTGTCGAGGAAGCGCCGTCGGGGTTCCTCCTGACGACGATCGAGGACTTCGCCGGCTACATGCGCAAGGCGTCGATGTGGCCGGTGACGTTCGGCCTGGCCTGTTGTGCCATCGAGATGATGGCCGCGGGAGCGCCGCGCTACGACCTGTCGCGGTTCGGCATGGAGGTCTTCCGCGCGTCGCCGCGCCAGGCCGACCTGATGATCGTGGCCGGCCGCGTCAGCCAGAAGATGGCGCCGGTGGTCCGCCAGGTCTACGACCAGATGAGCGAGCCCAAGTGGGTGCTCTCCATGGGCGTGTGCGCGTCGTCGGGCGGCATGTTCAACAACTACGCGATCGTGCAGGGCGTGGACCACGTGGTCCCGGTCGACATCTACCTGCCCGGCTGTCCGCCGCGCCCGGAGATGCTGATCAACGCCATCCTCGCGCTGCACCACGAGGTGCAGAACGCCCCGCTGGGCGCGAACCGCGTCGAGGCGGCACGCGCCGCCGAGGCCGCCGCGATGGAGGCGACGCCCACGTTCGAGCAGAAGGGTCTGCTGCGGTGAGCGACGAGAAGGACGAGGCCACGCCGGACACGACGAAGGACGAGGCCACGCCGGACGAGGCCACGCCGGACACGACGGAAGGCAGGGCCACGCCGGACGAGGCCCTGGGCAAGACGGAGGACGAGGCCGTGACCGCGTCTGCCGCCGGCCCAGGCGGCGACCTGGAGCGCAGTACCTCGCACCTGGAGGTCGTCGAGGTCCGCCACGGCATGTTCGGCGCGCACGGCACCGGCGACACGTCGGGGTACGGCGGCCTGGTGCGGCCCGTGGCGCTGCCGGGCGCTTCCTCACGCCCGTACGGGAGCTGGTTCGACCGGGTCGTGGACGTGCTGGCCGAGGTCCTGCGCACCGACGGCATCGACGCGGACGCCGCGATCGAGAAGGTGGTTGTCGACCTGCACGGCGCCGACTCTCCCGAGGCGCCCCAGGTGGAGCTGACGTTGCAGGTGGCCCGCGAGCACCTGGTGCCCGTGTGCCAGGCACTGCGTGACGACCAGGACCTGCGCTTCGAGCTCTCGCTCGGCGTCTCCGGGGTGCACTACCCGCACGAGACCGGCCGCGAGCTGCACGCCGTCCTGCACCTGGTGTCGGTGACGCACGGCCGCCGCCTGCGCCTGGAGGTGACGGCGCCCGACGAGGACCCGCACATCCCGTCCACCACGTCCGTGTACCCGGCCAACGACTGGCACGAACGCGAGACGTACGACTTCTTCGGCATCGTGTTCGACGGCCATCCCGGCCTGGCGCGCATCGAGATGCCGGACGACTGGGAGGGCCACCCGCAGCGGAAGGACTACCCGCTGGGCGGCATCCCGGTCGAGTACAAGGGGGCCACGGTGCCTCCGCCCGACACGAGGAGGGCTTACTCGTGACCGCCACAGCAGAACCCCGCGCCGGAGCCACCGGCCCGGCGCACGCGACCCGCCCGATCGACGACGAGACCGCCCGCGCGATCCGCGGGTTCGAGGCCTACGGCGACGGCGACTGGGACGAGATCGCCCGCGAGGCCATCGGCGAGGAACGCATCGTCGTCAACATGGGTCCGCAGCACCCGTCCACGCACGGCGTGCTCCGGCTCATGCTGGAGATCGACGGCGAGACGGTGACCGAGGCTCGCGCCGGCATCGGCTACCTGCACACCGGCATCGAGAAGAACATGGAGTTCCGCACCTGGTCGCAGGGGCCCACGTTCTGCACCCGCATGGACTACGTGGCGCCGTTCTTCCAGGAGGCGGCGTTCTGCCTGGCCACCGAGCGCCTGCTCGGCGTGACCGACGACGTCCCGGAGCGCGCCTCGGTGATCCGCGTGCTGATGATGGAGCTCAACCGGATCACCTCTCACCTGGTCTGCCTCGGCACCGGCGGCAACGAGATGGGCGCCACGACGGTGATGACCATCGCGTTCACCGCGCGCGAGGAGATCTTGCGGCTCTTCGAGGCGGCCACCGGGCTGCGCATGAACCACGCGTACATCCGGCCCGGCGGTGTGGCGCAGGACGTGCCGGAGGGCTTCACCGCCCAGGTGCGCGAGGTGCTGCCGAAGATCCGCGGGTACCTCAAGAACCTGGGCGACCTGATGCTCGCGAACCCGATCTTCAGGTCGCGGCTGACCGACGTGGGCGTCCTGAACCTCGCCGGATGCATGGCCCTCGGCATCACGGGCCCGGTGCTGCGGTCCACGGGCCTGCCGTACGACGTGCGCAAGGCCGCCCCGTACTGCGGGTACGAGACCTACGACTTCGACGTGCCGGTCTCCAAGAACGCGGACTGCTACGACCGTGCCGTGCTGCGCCTGGAGGAGTCCTACCAGTCGCTGCGGATCATCGAGCAAGCACTGAGCAGGCTCGACGCGACCGAGGGCGAGCCGGTCATCGTGGCGGACAAGAAGATCGCCTGGCCCGCCCAGCTCGCCATCGGGCACGACGGCCAGGGCAACTCGCTGGAGCACATCCGCAAGATCATGGGCACCTCGATGGAGGCCCTGATCCACCACTTCAAGCTGGTCACCGAGGGCTTCCCGGTGCCTGCCGGCCAGGCCTGGCAGACCGTGGAGCACCCGCGCGGCGAGCTCGGCGTGCACGTGGTGTCCGACGGCGGGACGCGCCCGTACCGCGCGCACTTCCGTGATCCCTCGTTCAACAACCTCCAGGCCACGTCGGTGATGTGCGAGGGCGGCCAGGTGGCCGACGTCGTCGTCGCCGTCGCGTCCCTGGACCCCGTGCTGGGAGGTGTGGACCGATGAGTGTCAGCCCGTCCGGTGACGCCGGAGACGTGGACCAGGCGCCCGTGGGCCGAGACGCGAGTCCCGGGACCCTCGAGCCCGCCGGGGCAGCGGGCTACGGCCCCGAGACCCTGGCGTCGCTCACGGCGGACGCCGCCGAGATCGTGGCGCGCTACCCGGACCCGCGCTCGGGCCTGCTGCCGATGCTGCACCTGGTGCAGTCGGTCGACGGGTACGTGAGCCGGGCCGGGATCCTGTTCTGCGCCGAGCAGCTCGGGATCACGGCCGCCGAGGTGAGCGCCGTCGCCACCTTCTACACGCAGTACAAGCGCAAGCCGAACGGGAAGTACACCGTGGGCGTGTGCACGAACACGCTGTGCGCGGTGATGGGCGGCGACGAGATCTTCGACGAGCTGAGCGAGCACCTCGGCGTCGGCCACGACGAGACCACGGACGACGGCGCGATCACGCTGGAGCGGGTCGAGTGCAACGCGGCCTGCGACTACGCCCCCGTGATGATGGTCAACTGGGAGTTCTTCGACAACCAGACGCCGCAGACCGCCACCGAGGTCACCGACCGGCTGCGGGCGGGCGAGGACGTGGCGCCGACGCGCGGCGCCGACACGGTGTGCTCGTTCAAGCAGATGAGCCGGGTCCTGGCCGGGTTCCCGGACGACCGCGCGCACGAGGGCGTGGGCGCTGGGGAGCCGACGCTCGCCGGACTGCGGATCGCTCGCGAACGCGGCGCGACTCATCCGGGCGGCGCGGCCGGCCAGGACACGACGCCGGGGGAGGACGCCCGATGACCGACCTTCTGCCGGTCCTCACGGACACCTGGGATGCCCCGCGGTCGTGGAGGCTGTCCACGTACGAGAAGCACGGCGGTTACGCCGGCCTCAAGAAGGCCCTGCGGATGGCGCCGTCGGACCTGGTCCAGACCGTCAAGGACTCCGGCCTGCGCGGCCGCGGCGGTGCGGGCTTCCCCGCCGGGATGAAGTGGGGCTTCCTCCCGCCCGACGACGGCGGCCCGCGGTACCTGGTGGTGAACGCCGACGAGTCGGAGCCGGGCACCTGCAAGGACATCCCACTGATGATGGCCAGCCCGCAGCACCTCATCGAGGGCGCGATCATCACGTCCTACGCCATCGGCTGCAACCATGCCTTCATCTACGTCCGCGGCGAGGTCCTGCACGTGTACCGCCGGCTGCTGGAGGCCGTGGCCGAGGCCCGCCGTGTCGGGTACCTCGGCACGAACATCCTGGGGTCCGGCTTCGACCTGGAGATCACCGTGCACGCGGGCGCGGGCGCGTACATCTGCGGCGAGGAGACCGCGCTCCTGGACTCCCTGGAGGGACTGCGCGGCCAGCCGCGCCTGAAGCCGCCGTTCCCCGCGGTGGAGGGTCTGTACGCCCGGCCCACCGTGGTGAACAACGTGGAGACCGTGGCCAGCGTGCCCGGCATCGTGGACCGGGGATCCGACTGGTTCACCGCCATGGGCACCGAGAAGTCGACCGGTCACGGTCTGTTCTCCCTGTCCGGGCACGTCACCCGGCCGGGGCAGTACGAGGCGCCGCTCGGCATCACGCTGCGCGAGCTGCTCGACGAGGCCGGTGGCATGCGCGGCGGGAAGGCGCTGAAGTTCTGGACGCCCGGCGGGTCGTCGACCCCGCTGTTCACGGCCGAGCACCTGGACACCCCGCTGGACTACGAGTCGGTGGGCGCGGCCGGGTCGATGCTCGGTACGCGAGCGCTGCAGCTCTTCGACGAGACGGTCTGCGTGGTCCGCGCGGTGAGCAGATGGACCGACTTCTACGCGCACGAGTCGTGCGGCAAGTGCACCCCCTGCCGGGAGGGCACCTACTGGCTCAAGCAGATCCTGCATCGCATCGAGGGCGGCGAGGGCCAGGACCAGGACATCGACGTGCTGCTCGATCTGTGCGACAACATCCTCGGCCGGGCGTTCTGCGCGCTGGGGGACGGCGCGACGTCGCCGATCACGTCGAGCATCCAGTACTTCCGGGACGAGTACCAGGCACACATCGACGGTCGCGGCTGCCCGTTCGACCCGTCGGCGTCGGCCCTCTTCCCGTACACCCCGAGAACACCGATGCCGAGTGCGGCGGCCGCCTCCGGGCAGCTCGTCGGCGCAGGCGGGGGAGGTCACTGATGACCGTCACCACTTCGAAGCCCGAGGGCGAGGTGGCCGAGCCGAAGATGGTGGCCTTCACCATCGACGGGATCGAGGCTCAGGTGCCCGAGGGCACGCTGATCATCCGGGCGGCGGAGCAGCTCGGGATCGAGATCCCGCGCTTCTGCGACCACCCGCTGCTGGAGCCAGCCGGCGCGTGCCGCCAGTGCCTGGTCGAGGTCGCGATGCCGGACCGTGAGGGCAACGTGCGGCCGATGCCGAAGCCGCAGGCGTCCTGCACCATGACCGTCACCCCCGGCATGGTGGTCAAGACGCAGGTCACCTCGCCGGTCGCGGACAAGGCGCAGCAGGGGGTCATGGAGCTGCTGCTCATGAACCACCCGCTGGACTGCCCGGTGTGCGACAAGGGCGGTGAGTGCCCGCTGCAGAACCAGGCGATGAGCGCCGGCCGTGCCGACACGCGGTTCGAGGACGTCAAGCGCACCTTCCCCAAGCCGGTGTCGCTGAGCTCGCAGATCCTCCTGGACCGGGAGCGGTGCGTGCTGTGCCAGCGCTGCACGCGGTTCAGCGACGAGATCGCGGGCGACGCCTTCATCGCCCTCCAGATGCGCGGGGCGACGCAGCAGATCGGCCGCTTCGACGAGAAGATCCTGGGCTTCGAGAGCCCCGGCTGCGGTTGCGGCGACGGTGGCTGCGGGAGCGCGGACGAGACGTCGTCGTCCGCCGCGGACACGGGGGTCCCGGACACCGGCGCGCCGGATTCCCCCGGGCGGGAGGCCGCCGTGATCGGGGCGGACGCCGCGGCGGCGAAGAGCCGTGCGGAGACGGACGCCGGCGGGCAGGGGTTCTCCTCCTACTTCTCGGGCAACACCGTGCAGATCTGCCCGGTAGGCGCGCTGACCGGGGCCTCGTACCGGTTCCGGTCGCGGCCCTTCGACCTGGTGAGCGTGCCGAGCATTGCCGAGCACGACTCCTGCGGGTCGGCGATCCGCATCGACCACCGCCGGGGCCAGGTGCTGCGCCGCCTGTCCGGCGAGGACCCGGTGGTGAACGAGGAGTGGATCACCGACAAGGACCGGTTCGCCTTCACCTGGCAGTCCGCCCCGGACCGTCTGACGACGCCGCTGGTGCGGGAGCGGGACGAAGCCGGTGACCGCGGTGAGCTGCGGCCGGCCTCGTGGGCCGAGGCCCTGGAGGTCGCCGCGCAGGGCCTGGCCCGGGCGCGTGCCGCGGCCGGCGTCGGGGTCCTGCCGGGCGGGCGCCTCACGGTCGAGGACGCCTACGCCTGGTCACGGTTCGCCCGCCAGGTCCTCGGCACCAACGACGTCGACCAGCGGGCCCGGGCCCACTCGGCGGAGGAGGCCGAGTTCCTCGCGCACGCGGTCGCGGGGACCGGCATCGGCGTCACGTTCGCCGAGCTGGAGAAGGCCCCCGCCGTCCTGCTTGCCGGCCTGGAGGCCGAGGAGGAGGCCGGCGTCACGTTCCTGCGCCTGCGCAAGGGCGTCGCGAAGCACGGCACCCGGGTGTTCGGCCTCGCGCCCTACGCCTCGCGGGGCCTGACGAAGCTCTCGGGGACCCTGGTCCCGGCCGTGCCCGGAACGGAGGCCACGGTGCTGGCCGGGCTCCGCGGCCCCGTCACCGATCCCACGACTCCCGCCGGGGACCCCCGGGCGGCGGCGTCGCAGGCGCTGCGTGAGCAGGGGGCGGTGATCCTCGTCGGTGAGCGTCTGGCGGCCTCCCGCGGCGCCTGCGCCGCGGTGCTCGAACTGGCCGCGGCCACGGGCGCCCGCGTCGCCTGGATCCCGCGCCGCGCCGGGGAGCGCGGCGGGGTGGAGGCCGGTCTGCTGCCGAACCTGCTCCCGGGCGGCCGCCCGGTGACGGACCCTGCCGCCCGCGCCGAGGTGACCGCCGCGTGGGGCCTGTCGGGCGAGGAGGCCTCACGGCTTTCCGCGGCTCCCGGCCTCGACACCGCGGGCATCATCGACGCCCTGAGCGTGGGGCATCTGTCGGGTGCGATCGTCGGTGGTGTGGAGCTCGCGGACCTGCCGGACCCGGCCCACGCCCGCACGGCACTGGGAGCGGCCGGATTCCTGGTCTCTCTCGAGGTGCGCCGCTCGGAGGTCACCGACCTGGCCGACGTCGTCCTGCCGGTCGCACCGCCGGTCGAGCGGGCCGGCTCCTACTGGAACTGGGAGGGCCGGGTGCGCTCGTTCGGTGCCGCCCTGGACTCGACGGCACTGCCCGACCATCGTGCGCTGCACGCCCTCGCCGCCCAGCTGGGCAGCGACCTCGGAGCCGGGACGCCCGGGGAGGCGCATCTGGCCGTCGCGGCCCTCGGAGCCTGGACCGGCCCGCGGGCAGGCGCCCCCGGGGCGCGGACACCGGAGTTCACCGCTGCCGGCGCGACACCCACCCCGGCAGGCCGGCCCGGAACCGGAGCGGACGACACCGCGGTCCTCGCGTCGTGGCGCATGCTGCTCGACGACGCCCGCGGCCAGGACGGTGAGCGCCACCTCGCCGGGACCGCCAAGCGGCCGGTCGTCCGCGTCTCGTCGACGACCGCCTCGGCGCTGGGCCTGTCCGACGGCGTCCAGGCCCGGGTCGTCACCGGCCGCGGGGCGATCACGCTGCCGGTGGCGGTGACGGCCGGCATGGTCGACGGTGTCGTGTGGGTCCCGCTGGCCAGTTCCGGCAGCCGGGTGCACGACACGCTCGGCGCGGCGCCGGGCGACGTCGTCCGGGTGCGGGCCGCCCAGGCCGCCGGCGGCTCGGCGGGCAAGTCGATCGACACGGGGAGTGCGGAATGAACGGGGTGGTCCTCGCGGCCGAGGGCGGCGTGGCCGCCGACTTCTCGGCCGAACCGGTGCTCGCGTCAGTGGTCAAGGCGGTGCTGATCGTCGTCTTCCTGCTGACGTCGGTGCTGTTCGCGATCTGGTTCGAACGCAAGGTCGTGGCCAAGATGCAGCTGCGCCCCGGCCCGAACTGGCACGGCCCCAAGGGCCTGCTCCAGTCGCTGGCCGACGCGATGAAGCTGCTGCTCAAGGAGGACGTCAACGTCACGCGGGCGGACCGGGTGGTCTACCTGCTGGCGCCGATGATCTCGGTGTCGGCCTCGCTGCTGGTGTTCGCGGTGATCCCGTTCGGGCCGAGCGTGCGGATCCCGTTCACGGACTTCTCCACACCCGCCCAGCTCACCGACTTCCCGGTGGCGGTGCTGTACATCCTGGCCGCGGCGAGCATCGGCGTGTACGGCATCGTGCTCGGCGGGTGGTCCTCCGGGTCGACGTACCCGCTGCTCGGCGCCGTGCGCTCCACGGCCCAGGTGATCAGCTACGAGCTCGCGATGGGGCTGAGCCTCGTCAGCGTGTTCATCATGGCGGGGTCGATGTCGACGTCGCAGATCGTGAGCAGCCAGGCGCAGGTGTGGTGGTTCATCCCGCTGGCCCCGGCGTTCGTCGTCTACGTCATCTCGATGGTCGGTGAGACCAACCGGCTGCCGTTCGACCTGCCCGAGGCCGAGGGCGAGCTCGTCTCCGGCTACATGACCGAGTACTCGTCGATGAAGTTCGCCTGGTTCTTCCTGGCGGAGTACATCAACATGCTCAACGTCTCGGCCGTGGTCACGACCCTCTTCCTGGGCGGCTGGCGGGCGCCGGTCCCGGACGGGTTCCTGGGCGACGCCCTGAACACCGGCTGGCTGCCGATCATCTGGTTCCTGGTCAAGGTCTGGGCCGTGATGTTCTTCTTCGTGTGGGTGCGCGGCACGCTGCTGCGCCTGCGCTACGACCAGTTCATGGTGTTCGGCTGGAAGGTGCTCATCCCGGTCGCCCTCGGCTGGGTGGTGGTGCTGGGCGCCGTGCAGTGGGCGCTCACCATCGCCGAGCTGCCGCGCTCCACGTTCTTCTATCTCGCGGCCGGCGTCGTCGTCCTCGTGCTGCTCCCGATGCTCTTCTGGCCCGAGAAGAAGCGACGGGCCGAGCCCGCCGAGCCCGAGACCCTCGACGCGTTCGCCGACGGCTACCCGGTGCCGCCGCTGCCCGGGCAGAAGCTTCCCGCCTCCGAGCGGTTCGGAAAGGAGGTTGCCGGCAATGACCGATGACATTCACGACGAGACCGGCTACCAGCCGCTGCGTCCCCAGGCGAAGGGCCTGGGGGAGTTCCTCGCTCCCGTCGCCGGCTTCGGCGTCACGTTCTCCTCGATGTTCAAACCCGTGGTGACCGAGGACTACCCACGCAGGAAGGTCGCGCCGCAGAGCCGCTACCACGGCCGTCACCAGCTCAACCGGTACGCCGACGGGCTGGAGAAGTGCATCGGCTGCGAGCTGTGCGCCTGGGCGTGCCCTGCCGACGCGATCTACGTGGAGGGTGCGTCCAACGCCGACCTGCCGGAGAACGCCGACGCCGCCCCCGGCACGCTCGACGCCGACTCGCCCGCCGGAGCGCACATGAGCCCCGGCGAACGGTACGGGCGCGTCTACCAGATCAACTACCTGCGCTGCATCTTCTGCGGGCTGTGCATCGAGGCGTGTCCCACGCGGGCCCTGACCATGTCGAACGACTACGAGCTCGCCGGGAACACGCGCGAGGGCATGATCTACGAGAAGCAGGACCTGCTGGCGCCGCTCAGCGAGGGCATGCTCGCCGCACCCCACCCCATGGCCGAAGGCACCACGGACACCGACTACTACCGGGGCGACGTCCTCGGCGCGACACAGGCCCAGGTCGACTGGGTGCGCGAGCGCCGGCCCGACGACGAGACCCTGGACGCGGCCAAGGCCGTGGCGGCCGGCCGCCGCGAGGCGCCCGAGCCCCGGCAGCACGAGCTGCGGCCCGACGCCGGTCCGGGCGAGGCGGAGAAGGCTGCGGGAGCCGCCGCCGTCGGCTCCGTGCGTGGCGCGGCCGGGGACCGGACCGGACCGTCCGGCGCCGGTGGGGCCGCCGTCCAGAGGACCGAGGTGACGCGATGACCCCCGACATGGCCGCGATGACCACCACCGACGGGGAGGCGTTCCTCTTCTGGGTGCTCGCGCCCCTGATGGTGCTCGCCGCGCTCGGGCTGCTGTTCGTGCGCCGCGCGGTGCACGCCGCGCTCTGCCTCGTGTTCGTCATGGTGAGCCTGGCCATCATGTACATCGCCTCCGGAGCGCCGTTCCTCGGCGTCGTGCAGGTGGTCGTGTACACGGGCGCCGTGATGATGCTCTTCCTGTTCGTGCTGATGCTGGTGGGCGTGGACGCTTCCGACTCGCTCACCGAGACCATCCGCGGCCAGCGCTGGATCGGGCTGCTGCTGGGCCTCGGGCTCGCGGTCGTCCTGATCGGCGTGGTCTCCCGGGCCACGTTCCTGCCGGGGACGCCGCTCACCGAGAACCAGGTCGCCAACCCGGTGGGGCTGGCGCGCATCCTGTTCGGCGACTACGTGCTCGCGATGGAGACCGTGGGCGTGCTGCTGGTCACCGCGGCGATGGGCGCTCTCGTGCTGACCCACCGCCGCCGGCTCGAGACCAAGAGGACGCAGCGGTGGGTCGCCGAGCAGAGGGTCAAGGCGCTCGCCGAGGGCGGCACGCTCACACCGCTGCCCGCTCCCGGCGTGTACGCGCAGTCCAACGCGATGGACACGCCCGCACTGGGGCCGGACGGGCGCCCGCTGGAGCACTCGGTCTCCCGGGTGCTGCGCATCCGCGGGCAGGAGAAGGCGGCTCCGGCATCGCTGGTCGAGACCAGGAGCGCGGGCCAGGTCTCGACGGTTCCGGCGGCCACGCCCGACGGCGGGGAGGATTCCTGATGGAAATCACCAACTACGTCGTCCTGGCGTGCATCCTCTTCGCGATCGGCGCGACGACGGTGCTGCTGCGCCGGAACGCCATCGTGGTCTTCATGGGCGTGGAGCTCATGCTCAACGCGACCAACCTCGCCTTCGTGACGTTCGCCAGGATCCACGGCGACCTCACCGGACAGGTGCTCGCGTTCTTCGTCATGGTCGTGGCCGCCGCCGAGGTCGTCGTCGGCCTGGCGATCATCGTGACGATCTTCCGTACCCGCCGCTCGGCCTCGGTCGACGACGTCAACCTGCTCCATGGGTGAGGCGGCGGCGGTGCGGACGACGAGGACCGGGCCACGAGCCGTCAGCCCGCAGCGGAACCGCGGACTCAACCATCCGGAGACTTCTGAGGGGGGACTGGGAAAGTGAACGACGTGATCGGGTACGCCCCCTGGCTGGTGGGCTTTCCCCTGATCGGCGCCGCCGTCCTGCTGCTGGGCGGGCGTGCGCTGGACAAGTGGGGCCACTGGATCGGCGTGCTCGCCTCCAGCGCCTCGATGATCCTCGGGCTGTGGCTGCTGTTCCGGATGATCGGTGCTGATCCCGCCGACCGGGTCGTGGACCACAGCCTGTGGACCTGGCTGTCCGCGGGCGGCCTGGACGTGAACCTCGCGCTGCGGCTCGACCCGCTGTCGATGACCTTCGTGGGCCTCGTGACGTTCGTGGGCTGGCTCATCCACCTCTACTCCGTGGAGTACATGGCGCACGACCCCCACCGGCGCCGGTTCTTCGCCTACCTCAACCTGTTCATCGCCGCCATGCTGGTGCTGGTGCTGGCCGATTCCTACCTGGTGCTGTTCATCGGCTGGGAGGGCGTGGGCCTGGCGTCCTACCTGCTCATCGGGTTCTGGGACCACAAGCGTCCCAACGCGGTGGCCGCGAAGAAGGCGTTCGTGATGAACCGGGTGGGCGACATGGGGCTCATCGTCGCCATGGCGCTGCTGTTCGCGCACACCGGCGCGCTCGACTACGGGACGCTGCTCGGCAGCGGTGCCTCGGGCACGGCCGCCGTGGACGGGCTGGACCAGGGGACCGCCACCGCCGTCGGCCTCGCCCTGCTGCTCGCCGCCTGCGGCAAGTCCGCGCAGTTCCCGCTGCAGGCCTGGCTCGGCGACGCGATGGCCGGCCCCACACCCGTCTCCGCCCTCATCCACGCCGCCACGATGGTCACCGCCGGCGTCTACCTGCTGGTCCGCTCCGGGCCGATCCTCGACGCGGCGCCCACCGCGCAGCTCGTCGTGGTGATCGTCGGGTCCGTCACGCTGATCTTCGGGGCGATCGTCGGCTGCGCCAAGGACGACATCAAGAAGGCGCTGGCCGCCTCCACGATGTCGCAGATCGGGTACATGATGCTCGCGGCCGGGCTCGGCCCGGTCGGCTACGCGTTCGCGATCTTCCACCTCATCACGCACGGCTTCTTCAAGGCGGGGCTGTTCCTCGGCGCCGGCTCGGTGATGCACGGGATGAACGACGAGGTGAACATGCGTGGCTTCGGCGCGCTGCGCCACGTCATGCGGCTGACCGCGTGGTCGATGTTCTTCGGCTGGCTCGCGATCCTCGGCATCCCGCCCTTCTCCGGGTTCTGGAGCAAGGACAAGATCATCGAGGCGGCCTTCGTCGGCGAAGGCTGGCAGCCCTGGGTGTTCGGCGGGGCCGCGCTGATCGGCGCCGGCATCACCGCGTTCTACATGACGCGCCTGATGACCATGACGTTCTGGGGCCGGCCGCGCTGGACGGAGCCGGAATACCATCCGCACGAGTCGCCCGGCCTGATGGTGTGGCCGCAGGTGGTCCTCGCCGTCGGCTCGATCGCGCTGGGCGGAGTCCTCGCGTTCGGCGACGTCTTCACCACCTGGCTGGAGCCCGTCGTCGGGACGCCCGGGCACCACGAGCCGGTGCTGGCCGTCCCAGTGCTGATGGGCGCCACCATCGGCGTCGTCGTCCTCGGGGCCGTCATCGGGTACGCCATGTACCGGCGGGACGTTCCGGCCGAGGCGCCGCGCGGGTCGGTGCTGACCCGTGCCGCACGGCGCGACCTCTTCCAGGACACCGTCAACGAGGGTCTCGTGATGAAGCCCGGGCAGGGCGTCACGGCGGTCCTGGTCACGGCCGACACCGGCGTGATCGCTCGGGGATGGGCCACGCTCGCGGGCGGTGTGGCGGCGCTCGGCGCATGGCTGCGCAAGGCGCAGACCGGGTACGTGCGCGCCTACGCCGCCTCCATGGCGGCCGGCGTGCTGATCATCGGCGTGGTGATCGCGCTCGTCGCGACCCTCGGTCAGACGGCCGGAGCGTAAGGAGACATCGAGATGACCGTTCCCTGGCTGACCACGCTCGTCGTGTTCCCGCTGGTTGCCGCCGTGGCCGTGTGGCTGCCCGGCCTGGTGGGCTCACGCCGCGACGGTGCCGGAGGCGCAGGCCTGGCCAAGACGACGGCGCTGACCGCCGCGCTTGTCGAGGTCCTGGTGCTGATCGGCGCCTTCCTCGAGTTCGACACCGCGACCGCCGCCGAGTACCAGCTCGCCGAGACCCACGCGTGGATCCCGCAGATCGGCGCGTCGTACGCGCTGGGGGTCGACGGCGTGAGCCTCCTGCTGGTCGCGCTCGCGGTGGTGCTGGTGCCGCTGGTGCTGGCCGCCGCCTGGCGCGAGCAGGGCGACAACGGCCTGCACCTGCGCCGCTACCTGGCGCTCGTGCTGATCCTCGAGTCGCTCATGGTCGCGGTCTTCGCCGCCCGCGACGTGTTCCTCTTCTACGTCCTGTTCGAGGCCGTGCTCATCCCCGCCTACTTCCTCATCGGCGGGTTCGGGCAGGGTCCGCAGCGGCGCCGGGCCGCCGTGAAGTTCCTGATGTTCTCCCTCGCGGGCGGGCTCATCATGCTGGCCGCCGTGATCGCGCTGTACTTCCAGGTGCCGGTGGACCCGGCCACGGGGCTGCGGCCCGAGGACGCCTTCCTCACCACGAACCTCACCGGGCTCGAGCTGGACCCGGTCGCGGGACGGCTGATGTTCGCCGGGTTCTTCATCGCGTTCGCCATCAAGGCGCCGCTGGTCCCGGTGCACTCGTGGCTGCCCGACGTCGCCGGCAACGCCACGCCGGGCACCTCCACCCTGCTGATCTGCGTGCTGGACAAGATCGGCACCTTCGGGATGCTGACGCTCTGCCTGCCGCTGTTCCCGGAGGCGTCCCGCTGGGCCGCTCCGCTGGTGATCGCGCTCGCGGTGGTCTCGGTGCTGTACGGCGCGATCGCGGCGATCGGGCAGACCGACCTGCTGCGGCTCGTGGGCTGGACCTCGGTGAGCCACTTCGGCTTCATCATCCTGGGCATCTTCACCTTCACCGGGCTCGGCACGGCCGGGTCGGCGTTCATGATGCTGAACCACGGCCTGGCCACCGGCGCCCTGTTCCTCACCGCCGGGTTCCTCGTCGCCCGGCACCCGGACCGGTCGCAGGCCATCGCGGACTACAGCGGCCTGCGCACGGTCACCCCTGTGCTCGCCGGGACGTTCCTCGTGGCGGGGCTGGCGACGCTGTCGCTGCCGGGCCTGGCCACCTTCGTCTCGGAGATCATGGTGCTCGTCGGGGCCTACGGCGACACCCCCGGATGGGCGTTGGCCGCCATCCCGGGGGTCGTGCTCGCCGCGATGTACATCCTGCTCACCTACCAGAAGATGTTCACCGGCGACGTCGCCGAGGGGCTGGACCGGATGCCCGACATCGGCCGGCGGGAGAGGTTCGTCGCCGCGCCTCTCGTCGTCGGCCTGCTCGTGCTCGGGCTCGTCCCGCAGCTCGCGCTCGACTACGTCGACGCACCGTCGGCTCGTGCTGTCGCCGGGATCGAGGCCGTGGCCGACGTCGGCGCAGCGGGCGCGGCCGATGCCGGCACCCCCGCGGAAGGGAACGAGTGATGCCTGAGATCACCGCATTCGAGGCTCCCGAGATCGAGTGGGTGGCGCTGGCGCCGCTCCTGATCGTGCTGGGCACCGGCATCGTCGGCGTGTTGGTCGAGGCCTTCGTGCCGGCCCGTGCCCGCCGTCTCACGCAGATCGTCCTCACCCTCGCCGCTCTGGCGGGCGCGCTGGTCGCCGTGGGCGTGCTGTGGGGGATGCTCCAGGACACCCTGACGGCGCAGCCCGGCCAGGAGGCGGCGCTCAACCCGCGGGTACTGGGCGGCACCCTGTTCCTGACACCCTTCGCGCTCGGGGCGCAGGGGATCATCACGATCCTCGCGATCCTGGGCGTGCTGGTGGTGGCCGACCGCACCTCGACCGGTGAGGACGCCTTCGCGCCCACGGCGGCCGCGGTACCGGGCACCCACTACGAGGACCTGGCCCGCGAGGCCGGGCTGCGCCAGACCGAGATCTACCCGCTGCTGCTGTTCGCGGCCGGCGGCATGATGCTGTTCGCCTCGACGGACGACCTCATCGTCATGTTCATCGCCCTGGAGGTGCTGTCCCTGCCGCTGTACGTGCTGTGCGCGACGGCGCGCCGGCGCCGGCTCCTGTCGCAGGAGGCCGCGGCCAAGTACTTCCTGCTGGGCGCGTTCGCCTCGGCGTTGTTCATCTTCGGGGTGGCGCTGATCTACGGGTTCGGCGGGATGGTGGTCCGGGGCGGCAACCCCGACGCGATCGGCGTGCGGCTGCTGGAAGTCTCCTCCGCCTCACGCAACATCCTGAGCCAGGGCGGTTCCCTTCCCGACGGCACGGCGGCGCTCTACCTGGCGGGCGTCGTGCTCGTGGTCGTGGGCCTGCTGTTCAAGGTGGGCGCGGTGCCGTTCCACGCCTGGACCCCTGACGTCTACACGGGCGCCCCCACCCCGATCACCGGCTTCATGGCCGCGGCCACCAAGGCCGCCGCCGTGGTGGCACTGGTGCAGGTGCTGTGGCGGGCCGGCTTCGGGATGGCGCCTGACGTGGTCGAGCAGCTCCAGCTCGCGGTGGTGGTCATCGCCGTGCTGACGATGGCGGTCGGCACGGTCGTGGGTGCGGTGCAGACCGACGTGAAGCGCCTGCTCGCCTACTCCTCGATCGCGCACGCCGGGTTCCTCGTCACGGGCGTGGTCGGCTTCGCGACGGTGGTCGACGGCGGCGCCGCTGTCTCCTTCGTGACGCCTCCAGAGGGCCAGACGATCGTCGCCCCCGACGTCATCCGCGGCGTCCTCTTCTACCTGCTGGCCTACGGCGTCGCGACGGTCGGCGCGTTCGGCGTCGTCACGCTGGTGCGGGAGCGGTCGGCCGACGGCGTGATCCTCGGCGAGGCCACCGACCTGGCCGCCTGGCGCGGCCTCGGACGGCGGGCACCGTGGCTGACGGCCGCGTTCGCGCTGTTCCTGCTCTCCATGGCCGGCATCCCGCTGACCGCCGGGTTCGTGGCGAAGTTCGGCGTGTTCTCGGCCGCGGTCGCCGCGGGCTACTGGTGGCTCGCGGTGCTCGGTGTGCTGGCCTCCGTGGTCGCGGTGGCGTTCTACGTCCGGGTCATCGTCATCATGGTGATGACCCCGAGCAACGAGGAGACGGCGGCCGCCGCCCAGGGCGTCGTGGCGGTCAGGGACGCGGGGGTGCCCGGCTCCGGCGCAGGTCTGTCCGGCTCGGGAGCCTCGGGCCGGGGCTCGGCCGACGCGTCCGCCGCCCCGGCCGGAGGCGCCGTGGAGCCCGCGGCCCCGGCATCCGGCGCCGTGCGGACCGCAGCTCCGGAGGGCGGGCTCGCCACCGCGACCGTCTTCGGCGAGGAGCACGAGGCGAAGGCCGAGGCCGCTGCCACCGACGCCGTCGTCGTCGGATCACGCGGACCGGCCGCCGTCGCGGTCGCCCTGTGCGCCGCGGCCACCCTGGTGCTCGGCCTCTTCCCCTCCCTGGTGCTCGACCTGGCCGAGCAGGCGACGCGCTACGTTCCATGACCAGTCATCGGTACCAGCCGCGCGGCCACGCCCTGGTGCTCGACGGGTGCGTTCCCATCGAGCGCGAGCGCGTGGTCGCCGCGTGTCGGGAGACGGCCGGCGTGTGGGCGACTCCACTGCACTCGCGGACCGGCATGGTTCACCGAACCGGGCCCGTACGAAGTAAGTTCGTCCCGTGACTTCTGCACCTCACGAGACCGACGCCGCGGCGGCGGCCCTGACCGACCCCGCCGCGGCCGCAGTGGCGCTGGGCTTCCCCGTGCAGGACACCGAACTGGCAGGCCGGCTCGCGGACCGGCTGACGGAGGTGGACCAGGCCCTCGAGGACGCGGTCGCCCAGGCCGACGCGCTGGCCGACGACGTCTCCCGGCATCTCGTCGACGCGGGCGGCAAGAGGTTCCGGCCGCTGCTCACGCTGCTGTGCGGGGAGCTCGGCGACGGCACACGCGCGGAGCTGGTCGACGCGGCCGTCGTCGTCGAGCTGACGCAGGTCGCGTCGCTGTACCACGACGACGTCATGGACTCGGCGCCGTTGCGGCGCGGGGCGCCGTCGGTGCACTCGGTGTGGGGCAACTCGGTGGCGATCCTCGTGGGCGACATGCTGTTCGCCCGCGCGTCGCAGCGGGTCGCCGAACTCGGGCCCGAGGCGGTGATCATCCAGTCCAAGACGTTCGAGCGCATGTGCCTCGGTCAGCTTCACGAGACCACGGGACCGGACACGGGCGAGGACGCGGTGACGCACTACCTGCAGGTGCTGAGCGACAAGACCGCGAGCCTGCTGGCGACGTCGGCCCGGCTCGGCGCGATGTTCGGGGGTGCACCCGCGGACCAGGTCGAGGCCGTGGCCGCCTACGGTGAGAAGGTCGGCGTCGCCTTCCAGCTCGCCGACGACGTGCTCGACATCGCCTCGGACGGCTCCGTCTCCGGCAAGACGCCCGGCACCGACCTGCGTGAGCACGTGCCGACGATGCCGGCCCTGCTGCTGCGCAAGCGCGTGATCAGCGGTGACGGTTCACCGGACGCGGCCGGCCTGCCGGCGTCAGGTGCCGGGGCGTCTGCGTCCGCGACGCCGGACGGCGCCGCCGCGTCATCGGCCCGGGACGCGAAGCTCCTGGCCGATCTCGAGGGCGACCTGTCCTCCGACGAGGCGCTGGCCGACGTCGTGCGGAGGCTGCGCGAGCACGAGGTCCTGACCGAGACGCGCGACCTGGCACGCGCCTGGGCGCAGGAGGCGGCGGACCTCCTGGCGCCGCTGCCGGAGGGCCCGGTCAAGGACGCGCTGACCCAGTTCGCCGCGGCGGTGGCCAACCGTACGGTCTAGCGGTGGTCGGCTAGTGTCGGGCCATGATCATCACCGGGCTCGTCCTCGCTGGTCTCGCGGCCCTCGTCCACGTCTACATCTTCTACCTGGAGTCGGTCGCCTGGCGGAGCCGCCGGGCGCGCGCGACCTTCGGTATCGCCTCCGACGAGGAGGCACGCCTGACCCAGCCGCTGGCCTTCAACCAGGGCTTCTACAACCTGTTCCTGGCGGTCGAGATCGTGCTCGGGATCGTGCTGGTGGCCGCGGGAACCACGGCGGTGGGCGCAACCCTCGTGTTCGTCGGCGCCGGGTCGATGGTGGCCGCCGCGCTGGTGCTGGTGCTCTCGAACCCGTCGATGGCCTCCGCCGCGGCGAAGCAGGGCGCGCTCCCGCTGCTCGGCGTGATCGCGCTCGCCGTGGGGCTCGTGGTGTGACCGTGGTGGCCCCCCCGCACGCGGGGCCACGGGTCCGGGCCCGTCGCGTCGGTGGTGGTCCGGGCCGGCTCTAGGTGAACGTCACGGTCTTCTCGTCGCTGTCGTAGTCGTAGCTGCCGGTGAAGCCCCAGTTGATCCAGCCGCCGTCGCCGTTGTTCACCACGGTCCCCTCGTCGAGCGCGATGACGTCCATGCCGTCCACGGTCGCCAGGTGCACGAGGCCCTCGGTCTTGCTGAACGTGAAGTTCTCGAAGTCCTTGACCACGAGGATGTTCTTGTCCGGGAACGCCTTGGAGTACTCGTCCAGCAGCGAGTGGACCCGCTCGGCCCGGTCGCCCGGGATGTCGCCGTCGTAGTCGGTACCGGGGTAGGTGCCCTCGGTGTACATCGGGTGCTTGTTGTCGGCGTAGTCCTCGCCGAGGTCGTGCCGGGAGTCCAGGTTCTTCGTGGGCGGGTCGGAGAAGTCGTCGGTGTAGTAGTCGTCGGGCTGCTCGAAGTCCTCGTCCTTGCAGCGCGGTGCGGGCGAGGCAGTCTGCTTGTCGCCGTTCACGTCGGTGACCTCGAACGAGGACTCCGACAGCGTGCGCTCCTCGTCGACGGTGGTCCACTCGACGCTGAACAGGTCCAGGCCCTCCCAGGACAGTCCGGCGTTCCCGGTCTCGGTGACCTTGTCGGCGTCGTACTCCAGCTCGCGCACGTTGGCGTAGTCCTCGGCGGCCTCGTAGAACGTCCCGCCGTCGGAGTCGTTGCCGTCGATCTCGACGTCGTCCTTGATCAGCCGGCCGTCCTCGTCACGAGGGAAGACCTCGTCGATCTCCGGACCGAGCGTGTCCCGCAGCTCGGGATACTGGTTGAAGTCGATGATGAGCTGCCGCGTGGAGATCGTGCCCTCCTCCTCGGACCTGTTCCAGCCACCACCCACCGAGAAGCCGTACGGCAGCGCCACGTCGACGTCCACACCGGCGTTGTAGAGGGTCTGCATGACCTGCTCGTCCATGGTGATGATCAGCTTGGACAGCTCGCCGTCCTTGTTCCATGCCACGGTCGTGCTCGTGGTGCCCTTCCACTCCCTGCCGACCTTCCCGCCCGCGCCGGCTCCGCCGCTGCTGGTGGTCTTGTCGCCCTTCTTGGTGAAGGGCTGCTTGCCCCCGAGCTTCGCGCCGATGAGGAATCCGCCGATGTCGGAGGAGGTGTAGGTGGCCGTCTGGCTGCCGTCGGACCACAGCCGTTCCTCGACCTGCACCTCGCCCTCGTAGCCCCCCTCGACGCTGCCCTTGAGGCCGAACTTCCCGGCCTCGCCCGACAGGCTCAGTCCGCCCTTGAACTTGACCTTCTTCACGTCGCTCTCGGCCTCGGCGAGCTCGTGGTGCTCGGGTTCCTCGTCCCGCAGGTCCTCGGCCTCCTCGAGATACGGGTTCTCGCCGCAGCTCCCGGACCACTGGATCCTGGCTCCCGAACAGCTCTTCTGCTTCCCGTTGACCTCGTTGTACTTCTTGTACCAGTCGATCCACTCCTGGGCCTTGTCCATGTCGGCGAACTCGTAGGTCTTGTCGGACTCGTAGCCCGTGATGCCCGCGATGTCGAAGCTGACGGGGGAGCCGCCCACGCCGTCGCCGCTGACCCCGGCGCCCTGCTCGACGCCCTTGAGGATGTGCACGCGGATGCGCCCGTCACCGAGCTTCTCGATCAGGGTCCCGTTGCTGTTGCCCCAGCGGAAGAACAGGAACGAGACCTTGTTGGACTCGACGTGCCCGGTGGACTCGACCACGCACGGGGGCTCCATCGAGTCGTAGGCGTCGCTGATGCAGTTGGCCAGGTGCCCGGAGGCCCCGGCGCGCTCCTTGCCCTCGGAGGCGTTCTCGTAGTCCTCCCACTCCTGCTCGCACCCCTTGGGCACGGGCAGTTCGCGGCAGCCCACCTGCACCCGCGGTGGCGCGTCCGGATCGATCTCGCCGCTGGTGGGTACCGCGTTCACGCAGTCCTCGTCGTTCGGGTCGTCGCTGGGTCCGCCGCGGCCGTCGGTCACGCAGTCGACGAAGTCCCCGATCTCGTCGGCGCGGTAGACCCGTTCGCCGTCCTCCCGGTCCAGGAAGCCGTCCGGCATGTTCGCGGAGAAGCAGATCGTGGGCACCGGGTACCACTCGCACCCGATCTGCACCACCGACGTGTCCCACTCGCTGCTGCTGGTGTCCACCGTGTCGAAGGTGACGTCCTCCTCGCAGTCCCCTTCCGGGGGCCGGTAGCCGTCGCCGGGGCCGTCCTCTCCGCCGCCCGGGCCGTTCTCTCCGCCGCCCGTGGCGCAGTACGTGACGCCCTCTTCCTTGATGATCGGGGACACCGCGCAGATCAGCTGCTCGGCCACGCTCGCCCCGACCGGCGTCGCGGCGGCGAAAACGATCGCCACGATCAGCAGGGTCAGGCCGATCACGCCCACGTACTCGGGCAGCGCCTGGCCGGCCTCGTCACGCAGGCCGGCCCGGGTGCCGGTGATGCTCTCGTGTGCTCCGCGGCCGCGAGGAGGCACGCCGGTCCGCAGGCGACGGCCGGACCGGGGACGCCGGCTCGCGGGGGCATTGTCCGAGGTGGTCACGTGGCCCAACGTACGGACTCTTCTCGCAGGTCACGACGGCCCAGTGGCTCAAACCCACTGGGCCCACGCACCCACCGCGCCTGGGTCGCGGGGCCGTCGTCGCAGGCCCGGCAGGATCCTAGGTTGGACCGGTGCCGACAACACCGCCCCGGGGTCCTGTCCGAGCCTTCGAGCGGTCTCCCGCGCCGGACCTCGCCCGCGGCGGCATGCTGCTGCTGATCGCCGTCGCGAACACCGTGTGGTACCTGTGGGGCCGCGACCATGCGCCGGGCAACGGCCATCCCGTCGACGGCTCCTGGATCGACAAGGCGACGGACGCCCTCGTGATCATGACCGTCGACATGCGGGCCTATCCGCTGTTCGCCTTCATGTTCGGCTACGGGATGGTGCAGCTGTACACGCGGCAGGTCGCCTCCGGTGCCGGTGAGAGGGACGCGGCGGGGCTGCTCCAGGTACGTAACCTCTGGCTCCTGGTCCTCGGGTTCGTGCACGCCGCGACGCTCTGGATGGGCGACGTCCTGGGCGCGTACGGACTGGCAGGGCTGCTGCTGGTCTGGATCTTCCTCCGCCGCCGGGACGCCACGCTCCTCGGGTGGGCCGGTGGACTCCTCGGCCTGCTCGTGATCGGGACCGCGATCAGCGTCGTCGGCTCCTCCTTCGCGGCGCGGCTCTCGTCCGCCGAGGCGGCGCAGGCGGCCGGCCCGTCCACCTCCGTGGACCCGTCGATCAGCCTGGACTCCTACCTCGCGTCCGTTCCCGTGCGGCTCGGCCAGTGGGTCTACGGCACTCTCGGCCAGGGCGTCGCGGACCTGGTGGTTCCGATGATGATCCTGCTCGCTCTCTGGGCGGGCCGCCGCCGCATCCTGGAGAACCCAGGAGCCCACCTCCCCCTGCTGAGGCGGGTCGCGGCGATCGGTGTTCCGATCGGCTGGCTCGGGGCCCTGCCGAACGCCCTGGACCACCTCGGCGTGCTCGGGGTTCCCGCGCGCGCCGAGGGATTCTTCCTCCTGGTGCAACTGCTCACGGGATTCTTCGGTGGGCTCGGCTACGTGGCGCTCTGGGGCCTGGCCGGGCACGTCGTGGCCCGACGGCGGTCGCGCGTGCCCGCGGCCGGCATCCCGGGCGCCGGTCTGCTCGCCGTCGACGGGCTCGTGGCCGGGGCGATCCAGGCGGTGGGCAGGCGGTCACTGACCTGCTACCTGGCGCAGTCCGTCCTGTGCGCGCCGGTCCTCGCCGCCTGGGGGCTCGGGCTGGGACAGCACCTGTCCTCGGGCACGATGTTCCTCTACGCGACCGCCGTGTGGGGCGTGACCGTCCTGTTCGCGGTGTGGCAGGAGAACAGGGGTCTGCCCGGGCCCGCGGAGGTGCTGCTGCGCAGGCTTACCTACCGCGGCGCGATCCGCCGCTGACGTCGAAGGGTGGCCGGAAGGGACCCTCATCAACCCTCCGGCCACCCAGCTCTTGGGGGCCCCGGCGCGGTGCGCACGCCCGGTCTCAGTCGGACAGCACGACGGCGCTGCGGAAGGCGGACACCTCGGGTGGCGTCCAGTCGTCCTCCTCGGTATCGCCGTCGTCCTCGTCCTCGTCCTCGCCGTCGCCGTCGCCGGGAGGCGGGTCGTCGGCGAGCTCGTCGAGGAGGTCCGCCAGGCCGGGCAGGCCCTCCGGACCGGTCACGCAGTCGCCGTCGATCCGCCAGCCCAGGCCGTCGTCGCTCACGCACAGGCCGCCGCTCAGCCTGATCCGAGCCGTGGCGGACGCCTCCGAGCGCACCTCCGCGACGGGGACCTCGTCCTCGTGCCGCACCTCGGCGGTCACCCGCAGGCGGGCCGCGTCGACGCGGAGGGCGGTCAGCTCGGCGCCGTTGCGCTCGGCGTACTCCTGGGCCGCCTGGTACATCTCCTCCCGCACACCGGCGGTGAGCGGCGGCGCGTCGAGGATGCCCCAGAACTCCGCCGCGTCCGGCGCCCCGAGGTGCAGCCCGCTCAGGACGCCCAGGTGGTCGTCCCACTCCTGGGCCGCGGCGAGCGCGGCGGCGTCCGCGGCCGTGCCGGTCTCGCGGCGGTCGTCCGTGGCGGACCCGATCATCGTGATGACCAGTACCGCACCGGTCACGAAGGCGAGCGCGGCCGGGATGGTCAGGACGTGGAGCGAGCCGCGTTCGCGGTCGTGCCGTTCCCGCGCGGCGACGGTCCTCACGCGGCGCCGGTGCCCGAGCCTCATGTCAGTCTCCTGTTCCGCCGGTCACGGGGACGCCGGTGATCCGGAACCGGTCCGGTGCGTCGACCGTGACGGTGTCCTGCCCGGTGTCGGGCCAGACGACGGCGATCGTCGTGGTGTCGCCCGTGCCGATAGTGGTGACCTCCTCGTCGCCCAGCAGCCGCCGCAGCTGGAAGCCGGTCGGGGTCTTGTACGACTTGTAGTCGTAGGGGAGGACCCGTTCCGTGGGCCCCAGCAGCGCGAGGTTGTGCGGGCCGGCGGCCTCCGCGAGGGTGCCGAAGCTGCGGTCGCCGACGAGCTTGAGATAGGACGGGAGGAACCAGGCCGGGTCGACCGAGTCGCCGGCGGTCCGCTCCGCGGTCAGCGTGCCGACGACCGCTCCGGGCCGGCGCACCATCGAGGTGACCTCGACGGTGTAGTCGCCGCCGCTCGTGGTGATGTCCACGGGTCCGTTCGCGACGGTGGGGGCGTCGGTCCCCGGGAGGTCTTCGCCGCTGTCGTCGTCCTGGACGACGAGACGGCCCCGGAACTCGATCTCGACGCGACGGTTCGCGGCCCGCGCCGCCGCACTCGTCCCCTCGGCGATCGGCTCGGACTCGCCGCGGCCCTCCTCGGAGACGGTGTAGCCGGATCCGAGCGCGGTCCGCAGGCGGTCGGCGACCGACGCGGCGCGCCGTTCCGACAGCGTCTGGTTGTACGAGTCCGAGTCGACGTCGTCGGTGTGGCCGACGACGTGCACCTCGCCGGAGTCGGCCTGCTCCTGGATGTCCCGCGCCGCGCGGTCGACGACCGCCCGTGCCTTCTTCGACAGCGTGTGGCGGTCGGAGGCGAACAGGACGTCGGACGCCAGGGTGACGGTCACCTGGTCGTCCTCGGCCGAGGTCACGGACTCGTCGTCGTAGGAATGGGTGAACGCGCGGATCTTCCGGCTCTCCGTCTCCGGCGTGCCGCCCACCAGCGAGACGGCGTCGTCGAGGCCTCCCTCGTCCTCGACGACGGGCACGCCGAGCGCGGCGCCGAACCGGGGGACCAGGACATCCACGGTGCTGCCCTCCGGGGCGGCGAAGACGGTGGTGGCCCGGCCGCGCAGCACACCGGGTTCGTCGGCGTCGTCATGGACGCGCTCGATCGTGGTCGCGGGGCCGTCGTCGTTCTCGCCGACCGGGTACACGAGCCCGGCGCCGGTGTCGAAGAGGCGGACTCCGCGGCCGTCGGTGGCGGTCTCGCCGAGGCCGCCGAGACTCAGGGCGAGCGTCGACCACAGCGGGGTGTGCTCCGCGTCGTCGGACGTCGCCGTGACGTCGTACCGCAGGACGGCCAGGTCACCGTCGGTCTCGATCGGGTACAGGCCGATGCGGACCCGCGTTCCGCGGACCCAGGGCGCGTCCAGCGTGGTCACGGGAACGACCCCGTCCGAGGGCCCGGTGCCCTCGGACGGGGTCGTGGGGACGGATACGCCGGACGGCGAACCGTCGCCGGAAACGGGATCTCGGTCCCCGAGAAGCCCGCATCCTGCCGACAGGCCCACCAGGGTGACCGTGAGCAGGGTGAGTGCGGTCCGACGCATCAGCTTCCTCCATCGTGCTCGGGTGTGTCAGCCCTCGCCGCCGCCGCCGATGTCGTTCACGGCGTTGGTCAGCTGGGTGACGATGGCCTTGCCGACGTCGCCGCTCGCGGCGACCACGACACCGACGATGGCGACGACCAGCAGGATCGCTCCGACGTACTCGACGGTGCCCTGACCGGTCTCGTCGTCGTGCGTGCGACGGGCGATGCGGTCGGCGTGGGTCCTCAGCGCCACCTGGGCGGCGACGACCTTCTGCGTGAGCGTGTTCATGACGTCCTCCACGTGTGCGGTTCTCGTTCCGGCTGCGGAACCCCGCCGCAGCACGAGCACGAATCTATGGACGGGCGGAACGTCTTCCCAGGGCGTGAGGTCCCAGGTCAGGGCCCTTCCTGGGTGGGCCTTCGGGCCCAGCGGCACCGGGTCTGCCGGCGCCGGGGCCGTGGCCCTGGCGGAGCCACAGCACGATGGCCTGGCTCCGTGTCGTCACGGCCAGCTTCGCGAACAGGCTGTTGACGTGGTTCTTCACGGTCTTCTCGGAGAGGAAGAGACGTGCGGCCACCTCACCGTTAGACAGCCCGTCGGCCACCAGGTCCATCACCTCCGCCTCACGCGGCGACAACAGGCCGCGCACCGCCGGGTCCGGACCCGGGGCGGCGTCGCGGCCCATGGCGGGCGTCCCCGGCGCGACGCCCGAGACGACCTGGCTCCCGCCCCGGCACAGGCGCATCGCCTCGACCATCGCGCGCGGCTCGAGCGCGCCGTGCACCAGGTACCCGGCTGCCCCGGCAGCCATCGCCTCGGCCACGGTGGCAGGGTCGTCCGTGTGCGTCAGCATCACCACCGTCGCGCCGCCCGCGAGCCGGGGCAGCAGCTCCAGACCGCTCACCTCGGGCATGCGCACGTCCAGCAGCACGACGTCGACCCAGCCGGCCAGCACGTGAGCCACCGCTTCCTCCGGGTCGCCGGTGTCGATCACCGAGGTGACGCCCTCGGTGCCGTCCAGGAGCGTTCTCAGGCCCATCCGGATGATCGGGTTGTCGTCCACGGCAAGGATTCGCATCAGACCACCTCTGCGGTTCGGCCGCGGCGGTGCTCGGACCTCCGCGGCGGTCGGTCGGGGACGACGTCGGACACGTCGCCGTTCGGGCGCTCCGGTCGGCCGGCCGGTTCGGCGGGCAGGAGGACGCGTGCGGTGGTTCCGCCGCCCGGAGCCGGGGTCCAGGTCACGTCGCCGCCGCACAGCGCGGCCCGCTCCCGGATGCCGCGAAGCCCGTACCCGCCCGTCGCGGGCACCTCGGCCGGAAGCCCGCGGCCGTCGTCCGTCACGAGCACCCGAGCGGCCGGCCCCTCGGTGGTGACCAGGACCTCGACCCGGGAGGCGCCGGCGTGCTTGCGGACGTTCTCCAGCAGCTCGGTGACGACCGCCCGGATGTGCCGCGCCCGCCCGGGCCCGATGATCTCGTCCGCGCCGGCGCGCACCATGACGTCCACCGGAACGCCGGTGCGTTCCGTCCAGCGACGGGCGAGGTCGGTGACCGGGCCCGTGACACCCCGGGTCTCGTCGCGCAGTTCCCCCAGAGCGCTCCGCGTGTGCCGGTGAGCGGTCTGGACGGCATCGCTCAGCCGGCGGGCGACCTCGACGGTGCCGCGTGCGACACCCTCCCGTTCCAGCCGGTCGGCGAGCCCGCGCGTCGTCAGCGAGAGCCCGGCGAGGTCTCCGGCGACCGTGTCGTGCAGGTCGCGGGCCAGGCGCAGGCGTTCGGCCAGCATGGCCTGGTGCTCGCGCGTCGTGGCCAGCTCGGCCGTGATGACCGCCTGCTTGCGCAGCCGTCGGCCGAGCATGGTTCCCGTCCAGGTCATCACGGCCGTGAGGGCGGCTCCGGAGATCCCGGTGACGAACCCCTGCCAGGACGGCTCGTAGGCCGTGAGCTGGAACAGGCACAGCGGCACGGCCATCACCAGGCCGAGACGCAGGCCGGCGAAGAGTCCCCAGAGGGCGGCGGTCGCGGCGGCATACACGGCCATCAGCGGCGATCCCGCCAGCGGGATCAGGGCGACGACGGCGACGACGATGTCGCACGCGAGCAGGATGCCGTTACGGGCGTAGATCCGGCCACGGGTCTCCCAGTTCAGCGCGGGAACGAAGGAGAACGGCGCGGCGAGCACCACGAGGACCGCACCCAGCCAGCCGGTGCCGTTGAGCATCGCCAGAACCAGGGAGAACGCCAGGACCACGAGCCGCACCTGGCACAGGAGACGCACCGCCGGACCGATCGCGCGCTGCGTGGTCGCGTCCATGCCGCGCGGCGGGAGGGACGCCGGGCCGTCACGCTCAGAAGACCCCACCGAGCACCCCCGCGTTCGCGATGAGAACCGCCGAGACGATGAGGATCAAGGCTCCCGGCAGGATGGTCACCGTGACCGCGAGCGACACCATCGGGGCCGCCCGCGCGGCACGCTGCCGCACGTTCTCGGCGTGCTCACGGCGCACGTCGGCGGCGATCGAGGTGAGCGCCTCCGCCAGGGGAACGCCCAACTCCTCGGCCTGCAGCAGCGCCGTCACGAACGTGCCCACGGCGCGGGACCTGTTGCGCTCACGCAGAGCCTCGAACACCTGGCGCCGGCCAGATCCCACGTTCATCTCCCGCAGCGCGGTGCGCATCTCCCCGGCCAGCGCGCCGCCATGGAACTCGCACACGCGCTCCAGGGCCTGACGGAAACCCAGACCCGCGGTCACCGTCACCGCGAGGACATCCAGGAAGTCCGGAAGCTCCTGGTCGATCTGCAGCTGGCGCTTGTTCGCCTCGAGCTGCAACCACAGGCGCATCCAGGTGCTGAGCGCCACGAACAACACCAGGCCGATCTGCCAGTAGCCCTGCAACGCGAACAACAGGCAGAACAGGACACCCAGAAGAACCAGCGCGGCCTCGCGGCGCACGAACATCGTCAGCGTGACGCCGTCCGGACGCCCGGCACGGCGCAACACCGTGTCGAGCCGCTGAAGACGGGCGCGGCCCCGCAGCCGCACGGCCGTCCGCTGCAACGGCGCCCCCAGCACGTCCAGCACGGCGGCGAACCCGAGAGTCCGCTTCACCTCCTCCGGCGCGTACTCGGCCTCGACATCCTCCAGACCGGTACTGGTGACGAGCCGATAGCCCGTCATGCCCAGCACCGCCACCCCGGCCGCGGCCAGCGCGATCAGAATCCCGAACACGTCACACCTCCCTCCGTCGTCATCGGTGTTTCTCGGACTTCGTTTCCGGCGTGTGCCTCGTTCCTCGGCCCACACCGTGCACTGCGCCCTTCGTCACACCTCCACCTTCGCGAGGCGGCGGACCAGCAAGTAGCCGACCACGAACAAGCCGGTCGCGACGAGCAGCACCACCTGGCCGATGAGGTTGGTGATCATCTCGTCGACCACGCCCGGGCTGAACACGTTCATCAGTGCCACCGCGCCGAAGGCCAGGAAGATCACCGTGTACCCGGAGAACTGGGCGCCGAGAGTGGACGTGGCCACCTCACGACGCAGCCGGCGCCGCTCCTCGAGCGTGCTGCCGATCCCCGACAACGCGGTGACCAGGGCGCCGCCCGTCCGCCCCTGGATCGACAGCGTCTGGACCAGCACCGACAACTCGCGCGACGGAAGACGCTCGCTCAGGCTGTCGAGGGCTTGCTGCAACGACCGGCCCACCGCCATCTCGGCGCTCACCTGCGACACCTCCGAACCCGCGGGCTCCGGCATCTCGTCGGCCGCCATCTCCAACGAGCGGCGCACCGCCAGACCGGCCGACGCGCCGTTCGCCAGCAGCCGTGCGAGCTCGGGCAACTGCGCCACGAACCGGTCCACCCGCTGCTTGCGCCGCCGCTCCAGCCAGCTCCGTACGGCGACGACGACGATCAGAACCGCCAGCGCCGCCGTCGTGCGGCCGAACAGAGGAAGCACGATCAGACCACCCGCGAGCGCCGCCGCCGCCGTCGCGGCGACGAACATCGACGGCGACCACCCCGGCAGGCCCGAACCAGCGAGCAGGGACTGCAGGCGCTGCCCCCAGCGGACCCGCTGCAGGCGCTCGTCGAGACGGGCGAAAACGCCGACGCGCTTCTTCGGGTCCATCTCGGCGGACTCCACGATCCGCCGCTCGATCTCCGCGTTGTTCGCCCACGTCGCGACGGTCGCCGCCGCCGTCATGAGCGTCACCAGCAGGCCCACGGCCACGAGGAGGACGATCATGACGTCGCACCCCCGTCGGCCGGAGCCGGGCCCTGCACGGCCTCGCCGGCCCGGCGGAGCCGTTCCACCAGCTCCGCCGGCGGCGTGGACCGCAGGAACCGACCCGTCACGAGACGGTCCGGGCCCAGCGGATCGGTCACGAACTCCACCAGCGGGGTCAGCGCGTAGTCCTCACGCCGCCTCGACGTCACCGCCTGCACCTCCACGACACGGCGCGAGCCGTCCTGTGCGCGCTCCAGGTGGATGACGACGTCGATCGCCGAGTTGATCTGGTCCCGCAGGGTCGTCACCGGCAGTTCCACCTCGCTCATCGAGGCGAGCGTCTCCAGCCGGCTCAGCGCGTCCTGCGCCGTGTTCGCGTGCACCGTGGCGATCGACCCGTCGTGGCCGGTGTTCATCGCCTGCAGCATGTCCAGCGTCTCGCCGCCACGGACCTCACCGACGATGATCCGGTCCGGCCGCATGCGCAGGGCGTTGCGCACCAGATCCCGGATCACGACCGCGCCCCGCCCCTCCACGTTCGCCGGACGGGACTCGAGCCGCACCACGTGTCCCTGCTGCAGGGACAGCTCGGCGGCGTCCTCGATCGTCACGATGCGTTCCTGCTCCGGGATCATGCCCGACAAGGCGTTCAGGAACGTCGTCTTCCCCGAACCCGTGCCGCCCGAGACCACCACGTTCAGCCGTGCTCGCACGCAGGACCCCAGCAGTGCCGCGGTGTGCCCGTCGAGCGTGCCGCGGTCCACCAGCTCACTCATCCGGAAGGGCGTCGGGAACCGCCGGATCGTCAGCGTCGGCCCGTCCAGCGCCAGCGGCGGGATGATGACGTTCACGCGTTCGCCGCTCGGCAGACGTGCGTCCACCATCGGCGAGGACTCGTCCACCCGGCGGTTCACCTGCGACACGATCCGGTCGATCGTCTGATAGAGCTGGTCCGAGGACGGGAACCGGGTCGGGACCCGCTCCACCTTGCCGTACCGCTCCACGAAGACGTCCTGTGGTCCGTTCACCATGATCTCGGTGATCGACTCGTCCGCCAGCAGCGGCTCCAGCACGCCCAGCCCGAGCGCGTCGTCCACGATCCGCTGCACCAGCGCGCTGCGTTCCCGGGCGGACAGGACCGGTCCGTCGACGGAGAGCATGCGGGACAGCACGCGCTCCAGCCTGACCCTGCGCTGGGCCGGGGCGAGGCGGGAGAGCTCGTCGACGTCGATCTCCTCGAGCAGGCGCTCGCGGTAGACCTTGGCGAGGTCGTGGTCGTCGTCGCGTCGCTCGTCGGCGGCGAGCCGGTCGCGAAGGGCCATGTCACCCCTCCCTTTCCTGTCGTGGTCTGTCTCGGATGTCGTGACCGGGCCTGCCGTGCCCCGGTCCGCGGGGACCGGCGTCTCCCGTCAGTCCTCCATCGGGAACTCCGCGGCCCGCGTGAGCGACACGTCGGTGACCTGCATCTCGCCCAGGCCGAGCGGCGCGGAGACCGTCACCTGCACGCGGGCCGTGCCGTCCTCGGCGGCGAACTCGGCGGCCTCGAGCTCCAGGCCGTCGGGGATCTGCTCCTCCACGACGGACCGCCAGTCCTCTCCCTGGCTCAGGGCGCGGGCTCCGTTCCGGGCGGCCTCCTGCGTGATCGAGGCCGTCTGGGCGACGGTGATGCCCTGGATCGCGAGCAGTGCGACCAGGACGATGACGAAGACGACGCCGACGAGCTCGACCATCGCCTGGCCGGCGTCGTGGTGCCGCGGACCGCCGTCCATCTCAGCGCTCCGGGTAGACGGGGGCGGTGGACGACGCGGACAGCTCCACGCCGGGCAGGACGGTCGGGACGGTGACCCGCACGCTCACCTCGTCGGACGAGATGGCGATGTCGGAGTCCCGGACCACCTCGCGCAGGGCGTGGGGCAGGCGTTCACGTACGTCCTGGCGGACACGCCGCTCGACCTCGTCGACGTGTTCGTCCTCGTGGTAGCCGACGATGCCGACCGTCCGCGCCCCCTCCTGCGCGGCGGCACGAGCGGCCAGGAGGCCCGAGGCCCAGCCGATGCCCTGGACGCACAGCAGGATCGTCATCAGTGCCACGGCGATGAAGACCGGCAGCTCGACGGATGCCTGACCGGCGTCCCGGGTGGCGGGCCGTTCGGGCGCCTTGTGGCTCGCGCTTCTCTTGTCGGTCCTCTGCGCCCTGCCCGCCGTCCTGCGGTCGCGGCGGCCGGGCCGGCTCGCCGAGCCGGCCACCAGGGCCTCCACCTCCGTGGGGCCGTCCGGTGTGTCCGACGGCGTGTCACCGGCCTCCTCGCGGAGCGCGGCCGCGCCCACCTCGGCGACCGCCCTGTGTACAGGTGTGGGCGACTCCAGCAGGGTGGCGGTGTTGACGGCGGCTGCGAACGCGGTTCCGCCGTCGGGCACGGTGAACGCGACCGGACGCTCCACGATGCGCTCGGCGAGCTGGGGTGTGACCTCGTCCTTCGGGCTGCGCCGGTTGAGGACCAGCTCCACCGACGTCGGCTGGCGGATGGCCAGGCGCTCCCACTGCGCGAGCGCGCGGCGGGCGGACCGCAGGGACGGGAGATCGGGGGTGGAGACGAGAAGCACGCGATCGGCGAACTCCAGCGCGGTGGCGCGGACCTCGTCCAGGTGGGTCCCGACGTCGAGCACCGCGAGGTCCGACTCGAACCGCAGGCCGGAAAGGATCGACCGGACCGCCGCCGCCGCGATCTCCTCGCCCCGTTCGCCGTCGGCCGGGGCCGGCAGCAGGCGGATGCCCCCGGGCACGTCGTAGGTGGTCTCGCGCAGCATGCGCCCGGTGATCTCGCCCTCCACGCCCGCCAGGTCGACGATCGAGCGGCGGGTGCGGACTCCGGCGTAGGCGGTGAGGTCACCGGCGGCGACGTCGAGGTCGACGAGGGTGGTGTCGCCGGTGCGGCCCGCCCGGGCCAGCAGGAGGGCCAGCACCGAGGTGCCCACCCCGCCCTTCGCGCCGGCCACGGCGATGATCCGCCCGCTGCGGCCACCCGTGCGTTCCGCGGAGATCGCGGCCTGTGCCACCGCCGACCACGACGCCACGGACTCGAACCGGGTGAGCACTTCCTCGAGACCCGAGTTGCGGGCGATCACGGACCGCGCGCCGACCTCCATGGCGGCCGCCATGGCGGTGCTCATCTCGGCCGCGTTGTGCGCCTCGACGACCATCACGATCCCCGTGAGCGGGACCGCCATACCCACCGTGCGGGCCAGGGCGTGTCCCCGGCCGTCGTCGGCGGCCTCGTCGACCACGATGAGGCCGACGTCCGGGTGACGGTCCAGCGCCGTCATGACGCCCGGGGTGTCCGCCACGGCCGCCGCGAGCTCGAAGCCGTCGGACTCCGAGAGCACGTGGCCCAGATGGTCCCGCACCTCGTGCGACGCGGTCACGAGCAGGACTTTGGTCGCCACGTTCAGCTCTCCTGCTTCTTCTTCTGGGCAACGGTGCCGTCGAAGGTCCGCTCGTCGAACGGGATCTCGGCCTCGTCACCCGCGCCGCGCAGCGCGATACGCATCTTCTCGGAGAAGGTCTCGACGTATGCCAGCGTCAGCGCGTCCTCGGTGCTCAGGGCGAACGTCACCGGAAGGCCGCGGCTGGGGGCGATGTCGTCCGGGTCCTCGACCGTGGTGGGGATCCCCACCTCGACCACCAGCACGTTCGACACCCAGACCCGGGCGAGGTTCTTGGAGTCGCCGTCGGCCCGCATCGTCGCGATGACGTCGACACGGTCCCCGGGCCGCACCTTGCCGGCGACGCCCGTCTCGGCGTCGACGACGACGGCCACCTCGCGGAACCCGGGCTGCACGATCGGGCGTTCCACCAGCATGCCCGCCTGCACCACCGCACCCCGCTTGTAGGCGGTGGCCGCGACGAGCCCCTCCACGTCCGACTTGGTGTGCGGGGCGGAGGCGGGGGCCCAGCGTTCCGGGACCGCGATCTCCTCCAGCATCGCCGGCTCGATGGGCTCCTGCGCCTCCACCGCACGGTTCAGCTGCAGCACCGTGGTCATGGGGCCCACCTGCGTGCTGACCGTGCGCACGTAGTACAGGACGCCCGCGAAGACGGCGACTGCCAGGACGGAGGTGACGACGAGGAGGAACACCCCTCGTCGCTGCCGGGGATTCATCGGACAGCCTCCAAGGGCTCGGGATGGGGTGTGGCCCCTGCGACGCCACCGCGTGACCCGGTCCGGGCGGGGTGGGCGGCGACGTCGCAGAAGAGACAGGACTCCGGAGCCGCGCGGCCGCAGACGTCGCAGGCCGGCCAGCGGAAGAACCCGGAGGCCACGTTGGCGATGGTCGTGGTGAGCGGGGCGTCGAGGCTGGACACCTCGAACCACCGTGGTGCCGGCCACTCGGCCGCCGGGAGACCGTGGGGCCCGCCCAGTTCGACGTCGGCAGGGTGGGGGAGCAGCGCGTCCACCCCGGGGACGACCGGCCGCGGGGACCGTGCGACGACGATGGTCTCGCCGTCCGGGACCCCGAGGTGGCCCAGGAACCGCCCGACGGTGCCCCGGCCGGGGTCGACCACGAACGCCGAGGTGGGCAGAAGGCTGCCCGCGTGCTGACGGAACGTCGGGGTGGGCTCGGCCAGGGAAGTGACCGTCGAGACGAGGGCGCGCGTGACGACGCGGGACAGGACGTCGTCGGCCACGGCGCGGGCCGATGCCGCCGGGAGTGCGGGAGTGGTCAGGCCGGCGAGGATCACGGCCCAGGCCGTGAGGTGCACCTCCAGGTGCAGGATCGCGAGGCGTTCGGGGCCCAGGACCAGGCGGGCCGAGCGAGCGACCTTGCGTGCCGCCTCGTCACGCGTCGCGAGCACGACGTCGTCCACGGGAAGGCGGCGGATGGCGGCCACGACGGACTCCAGCGTGGGATCAGCCCGGTGGACCGAGGCGTGGACGCCTTCCGGTGCACCGATCGCGACGACGAGCACGGTTTCCCCCTTTGGTGACCGGAACGGATCTTGCTACCGGAACTAACAAACCCCGCGCCGAGCTGTCCCGGCGTGCGAGCTGTGCGCTCCGTGGAACCACCGTCCTGTCCTGTGCCGGGCGGCACTGCCGGGCGTCGAACTGTGACCGGGGCCATTCCGCCGGTTCCATGTTGGATGCTGACGGGCTCATTGCTGACCGTCAAGCATGTACCGGGCAGAACGGTCAGATAATCCCGGGAAGCGGGCGGAGGGTGTGGAGGGTGCCTCGGGTATTGAAATCGATACCAGGCGCGCAATGGCGGTCATGTCGGTCAGCACTGGCGAAAGTGTTCAACACAGACCAGTCACGAAATGCACACGATGCACGCCCGATCGGTCACTGATAACGGGGGCGTGATGCCGCCCGCGCCGTGAGCCGTGCGAGGCGCCCCGGCTCTCGTGGGTGGCGCCGTGCACGCATGGTAGAAAGGCCTGCCTACGGTGGAAAATTCCGGTCCGAGGCGCCTGGTGAGAGGCGCGCGGTGAACAGTCGTCCGTGAACGAGGGGGTTCGATGAAGCGGCGCACGCTGGTGGTCGACGGCAGCCCGGTGGCCGAGGCCGAGGTGGCCGACACCGCCCTGGGGCGAGCGCGCGGGCTGCTGTTCCGGCGCGAGCTGCCCGAGGCCCTGGTGCTGCGTCCGTGCTCGTCGGTGCACGGTGCGTGGATGCGCGTGCGGCTCGACGTCGCGCTGCTCGGTGCCGACGGTGACGTGCTGCACGCGCAGGTGCTGCGCCCCTGGGGCGTGTCCGCGATCCGCCGTGGCGTCGGCAGCGTCCTGGAGGCGCCGGCCGGGAGCTTCGAGCGCTGGGGGCTGCGTGTCGGTAGCACGGTGGTCCTGGCGGGAGCCTGATCCGCGCGGGCGCTCCGGGCGGGTCTGCGGGTCCGTGACCTTTCAATCTGGGTCGAAACGATGCCGGAGAATTACCTCTGTGCCTCACGGAAATGTGGAGATCCTGCGGATGGGGAGATCTCCCCATCCGGGTTTCCCCTCTGGGTGTCAGTGTCTCCTTGTAGGGTGAAGTCCGAATTCTTGGTGCGGACCCGATTAATCGGACAGGTCGGCAAACGGGTGGCGGGGAGCGCGCCCGGTCGATCGCGCCCATCACCACAACGCGGTAGTCGAGGAGGAGACTCGTGTCCCTGGTGTCACGCCTCATGGAGAACAAGCGCGCGGTCGCTTCGGTCGGTGTGGTCACGGTCTTCTCGGGTGCGCTCGTCGGCCTGGCGTTGTGGTACGACGGCGAGGCGACCGCGGAGGTGGTGCTCAACGACTCGGGCATCTGGGTGACCAGGGCCGGCCAGAGGGAGCTCGGCCGCTTCAACGTCGAGGCCTCCGCGATCGACGGCATCATGCAGACCGCCTCGACGAGTTTCGACGTGTCGCAGGACGGCGGGCGCGTTCTCCTGAAGGACGACGGGAACTCCGAGGCCAGCCCCGTCGACCCCGCTCACCTCGAGTTCGCCGGCGCCCTCGACCTGCCGGCCGGCGCGCAGGCGGCGTCGGGCGGCGCCACGACCGCCGTCTACGACGGCGAGTCGGGCCGGCTCTGGGTCCTTCCCTTCGACGGGGCGCAGGCCTTCGACGAGGAGGAGCTGGATCCCACCGCGGAGATCGGCAAGGACGGCGTGCTGGCCGTGGGTACCGACGGGACGGTGTACGTCGCGACGACGGCCGGCGACGCCGAGCTGACGAGCGTCCGCACGGGTCGGCGCGGCGCACCGGGTGAGGTCGAGACCGAGCGCCTCGACGTCCAGGAGGGCGCGAGCCTGCAGGTCTCCGCTGTCGGTGACCGGCCGGTGGTCCTGGACCGCACCGCGGAGACCCTGATCCTCCCCGGCGGTGACCAGATCCATGTCAGCGGTTTCGCCGAGGCGCAGCTGCAGCAGCCGTCGGGTCCGTCGGACACGGTGGCCGTCGCCACCGGTGACTCGCTGGTCAGCCAGCCGCTCGACGGCGGCGACGCGCTCACCCAGCACCGGTCGGGCCGGCCTGCCGCTCCGGTCCAGGTCGGCGGGTGCACCTACGGGGCCTGGTCGGGCTCCGGCGAGGTGATCCGCGACTGCCCCGGAACGGACTCCGACGCCCGGCAGGTCCTCGACGGGCTGTCGCCCGACGCGGTCCTGCAGTACCGCACGAACCGTGGCCGGATCATCCTGAACGACGTGATCGGTGGATATCTGTGGCTGCCCACGGACGACTACCGCAAGGTCGACGACTGGGACCAGAAGGACAACGAGAACGACGAGGGCGAGAAGTCCGACTCCGAGACGACCGTCTACACGCAGGTGGACCAGACGGTCGCCGATCGCGACCAGCCGAACAAGCCACCGCGGCCGAAGCCCGACGATCTCGGCGTCCGGCCCGGCCGCACGACGGTGCTCGACGTGCTCGGCAACGACATGGACCCCGATGGCGACGTCATGACGGCCTCGGTGGCCGGCGGTCCCGGCGAGGGCTCGAAGATCACCATCCACCGGGTGCTCGACGGGGCGGCCCTGCAGGCGGACGTTCCCCCGGACGCGAAGGGCACCATCACCTTCACCTACCAGGTCGACGACGGCCGCGAGAACGGCACCGCCGAGGCGGACGTCACCCTGAGGGTCCGCCAGCCGGACGAGAACGAGATCCCCGTGGAGCCGAGCATTCCGGGGCTCAAGGTCGCACAGGGGGGCACGGGCGAGATCAAGGTGCTGCCCTACTTCAAGGACCCCGACGGCGACGACCTCTTCCTCGCCCAGGCGACCACGCAGGACCCCGAGGACGACGTGCGCTTCCGGCCGGACGGCACGATCGAGTTCCTCGACGGCGGCCGAGCGACGGGCACCAAGGTCATCGACGTCACGGTCTCCGACGGGACCGGAGCGGCCACCGGGCGCGTCAACGTGTCCGTCGTCGCGGACGAGCGGCCCCCGCTCCCCGTGCAGGACCACGTGACGACCCTGGTGGGTGAGCCGGTCACGGTGCGTCCGCTGGAGAACGACTCGGACCCGAACGGTGACCGGCTCCGGCTGACGCACGTGGGGGACGCCGCGCCGGCCGAGATCACGATGTACCACACGGCGGGCACCTTCAGGTTCGTCAGCGAGGCCGCCGGTTCGTACGACATCCCCTACACCGTCAGCGACGGCCCCCAGACCGCGACCGGCCTGGTCCGGGTGGATGTCGTCGAACCGCCGAGCGACGCCGGCAAGCCGGTGGTGGTCACCGACCAGGTCCTGCTGCCCAAGGGCGGCGAAGGCCTCGTGGACGTGCTCGCGAACGACACCGACCCGGCCGGTGGTGTGCTCGTGGTCCAGGAGGTGGACGTTCCCGAGGACTCCGGCCTCACCGTCGCGGTGCTGGACCACCACGTCCTGAAGGTCACCGAGAACAGGCGCCTCGAGGCGGCCACGACCATCGGCTACACCGTGTCGAACGGCGAGGCCACGGCCCACGGACAGGTGCAGGTCGTGCCGATCCAGAGGACGGAGCGCCTCCGTCCGCCCGAGGCGGGAGCCGACGAGGTGGACGTGCACGTGGGGGACACGGTCACGATCCCGGTGCTGAAGAACGACTCGCACCCGGACGGCCTGCCGATCACGCTCGCCCGTGAACTGGCCGAGGAGCCCGACCCGAGCCTCGGCGAGGCATTCGTCTCCCAGGACGTGATCCGCTTCAAGGCGGGCGACGAGGCGGGCGTCGCGCATGCGGTCTACGAGGTCACGGACCCGAACAAGCAGCGCGGCTCGGCACAGATCACGATCAACGTGCGCGACGGCGACGAGAACACGGCACCGCAGCTTCCGGACGTGACCGCACGCGTCCTGCAGGGCGGAACGGTGCGGATCGACGTCCCCCTCGACGGCGTCGACCCCGACGGCGACTACACCATGCTGTCGGACATCGCCGGAGCTCCGACGATGGGACGCGCCCGGATCACCGACGGCTTCATCGACTTCGAGGCATCACCGGACGCGGAGGGGACGGACACGTTCACCTACACCGCGACCGACAGCCGGGGAGCCGTCGGCCTGGGAACCGTGCGGGTGGGAATCGCCCCGTCGCCGGAGACCAACCAGAAGCCGATCGCTCAGGACGACGAGACACTCGTGCGCCCGGACCGAACGGTGGCGATCGATGCGCTGGCGAACGACACGGACCCGGACGGGGACGAGATCGGCCTGGTGGAGTCCCTGTTCGCCAGCACCGGAGACCTCGACCCGCAGGTCGAGGACGACCAGGTGATCGTGACGGCACCGGGCAAGGCCGGCGAGCACCCCTTCTACTACGGGATCCAGGACTCCTACAAGGCGCGGGCGCAGGCTGCCATCACGGTCAAGGTCTCCCCGGACGCCCCGCTCCTGCCTCCGGTGGCGAACGACGACGTCCTCTCGATCCCCGACGTGGCGGGCAAGGACTCCGTCACTGTGGACGTGCTGGCCAACGACGTCGACCCCGACGGAGTGGCGTCCGAGCTCGAGGTGAGCACGGGAGCGCAGGACGCGACGCTGTCCGAGGACGGGAAGATCACGATCCCGGTGACCCCGGACCTGCAGATCGTCACCTACACCGTCACGGACATGGACGGGCTGGAGTCCAGCGCGTTCGTGCGGGTTCCCGGCGACGCGCTCACCCCGCATCTCAAGCCCGGCCTGGACCCGCTGGAGGCGACCAGCGGGGAGCCGCTGGAGATCGACCTGTTCGAGTACGTGGTGGTCGAGGAAGGGCGCAAGCCGCGCATCACGGAGGAGTCGAAGGTCAGCGCCGTCGACGGCTCGGTGACGGTGGAGGGGCCGACGAGCCTGACCTACCTCTCCGAGGACGACTACATCGGCCCGGCATCGGTGAGCTTCGAGGTGACCGACGGCGCCGGCGCCGAGGACCCCGAAGGACGCAAGGCCACGCTCACGCTCCCCATCGAGGTCAGGGCCACCGACAACCAGCCTCCGGAGATCAAGGGGAGCCCGGTGCTGGAGGTGCCGGCCGGTGAGGAGAACGCCGTCGATCTGGCGGCCTACGTCCGGGACCCGGAGAACGACACCCTGACGTTCGAGCTCAAGGGCGACGTCGAGGGGCTTTCGGCCTCCGTGCGCGCCGGCACCGTGACCGCCCAGGCGGAGCCGTCGGTCACCAAGGGCACGTCGCGGGTCATCCCGTTCACGGTGACCGACGAACACACCGATCCGGTCCCGGGCGAGCTGACCGTCAAGGTCGTGGCGTCGACGCGGCCGCTGGCCGTCACCGGCGAGGACGTCGTGGACAACGCGCACGAGGGTGTGGCCGAGCTCGTGGACGTCCTGGTCAACGACAACAACCCGTTCCCCGAGGTGCCGCTCGAGCTCGTCGGCGTCCCGGTCGTGGAGACGGGCAAGGGGACCGCGGAGTACCGCGGCGACCAGGTCGCCGTCCAGCCCGAGGAGGGCTTCCACGGCGCGATGCGGGTGAAGTACACGGTGCAGGACGCGACGAAGGATCCCGACCGGCAGGTCGACGGGGTGATCAACCTGACCGTGCTCGGAAAGCCGGAGGCGCCGCGTGCCCCCCGCGTGGAAGAGGTGCGGTCCGAGACCGTCGTGCTCAGCTGGGACGAGCCCAACAACAACGGCGCGCCCATCGAGAGCTACACGGTGACCTCGTCCCAGGGTGACGAGCAGCGGTGCCCCACGACGACGTGCACCGTCACGGGCCTGACGAACAACGTGACCTACACGTTCACGGTGCGCGCGGAGAACGAGGTGGGGCTCGGCGATCCCTCGCCGCAGTCGCAGGAGGCGCGTCCGGACGAGAAGCCGGACCAGCCCGCACCACCCCAGCTGGTGTTCGGCGACCAGTCGCTCGAGGTCTCGTGGACCAACAGGACGTACTCGGACCGTTCGCAGATCGAGTGCGTGAACCTGGAGATCTCGCCCGCGCCGCCGAACAGCGTCACCCAGAAGAGGTGTCTCGCGACGACGAGCACCACCTGGGAAGGTCTGGAGAACGGCACGGCGTACACGGTGCGGGTCCAGGCGAAGAACGAGGCCCCCGATCCGTCGGAGTGGTCCGACCCGTCCGCGCCCGAGGTGCCGGCCGGCCCCCCGGAGCAACCCGCGCCGCCCACCGCGACACGGGTGAACACGAACCTCGGCGGTCAGATCAACGTCAACTGGACCGCGCCCGCCAACAACGGCGACGCGATCAAGGACTACGACCTCGACGTGCTGGAGGGCGGTTCGACGGTCCGGACGCTCGAGGCGATCACCGGGACCAGCCAGACGGTGCAGAGCCTGGACCCGAAGAAGACCTACACGTTCCGGGTGCTGGCCCGGAACAAGGCGGGGGACTCCGAGAAGAGTGCGCAGTCGAACGCGGTCCAGCCCTACGGCACCCCGGACCGCCCTGCCGCCCCGTCGGCCTCGTTGATCCCCGGAGACACGAGCGGCAAGGCGAGCGTGACCTGGAGTGCTGTCGGCAGCTTCCGCGGCACGGGCGGCTACTACGAGGTCCGGTCCAGCCCGGCGACCAGCACCCGGCAGACCACGGGCACGACGATGACCTTCACCGGCCTGTCGAACGGGACCACGTACACGTTCAGCGTGCGGGCCTGCAACGACAAGGGCGCCTGCTCCGTGTGGTCAGGGGAGTCCAACTCCGTCAAGCCGTACACCACGCCCGGCACCCCGGGAGTGACCTGGTACAAGGACAGCGCCACCGACGGCCACTTCACCGTGCGCAACCCGGGATCGAACGGCGGCAGCGCCGTCACGAAGATCGAGTGGGTGCTGAGCGGTTCGCAGTCGGGTAGCGGGTCGAAGACGTCCGGCCCGTTCGACATCAACGTGAACGGCGGCTACGACAAGAACTACACACTCAAGGCACGTGCCTGCAACCAGGCGGGATGCGGAGCCTATGCGTCGGCCTCCGGATCCACCGACGCCGCCCCGAACCCCGCGGCACGAGTGGTGCACGGCTCGTCGGTGAGCAACTCCCAGTGCTCGGACGCGTCGTGCGCCTACTTCAAGATCAACTACAGCGACTTCCCGAGCGGCAACCACAGGGTGGAGTGCTGGGCGGGGACGAACCCGGACACGACCGGGTGGCACAACATCATCGACGGCAGCAGGAGCTCGGGCGGAGCCGGTCAGACCCTGAACTTCGGGGGCTCCGGGACGAAGCAGCTGAACTGCTACTACGGCTACCCGGGCACGTCGGTGGCCGTGGTGATCGACGGCACGAGGTACCAGTCGTCGTCGTGGTAGGCGGTCCTCCGCGCGGAAGCGGGGAGCGGCCGGCCGGGTCGAATGCCTGGCCGGCTCCCTCCCGCTGCCGAGCGGCGTCCGCCTTCGTGCGGGAGACACGTCCACGGCCGTGGAGCTCCCCGCGCATGGGGACAAGTCCCCATACGACTTTCCTGTTCGGGTGTCAGTACCCCCTTGTAGGGTGAACTCGGGAATCTGGCGGATGAACGAGATCATTCGGACAGGCGGGTCGGAAGCCGACAATGGGCCGTGCGGCCCAGCGCGTCCATGTCAGCCAAGTCCAACAGTCGAGGGGGAGCCTCGTGTCCTTGGTGTCACGACTCATGGAGAACAAGCGCGCCGTCGCGTCGACGGGTGTCGTGACGGTCTTCTCTGCTGCGGTCCTCGGCCTCGCGCTCTGGTACGACGGTGAGGCGACCGCCGAGGTGGTGCTGAACGACTCCGGGATCTGGGTGACGCGGGCGGGCCACGGCGAACTCGGCCGGTACAACGTCGATGCCCGGGCGATCGACGGCATCCTGGCGACGAACTCCACCAGCTTCGACGTCTCGCAGAACGCCGGCCGCGTACTCCTGGACGACGTCGGCCAGGGACAGGCAGGGCCGGTCGACCCGGCACACGTCCAGCTCGGCGGGACCCTCGCGGTGCCGTCCGGAGCGCTGGTGGCTTCCGGGGGCCCGGCGTTCGCGGTGTACGACCCGGCGGACGGGCGGCTGTGGGTGCTGCCGTTCGACGGCATGCTGGCGTTCGACGAGGACGAGCTCGACCCCACCGCGAAGGTCGGCACGGGAGGCGCGCTGGCCGTCGGCACCGATGGCACCGTGTACGTGGCCTCGCCCGCGGACGGCACGCTCACCTCGGTCGCCACGGGTGCCCAGGGTGCGCCCGGTGAGGTGGCCGAGGACTCGCTCGTCGTCGCCGCCGACGACGCGGACCTCCAGATCACCGCCGTGGGAGATCAGCCCGTCGTGCTGGACCGCAGCGGTGGGACGCTGATCCTGCCCGGCGGCAAGACGGTTCGTCCGGACGGACTGGCCGATGCGATGCTGCAGCAGCCTTCCCCAGCGGTCGACACGGTCGCCGTCGCAGGCACCGGCTTCCTGGTGAACCAGCCGCTCGGTGGCGGCGACGCGCTCAAGCAGCCCGCGTCAGGCAGGCCTGCCGCGCCGGTCCAGCTCGGTGGGTGCACCTACGGCGCCTGGTCGTCCACCGGTGAGGTGATCCGCGACTGCCCCGGCGTCGACGCCGACGACCGGCAGACTCTTGAGGGACTCCCGCCGAACGCGATCCTGCAGTTCCGGACCAACCGAGGTCATGTCGTCCTCAACGACGTGATCGGCGGTGGGCTCTGGCTCCCCACCGAGGACTACCGCAAGGTCGACGACTGGGAACTCAAGGAGAACGAGAGCGACGAGGGTGAGGAGACGGACTCGCAGGAGACCGTCCAGGAACTCGTGGACCAGTTCGTGGCGCCACGGGACCGGCCGAACCACCGCCCGGAGCCGAAGGACGACGACATCGGCGTGCGGCCCGGCCGTACGACGGTGCTCGACGTGCTGGGGAACGACGTCGATCCCGACGGCGACGTCATGACCGTCACCCTCGAGGGCGATCCGGCGGTGGGCGGCGACATCACGGTGCACGAGGTCCTCGACGGGAAGGCGCTGCAGGCGGACGTGCCTCCCGACGCGACCGGGACCGTCGGCTTCGAGTACACCGTCGACGACGGCCGCGAGGGCGGCACGGCCACGGCGAGCGTCGAGCTCACGGTCCACCCGATGGAGGAGAACGAACCTCCCGAGCAGAGCGGCGAGCCGGTGCTCAAGGTGGCGCAGGCGGGGACCGCCGGCGTGAACGTCCTGCCCTACTTCAAGGATCCGGAGGGCGACGACCTCTTCCTGTCGAACGCCACCACTGCCGACCCGGCCGACGAGGTGCGTGCGCGGCCGGACGGGCGGCTCGAGTTCCTCGACGGGGGCGGCGCGACCGGCCGCAAGATCGTGGAGGTCCAGGTGGCCGACGGCGAGGGGGGAGCTGCCCAGGGCCGCGTCCTCATCGACGTCGTGGCGCAGGAGGAGCCCCCGATCCCCGTCCAGGACCACGTCACGACCCTGGTGGGTGAGCCGGTGACGGCATGGCCCCTGCGCAACGACTCCGACCCGAACGGTGACAAGCTGCGGCTCGTCAACGTGACGGGGCCGGACGGGGTCGAGATCACGCCTGGCTTCACGGCCGGGAACTTCGCGTTCTACAGCGAGAAGCCCGGGTCGTACGACGTCACCTACCAGGTCTCGGACGATTCCGGCTCCTCGGTGGGGCTCGTCCGGGTGGACGTGCTCGAACCGCCCCGTGATGCCGGCAGGCCCGTGGTCGTCTCCGACCGTGTGCTCCTGCCTCAGGGCGGCGAGGGCCTGGTGGACGTGCTCGCGAACGACGACGACCCGGCCGGCGGCGTGCTCGTGGTCCAGTCGATCGAGGTGCCGGAGGAATCCGGGCTCACGGTCGCCGTGCTGGACCACAGCGTGCTGCGGATCACGGAGAAGCAGCGGCTCGGTGCGACCGTCACGCTGAACTACACGGCGTCGAACGGGAGCTCGACGGCGGAGGGCCAGGTCCAGGTGGTGCCGATTCCGACGTCGTCCCGCCTCCGGCCGCCGGAGGCGGGCTCCGACGAGGTGGACGTCCACGTGGGTGACACGGTGACGATCCCGGTCCTCAAGAACGACTCGCACCCCGACGGACTGTCGCTCGAGCTCGAGCCCGAGCTGGTGGAGGAGCCCGACGCCGCGAAGGGCGAGGCGTTCGTCTCCGAGGACGTCGTGCGCTTCAAGGCGGGCGACGAGGAGGGGGTGGCGCACGCCGTCTACGAGGTGACGGACCCGAACGGCCAGCGTGACTCGGCTCAGATCACCATCAACGTCAACGGCGACGAGAAGAACACCGCGCCCCAGCTTCCCGAGGTCACGGCACGTGTGCTCTCAGGCGGGACCGTGCGCGTGGACGTGCCGCTCGACGGCGCCGACCCGGACGGGGACCACGTCATGCTGTCGGACATCTCCGGTGCTCCGGCCAAGGGGCAGGCGCGGATCGTCGACGGGTTCATCGACTACCAGGCGTCCCCGGACGCCATCGGGACCGACGCCTTCACCTACCAGGCGACCGACAGCCGGGGAGCCGTGGGTGTCGGCCACGTACGGGTGGGCATCGCTCCGCTTCCGACGACGAACCAGAAGCCCGTCGCCGAGGACGACACGACGCTCGTCCGGCCGGGCCGCACCGTGGCGATCGACGCGCTGGCGAACGACTCCGATCCGGACGGCGACCAGATCGGCCTGGTCGAGTCCCTCTTCGGCAGTGCGGACCACCTCGACCCCCGTGTCGTCGACGACGAGGTCGTCGTCACCGCACCGGAGGAGGACGGCGAGCACCCCTTCTTCTACGGCATCCAGGACACGTACAAGGCCCGTGCCCAGGGGGCCATCACCGTCCAGGTCGACGACGAGGCTCCTCTGGAGCCGCCCGTCGCGCACGACGACGTCCTCGCCGTGCCCGACGTGGTGGGCAAGGAGTCCGTCACGGTGGATCTCCTGGCGAACGACGTGGACCCGGACGGTGTGGCCGCCGACCTCGCGGTGGAACTGGAATCCCCGGCCGAGGGCCTCATGCTGTCCCAGGACGGGAAGCTCTCGATCGAGGTGCAGCCGGACCTGCAGATCATCACCTACACGGTCACCGACATGGACGGACTGACCTCCAGCGCGTTCGTCCGCGTTCCCGGCGACGAGCTGACCCCGCATCTCCGGCCAGGACTCGAACCGGTCGTGGTCCACGCCGGAGAGCCGAAGGACCTCGACATCGCGGACTACGTCGTGGTCGAGGAGGGCCGTGAGCCGCGGATCACCGAGGAGTCCACGGTCAGCGGTGTCGAGGGTGCCGTCGAGGTCACGGGCCTCACGGGGATCACCTACACGGCCAAGGAGGACTACGCGGGGCCGGCGTCGGTCAGCTTCGAGGTGACCGACGGCGACGGGCCGGACGATCCGGACGGCCGCAGGGCGACCCTGACCCTGCCCCTCGAGGTCAAGCCCACGAACAACCAGCCACCGGAGTTCCGCGGAGTTCCGCGGCTGGAGGTGCCCGCCGGCGACGAGGGCGCGGTCGACCTCGCGGCATACGTCAACGACCCGGAGAACGATCCGCTCACGTTCGAGGTCAGGAGCGGGGGCGAGGGGCTGGCACTGTCCGTCGAGGGCAGCACCGTGACCGCACAGGCCGATCCCTCGGTCGCGAAGGGGGCGTCCTCCACGGTCGACATCAGCGTGACCGACGGCAGGACGGACCCGGTCGAGGGCGAGCTCATTGTCGCCGTCGTGGCGTCCACCCGGCCGCTCCCGGCCACCGGTGAGGACCGCGTGGACGACGCCCACCAGGGTGTGGCGACCCGTGTGGCCGTCCTGGTGAACGACACCAACCCGTTCCCGGAGACCCCTCTCGAACTCGTCGGCGTGCCGCAGGTCGAGGCGGGCGACGCGACCGTGGACTACAGCGGGGACCAGGTCGTGGTGACGCCCGACGCGAACTTCCATGGCCTCATGCGGGTCCGGTACACCGTGCAGGACGCCACGGGGGATCCGGACCGCCAGGTGGACGGGTTCATCAAGCTCACCGTTCTCGGCAGGCCGGAGGCGCCCCGGCCGCCGCGCGTCGAGGAGGTGCGCTCCGAGACCGTCGTCCTGACCTGGGACGAGCCCAACAACAACGGCGCCCCCATCACGGGCTACACGGTGACCTCGTCCCGGGGGGACGAGCGGGCGTGCCCCACGACCACCTGTACGGTGAGCGGCCTGACCAACGACGTGACGTACACGTTCACGGTCCAGGCGGAGAACGAGGTGGGCCTGTCGCCGGCGTCGCCTCCGTCGCAGCAGGCACGTCCCGACCAGAAGCCGGACCAGCCGGCCCCGCCGCAGCTCGAGTTCGGCGACGAGTCGCTCACCGTGAAGTGGACGAACACCAAGTACTCGGATCGTTCGCCGATCCAGTGCGTCAACCTGGAGATCTCACCGGCGCCGCCGAACGGCACGATCCACAAGCCGTGCCTCCCCGGCACCAGCACCGTCTGGGAGGGGCTGGAGAACGGTACGTCCTACACCGTGCGTGTGCAGGCCAGGAACGCCGCCCCCGACCCGTCCGAGTGGTCCGACCCGTCGGCGCCGGAGGTTCCGGCGGGGCCGCCGGCGCGCCCCGCCGCCCCGACCGCCACCCGGGTCAACACCGTGCTCGGCGGCCAGGTCAGCGTGAGGTGGACGGCTCCGGCGGACAACGGCGACGCGGTCAAGCTCTACCACCTGGACGTCCTCGAGTCCGGTTCGGTCCGGCGCACCCTCGAGGTGTCGGGCACCAGCCAGACCGTGGAAGGCCTGGACACGAAGAAGGACTACACCTTCCGGGTGACGGCCGAGAACAAGGCGGGGAAGGGCGAGACCAGCCCGCAGTCCGGCAGGGTGACGCCGTACGGGACGCCACCGCGGCCGGCCGCGCCGACGGCGTCGCTGGGCAGCACCACGAGCGGCCAGGCAGACGTGACGTGGACCGACGTCGGCGACGTGCGCGGCACCGGCAAGTACTACCAGGTGCGGCGCAACGGCTCGGGGACCGTCTCGGTCGGGAACACGACCTCGTACACGTACCGGGGGCTGACGAACGGCACCACCTACACGTTCCAGGTGCGGGCGTGCAACGACTACGTCTGTTCGGCCTGGTCCACGGAGTCCAACGCGGTGAAGCCGTACACGACGCCCGGCACGCCGCGGATCTCCTGGACCAAGTCGGCCTCGACCGGTGGCTACTTCACCGTGCGCGAGCCGAGCTCCGACGGCGGCCGCCCGGTGCAGCGGATCGAGTGGTCGATCTCGGGCTCGCGCAACGACAGCGGCACGAAGACCACCTGGCCGTTCGACATCGGTGTGACGGGCGGCTACGGCAAGAGCTGGACCGTCAAGGCGCGTGCCTGCAACGCGGCCGGATGCGGGGCCTATGCCACGAAGAAGGCCAGCATCGCCGACCTCAAGGTCTGGGTGACGTCGTCCAGCAACGGTCCCAGCTGCGGCGAGGTCTGCAAGTACTGGGTCGTCAACTGGCAGAACCTCCAGGGCAGCCACGAGGTCGCCTGCTGGGCCGGGGACACGACGGCCAACGACGGGCCGAAGGCGTGGCATGACATCCACGAGCCGCACCCGACGACCTGGTCCGGTGTCCCGGCCGCCAACAAGTACGACATCAGCGGTGCCAGCGGATCGAAGCAACTGCCGTGCTACATGGGCAGAAGTTACAACGGCACCCAGGTCGCGATGTATGTCGACGGAGTCAGATATACCGTCTCCACCTGGAATGTCTGAGATCGGGCGGGGAGAACCCCGCACGCGGCCCCACTCGAATCACGCTCCCATGACGCAAGAAAGCAGGAACACATGAGTACGATGACGCCGGAACAGGCGGCCTGGTTCGCGCAGACCTTCGACCGTCTGGTCGGCAACGTCGGGCAGGCGGTGCTGGGCAAGTCCCAGGTCATCCGGCTGGCACTGACCTGCATGCTCGCCGAGGGTCACCTGCTGCTGGAGGATGCCCCCGGCACCGGGAAGACGGCCATGGCCCGCGCGATCGCGGCCTCCGTCCAGGGCACGCACAACCGCATCCAGTTCACGCCCGACCTCCTGCCGTCGGACGTCACGGGCGTCACCATCTACGACCAGAACACCGGCAAGTTCGACTTCCACCAGGGGCCGATCTTCGCGTCCATCGTCCTGGCCGACGAGATCAACCGTGCCTCGCCGAAGACGCAGTCCGCGCTGCTCGAGGTCATGGAGGAGGGCCACGTCACCGTCGACGGCGTGCGGCACAGCGTGGGCAACCCGTTCATGGTCATCGCCACGCAGAACCCGATCGAGCAGGCCGGCACCTACCGGCTGCCCGAGGCCCAGCTCGACCGGTTCCTCATGAAGACCTCCGTGGGCTATCCGGACCACGCCTCCACGGTCGAGATCCTCACCGGCGCCTCGGTGAAGGACCGCAGCCAGGGGCTCCAGCCACTGATCACCACCAAGGCCGTCACGGAGATGTCGGCGCTGGCGCACGCCGTCTACACCGACACCGCCGTGCTGGAGTACGTCTCGCGCCTCGCCGAGGAGACCCGCAACGCCCCCGAGGTCCGCATCGGCGTCTCCGTCCGCGGAGCCCTCGCGCTCGTGCGCTGCACCAAGGTGTGGGCGGCCGTGCACGGCCGCAACTACGTGCTGCCCGACGACGTGAAGGACCTGGCCCAGCACGTGTGGGCACACCGTTTCGTGCTCGACCCGGAGGCGGAGTTCGCCGGCGCGCAGCCGGACATCATCCTGGGCCGCATCCTCTCCGACGTCGCCGCCCCGCAGGAGCGTGTGACGGCATGACGGCGACGGCGACCCGGCCGCCCGTCACCACCAGCGCGACGTCGCGGCCGGGCTACGGGAAGCGGACGGAGACCCCCGGCGGCCGACGGGCGCGTGGCGCGGGCCTGCGGCGTGCCGCACGCCGTGGCCGGCTGGCGTTCTCCGGCGTGATCGGACGCGGACTGTCCCGCGTGCGCGCGTGGCTCCGTCCGCTCACCGAGGCATTCAGCGGCTTCGGTCTCGCGGTGCTGGTCACGGCCGTGGCGGCGTGGGTGGCCGGCCTGCTGCTCTCCTGGGTCGAGGTACTGATCGCGGCCGTCCTGCTGACGGTGACCCTGGTCGCGGCGAGTGCGTTCGTGCTCGGGAAGTTCCGGTACACCGTGGTGCTCGACCTGGCCCAGCGGCGCGTGACCGTCGGCGACCGCGCCGTCGGTCGCCTCGACGTGCGCAACGAGGCGCGGCGGCCGGTACTGCCCTCGGTCATGGAGCTTCCGGTCGGAACCGGGACCGCGGCCTTCCCGGTCCCGCGCCTGCGCGGCGGCGGCTCGCACGAGGAGATCTTCACGATCCCGACGAGGCGTCGCAGCGTGATCAGGGTGGGTCCGGTCAAGTCCGTGCGTGCCGACCCGCTCGGACTGCTGCGCCGCGAGGTCACCTGGACCGAGCCGGAGGAACTGTTCGTGCACCCCCAGGTGAAGAACCTGATGGGATCGAACACCGGTTTCTTCAAGGACCTCGAGGGCCGCGTCACCCAGGACCTCTCCAACTCGGACGTGTCCTTCCACGCACTGCGCGACTACGTGCCCGGCGACGACCGCCGCCACATCCACTGGAAGACCACGGCGCGCACCGGGCAGCTCATGGTCCGCCAGTTCGAGGAGACGCGACGCTCGCACCTGGCGGTGCTGCTGAGCACGCGGGCCGCGGACTACGCGGGCGAGGAGGAGTTCGAGCTCGCGGTCAGCGTCTGCGGTTCGCTGGGCCTGCAGGCGATCCGTGAGGACCGGGGCGTCACCGTGATGGTGAACGACGCCGGCAACCTGCGCGGTGACCACCGCACCCGGCTGCTGGACGACCTCTCGCGGATCGAGCTGACCTCGACGAGGACCACGCTCGCCGACCTCGCCCGCATCGCCGGCACCACGGTGAACGACGCCTCGGTGATGTCCTTCGTCACGGGGAGCCTCGTCACGCCGACCGAGCTGCGCTCGGCCTCCGCACGCCTCCCGGCCGGCGTGCAGGTGATGGCGATCCAGTGCGTGCCCGGGGCCTCGCTGTCCCGGCACGCCATCGCCGAGCTCGGCGTCCTGACGCTCGGCAAGCTCGGCGACCTGCCGCTCGCACTGCGAAAGATGAGTGAGGGATGAGCCACGACGAGACCACCCGCGGCGGAGCGCGCCGCGGGATCAACCCGGACGGCAGCAGGCCGACCGGTCTCACCGGGTCGAGGACCCGGGGCGGCGGCACCACCCGCCGCGCCGCCGACGCGCGCCCGCGCGCGGCGACGACGGGCGCAGGGTTCGACCTGGGCGCCATCGCCGCGATGTGCGGGGTCGTCGTGCTGGGCTTCGGCCCCGTCTGGGGCGCGCCGGGGTACCTGGTGCCCGCGATCGGCGGCACCGTGCTCGGCCTGGCCATCGCCTGGCTGAGCGCATGGCGCCGCTGGCCGGCCGTGACCGTGGCGGCGCTCGCCGTCCTCGGCTATCTGCTGTTCGGCGCCGTGCTCGCCCTGCCGCGTGATGCGATCGGCGGGGTCCTCCCGAGCCCGACCACCCTCCAGGATCTGCTGCTCGGCGCCGTCCAGGGCTGGAAGGCGTTCGTGACGACCGTTCCGCCGCTGGGCTCGTTCCCCGAACTGGCCGTCGTGCCGTACCTGATGATGCTGGTCGTGGCGCTCGTCGCGGCGACGATCGCGTTGCGTGCCCGGCATGCCGCCTGGGCGATGCTGCCGATCATCGTGGGATTCGCCGGGGTCATCCTGCTCGGCACCCTGGAGACGGCGCTGCCCGTCGTGCAGGGTCTCGTGCTCGCGGTGGTCGGGCTGTTGTGGGGTGGAGTCCGTGCGATGGGTGCCAGGGTGGGCACCCACGCGATCAGCACCGAGCAGAGCCGTGAGGCCACGCGCCGACTGGCCTGGTACCGGGTGCGCACGGGTGCGGTCATCCTGGGCGTCGCGGCCGCGGCCGCCGGCTTCGCCGGCCCGGCACTGCTGCCGGACGCTCCGAGGACGGTGCTGCGCGAGGAGATCGTGCCGCCGCTCGACCTGCACGAGTTCTCGACGCCGCTCGCCTCCTTCCGGCACTACGCCAAGGACGAGAAGGAGACCGACATCCTCAGCGTCACGGGCTTGCCGGAGGGTGCCAGGATCCGCCTGGCCACGCTCGACGAGTACGACGGCGTGGTGTACGACGCGGCGGGTGAGGGTGGCGCGACGGGCGTGTTCACGCGCGTGGGCCGCGAGATCGTCACGGCTGCGCGGGGCACCCGGGCAACGGTCGCCGTGACCTCGCTCGACTACCGCGACGTGTGGGTGCCGGAGACGGGCGACCTGACGGGGGTCACGTGGACGGGCGCACGCGCCTCGAACCAGGACGCGGGCACCTACTACGACAGCGAGACGGAGACCGCCGTGACGCTCGCGGGCGTGCAGCCGGGCGACAGCTACGAGTTCGACGCCCTGCTCACCACGCCTCCGTCGGAAGAGGACCTGGCCCGCGCCACGGTGTCCGACGTCGAGCTTCCCACGACCGAGAGGGCGGCACTCCCGGCGAACGTGCCTGCCAAGGCCGCGCAGTACGTCGGCGAGAAGACCGAGCCGGCCGAGAAGCTCTTCCTCATCAGGGACGCCCTGGAGGCGGACGGCATCCTCTCCAGCGGCCTGGAGGGGCAGCCGCAGTCGCGCCCCGGCCACGGCGCCGCGCGCATCGACCACCTGCTCGACCAGAAGAAGATGGTCGGTGACGAGGAGCAGTTCGCCGTGGTCTTCGCCCTCCTCGCACGGCAGGTGGGTATTCCCGCGAGGGTGGTCATGGGGTTCGTCGAGGACGAGGACTCCGACCGGTCCGCGGGCGAGGAATGGGTGGTACGCGGTAAGGACGTGCACGCCTGGATCGAGGTGCCGTTCGAGGGGTACGGCTGGGTGCCGATCGACGTGGACCCGGACGAGGACACGAAGATCCAGCCCGAGCCGCGGACGCAGACCCTGCCCAAGCCGCCGGTGCTGCAGCAGCCCGAGCCCCCGGAGGAGCCGGAGCAGAACAAGGCCGGCAGCGTGGACGACGAGGACCAGGACGAGGCCGAGAACGAGGCCTTCGACTGGGCGATGCTCCTGACCGTCGTGCTCGCGGTGGCGATCCCGCTGGCACTGGTGCTGCTTCCGATCCTGCTGATCCTCGCGCACAAGGCGCGCCGCAGGACCCGGCGGCGCACCGCCGGCGAACTGGCCGACCGCTTCAGCGGCGGCTGGCATGAGGTGGTGGACGCGGCGACCGACATGGGCACGTCCGTGCCGCGGTCCGCGACACGGCGCGAGGGCGCGGGGCTTATCGCGACAAAGCATGAGACACCCGGCACACTGATGCTCGCACACCGGGCCGATGCCACGGTGTTCAGCGGGAGCCAACCGACACAGGACGAAGTCGACACCTTCTGGGAGGAGGTGGACACCGTCCTCGGCGGCCTACGCTCATCCGTGGGCACCCGGCAGAGGATCGCCGCGGCGCTGTCCCTGCGCAGCGTTCGCGCGCGCATGGCGGGTGGACGCGGAGTCACGGGCGTCCTGCATGACCTGGTGAAGCAAGGCTCGAAGGAGAACCGATGACGGACGTGGTGTGCGGTGGCTGCCTCTCGCGCCAAGCCGCGGGGACGCAGTACTGCGGGGTGTGCGGACGCGAGTTCCCTCCTCCTGGCGGGCCCGCGGCCGAGCAGCAGCCTGGGCCGTGGAGCGCTGTCCGGCAAGGTGCGGGCGGAGGCTATGCCGCGCCCCCGGGCGGGCAGGATCCTCCGTTCCACCATGGTGTGGCGGGCCCCGACGACGTCTTCCAGACGGGTACGGTACGGGCGGTCCACGACCGGACCCCGGCAGCCGAGGAGCCGGGGCCGGTGTTCGCGCACGTCGGCAGGCGGATCGTCGCGGTCCTGCTCGACGGCGCCGTCGGAGCCGTGCTCTTCTCCACCGTGTACGGGATCGCCTTCCTCCTCGCGCAGCCGCCCGAGGGCGTGATCGCCATCGACGAGAACGAGCAGCGCGCGATGGCCACCACGCTGGTCGCGGGTCTCGTCGTCGGTTTCGGTCTCATGTTCGCGTGGAACCTGGCCATGTGGATCTGGGCGGGCCGGTCCGGAAGGACGTTCGGCAACGTCGCGCTCGGGATCCGCACGGTCTCGGCCGCCGACGGGCAGCCCATCGGTTTCTGGCGCGTCGTCCTACGGGTGCTGGTCGTCGGCGCCGGAGGCCTGGTCTGCGGTGTCGGCGCCTGGGTGGTGCTGCTCAGCCCCCTGTGGGACAAGGGTGGTCGCGTGCAGGGCTGGCACGACAGGGCGGCCGGCGCCGTGGTCGTCGACGCCAGGAAGAAGCCCGCGCCCGTGGTGGAGGGCTTCGATCCCGACTCCCGTCCGCACGCGCCCCCGCGTCCGGGCGCGCCGCGTCCCGGAGGGCCGGGCCGCGGCGCTCCGGTGCCCGGCGCTCCCGTGCCGGGGACACCGCCGACGTCGGCCGGCCAGGCGAGCCCAGGCGCCCTGCGGGCGGCCGGGCAGGCCCATTCGGCTGCCTCGTCCGCGGGCCAGGCGCCCGCCGGCCCCGCGCTGCCTGCCGGTCGGCAGCCGGCGGCCTCGTTCACGCCGGGCGGTCCGGCAGCCCCGGCCCAGCCGGATCCCTGGTCGTTCCCCGGCGCGTCGTCGGGCGAGGGACTGATCACGGACGTGCCCGGAGGCGCGGCCGGTCAGGCCCCGTCCGTACAGCCCGGCGGGCCGGGCCAGGACGTCCCGGCCTGGCAGCGGCCCGGACAAGCTCCCGCCCGGCCGCAGCAGCCGATGTCTCCCGGGGCACCGCCGTCGTCCCCGCCTGCTGACGCGCCGACGACGGCGGCAGCCTCCACGCCGTCGCCGCCCGCGACACCCAGCTCGCCGCGGCCGATCACCGCCGCGAACACCATTCCGGATCATCCGGTGCCGGAGACGTCGCCCTACCCCCCGATCTCGCAGCCGCAGCGGCGCGACTCCCAGCCGACCCGTGCGGTCGGGATCGACGGCCCCGGGCAGCGAAGGGGCTCCTCAGGTCAGGCGCGGGCGGAGCGGTACGGAGCCGGCGGGTTCCCCGACCCGGACACCCGCATGGATCAGCTGTCGGACCAGACGATGATGCAGTCGCCCACCGCCTCGGGCGGGGCGATGGACCCTCCGCCGGTGCTGGGTGCCGTGCTGGAGCTGGAGTCGGGCGAGAGAGTCCAGGTGGCCGGTCCCACCCTGGTGGGCCGCAACCCGCAGGCACCGGGCGGCTCGGGCGTTCGCCTCGTCCAGATTCCCGACCCGACCCGTTCCGTGTCCAAGAACCATGCGGAGCTCGGCGTGGACTCGGCGGGTCTGTGGCTCACGGACCGGGGCTCGACGAACGGGACCGTGGTGTCCGTGCCGGGCCTGCCTCCCCGGGTCGCGGAGGCCGGGGCCCGGGTGCGGGTCCCCGTCGGGTCGACGATCCACTTCGGCGACCGGCGCGTCGTCGTCCATCCGGGGACGCGGGGGTGAGCTCCGACAACCGGCCGTCGCTGATGTGGGGTGCCGCATCGGACCGCGGCCGGCGACGCAAGCTCAACGAGGACGCCTACCTGGCCGAGAACGGCGTGTTCCTGGTCGCCGACGGAATGGGCGGGCACGACGCCGGGGACATCGCCAGCGCGACCGCGCTGGGCGCCCTGAGCTTCCTGCTCGAGGCGGAGACGATCGAGCCGGAGCTCGTCGACGTCCTCGTGGACGTCGCGCAGAAGGAAGTGCGGGCCATCGAGACCGGTCCCAAGGGCCGCAGCGCCGGCACCACGCTGACCGGCGCGGTGCTGGCCTACGTCGACGGTGTTCCGTACTGGCTGCTGGTCAACGTCGGCGACTCGCGGACCTACCTTCTCTCGAACGGCGAGCTGGAACAGATGAGCGTGGACCACTCGGAGGTCCAGGAGCTCGTCGACGCCGGCGTGCTCACGGCCGAGGAGGCGCGGCATCATCCCCGGCGCAACGTGATCACCCGGGCGCTCGGCGGGCCTGACGACCCGGACGCGGATTTCCGGTATGTTCCGGTCGAGGCACATGAGCGGATTCTCGTCTGTTCCGACGGGCTCACGGCCGAGCTGGACGACGAACAGATCCGCGAGATCCTGCTCGCCTTCCCGGACCCGGGGACGGCCGCGCAGGAACTGGTTGCCTCCGCTCTCGAAGCGGGCGGCCGCGACAACGTGACGGTGCTGGTCGTGGACGTCACGGGAGTGCCGCACGACACGGACGGCGCCACAGCGGAGCGCGACTGTGACATGGTGCCGGGCGGCCGGCGCCTGATGGAAGACACGCAACCACGAAACGGCGGATGACCGAGACGCCGGAGGGACCGAGATGACTGTGCACTACACCGAGGGACCTGCCCGCGCGGTGATCCGAGGGGAGACCGTGGTGGTACTCCCCGGCCAGGCCGATGCCGGCCTGCTGGCCGAGCTCTGGACGGAGCTGGCCGCCGCCTCCGACGGTGTCGCGGCCGCCCTCGGCGTGCTCACGTCGGTTCCGGGCGGCCTGCGCGCCGTGCCACCGTTCGCCGTCGTCTCCGTCCAGTCCACGGGCGCCGCGCATGTGGCCGTCCGGGGTTCGGGCGTGGGGGTGGCCGTGGCGACGCCCGCGGGGTCCGTGCAGGTGACGGGACAGGACGTCGTGTCCTGGTCCGAGCGCGTCATCGAGGAGCCGACGTCGTTCGTGGCGGCGCTGTCGACGGCCTCGACCACGTCCGGGGCGGCCGGTCCTGGCGGTCTGCCGGTCGAGTCGGCCGTGGTGCCGGTCGAGTCGGTCCACCGGGAACTCGTCGCCGGTGCCCTGTCGGCCGCAGCCCCCGGTCCGGCTGCCGCGAAGCAGGACGAGGTCTCCGGTCTCGAACAGATCCCCGAGGTGCCGGGCGTCTCGCCGGTCCCGCCCCCACCTCCGGCCCGGACCGAGCCCGCGGCGGGTGCCGGGGCCCTTCCGGCCTCGTCGTTCGCCGGGCCGGCCGTCCCGCCGCCGTCGGACAGCCCCGTGCCCGAGGCGACCAAGGTCGGCGGTGACGACGAGTACGAGCATCTGTTCGGCGAGACGATCATGCGCAGCGTCGAGGATGCCGCGGTGCGCATCTCGGAGGACGACGAGGAGGAGGACGAGAGCCCGGGAGGACCGAGCCCGGACCCGTCCGCCCCGGTCGCTGCGCCCGTGGCTTCCCCTGGCGCGCCCGAACCGGCCGTTCCGTCCGAGGCGCCGGAGCCCACGCCCCCGGCGGCCGTCTCGGGAGCGGTCCCTGGACCGGGCGACGAGCCGAGCCGTCCCGCCGGGGAGCCGGGCCTGATCTCCGCGATCCCGGGAGCCCTCCCGGGCTCCCCGGTATCGGCGACCGGCGGCACTCCGGCCGCCGCGCACCGCGCCGCGGCCGTGAGCGGCGTGGAGCAGGAGGAGCCGGACGACCACGACGGCCACACGGTCATGCAGTCCGATCTGGCAGCCCTGCGAGGTTCGAGCGGTCCTCTGCCGGGTGCTTCCGCACCAGGCGGTCCGCCGGTCTCGGGCGGCGTCCAGATCCTTGCCGTGAGCTGCCCGAACGGTCACGCCAACCCGCCGTCGAGGCCGACCTGCCGCACCTGTGGCGAGCCGCTGGCCGGCGAGCCGTCGACCGCCGCGCGCCCACCGCTGGGGCGGCTCGTGGTCACCACCGGGTCGGCGCAGACCGGTGCCGACGGAGTACGCGGCGAGCAGATCGTCCAGCTGGACCGGGCGGTGATCGTGGGACGAAGGCCGCGGACCGCGACCACGTCCGCCTCGGAGATTCCGCGACTCGTGACGGTGTCGAGTCCCAACCAGGACATCTCGCGCTCACATCTGGAGATCTCGCTCGAGGAGTGGCACGTCCTGGTGGCGGACATGGCCACGACGAACGGCACCACACTCCTCCGTCCTGGTCAGCCGCCACGCCGCCTCCATCCGAACGAGAAGGAGATCGTGGCGGACGGTGACGTGGTCGATCTGGGCGACGGCGTCACCCTCACCTTCGAGGGGATCTGGTGAATCTCCGGATCCCGCGCTGAACGCACGGTATGTGTGGGTCCGCGCCCCAGAACCCACCATCGCGGTGCATTCGACGAAGTCTGACATGAAAGGAACCGAGTGAGCAGCAAGCGTGCGCCCTCCGCGCCGCCACAGATCGATGGCTACGAGTTCAAGAGAGTCGTCGGTTCGGGCGGTTTCGCGGATGTGTTCCTCTACGAGCAGCGCCGTCCGCGGCGCCAGGTCGCCATCAAGGTGCTGCTCAAGGAGTGGTCGAGCGCAACCCAGCGGGAGACGTTCGACGCCGAGGCCGATCTCATGGCCACCCTCGGCAACCACCCGTCCATCGTGACGATGTACGAGGCGGCGACCGCCGGGGACGGGCGCCCGTACCTGGCGATGGAGTTCTGCTCACGCCCCAACCTCGGGGCGCGCTACCGCAGCGAGCGGTTCTCCGTGGCCGAGGCGCTGCGGACCACCATCCAGATCGCCGGGGCGGTCGAGACCGCGCACCGGCTGGGGATCCTGCACCGCGACATCAAGCCGGCGAACATCCTTGTCACGCAGTTCGGCCACCCGGTCCTGACGGACTTCGGCATCGCGTCCACGCTCGACGAGGCGTCGGCGGCGGAGGGCATGTCGATCCCCTGGTCGCCGCCGGAGTCATTCCAGGACCCGCCGATCAGCGGGATCGCGACGGACGTGTGGGGCCTCGCCGCCACCTGCTACACCCTCCTCGCGGGCCGGACCCCGTTCGAGGTGCCCGGGGGATCGAACCGCTCGGCGGACCTCATGGCACGCATCGAGACCGGATCGCTGCCCGCGCTCGGCCGCTCCGACGTGCCGCCCTCGCTGGAGCGTGTCCTGGCCACCGCCATGAGCAAGCGGCCCACCTCGCGCTACCCGACCGCGCTGGCGTTCGCCCGGGCCCTGCAGCAGGTCCAGGTCGAGATGTCGCGCGACATGACGACGATCGACATCCTCGACGAGTCGGGCCAGATGCACCAGGAGGAGGACGACGACCAGGACGGCACCCGGTTCCGCAACGTCGTCTCGATCGACCCGGGCCAGCAGGCGCCCCCGGCGCGGGGCCCGGCCCCGGACGTCGCGTCACCACCTGCGGGGCCTCCTCGGCCGGCCCGTGCCGGAGGCGGCTTCGAGCCGCCGCGGCCGGGCGGCGAACAGCAGGGCTCCGTCACCGGTGCGCCCTCCGGCACGGGGATGGCGCCGCAGCCGGTGGGCACCGCCGCGGCGCCGCACCTGCCCTTCGTCCCGGGTGGTGGCGTCGTCGACACGGTCGAGGAGACCGTGGCGCGTACGTCGCTGCCCGCCGGGCAGCAGGGGGTCCAGGAGCACGCTCCGCAGGGAGCGGACCAGGAGGAGCCCTCGCCCGGCCCGAGGCGGCTCGTCGCGCCGATCCTCGGTGTGGTCGCGCTCGTGGCGATCGGGGTGCTCCTGTTCGTCCTGCGGCCCTGGGACGCGCAGCAGGACGAAGGCGACCCGACGGCCTCCGGCACCAGCACCGGCGAGTTCGACGACGGACTGGTCGACAACGTCGTTCCCAACTACCTGGCGCCCCCGCTGCAGGTCACGGCCGAGGCGGACGGCGAGCAGGTCGTCGTGACCTGGAAGAGGCCGGAGTCCTTCGAGGAGGGGGACCAGTTCGGGTACTGGGTGAAGAGCTTCTCCAAGGAACGGGCCTACACGTCCGTGGGCGACGAGACCACCGTCACCGTCGATCGCGAGCCCGGCGACACCTGCGTCGAGGTCGTGACGATCCGGGACAACAACCTGTCCGAGGCGGCAGATGACTGCGTACCTCCCGCGGAGGCAGACGGATGAACGGACTCTCGATCGAGTTCTGCGGCGAGTGGTTCCGCCCGGAGGGTGACGGGACGACCTTCGACATCGGCCGCGAGGGCGACCTCAGCGTCGACGACAACCCCTACCTGCACCGCCGCTTCCTCCGCGTGACGTACGAGGAAGGGATCTGGTGGCTGTCCAACGTCGGGTCGCTCATCTCGGCCACGGTGTGCGACGCCGGAGGAGGCGTGCAGTCCTGGCTGCCGCCCGGCAACCGTCTGCCGATCGTCTTCCCGAGCACGTCGGTGGTCTTCACCGCCGGCCCCACCACGTACGAGCTCAGCCTGCACCTCGAGGACGCCCCGTACCACGAGATCTCGTCCGACGACGACGCGGGCAGCGGCGCCACGACCATCGGGGCCATCCGGTTCACCACGAGCCAGCGCCAGCTCATCGTGTCTCTCGCGGAGCCCATGCTGCGCCGTGAGGGCAGCGGTCTCAGCGAGATCCCGAGCTCCGCGGCCGCGGCCCGGCGCCTGGGCTGGGCCGGCACGCGGTTCAACCGGAAGCTCGACAACGTGTGCGAGAAGCTCGACCGGATCGGCGTCAAGGGCCTGCGCGGCGACTCCGGATCCCAGGCCACCAACCGCAGGGCGCGTCTCGTCGAGTACGCGGTCGCCTCCCGACTGGTGACGCCCCACGACCTACCCCTGCTCGACCTGAAGGACGACGCCTGACATGTGGATGACGACGACCCGCCGTACCCGCGCGCTGGTCAGTGCCGAACGGACACTGCCATGACTCGCCTGCGGCCCACCAGAGAGCTGGTGCCCGGCTTCGCGATGGGAGGCGCGGCGATAGGTTTCGTGCTCGCCGTCACGACGTTCCTGCTGACCAGCGGGGGCCTGGGGACCGGCGAGTTCACCGATCCGTTCGAGGCGGCAGGTCGAGCCCTGGTGGACGCCTCCACGTGGACGGCGGTCCTGATCGGTGCGGTCGTGGGTGCGGTGGTCGGACTGGTGCTCGGTTTGAGCAGGAACAGGAAGGGATGACATGCGCGTCAAGGTGACGCTGATGCGGCGCGACGGGAGCCAGGACGACGTCGTGGTCGCGGCCGACGCCGGTGCGAAGATCGGCGAGATCGCCGACACGATCGCCCGGGTCGACCCACGCGGCGACGGCGCTGCGGCGGGCCCGCGCACGCTGGAGGCACAGCTGCCCGGTCAGGACCGGCCGTCGCGCCTGCCGGCGGAGGCCGCACTCGGTGAGGCCTCGATCGGGTCGGGCGCGTTCGTCGCCTCCGTCGAGCAGGCGATGCCCGGGTTCCAGTACCCGGGTTCGCAGCAGGTGCGGGCCGCCGTGCGGATCGACGGCGGCCGGACGGTCGAGCTCACCGAGGGGTCGTTCGTCCTCGGACGCGCGGAATCCAGTGACGTCGTCCTGCGCGATCCGCTCGTGTCGAAACGGCACCTGCGCATCGACGTCGGCGATGAGGTGGACGTCGTCGACCTCGGTTCCGCGAACGGCATGGTGGTCGACGGGGAGTACATGCAGCGCATGCGTGTCGACTCCACCCAGCAGATCCTCGTCGGCGACACCACGATCACCGTGGAGCGCAAGGGTGCTGGGGTCCTGACCGGCGTCGCCCCGACGGCAGGGCCGGTGCCGTTCACCCGGAGCCCGCGGGTCGAGGCGCGCTATCAGGGCGAGGACTTCGAGCCGCCCGAGGTGCCCAAGGAGACCGATCCGCGAGAGTTCCCGTTCCTCGCCCTGATCGCGCCCGTACTGATGGGTCTGGGCATGTTCACGATCACGGGCCGTCCCATGTCGCTGCTGTTCGTGGTCATGGCACCGATGATGATGTTCGGCAACTTCGTCACGCAGAAGCGGCAGGTCAAGAAGCGGAAGGATCGCGACGTCGACCGGTTCGACGAGCGTCTCTCCGCGCTGCGTGAGGGACTCGCCGAAGCCTCCGAGACCGAGCACTCCGTGCGGTTGCGCGAGGCCCCGGCCACGCAGCACGTGTACGTCGAGGCGATGCGCCACGGTCCGCTGCTGTGGACGCGGCGCCCGGAGCACTGGAACTTCCTCAACGTCCGGTTCGGGCTGGGCACGATGCCCAGTCGTAACTCGGTGACGACCGGCAGCAAGGGCAACCTCCTCAAGGAGTACCAGGACCTGCTGAACGAGGTCGTGGACAAGCACAAGGACATCGCCGGCGTGCCCGTCGTCGAGAACCTGTACGACGCCGGTGCGCTGGGCTTCGCCGGCCCGCCCGAGCAGGTCACGGGCAGCCTGAACGCCGTGCTGCTGCAACTCACCGGCCTGCACTCGCCGTCGGAGCTCGCCATCGCGGCCATGGTGAGCCCGGTGTGGACGGCAAGCCTGCAGTGGCTCACCTGGATCCCGCACACCTCCTCCCCGCACAGCCCGCTCGAGGAGCACCACCTCGCCGACTCCGCCGGCGGCGCGCAGAAACTGCTCGCCGAGCTGGAGGAACTCGTCTCGAACCGCCTCAAGGCGCAGCGCGGAGCCAGGCGACGCGGCGCGCTCAAGGAGGACGAGGGCGCGCTGGAGCGCGGCGGCGAGGTCGGTACGGGCGCCGACGAGGCGGGGACGAAGTCGCCGGTGCCCGCCGTCGTCGTGCTGATCTCGGACGACATCGACGTCGATCGCTCCCGGCTGATCCAGCTCGCCGAGCAGGGCGCCGACGCCGGCGTCTACCCGGTGTGGATCGCCGCGCAGGCGGCGAACCTGCCGGCTGCCTGCCGGACCTTCGTCGACCTGGGGCCCGAGGGGCCGCGGGTCGGCATGGTCCGCCTCGGGCGCTGGGTCGACGACGTGCAGCTCGAGACGGTGGACCCCACGACGGCGATGGAGTACGGCCGTCGACTGGCACCGGTGTTCGACGCCGGTGCGATCGTGGAGGACGCCTCCGACCTGCCGCGGGCAGTGACGATGCCGACGCTGCTGGGACACGACCTGTTCGAGAGCAGCCAGGCGGTTGTCGAGCGCTGGCGGCAGAACCTGTCGATCTACGACCGCTCCGGCCCGGCCAAGAGGCGCAAGCGTGCGGGAACGCTGCGTGCGATCGTCGGCTCGGCGGGTGTGGATGCCCAGCACCTGGACCTGCGGACGCAGGGCCCGCACGCGCTCGTGGGCGGGACCACCGGTGCGGGCAAGTCCGAGTTCCTCCAGGCGTGGGTGCTCGGCATGGCCGCCGAGTACAGCCCGGACCGCGTGACGTTCCTGTTCGTGGACTACAAGGGCGGTTCCGCGTTCGCGGACTGCATCGCGCTGCCGCACTGCGTCGGCCTGGTCACCGACCTGTCACCGGCGCTCGTGCAGCGCGCGCTCACGTCTCTCCGGGCCGAGCTGCACCACCGGGAACACCTCTTCAACCGCAAGAAGGTCAAGGACCTTCTCGAGATGGAGAAGCGGGGGGACCCGGAGACGCCCCCGTCACTGGTGATCGTCGTCGACGAGTTCGCCGCTCTGGTGGGCGACGTCCCCGAGTTCGTGGACGGCGTCGTCGACGTCGCGCAGCGCGGACGTTCGCTCGGCATCCACCTCATCCTGGCGACGCAGCGGCCTGCCGGTGTCATCAAGGACAACCTGCGCGCCAACACGAACATGCGCGTGGCGCTCCGCATGGCCGACCAGTCCGACTCCAAGGACGTCGTCGACGTGGCCGACGCCGCGTTCGTCGACCCGGCACTGCCGGGCCGTGGCCTGGTGAAGACCGGTCCGGGGCGTGTGCAGGCGTTCCAGTCCGGCTACGCGGGCGGCTGGACCACGCGTGAGCCGGAGCGAGCCAAGATCGAGGTGTCGGGCCTGCAGTTCGGGCGCGAGGACAAGTGGGAGGAGCCGGTGGTCGAGGGCGGTGACGAGGAAGGCAAGGACCTCGGCCCCAATGACCAGCAGCGCCTCGTCGCCCGGGTGATGGAGGGCTTCCGGGCCGCGGGTCTGCCCAAGCCGCGGCGTCCGTGGCTCGACCCGGTCGCGGACGTCTACGACCTCACCCGGTTGCGGCAGCGGACCGACAGCGAGCTCCTGCTCGGGGTCGCCGACGTGCCGGAGAAGCAGGCACAGGCCGTCATGTACTTCTATCCGGACCAGGACGGCAACATCGGCATCTACGGCACGGGTGGTGCGGGTAAGTCCGCCGCGCTGCGGACACTGGGCGCAGCGGCCGGGATCACGCCACGCGGTGGCCCGGTGCACGTGTACGGCCTGGACTTCGCGGCCGGCGCGTTGCGCATGCTGGAGTCCCTGCCGCACGTCGGCGCGATCGCCAAGGGTGACGACAACGAGCGGGTCGTCGGACTGATGCGCATGCTGCGTGACCAGCTCACCGAGCGCGCGGAGGCGTTCGCCGCGGTGACGGCGTCGAGCATCGTCGAGTACCGGCAGATCACGGGCCGGCGTGGCGTGCCGCGCATCCTGCTGCTGCTCGACGGCTTCGCGAACTTCAAGGACGACTACGAGATCGGTGCCGGCCGGGCCGAGTGGTATGGCGTGCTGCGCGACATCCTGCAGGACGGTCGTGGTCTCGGTATGCATGTGGCCTTCACCGCGGACCGCGCCGGAGCCATTCCGACGTACGTGCGGTCGCTGGTACAGCGCAACGTCATCCTGCGCATGCCGGAGGACGGGTACCTGGCGTTCGGCGTCCCGAAGGACATCATCCAGCCGACGTCACCTCCCGGGCGCGCGATCGTCGACGGTCTCGAGACCCAGATCGCCGTCATCGGCGGGACGACGTCCGTCTCCGAGCAGGCCGAGGCGACCGAGCGCCTCGCGGAGTCGATGGAGCGCGCCGGCGTGACCCCGGCGGACCCGGTGAAGGTGCTGCCGCGGGAGTACCCGGCGCTGGACCTGCCGGACGTCCTCGGCGACGAGAAGTGGCCGGTGCTGGGACTGGACAACATCAGGCTCGCGCCGTTCGCGTTCGACCCGACCGGCACGATGGTGGTCTCCGGGCCTCCTGGAGCGGGCCGGTCCAACGCGCTCGTCGCGATCACGAAGGCGATGCTGCGGGCCAACCCCGGCGTGCGGCCCTACCTGTTCGCGCAGGGGCGTTCGGCGATCGCGGGAGAAGTTCCGTGGACCGGGATCGCGACGGGTCCCGAGAAGGTGGCGGAGCTCGCCAAGGCTCTCGCCGTCGCCGTGCAGGACGAGGACACGGAACCCGGAATCCTCGTCGTCATCGAGGGCATCAACGAGTATCTCCAGTCCCCGGCCGACAAGCCGATCCAGGAGCTCACCAAGGCGATCCGCAAGAGCGACCATCTCCTCGTCGCCGAGGCGGAATCCGCCGCCTGGGGCGCGTCGTGGCCGCTGATCTCCGAGGTGAAGAACGGGCGTCGCGGCCTGCTGCTGCAACCGGCGAACCTCGAGGGCGACACGATTCTCAAGACCTCCCTGCCGCGCGCGGGCAAGGACGAGTTCCCGGTGGGCCGCGGTGCGTACGTGGCGCGCGGGAAGCACGTGCGGGTGCAACTGCCCCTGGTCCTCGGCGGGAGGTCCTGATGGGGACTGCTCCCCATGGTCGGAACCGTTCGGAGCCGCTAGGTTTCCGGCGGACCAACGATCACCGTGGCTGGACTGGAGGAGGTGTCGCGTGTGGCTGACCTGGACATGAACCTGGAGGATCTCCGGGCGCTTGCCGACGACCTGACGTCGATCAGGAGTGAGTTCGAGAACGCCGACGACAACGCCGAGGATGCGGCGGAAGCGACCGGGCACGATGAATTGCGCGATATCGTCAACGACTTCGCCGACGAGTGGCGGATCAAGCGCGGCGACATGATGGAGGATCTGGCGAAGCTGACCGACGTCATCAACCAGATCGCCGACTCGTTCACCGAGCTGGACACCGAGCTGGCCAATGCCCTCGAAGAGGGCGCCAAAGGGGAGGGCTGAGGTCAGCCATGGGTGATACACAGTGGGAAGCGCTCGACGGCAAGCCCTACACGGTCGGCGCCAAGGGCCGTCGGTACCAGGAGATCGCCGAGGCGATCCAGCGGTCGATGGGCTCGCTCGACAACATCGTCGACCAGATCGACAACAAGTCCTTGGCGATGGACGCGACGCGAGAACTCGCGAGCAGCGTCAAGGAGGACATCGAGAAGGCGCGGGTACGCTACGCCGACACCGGCGAGGCACTGGCCACGTACGGCGATGCCCTGGAGACCGCGAAGTACGAGCAGGCGGATCCGGCGGCCCGGGAGCTCGCGGGGCTGCGCGGTGAGCTGGAGGCGGCGGAGACGGCAGAGCGCAACGCGGCGAGTGCCGTCGACGACCTGCCCGACGACGCCAGCGACGCGGACAAGCAGTCCGCGGAAACGACCGCGACGAACGCGACGAGCGAGGCCTCGGCGCTACGCGGCGAGATCTCCCGGTACGAGCAGCAGTGGACCGATGGTCACGAGGCGAAGAACGCCGCCGCGGCTGTCGCGAAGGACAAGATCCACGAAGTCGTGTACGGCTCGAAGGTCAACGGGCTGAAGGACGGCTTCTGGGACAAGGTCAAGGAGATCGGCACCTTCCTGTACAAGGCGCTGAAGATCATCTGCGACATCGCGGGAATCCTCGCGATCTTCCTGTCGTGGGTGCCGATTCTGGGGCAGGTCCTCGTGGCGCTGGCCGCACTCGGAGCCATCCTCCAGATCATCGAGGGCATCGTGAAGATCGCGACCGAGGGCTTCAGCTGGGCCGCTCTCGGGGGCATCGGGCTCGGCGTCCTGGGCCTGTTCGGCGGCAAGGCGATCGGCGCCGTGGCCAAGTACGCCAAGGCGCGGTCGGTGGTGCAGACCTCGGCGCAGCTGTCGACGAGGGCGAGCAAGCTCAAGTTCGGGAACTCGCTGCTGAAGTCGTCTCGGAAGACGTTCGCGCTGACCAAGGGGCAGCGCGTGAGCGAGGCGCTGAAGTCGCCGTTCCTGCGGACGGCCACCGACAAGAAGATCGCCGGCCTGCTGAAGAGTCGCGAGTGGACGAATGCTCTCAAGACCAAGTTCCCCATGCCATACAAGGACGGCGGGATGCGTCTTGCGTTCGGCAACGACGACGTCGTCGACATGGCGAAGTTCTTCAGTCAGACCGGGCTCCGTATCGACGGCGCGACATCCGCCGCGATGAACACCGCGTACCTCGGTTCCATCACGCACAACTTCATCAACCTCGGCCGGAACACCTACAACCTGGGTACCGACATCCAGTCGGGCAACGGCTGGGGCATCGCCGGTGACGCGAGCACGATCGGTACCCAGCCCGCGGGCGGGGACTACAACAAGATCATCGGCAAGGGAATCAAGCTGGTCGGCTAGGTTCCTCGGAACACGGTGCCGAGCCATCTGCTGCGGGAGATCACGACATGACACGAAGACTGGCGGGATTCCAGCTCCGGCTTCCGGAGTCCTGGTTCGAGGTACCCGATGGGGTGCCGGACGTGACCGAATGGGCACGGACAGCCGCGGAGGCGATGCTGGCCGCAGCAACCGTCCCGCCGGACACGGATGCGGGTCAGGCCGTGGAGAACGCCCCTGAGGAGGCCCAGGACGATCCGGTGGCGGCTCTGGCGGAGCAGCTCGTGGACGTCGCGGGCTCCGTGCGGGACACGGGTATCCGCGGACTGGAGACCGCGGTGCTCGTCCGGCGGCCCGATCTCGGGATCGTCGACGCGATGATCACGCTCGTCGGCCAGCAGGGACTGGGCCGCGCGGAGTTCGACGCGCAACTGACCGGGGCGGTCGAGGACTCCGAGGACGCGGAGCACGTCTTCGCCGGAACGATCGACGCGGCGGTTCCCGCGGGTGATGCCAGTGGGATGCACCTCATGATCGGGCACCTGCGGGGCACGATGGGCGAGGGCGTCGCCGTGCTCGAGGAGCGTGTCGCGATGGGTGTCTTCCCACCCGGGTGTCCGGACATGGTGGAGGTGACCGCCATCGCGCGGAGCGCCGGCGTCTTCGACGACATGGCGCAGGCGGTCGTCGACATGATGGAAGGACTCACGATCGAGCTGGAGCCGGTGGCATGACGGACACGAACGGGCAGGCCCGCGTGCTCGGCCGAGGCATCCGGGTGATCGTCCCGGGAAGCTGGGTCAACATCCCGCTCAAGAGCCGCGAGGCCGCCCAGAAGTTCATCAAGAAGCTCGTCCGGGACCAGGTGGGCACGGACGACCGCCTCGCGAGCATGCGCCGCGACGCGGTACAGGAGCTGCTGAACAACGTGGGCGACGCCGTCGCCGTCGGCGTGCACACGTACCTGCTGTCCCTCGAGATGCTTCCGGGCGTGCCGTTCCCTGCCGCGATGGTCATGGTCGACGAGGAATGGCCGGCCGCGGCACGGGAGCACCGTGACGCGGGTGACACCGGTGCTGCCCTGCGCGCCTCCTTCCCTGAGGGAGAGGTGGCCGTGCAGCGCCTGGGGCCGGTGGCACGGGAGGTCGAGATGGCGGAGAAGGTCCTGGAGGACGGCGAGCAGCGCACCGAGAGCCTGACGATGCGACTGAGCTACCACGTCCCCTACCCCGACCGGTCGAAGCTCCTGCTCGTGCGCGTGAACGTACCGAACGTCCCGTCGGCGGAGCCGTTCGCGATGCTGTTCGACGAGATCGTCGACACGATCACGTTCCTCGAGAACGACGGGGGCTCGGCGCCGGGGGAGGACACGGCGGGTTCTTCCTCGCCGGTGGTGGCGCAGGCGGTCTGACCTGCCCGATGGGCAGGGCGGGTGCGCTGATACGGCGACCCGCCCTGCCCGTCAGCCGGCGTCCCGGCTGTCCCCGCCGTGCAAGCGATCGAACTCCTCCGCGCTGAGGTTGCCCTCTTTCATGCGTCGCGAGGCGATGAGGGTGGCGCCGACGGCGAGCACCAGACAGAGGATCGTCAGCGTGATCCATCCGCCGACGGCGGCGAAGAGAGCGGGCGCGACGAACGAGCTCAGGCCCCCGGCGAGGATCAGGGCGAAGCCCACCCCGATGGCGATCGCCCCCGGACGGAGAATCCGCTTGGTTCCCTCGTCGAGCGGCCCGATGTCTCGGGGATCGGTGTCAGACACTCTCTTCGCTCCTCGTGGATCGGCAGCCATGACCGATACGTACGGTACATGCGGGCACGGGCCCGCGACGGGAGCTTCGAGCGTGCTCCGTCGCGATCGACGCACGCAACCCGATACCTCGTCAGACCGGCTCGAGCAGCGCCGACAGCTTCCCGATCTTGCCGTCCGCGTTGAACTCGACATGCAGGTAACGCTGGTTCGCCTCGTACCTGACGAAGTTGGGCCCGGTACGTTCCGCCACCCCGAAGATGGCTTCGACCTCGGTCCGTGTGGCGGTCGGCGGTAGGCCGTCGACCAAGGCTGCCGGCCTCGGGTACACGCCGTAACTGGGGTCTTGCGCGTCAGGATGCATCCGCACGATGGCTGACACGAGCACGCCATCCTCGAAGAGCAGGTCTGTGCCTGCCGGTTTGAAGATGAAGTATGTGGACCTCTCGCTGCCCCAGTCGAACTCCTCGATCTCCATACCGGGCCCGACCAGGGCAATCGCGTCAAGGATGCGACGGTCACCCTGTGGTAGGCCCAGCACGTCCAGCATCACGGCCATCTCACCTGTGACGGTCACCATCAGATCCCTCGTTCCTTGTTGGCCGCGCGCATCTTCTCGATTGCCGCGGCCACGTCCTCGGCGTCGAATCCGGCATCGATCAGGTTCTGACTCTGGGTGGCGTAGTCCCTCTCTGCTGCCGCAGTCAGGTCCGACGCGTCGCCGCTGATCCGGTCCGAAGTGTTCTTCCCCCGCCAGGTGTCCCCCTTGGCGTGCACTTCCTTCGGGAGCTCGATCGCAATGCCCTGCTCGTGAATGTCCTTTGCCTCCTGCGGTGTCAGCTTACGGCCGAGCTCCTGTTCCTTGGCCTTCTTCAGCGCCGCGGACGACGGGATGTGGTCGTGCTCCAGGTTATCGCCGACCTTGGCGGCCTTCTTGAGATCACTGTAGGTTCCGACGTCGAGAGCCTTGACGTGTCCTGCGTTGTGGACGAGGACTGGTGTATCGGCGCTGAGGACGTAGTAGTTGGAGTGGGTCTCGACGTGGAAGTTGTAGACGGTTTCGGGGTCGGCGCGTTGTTCGGTCTCGATGGTCTGGATGGGGACGGTGGTGCCCTCGGGGGTGACCAGGAGGTCGCCGACGTTGAGGAATGCGGCGTCCAGCCAGCCGCGGCCGTGGACCATGAAGGGGTGTTCGGCGGTGGTCGAGACGCGTTCGCCGCCGATGGTGAGGTGGAACAGTTCGGTGGTGGTGCGCACGAAGGTCTCGGTGACGAGTTGGAGTTCGTCGTGGCCGGTGGCCAGGTCGTGGGCCCAGACCTTGTCGCCGGTTCGGATGTCTTCGATGGGGCGGGGGCCGTCGGGGGTGTGGATGAGGGTGCCGGCGACGAAGCACTTGCCGAACCCGAATTTGCACCAGGCCTTTTTCGCGCCTTGTTTGAAGCCTTGTTTGAGGGCTGCTTTGGATAGTCCCATGGCGGCTTTGGCGGCTCCGCCGAGGCCGATGAGGGAGAGGGCTGCGCCGGCGATGGCGAGTCCTGCTTCGGCCCAGGAGCGTTCGCCGGTGGCGGCGAGGGTGATGTTGGCCAGTGCGGAGACGATGGCTGCGACGGCGGCTATGACGATGAGGGCGCCGGCGATGGCGGGGCCGATGATGGGGATGAAGGCTGCGACGATGGCGAGGATGCCGGCGATGGTGGAGACGAGGTCGGCGATGTCGGCGATCGCGGCGACGAGTTTGGAGCCCCAGTTCTCCCACCAGCCGTCGTTGAGGTCGTCGTTGCTGGTGATTTCCTCGATGCGGGAGATGGCGTTGTCCGCGGCGGTGTTGCGGTCGGCCACGGCGTCCTCGACGGTGCTGCGTGCCGAGGAGACGATCCCGGCCGCGGTGGTCGCGTTGCCGGAGTACTCGGAGGCTTTCTGCTCGTACTCGCGTTTCTGTTCGTCGTCGGTGGTGGAGTCGGCCAGGTCCTGGAAGGAGTCGGCCTGTCGGGCGGCGGTCTCTTGTTCGGTCTGGGCGGTGCGGGCCTGTTCGAGCGCGGTCAGCGTTTCCTGCTGGACGCGTTCCAGGGCGCTGGAGTAGTCGATCAGTGCTTCACCGGCGGCCTCGTAGCGGCCGTGTGCTCGGCGGATCTCGCTGATGGTGTCTTCCTTCTTCTCCATCAGCGCGTCCACGGCCTGGGAGACGGTGCCGTCCACGTCCAGGCGTGACATCGCCGAGGCCGCGTCGTTGATGGCGCCGGCGACCTCCAGGTAGTCCTGTCCGCCGGCGAGTACGAGGACCGGGTCGCCCGGGGTCGGGTCGACGTCGAGTCCTACCGGGGACCAGTCCGAGGGCCGGTAGCTCACTCTTCACCCTCCAGTGCCGTGGCCAGGTCGGTGTCGACATCGGAGAACGCGTCCGACACCGCGGACGAGGCGTCTGCCAGCCCCCTCAGGCTCTCGGTCATCTTCTCGCGCGTGTCGTCCCACTTGTGGGCGAAGTCGCGCACGCACCCGGCCAAGCCCTCGTGTCCGACCGACTCCGAGATGCGGTCGCTGTTCGCGTTCGCGTTCTCGAACTCGTCCGCGACCGTCGTCAGGCTCGCCGCGAGTGACTGCACCGCCTCCAGGTCCAGCCTCAGATCCGCCATGGTCACACCTCCTGAGCTGGGAGGTTAACCGGCAGATTTCCAGACATGCAAGGAAAGAACTACCCATCCAACCAGCCAACACAGTGTGATATCAGCACCCGCGAGGGGAGACGGTGAGCCCCCGGCGCCGCAGGTAGGAGCCCTGGCGATGATTCGCCAGGGTCCAACAGGTTCAGACGCCGGTCGGGCTCGGTGCTGCCGGTGCGGGTGCGGCCGGTTCGGGCCTCGTGGGGTCCGGCTCGCGTGCTGTGTCCGCGGGAGTGTCGTCACTGGGCCGGCCAAGGATCCACTCGGTGGAGAACAGGACCTTGTCGGTCAGTCGCAGCATCTCGTCACGGATCCCGACGTGCGGGGTGGAGAACGCAAGTCGTGCGATCGACTGCTTGCCCGGGGCCTCCGCCCAGTAGTCGATCAGGAGCAGCGGGACGTCCTGACCGCCGACCTCCTCGGCACCGCGCCGTTGGCGAACGTCCCGCAGGAACGGGCCGGAGAGGGTGTCCGTCCAGGTCAGAACATCGCCGAGCCCGGGCTCGTGGTTCGACTCGAGGCGGCTGCGGACGTTGTGCAGGTGCGTCCCGTCCGCAGGCACGGGGCCGAGGTCATGCCAGTACAGCGTCAGGTGCAGCGCGAGCGCGGCCGTGTCCCCGGGCAGCACGAGGTACGCCATGACCTGTCCGCCCGCGGACTCGGCCTTGATCGCGGCGTCGAGCAGCTTCTCGCGCAGGTCCCGGCGCAGGGGAGCGGAGGCGTCGCTCAGCTTCCGCGTCTGGACCTTGACGAGTTCGCGGATCTGCTTATCGCGCGCCTCGTGGTCGTCGACCTCGATGACCGCCCAGTGGTCCGGCAGGTTGAGCTCGATGCCGATGCCGCGGAATCCGCCGGGGTCCTCGACGGTGCCCAGGGCGTGCAGGGCCTCGCCGCTGATCCCGGTGCCGGTCTCGTCGAACAAGCCGGTGGGGTCGTCCGCTGGCGGGCTGGTGTCCAGGATCTCCAGGAGCTCGTCCGCCTGGAACGACATGGCATGTCGCCCGGTGGGATCGACCACGACCTGCTCCAGGACGGCCCCGTGCCGGCGCAGGAACGGGGCGATGGACTCCTTCCGCCGCAGGCTGTACTCCCGCCCGGGATCGCTGCCCAGGAAGTCCCCGAGCGCCTGCGGCGATGAGAACAGGCACAGCACATACGGCCTGCTCGACCCCTCCGCCGCATCGAACACCCGAACCTGTGGCGTGCCATCCTCCCGCTCGAGATGCGGAACGATGACGGACTCGCTGCGCAGCGAATTGCCGACGGCCTCGCGATCACCGCGCGCAAGCCGAGCGGCCAATGGGGGCAGTGCTGTGCTCGCCTCGGGTGCTTTGAGGTTGTCCTGCCCAGGAACAGGCGGAAACTCGCGAGACGGTGTGTCCGGCATTGGTTTCAGATCTCCTGAAGTAGTGCGTGAAACTGGATCTTGGCATGCCCACAGGACGGCTTCCGGTTGGCTCCCGGCGGCCTAACTCGCGCCAGATATGCGTGGTATTCAGTCCTTCCAACGCTGCAGGCTTCCTCGAAGTCACCGACCCTTCGTAAGGCTCCTAACTCTCTGTCTGGCTTCGTGTCGAATGCGTTTCGTCGTGCCAACCTCAGATAGCTCACTTAGCAGGTCAGTATTCTCGGAGCGTTCTGCGATTCTCAGCTGAAGCCATTGAGACCAGTTATTGATTTCCTCGCGAGATGCTACCGGCGAGTCAACAGCTGTACGCGCTTCCAGAATGTGCAGTTCGGTCGCTCTTCTGGCTGCGTAGTCGCGCGAGCGCCCCTGAGGGAGCAAGTCAACCCAATCCGCGCGCTCGTCGTCGACGACGAGCGGAAGGATGTGGATGACCGTTGCCGAGAGGAGCAGTTCGTTGCCTTCGAAGCGGAGCGCTTGATAAATGATCGGCATCTTCTGGGCTGAGCGTGCCGCTGCCTCGTACAGTCGCCAGCGAGCGTGCTCGTCCTCGAGCGCTTTGTCGGCATCGACGTTTTGGGCGAGGCGATTGATGGCCTCGGTGAACTCTGTCATCAGCATCCCGAGTTGAGCTTGTGGATCTTCATCGACTTCTTGATGGACTTCCGGATCGTCTGGAGATTGTTGTTGATGACTTCCTGCGCGCGACGGTCGAGAACGACGTTGGGCTTCAACGGCTTCCCGTTCTGGCCGATCTGCACGCCATGCGCCTTATCGAGGCCGGGCCCGAACAAGTGTCCGTGCGCCGGGCCGTGATCGTTTGAGAAGATCTGGAATCGGTACTTTCCATCCCGGAAGACCTCGCCGACGCCATTGACATTGTGAACGAGGACTGCGGATGTACCCGCAACGACATAGTAATTGTGGTGCCCATCAACGTGGAAGTTGTAGACGGTCTCGACATCGTCCGTGCTCCGCTGTTCGACCTCGATCCCTTCAAGCGTCGCGGTACCCTCTGTCGTCACTATCCGGGCGCCCAGGGTCAGGTCCTGGGCATCGAGCCAGCCTATGCCGTAGACCATGAAGGGGTGCTCGGCGGTGGTCGTCACAGTGCTGCCCGCGATGTTGAGGTGGTAGAGCGTCGCGGCCTGCTTGACGAAGGTCTCATTCACAAGCCTGAGCTCGTCCCGGCCGCTGGTGAGGTCGCGTGCCCACACCTTGTCTCCGACCCGGATCTCCTCGATGGGCTTGTCACCGTCTACCGTGTGGATGAGGGTGCCCGCGACGAAGCATGCTCCGAACCGGAACTTGCAGTACAGCTTCTTGAGATTGGACTTCAGGCCGCCAGAGAAGCCCTTGAGACTTTGCTTCAGTGCCTGTTTGCCGGCCGTCGTCGCGAGAACCTTGGATAGTCCCATGGCGGCTTTGGCGGCTCCGCCGAGGCCGATGAGGGAGAGGGCTGCGCCGGCGATGGCGAGTCCTGCTTCGGCCCAGGAGCGTTCGCCGGTGGCGGCGAGGGTGATGTTGGCCAGTGCGGAGACGATGGCTGCGACGGCGGCTATGACGATGAGGGCGCCGGCGATGGCGGGGCCGATGATGGGGATGAAGGCTGCGACGATGGCGAGGATGCCGGCGATGGTGGAGACGAGGTCGGCGATGTCGGCGATCGCGGCGACGAGTTTGGAGCCCCAGTTCTCCCACCAGCCGTCGTTGAGGTCGTCGTTGCTGGTGATTTCCTCGATGCGGGAGATGGCGTTGTCCGCGGCGGTGTTGCGGTCGGCCACGGCGTCCTCGACGGTGCTGCGTGCCGAGGAGACGATCCCGGCCGCGGTGGTCGCGTTGCCGGAGTACTCGGAGGCTTTCTGCTCGTACTCGCGTTTCTGTTCGTCGTCGGTGGTGGAGTCGGCCAGGTCCTGGAAGGAGTCGGCCTGTCGGGCGGCGGTCTCTTGTTCGGTCTGGGCGGTGCGGGCCTGTTCGAGCGCGGTCAGCGTTTCCTGCTGGACGCGTTCCAGGGCGCTGGAGTAGTCGATCAGTGCTTCACCGGCGGCCTCGTAGCGGCCGTGTGCTCGGCGGATCTCGCTGATGGTGTCTTCCTTCTTCTCCATCAGCGCGTCCACGGCCTGGGAGACGGTGCCGTCCACGTCCAGGCGTGACATCGCCGAGGCCGCGTCGTTGATGGCGCCGGCGACCTCCAGGTAGTCCTGTCCGCCGGCGAGTACGAGGACCGGGTCGCCCGGGGTCGGGTCGACGTCGAGTCCTACCGGGGACCAGTCCGAGGGCCGGTAGCTCACTCTTCACCCTCCAGTGCCGTGGCCAGGTCGGTGTCGACATCGGAGAACGCGTCCGACACCGCGGACGAGGCGTCTGCCAGCCCCCTCAGGCTCTCGGTCATCTTCTCGCGCGTGTCGTCCCACTTGTGGGCGAAGTCGCGCACGCACCCGGCCAAGCCCTCGTGTCCGACCGACTCCGAGATGCGGTCGCTGTTCGCGTTCGCGTTCTCGAACTCGTCCGCGACCGTCGTCAGGCTCGCCGCGAGTGACTGCACCGCCTCCAGGTCCAGCCTCAGATCCGCCATGGTCACACCTCCTGAGCTGGGAGGTTAACCGGCAGATTTCCAGACATGCAAGGAAAGAACTACCCATCCAACCAGCCAACACAGTGTGATATGTCTATCAACATCCGGCAGTGCACCGGATGCCTGGTCTGAGCAACATGATGGGTACTACTCCCCATCGACGCCCCCAGACCGGACGGATAGTGTGCTGCACGTCAGATCGGCCGTGGGGGTCGGTCGTACACACGGCGAGAGAGGTTCATCCGCATGTCGATCAACATGACTTACGAGGAGATCGAGAGCCAGGCCGGCCAGCTCCGCAGCGGCCAGGAGCAGCTGACCAGCATTCTCGAAGACCTCCGGTCCCAGGTGCAGGGGCTGATCGAGTCCGGCTTCCAGACGGAGGCTGCCTCGGGTGCGTTCGGCACGGCCTACGACGACTTCACCACGGGCACGACCCAGGCGGTCGAGGGCATCGAAGGCATGGCGGCGTTCCTGGACCAGACCGCGCAGTCCTTCCGCGAGACCGACGAAGGCCTGGCCTCCGGCATCGGCGGCTGAAGCCACCCCGAGCCAAGACGCAGCCCGGGGCTGCACCTGAGAACCAGGGCCGGTACACGGGACCAGCCCTGGTTTTCGCATACCCGGCGGTGACCCCGGGCGCGCTTCGCGCCGAAGCGCAGCGCCGGACATCTCGCCTACGGAAGGACCGACACATGGACGCTCGCGCCCGCAAGATCCTCTTCGTCGTTGCCCTCGCGGCGTTTGCCGTCTTCTCCGTGTACCGCCTGGCGCGGATGATCCAGCTCGACCGCGTCGAGGGCGCCGCGATCTGGGTCGCCGTGCTGCTCCTCCTCGCGGTCTGTGTCCTCACAGTGGCCGCTGTGCTCAGGCGTGTGAGCGGGCTTGCCGCACACGTCGGGCGGCAGCGCGCGGGGGCGACGGTGGTCCCCGCGTTCACCACCGCCGAGACGCTGGACGAGGCCCGGGCGGCCGGAGCCTCGTCCGGAGGCTGGCTGCCCGTCGGTGGTAGCCCGATCAGCCTGGCCGTGCTCCCGGACCGTGTCGAGGTGTGGGCTCGCAAGGAGCAGGCACCGCGCTGGTCGATCCAGCGGACGCCGGGCGCCGCACAAACGGCGTCGGGCACCTACGGCTCGCGGACCGTGGAGGCGCTCCGCGTCTCGGACGGCGTCTCGGCGGTCACGGTCGTCCCCGCGTACCGGCCGCTGCGCGCGGCAGGGGGCTTCGCCACGGATGATGTCGCCCGTGCTGTCGAGGCCGTGCGAGGCGGATAGCCTCCGGCTCCGACATGGTGCAACGTCGGTCTGACCGGCCGACCGGCTGACCGTTCCAGAGGGCGACAGACTGCATTGCGGGGTCTTCACGGAGCGACAGAGGCCGGGGCCGCCTTCACGCTGAAGACGGCCCCGGCCTCTGTCGTCGGGTCTGGTGTCAGGCCTGCTGCTCCTGGCTGATCGCGATCATCTCCTCGCGGGAGACGACCTTGACGCGCTCACGACCCTCGGCCTCGCCGAGCGTGCGCTCGTGCGCGTCGAGCAGTTCCCAGCCGGACCACTCGATGACCCGCACGCCCTTGTCGGCGAGGAACGACTTGATCGCCTCGGGGTCGCCCTGCGGGGCGGTGCGCCCGCCGGTCAGGTCGCCCTCCGACACGTCGGCGCCGTCGGCCACCCCGGCCACGTCCTCGACCAGGTGCTTCACGGTCTCGGAGGCGTCGGACTTGGTGTGGCCGATGAGCCCCACCGGACCGCGCTTGATCCAGCCGGTGGTGTAGACGCCGGGTACGTTCTCGCCGTCCAGGTCGACCACGCGGCCCTCGCGGTTGGAGATGACGCCCTTGTAGTCGTCGAACGGGATCTCGGAGAGCGGCGACCCGAAGTAGCCGACCGCACGGTAGACGGCCTGCACCGGGAAGTCGTGGAACTCGCCCGTGCCCTTGGCGGTGCCGTCGCCCTGCAGCGCGGTGCGCTCCGTGCGGAAGCCCGTCACCTTCCCGTTCTCGCCGAGCACCTCGGTGGGCTGGTGCAGGAAGTGCAGGTGGATACGGCGGGAGGCCGTCTTGCTCTCCGGCTCGTCGAGCGCCCAGTCGGTGAGCGTCTTGACGACCTGCTTGGTCTGGTTCGACGAGTTGATCGCGGCCTCGGAGCCCTCGTCGAAGTCGTAGTCCTCCGGGTACACGATGATGTCGACGTCCGGGACGTGACCGAGTTCACGCAGCTCCAGCGGCGAGAACTTCACCTGAGCGGGGCCGCGACGGGCGAACACGTGCACGTCCGTCACGGGCGAGGCCTTCAGGCCCTCGACCACGTTGGCCGGGACCTCGGTGGGCAGCAGGTCCTCAGGGTGCTTGGCCAGCATGCGCGCCACGTCCAGCGCGACGTTCCCGGCACCGACGACCGCGATCTCGCGGGCCTCCAGCGGCCAGGTGCGGGGCACGTCGGGGTGACCGTCGTACCACGACACGAAGTCCGCTGCCCCGTAGGAGCCGTCCAGGTCGATGCCCGGGATGTTCAGGTCGGCGTCCTTCATGGCGCCGGTGGAGAAGATGACGGCGTCGTAGAACTGCCGCAGGTCCTCAAGCTTGACGTCCGTGCCGAAGTCCACGTTCGCCAGCAGGCGGATGTCACCGCGGGAGAGAACCTTGTGAAGCGCCACGATGATCTGCTTGATGCGCGGGTGATCCGGCGCGACGCCATACCTGACCAGCCCGAACGGCGCCGGGAGGCGCTCGAACAGGTCGATCGAGACGTCGAGGTCGGTCTTGGACAGGATGTCGCTCGCGTAGATGCCGGCGGGTCCGGCACCGACGACGGCGACGCGCAAAGGTCGGGTGCTCACGAAGAGGCGCCTTCCGGTCGAGGGACTGTACACAATCGAAGGCCAGGAGAGATTCTACCGACCGTGTAAGGGAGCCCTCATCTTCGTCCACAGGAGAGTTCGCGAAGATGCTGCACACGGAGTCCACGCCAGTCTCCATCACGTCGAACGCGCTGCGCGGCCGGTCGGAGGTCGTCCTGCCCCGTGCGGACATCTCGGCTCAGCCGCCGGCCGGCGGCCGCCATCGTCCTGGGAGGGAGTGTCAGCGTCGTCGTGCATGATGCGGGTGGCCTGGGAACCGTTTGCTGCGACGAGCCGTTCAGCGGTGTGGGTGGAAAGGAAGTAGCGATGCATCGGCACTACAACGGTCTGAAGACCGCAGCGATGTTCGGCGCCATGTGGGCCGTGCTCCTCGGGATCTGGTTCCTGACCGGCGGGCGGCAGACCTGGCTGTGGATCTTCGTCCTCGTCGGCCTGGGAACCACGGCCTACAGCTACTGGAACTCCGACAAGCTCGCGATCCGCGCCATGCACGCCTACCCGGTCACGGAACTCCAGGCGCCGGAGATGCACCGGATCGTGCGTGAGCTGTCGACCCAGGCACGCAAGCCCATGCCTCGTCTCTACATCTCGCCGACCAAGGCACCCAACGCGTTCGCCACGGGCCGTGACCCGGCCAACGCGGCGGTGTGCTGCACGGAGGGAATCCTCAGCCTGCTGGACGAGCGCGAGCTGCGCGGCGTGCTGGGACACGAGCTGATGCACGTGTACAACCGGGACATCCTCACCTCCTCGGTCGCCTCGGCGATGGCGGGGGTGATCACCTCGGTGGCCACCGCCATGCTGTGGTTCGGCGGCGGGAACCGTGAGGGCGGCAACCCGATCGCGGCGCTGGCGACCGCGCTGCTCGCGCCGATCGCGGCGACCATGATCCAGTTCGCCATCTCCCGCACGCGCGAGTACGACGCCGACGAGGACGGGGCCAAGCTCACCGGTGACCCGCTCGCGCTCGCGTCCGCGCTCCGGAAGCTGGAGCGCGGTACCCAGCTTGCGCCGCTGCCGCAGGACCGCGAGCTGGCGAACGTCTCGCACGTGATGATCGCGAACCCGTTCCGCGGGGCCGGCATGGCGCGCATGTTCGCCACGCACCCGCCCATGGCGGATCGCATCGCGCGTCTGGAGCGGATGGCGGGCGGACCGGGTGGTAGCTACGGAAGCCAGTACGGCCCGGGCGGTTTCGGCGGGTTCTGACGGTGGGGGCTGCGGGTGTCCCCGGGCGCCAGTTCCCTTGCGGAGTCAGTTCTCCTCGGCCGAGATCATCCGCGAGGCGGCGTCGTCGCTCCGGCCCTTGCGGGCCTCCGCGAGCTCGGCACGAAGGGAGCGGACCTCCTCCGCCCTCTCCGTGCGGAGCGTGCGGATCTCCTCCACCAGGACGTCCACCTGGCGGCGCGTGGCCGCCTCCTCCTGCTCGTTGGACTCCTCGACGGTCTGCACCATCCAGGAGGCGAGGGTCGCGGTGACCACGCCGAGCAGGGCGATCCCGCCCAGCATCAGGCCGGCCGCGATGAAGCGTCCTGTGACCGTGACAGGGTAGAAGTCGCCGTACCCCACCGTGGTCATCGTGACGATCGCCCACCAGAATCCCTCGCCGAGGTTCGTGATGTTCGAGCCCTCGACGTGCCGCTCGGTGTCCGTGATCGCCAGCGCACTGGTGAGGATCAGCAGTGCGGTGCCGCCCGTGGCATACGTGACGACCCGGCCCCGGAGGCGCTGCACGCCGGTCCGGCTGAACCGCTGGATCACCTTGATCAGCAGGAGCAGCCGCAGCGGGCGCAGCAGGGGCAGCACCACGACCAGCAGGTCGATCCAGTTCGTCCGGACGAAGGTCCACGAATAGCCGGACAGGTGCAGCCGGACCATGTAGTCCGCGGCGAACACCATCCAGGCGACCGTCATGAACACACTGCAGGCAGTTCTCACCAGCGAGGGGACACCCTCGAAGGCGATCGGCAGGCCGTAGGCGACGAGGAAGAGCACGGCCACCGCGACGAGAGGCCACTCGGTGCGGTGTCGCCAGGTGGCGAGGTCGAGACTGCGGAACATGGTTCGCCACTGTAGCGAAGGAGTGGGTTTACGGCCGCGAGTCCGTGCCGGGCGTCCGCGCCGACTACGGTTGACCCAGGATCTGTCCCTCACGAGCAAGAAGGAGCACGGCCGTGGCCGACTCGTCGTTCGACATCGTCAGCAAGGTGGACCGCCAGGAGGTCGACAACGCCCTCAACCAGGCGTCCAAGGAGGTCTCGCAGCGGTACGACTTCCGGGGCGTGGGCGCGTCGATCGAGTGGAGCGGCCAGGACAGCATCGTCATGGTCGCCAACTCGGCCGAGCGGGTCCTTGCCCTGCTGGACGTGTTCCAGACCAAGCTCATCAAGCGCGGCGTGTCCCTCAAGGCGTTCGACACGGGTGACAAGGAGCCGCAGGCTTCCGGCAAGGAGTACCGGCTCGTCGGGTCCCTCAAGGAGGGGCTGGCCGGCGAGAACGCGAAGAAGATCACCAAGAAGATCCGCGACGAGGGCCCCAAGGGCGTCAAGACCCAGATCACCGGCGACGAGGTCCGGGTCTCCTCGAAGTCCCGCGACCAGCTCCAGGAGGTCATCGCGCTCCTCAAGGGCGCGGACCTGGACGTGGCGCTGCAGTTCACCAACTACCGATGATCGCCGACTGCCGCTGACCGGGCGGCCACGGGCGCCATCGGCAGTTCGTGGCCTGGCGGTGGTCGTCATCCGGTCGTCGATGGAGTGGATGCCCGAAGTCGCGTTGCCCGGGTCGACGCCCTGGTGCGCGGCGTTCGGTCTTTGCCTCGTCGCCACCACGGCACCGAAGACAGGGCCTCGCCCCGCGAACCGTCGCGCTTGCGTGAAGCGTAGCGTACTGCGTGTGTGAGATGTAGTTCAGATGATGCGTGATCTGTAGCGTAGAACTACTGTCGCGCCATGAACGTGAACTACCTGCCACGTACGGTGGACGCGCTGCTGGACCGGTACCTGGCGGGACTTGCCGCTGTGGCGCTTCAGGGGGCCAAGGGCGTCGGCAAGACCGCCACTGCGAAACAGCGCGCCGACCACACCATCGACCTTTCACGTCCCGCAGCCGCTGAGGCGTTCCGCGCTGCGCAGGACCCGCTTGCCGAAGTCTCCGGTACCACCCTGATTGACGAGTGGCAGCGCGAGCCCTCCTCGTGGGACCACGTCAAGCGTGCCGTCGACGACGGAGCTCCTGCCGGATCGTTCATCATCGCGGGCTCAAGTGCTCCGCGCGGAGCCACTGTGCACACAGGAGCAGGCCGCATCCTCACGCTCCGAATGCGACCCCAATCTCTGTACGAACGCGGCATGCACGCGGGCGGCGACACCGTCAGCCTGCGTGCGATGCTCGGCGGTGACGCCGACGTGCGTGGACATACGGCGTCCGACCTGGTCGACTACGTCGAGGAGATCCTTGCCGGCGGATTCCCCGGCATCCGTCGAGTGCCCGAGGAACTGCGTCAGGAACAGCTCGACTCCTACCTGGACGCCACCGTCAGCCAGGAATTCGCCGAACAGGGCACTTCTGTACGCCGCCCCGCGACACTGCGTGCCTGGATGACTGCCTACGCCGCGGCCACCGCGACCACCGCGACCTACACTGCGATCCTGGATGCAGCCACCCCCGGGCTCCCCGACAAGCCCGCGCGATCCACCACACTTGTCTACCGCGACGTCCTCTCTCGCGCCTTCCTGCTCGACCCCCTGCCGTCCTGGACTCCCAGCAGCAACCATCTCAAGCGCCTGACCCAGACCGAAAAGCACTTCCTCGCCGATCCGGCACTCGCCGCCCGTCTCCTCGGAGCCACCAAGGACAGCCTTCTGGCAGGCGAGGGTTCCGGGCCTGCCGTCCCCCGGGCCGGCACTCTCCTGGGTTCCCTCTTCGAGCATCTCGTGGCGCAGTCCGTGCTCACGTACGCTCAGGCATCGCGCGCCCGTGTCGGTCACCTGCGCACCCAGGACACGAGGCACGAGGTCGACCTCGTCGTCGAGCGCGACGGCCACATCGTTGCCTTCGAGGTCAAGCTCGCCGCCACCGTCACCGACGCAGACGTCAAGCATCTGCGCTGGCTACGCGAACAGATCGGCGACGACCTCCGCGACGCCGCCGTCATCCACACCGGACCAACCGCCTACCGTCGCACAGACGGCATTGCCGTCATTCCGGCTGCCCTCCTCGCGCCATAGGAATCGCACCGGCGCCATCGGGCCGAACCGAGGCACCGAACCCGTGCGGAGCGCCCACCGTCGTGCCAAGCCCCATGAGGCTCGGTCCGCACCCGCGCACCGTGGAGCACGTGAGCCGCCCGGCGGTTCACGCCAGCTCGAGCTCCAGGATCGCCAGATCCAGCCACCGCCCGAACTTGGTCCCCACCTCCCGCAGCAGACCGACGCGGCGGAACCCCAAGCTCTCGTGCAGGCTGATCGACGCGGCGTTCCCCGCTTCGATGTCGGCGTACATGCGGTGCGCACCCGCGTCGCGGGCCGTCGCCACCAGCTCCGTCAGCAGGGCGCGCCCCACGCCGTTGCCCTGCTGCCCGGGGGCGACGTACACGGAGTCCTCGACCGAGTGCCGGTACCCCTCCTTCGCCCGCCACGGCGAGAACGAGGCGTAACCGACGACGTCGCCGTCCACCTCCGCCACAAGCATGGCGTTGCGCCCGGCAAGGTCGCTCACCCAGGAGCGCGCCTCGTCCTCGCTCATCGGGACGCTGGTCCAGATAGCCGTCGTCGTCTCGACGGCGTCGTTCCGGATCGCCCGCACCGCCCCGGCGTCGTCGGCTCGTGCGGGGCGAACGGCCGCTGGCGGAGCATATAGTGAACTCATGTCCACAATAGTAGACAATGCTGATGGCCTCGGGAAGCGTGTCCGGGACGAGCGGGCGCGCCGCGCGTGGTCGCTCAGCCGGCTCGCCGAGGCGTCCGGGGTGTCCCGCGCGATGATCAGCAAGGTCGAGCGCGGTCAGAGCAGCCCCACGGCGGCAGTCCTCGGCCGGCTCGCTGCCGCCTTCGACCTCAGCGTGTCGGCGCTGCTGGAGCGGGCGGAGGACGCGGGCGCCCACCCCGTGCGGCGCGCCGACGCCGTACCGGCCTGGAGCGATCCCGAGACCCGCTACCTGCGGCGCCAGATCTCGACGCCGTCGTTCCCGGCCGACGTCACCGACGTGGTGCTGCCCGCCGGGCAGCGCGTGCCGTACCCGGCGGCCGCATACGCGTTCCACGCGCAGCTCGTCTGGGTGCTCGACGGCGAGCTGACGCTCACCGACGGCGCCGACGTCCACGTGCTGACCGCGGGCGACGTGTTCGAGCTGGGGGTCCCCGCCGCGCGGGAGTTCGCCAACCCGAGCGACGCGGACTGCCGGTACGTCGTGGTGGTCTCCCGGCGGGAGACGCCGTAGGGCGGCAGGCGTGACCACGCCTGCCGCCCCAACGGGCCGTCAGCCGACGGTCACCGGCTCCGCGGCCGGTTCGTTCGCGGCCTCCGGGGTGTGGGCGAGCGAGAGTCCCTGGCTCCGTCGCCGGAAAAGCAGGGCCGACACCACGGCACCGGTGGCGAAGAACGCGGCACCCCACCAGTACGCGGTCGAGTAGCTGGTGAGCTGTGCCTGCAGGCCGACGGCCTCGGTGACGGGCGCGTGCGCCGCGAGGTAGTCGGACGCCGCGGTGGCGGCCAGGGTGTTCAGCAGGGCCGTGCCGATCGACCCGCCCACCTGCTGGCTCGTGTTGACCATCGCGGAGGCGACGCCGGCGAACTGCCGGTCCACGCCCAGCGTGGCCGTCTGCATCGAGGCGGGCATGATCGTCCCCATCGCGAAGCCGATGATCATCAGCGGCGGCAGGACGTTCGCCGCGTACGTGCTGTCCGCGTCGAGCAGGGTCAGGTAGGCCATGCCGATCGTGCCCAGTGTCATGCCGATCGGGACCATGACCTTGGGCCCGAAGCGGGGCACGAAGATGTTGGTGCCGAGCTGTGCTGCCAGCACCAGCATGGCGATCATCGGCAGGAAGGACAGGCCGGTCCTGATCGGCGTGTACCCGAGCGTGAGCTGCAGGTAGTACGTGACGAAGAGGAAGATGCCGAACATCCCGGCGCCCGTGATCAGGACTGCGAGGTAGGCGGTGCCGCGGTTGCGGTCGAGCACGATGGACAGCGGCAGCAGCGGGTGTCCGGCGCGGGTCTGCCAGCCGACGAACGCGACCAGCAGGATGACGGCACCGGCCAGCATGCCCCAGGTCAGGGGCGAGTCCCAGCCGTCGGTCTCGGCGTTCGAGAAGCCGTAGACGAGGCTGAAGAGCGCGCCGGAGACCAGGACGGTGCCCGGGACGTCCAGCCGGGGCCGAGGGCCCTCCCGCGTGATGCGGGGGACGAACGCCATGGCTCCGACGAGGGCGACCGCGGCGATGAAGACGTTGATGTAGAGGTTCCATCGCCAGTCGAGGGTCTCCGTCAGGACCCCGCCGAGGAGGAGCCCGATGGCGCCCCCCGCACCGGCGATGGCACCGAAGACCCCGAAGGCGCGTGCGCGTTCCTTCGGGACGGTGAAGGTGGTGGTGAGCACGGCGAGGGCCGTGGGGGCGAGCAGGGCGCCGAACACGCCCTGCAGGGCGCGGGCGGCCACGAGGAGCTCGAACGTGCCGGCGGCACCGCCCAGTCCGGAGGCGACGGCGAAGCCGATGAGGCCGATGACGAACGTGCGGCGGCGGCCGATGAGATCGGAGAGGCGTCCGCCGAGCAGCAGAAGGCTTGCGAAAGCCAGGGAGTACGCGGTGATGACCCACTGGCGCTGACCGTCCGTGAAGCCGAGGTCGGCCTGCGCCGAGGGCAGGGCGATGTTCACGACGGTCGCGTCGAGCACGACCATGAGCTGCGCGAGACCGACCACGACGAGCGTGATCCACCGACGGTTGTCGGTCGCGGGTGTTGAGGACATGCTCGCCACTATATACGGAACTAGCTAGTTCCGGTACTGCCAAGTTTCGGATACGATTGGTGCAGCAATGCGCGCGCGAGTAGGGTTGGACGGATGGAAGGGAGCGCGACGGCGATGACGCAGATCGAGCAGGCTGAGGGCAAGCCACGGCTCGGGCGCAAGCGCGATCTCACCCGCGATCCCGAGATCCTTGCCTCCGCGCTCGACGTGCTCGCCGAGACCGGCTACGACGGTATGACGATCGACATGGTCGCGGCTCGGGCGAAGGCCGGGAAGGCGACGCTCTACCGCAGGTGGTCGTCCAAGGCCGCGCTCGTGCTCGACGCCGTCGCGTGCATGAAGTCGAACGAGATCGATCTCGAGGACCTGCCGGACACGGGGACGTTGCGCGGGGACCTCATCGCCATGGTCCGCACTCCGACCATCCGGGACGGCGAGCGCAAGCTCAAGGTGATGGCCGGGATCGCCTCGATGATCGCCCGCAGCCCCGAGCTCGCGGCCGCCGCGCACGAGGCGCTCGTCGAGCCGCGGGCCACCGTCAACCGCATCTTCTTCCGCCGTGCGATCGAGCGCGGCGAGATCCCCGCCGGCGTCGACGTGGACAGGCTCAGCATCATCAGCCCGGCGATGGTCGCCTACCGGGTGCTCATGCTGGGCAAGCCCGTCGATCGTGAGTTCCTGATCTCGACCATCGACGAGATCATCCTGCCGGCTGCCGGGGTGCGATCCGTGGATTGCCGCTGACGGGAAGGTGTGGTGGGTCGAGGCGCGTGCCCGCGCGCGTCACCCGGCGCGGAGCTCGCGAAAGAATGGCGCGTCGAGTCCGGAAGCAGCGAATCCCATCCGCGGATTCCGCGGATGGGATTCGTGGTGCCAGGGATTTTCCGTCAGCGGTTCTTTGCGCTGACGGCGCGCATCACGACTGGTCAGAGGCCGATGGTCGCGACGATCTCGCGAAGGGCCCAGACGATGCAGTCGAGGAGGTTGGTACCGTACATGGCGCTTTCCTTCCGTAAGGCGGAATCGCAGGGTGATGACCTGCGAGCAGAACATGTTCGCGTTTCATACGTTAGGTATGCGAGATGGACTACGCAACATGAAATGGATATTAAGCCATAATAGGCGTGAATAGCATTCTTGTGCTAAAGCACTGGCGAATGGGTCACCGCCGGCGAGGCGCACGGGAACCGGCGAGCCAGTCGTCGATCGCTCCGATCACCAGCGACGGCGACTCGACCGGAGCGAGATGGCCGGCGTCGTCCAGCGTGATGACCGGCGGGCTCCCAGGGAGCAGGTCCCGCAGCCGCGTCGCCTGGTCCACGGGGATCCACGCGTCCCGCTCACCCCAGCCGATCCGCACCGGACAGCGCACGTCCGCCAGGCGCGCCACGACGGGCCGGGTGTGCGCGGGCCGGAGCGCCGCGATCTGCCGGTAGAAGGCGGCCTGCCCCGGCGTTCCCAGCCACGGTCGCGCCAGAGCGTCCAGCACGTCCGCGGTCAGCCGGCCCCGGGCCGCCCCGGCGATGTACTCCCGGACCAGAGCCTCGTGCAGCGCGGCCGGGAGCTGGGTGAACACGTCCGCATGCTCGGACACCAGCCGGAAGAACGGCGATCCCCACGGCTCCAGCGTCACCACGTCCCAGAGGAAGAGGCCGGCGTAGTCCCGCCCGTGCAGCAGGTGAGCCCCCAGAGCCACGGCTCCGCCGATGTCGTGCGCGACCACCCACGGCCGGTCCAGGTCCCAGTGCGCCAGCAGCTCGGCGAACCGCGACATCTGGGAGGCGAGATCGACCGCGACGTCCCCCTCCTGCGTCGACCGGCCGTAGCCGGGCATGTCCCACAGGAACACCCGGCGGCCACCGCTCAGGTGCCGCGCGGCCTGGGCCCACACCCGCGCCGACCACGGCGTGCCGTGGCAGAACACCACGTCGCCCACCGAGGGCCGCTCGGGAGCCAGGACATAGGTCGCGATGCGCGCACCGCCGACGGTCACATGGACCGGCTCGGGTAGCGACGCCTCCGACACGTGCGATTCCACGGTGCGCATGCCCCGAAGCTAGAACCTCAGGTCGACCTGAGGTCAAGCATGATGTGCCCATGAGAATCGGAGAGGCCGCCCGCCGCCTCGGAGTGGCCGTGCACGTCCTGCGCCACTGGGACGACGAAGCCGTCGTCGTCCCCGACCGCGCTCCGTCGGGCCACCGCGACTACACGGAGGAACACCTCCACCGCCTACGGGTGCTGCGCGCCTGCCAGGACGTCGGCATGAGCCTGCCGGAGATCCGACAGGTATTGCACCGGAGCGAACCCGAGCGCGCCGACGTGATCGAGCGTCAGCTCCGGCGAGTCCGGACGCAACGCGCACGGCTCGAAGCCGCCGAACGGTTCCTCGTGCACGTCGTGGACTGCGAGCACGACCTGCTCACCAGGTGCGAGGCCTGCACGGGCTACGCCGTCGGCGTCCCGCTGCGGCCACCACCACACCGGACGCCGGCCGGGCCGGACCCCACCACCCCGCACCGCAGTACCGTTGCGGGGTGACCACCCCACACCCGCCCGCCTCCCCGAACAGGCCCCGCGTCATCGCGACCGACCTCGACGGCACGCTCCTGCGCTCCGACGGCACCGTCTCCGACCGGTCCCGTGAGGCGCTCGCGGCCGTCGAGGCCGAGGGGATCGAGGTCGTCTTCGTCACCGCGCGCCCCGCGCGGGCCCTCGGACACCTGGCGGACCTGGTGGGCGGACACGGGCACGTCATCTGCTTCGGCGGGGGAGCGGTCTGGGACCTCGACAGCGACGAGGTCATCGAGTCGTGGGGCTTCGTGGACGACGTCGTCGGCTCGCTCGTCACCGAGCTGCGCACCACACTGCCCGACGCCGCCATGGTCGTCGAACGCGTCAGCGGCCCCGCCTACGACCCCGGCTTCGTCGCCTCGCCGAACTTCGCCGAGCCCGGCATCACGGCCGCGCACCGAGCCGTCCACGTCGAGCACACGCTCGGCCGGGACCCCGTCCTCAAACTGATCGCGCAGTCCCGGGTCACCGAACCGGACGAGCTGCAGGACGTCGTCGGACGGATCGCCGAGGGCCGGGCGAACCTCGCCTACTCCGGTGCCGTGGGCCTCGCCGAGCTCAACCCCCTGGATGTCACCAAGTCCGCGACGCTCGAACGATGGTGCGCCCGGCTCGGCGTCCTCGCGCACGACGTCTGGGCGTTCGGCGACATGCCGGTGGACCTGCCGATGCTGAGCTGGGCCGGCCGGGGCGTCGCCGTCGCCAACGCGCACAAGGACGTGCTGGCCGGCGCGGACGACGTCGTCGGCTCCAACGACGACGACGGCGTGGCCACCGCCCTCGAGAAGCTCCTGGCGGACGGCTGACCGACGGCGGCGGCGCGGTGTGCCCGCCGCCCGGGCCGTGTCAGGCCGCCCTGACAGGACGCGGGTTGCGTCGCGCCACCCGCACGGTGTCCCACGCCAGGACGGCGATCGCCGCCCACACGAGGGCGAACCCCGCCCAACGCGCCGGCGGCATCTGCTCACCCAGTACCAGCACGGCCACCAGGAACTGCAGCGCCGGGCCCAGATACTGCAGCATCCCCACCACCGAAAGCGGCAGCCGCCGCGCCGCCGCACCGAACAACAGCAGCGGCAGCGCCGTGATGAGCCCCGCCGAGACCAGCAACAACGCATGCCCCACGCCATGCGACCCGAACGTGTTCGCGCTCCCCAGCCAGATCAGATACCCCGCCGCCACCGGAGCCGCCAGCGCCGTCTCGACCGTCAGCCCCGGAAGCGCCCCCACGGAACGACCGGTCCGGTTCTTCACCAGTCCGTACACCGAGAAGGACAACGCGAGACAGACCGCGATCCACGGCAGCCCGTGCATCCCCGTCGCGATCACCGCGACCGCCGCCAGGCCCAGGCCCACGGCGACCCACTGCACCGGCCGCAGGCGCTCGCGGAGCACGAGGACCGCGAGCAGCACCGTCACCACCGGGTTCAGGAAGTAACCGAGCGCGGCGTCGAGCACCCGCTCGGTCAGGACGCCGTACACGTACACGGTCCAGTTCGTGACGATCAGGGCCGAGGCGATCCCGAGGGTGCCCACCAGGCGCGCGTTCGTGACGATGGGTCGCAGCTCGCCCAGGGTTCGTGTCGCGAGCAGGGCCAGCAGGCAGAACCCCAGGCTCCACAGGATCCGCTGCGCGATGATCTCGATCGCCCCCGCCGGCTCCAGCAGGGGAAAGAAGAGCGGCATGCCGACGCCCCAGAAGAGGAACGCGGCGATGCCCAGCGGAAGACCCCAGCGGTCGCCGCCGGGTACCGCGTCGCCCCCAGGCACCGCGTCGCCGTCGGCGCTGCCCGACGGCGGCCGGTCCGGCCCGGCGGTGCGGCGAGGGTTCGTGGATGCCCCGTCGGGGGCGGTCGTGCTCACCCGGCCACGATAGGACGCGGGCCGAACGATGCGGGCCGGCAGCTCTGTGAGGGTGATCACCGGCGAGGACGCGATTTCCGATTTCCTGTGCGGGCCCGGACAGGTTAGTGTTGCTCCCGCACCACGGCGGGTTACCCGAGCGGCCAAAGGGGGCTGACTGTAAATCAGCTGGCACAGCCTACGGGGGTTCGAATCCCTCACCCGCCACCGTGGAATGAGCCGGGACATCATCGGATGTCCCGGCTCATTGCTTTGTCACGATGCTGCCCGCGCGGGCCGGTTCGGCGGGCCACGAACGGGCGCCGCGGCGTACCGGCGGCTTCGGTGCGAGGCGTGGCTCGTTCAGGGGGTGCGGAGCGGGGCCGGGACCACCAGGACCGGCACGTCGGCGAGTTCGAGCACGTGGCGGCTCACCTGCCCGATGTAGGGCTCCCCGGGGCCCGTGCGGTCGCTGCGGCCGATCACGATCAGCTCGGCGGGCCAGCCGCGTACCTCGGACAGGATGCCGCGTGCCACGGCTTGTCCCGTGACGAGCCGTGGGTCGGCACGGACTCCGGACCGGTCCGCGATGGCGAGGACGTGCCGGAGCAGCGCGTCCGCCTCCGCGCCCCGCCGCGCGGTGCCCGCGGCGTCCACGGGTTCCCGGGCGCCGCGCAGCGGATCGCCGGTGCGGTCGGCGCGGACGTGCACGATCCGCAGGGCGGCGCCGAACTGCACGGCGGCGGTGACCGCCGCCCGTGCCGCGGCCAGCGCGGCCGGTGAGTCGTCAACGGCGACCAGGATCCTGGCGATCAATCCGACCACTCCCTCCGCCGGTTCCGGAGGCCCAGCGAAGGCGGATCGCGTCGGCACGCTCGGCCTCCTCCAAAGCCAGCTCCGTGCGCGTGAGCTCGGCCCGCAGGCGGGGAATCCAGTGCCGGCGCAACGCTCTGGCACGCGCTCGTGTCGTGTCCACCTCCTGATCGACGGTCCGCACGGCCGCGAGCGCGGCGGCGTACTGCGCGCCGGCCTGCACCGCCCGACGATGTGCTGCCCGAGCGTGGACGACGGCGGCATTGCCGACCACCACGGCAGCTCGGTCGCTGCCGGGCAGGTCGCACTCCGCGCGATCGGGGTAACGCACTCCCATCACCACGGTCCACCCGAAGCGCACCTGCGCCGTCGGTGCTCCGCTGGCCAGCCGGAACGACCGGCGGCCGCCGGCCAGTCCGGCCCGCAGCGCCCAGCGCCGGGCCTCGGCGGCGCAACGGGTCCAGTCGTGACGGGCGTCCTCCAGCTGGATGGCGAGCCGCTGCTGGGTCGCCAGGAGGATGCGCAGCTTGCGTTCCAGCAGCGACACCCCCCGATCGGCGAGTGCGAGCCGGTCGCGCAGCCACAGCCGGCCCGTACGGCCGGGCGGCACCCGCAGCTGGGCCATCATTCCGCCCTCCGCTCTCCGGCAGGTCCGGTCTCGTGGGCATCCAGCAGTTCGCCGGGCAGCATCGCCAGCTCACGCCGCGGCAGCCGCAGCAGCACCCGCCACGCCCGCTCCAGCGTGTCGTCCAGGTGCCGCGTCTCGTCGGGGCGCTGGTCGACGAACTCGCGTACGTAGGCGTCGTCGAGCTCCAGGTAGTGCCGGTCGGTCTGGCTCAGTGCCCCCATCCCGATGAGGTCGGCCAGCTCGCGGACCTGCCGGGCGCGGGACAGCGCCGCGAGCAGCTGCCCCGAGACCGCGAGGTGGTCGTCACGGGTGCGGTGCGGGCCCGCACCGTGGCGCATCAGCCGGGACAGCGAGCTCAGCGCGTCGACGGGCGGGTACGCGGCACGGGCGTGCATCTCGGGGGAGAAGACGATCTGTCCCTCGGTGATGTAGCCGGTCAGGTCCGGCACGGGGTGGGTGATGTCTCCGCCGGGCATCGTGAGCACCGGAAGCACGGTGACGGATCCCTCCTGCCCCTTGACCCGCCCGCAGCGCTCGTACAGCGACGCCAGGTCGCTGTACAGATAGCCGGGGTAGGCGCGCCGCGCCGGGATCTCTCCCCTGGCGGCGGACACCTCGCGCAGGGCCTCGGCGTACGACGTCATGTCGGTCAGGACGACCAGTACGTGCCGTCCGCCGGAGAAGCCGAGGTGCTCGGCGACGGTCAGTGCCAGGCGCGGGGTGAGAATCCGTTCGATCACCGGGTCGTCCGCCGTGTTCAGCAGCAGCACCAGCTCTCCGGCAGCGCTGCGTTCCTCGAGGACGTCCCGGATGAACGCGGCATCGGCATGGGTCAGGCCCATTCCCGCGAACACCACGCTGAACGGTTCGCCGCCGGCGGTCGCCTGCGCGGCGATCTGGCCCGCCAGCGCCAGGTGTGGCAGGCCCGCCAGGGAGAACACCGGGAGCTTCTGGCCTCGGACCAGGGTGGTCAGCCCGTCGATGGCGGACACCCCGGTCAGCACCGGTTCCGCCGGGGGGTCGCGCAGGGTCGGGTTGAGCGGGTACCCGCTCACCGGGGCGAGACGGCGCCCCGTCACCGGCGGGCCGCCGTCCAGCGGTTCGCCGCGCCCGTTGCAGACCCTCCCCAGCCAGCCCTCACCCACCGGGACGTGGAGCGGTCTCCCGGAGAAAGCCACCTGGGTGCTCGACGGGTCGAGTCCCGCGGTGCCCTCCAGCACCTGGACGACCGCGAGGTCACCGTCCACCTCGAGCACGATGCCGTGGCGCCGTGCCCCGGAGTCGAGCTTGACGAGCACGTACTCGTCCCACCCGACGCCGGTCACCCCGGAGACGACGAGCAACGGACCGCGCAGCTCGCGGACGTCGGTGTAGTCGATCCATCCCGCGGTGCTCACACCGTCTCCAGCTCCGCGAGGCGCGCCAGCATCGCGTCCCGCCGGCGGGCGGCCGCGGTGGTGTCCTGGGGGCCGGACTCCTCTCGGGCACGGATCAGCGGGCCGAAGTCCAGCTCCTCGACGACCGTCGCCGGTGTCCCGGAGGCGACCACCTCCTGGCAGCGGTCCACGACCGTGAGGACGGCGTCCAGCAGCGCGGCCGTCTTCGGCTCGCCGCAGAACCCGTCGTTGGTGGAGAGCGCGCTCTGCTGCAGGACGGCCTCGCGCAGCAGGCGTCCGCCGAGGACGGCCATCCGTGCGTGCCCGGGCAGCGCGCCGACACCCATGAGCTCGGTCAGGGCGGTCAACCGGTCCGACTCCGCCAGGAGGCCGACGGCGCGGCCCCGGCGGCCTGCCCAGCCCGGATCTCCCGTGCGGGCGTGGGTCGCGCCGACGGCCCCGGCATCCCGGGAGAACGACGCCGACCAGGACACCGCCGGGTAGTGGCGGGAGTACGCGAGGTCGCGGTCCAGCGTCCAGCGGCAGCGCACGAACCGCTCGGTGTGCGCCGTGACCGGCTCGGTGAGGTCGCCGCCCGGGGGTGACACCGCGCCGAGCACGGTCACCGAAGCGTCCTGGCCGCCGAGCGTGCGAACGGCACCGGCCCGCTCGTAGAAGGCCGCCAGCGCCGACGGCAGTTCAGCCGGATAACCCTCTTCCGCGGGCAGCACGCCGGTACGAGAGGAGAACTCGCGCAGTGCTTCCGCCCAGCGCGACGTCGAGTCCGCGATGACCACCGCGTGATAGCCCATGTCCCGGAAGAACTCGGCCACCGTGACGCCAGTGTAGATGCTCGCCTCCCGCGCCATCATCGGCATGTTCGACGTGTTCGCGATGATCACGGTGCGGTCGGCCAGCCGGCCGCCCGTGCGCGGGTCGTTCAGCTCGAGCAGGTCGCCGACGATCTCGGCCATCTCGTTGCCGCGCTCGCCGCACCCGACGTACACGATCACATCGGCGTCGCACCACTTCGCCAGCTGTTGCAGCAGTACCGTCTTGCCCGTGCCGAACCCGCCCGGAACCGCCGCCGTACCGCCCAGAGCCACCGGGAACAGCAGATCGAGCACCCGCTGACCCGTGTGCAGTGCGGTGGCGTCCGTCCTCCGTCCGGCCGACGGGCGCGGGCGGCGCACCGGCCAGCGTGCGGCGACCGTGACGGGGACGCCGGACACCGTCGCGACGGCTGTGTCGGCGCCGTACCTCCCTTCCGGGGCGACGGTCTCGACGGTCCCGGCGACGCCGGGCGGCACCAGGACGCGGAACTCCACCGGGCCCGTTCCGGTCACGACCCCCACCACCGACCCCGCCGACACCTGCTGACCGGCGGACATCGCGGGCCGGAAGGGCCACGTCCGCCCCCCGAGCCGGCCGTACGCCCCCGGCGCCAGCCAGGTCGCGGCCGTGGACAACGGCCGGAGCAATCCGTCGAAGACACCGCCCAGCAGCCACGGTCCCAGCTCGGCGGACAGCGGATGGCCCCGGGGCACCGCCACGTCCCCGGGCGCCAGTCCTCCGGTGTACTCGTAGGCCTGCACGCTCAGCAGGTCGTCCCGGATCGCGACGATCTCGCCGGGCAATGCGTGCGGCCCCAGCGTGACGAGGTCGTTCATCGCCACGGGCAGGGACGTCCGCACCTCGACCAGCGGGCCGGCCACGCGGCTGATCCGCGCCTGCCCGGTCACACGGACCACAGTCCGTCCAGCTCGGCACCGAGTCCGTCGCAGGCTCGCCCCGTGAGCGTGGCCAGCGTGAGGTCGAGCCGTCGGCCATCGGCCGTGGCGACGACCCCGCCACCCGGATCCTCCCGTACGTCCGCCTCCGGTCCCAGCTGCCGGCGAGCCACCTCCGTGAGCGTCTCGCGCAGCGCCGGGTAGCCAGGGCCGTCGCGCAGCCGCAGGCGTACGGCCTCCACGGCCACCGTGCGCAACTCGTCGTGCGCGGCACGCCGCGCGGCCAGCTCCTCGGCCCGGCCTGCCCGCCGCGCCCGGACGCGGTTCGCCTCGGCCGCGGCCTCGGCCTGCGCGTGCCCCTGGGCGCGCGCCCGGTCCACCACCTCCCGAGCCTGCGCCGCGGCCGACTCCCGGGTGCGGCGCGCGTCGGCCTCCGCGTCCGCGCGAGCCCGGGCGGCGTCGGTGCGGGCCTGGCGCAGCAGTTCGGACCGCACCGGCTCGAGTGCGGCCCGCGTCCGCTCCGCGCGTGGCCGGATCATGACGGCAGCACCGCCGTCAGCGGATGCTCGGCGGGCGGCTCACCGGCCAGCGCCGCCGCAGCGTTCGCCGTGAGGATCACCAGCTCGACGGCCTCGTCGAGGCCACGCCACGCCGAACGCACCTCGTCGGGACCATCGGCCGGCAGCACGCGCACCCCGGCCAGGCCGAAGCCCTGGATGTCCACCATGGCCCCGATCGCCGCGATGCCTCCCATCGTCAGGCCTGCTGGATGAGGATGACGGCGACGATCAGGCCGTAGATCGCGATGCCCTCGGCCAACCCGACGATCACCATCGCCCGGCCGAACAGCTCGGGGCGCTCGCTGAGCGCGGCCAGCGCCGCCGCGCCCGTGTAGGCGACGGCGATGGCGGCGCCGATCGACGAACCCGCGACCGAGATGGCAGCGCCCAGCAGTGCCGCCCAGTTGCCGGCGGCCGCGGGCGTGGTCGCCGCGTGTGTCGTGGCCGCCTCCACGGGGCCACCCGTCAGGGCGACGACCACCACGGCTGCCGCCGCGAGCAGCAGGACGGCGTTCGCTGCCAGGAACAGCCGCACCGCGGGACGCCCACGACGCCGTAGCAGCACCGTGGCCAGCACGGAGCCGACCACGAGGACGGGAAGGGCGGCAACCCAGACGATCATGGTGCATCCTCCAGCGTCGACAGGGGCACGTGCCACGGACGGAAGGGCGTCCCCTCCGTGGTGAAGACCCGGGAGAACAACTCGTAGAACTCGAGCCGGAGCGCCTGCACACCGGCCACCAGCGCCTCGAGCGTGAACGTCACGATGTTGCCTGCCACGAAGACCACCACCGCACCCACGATCCCGAGCCACCCGAGCCCCGCGAGTGCCACGGTGCCCTGCCAGACCACCCAGCCCAGCGCGGCATGCGTCATGCCGAAGGCGGCCAGGCGTGCGAACGACACCAGGTTCGAGCCGAGCCGGACCACCACGTCGAACAGTCCGACACCAGTCTGCACGACCCCGGTCGGACCGCCACCGGACTCGGCGTACAGGCCGGCCGCGGCCAGGACCAGGCCTGCGACGGCGACGATCACCCCGCCGCCGATCAGGGCGCTGCTGCCGGCGAGCCCTCCACCCACGATCCCGCCGATCCCCACGAAGACGGCGCTGCCGGCGATGCCCGACGGCGCGTACAACGCCAGGCGTGCACCGCCCTCCCGCCACCGGTTCACCGTCCCGACCGCGTAGGCGACACCGAGCAGCACCGCTCCCACGCCGATGGCCACGGCGAGGAGTTGCAGCGGATCCTCGAGCGGGTGCAGCCACAGCACCGGCAGTACGCCCGTGGGGCCGAAGAACTCTCCGTACAGCGCGCCGAAGCAGGTGGCGGCGAGCCCGGCTGCCGCGACGAACGCCCATGCCTCCCGCAACCGGGCGAGCGGCCTCGGCCGGCCGGCCCGCATGAGGCCCGCCAGCACGAGCAGCAGCAGGCCGTGGCCGGCGTCGCCGAACATCATCCCGAACATCACCACGTACGCGATGCCCGCGCCGACCGTGGGATCGACGTCGGCATACGGCACGGTGCCGTAGGTGCGTACCAGCGGGGCGAACGATCGGCGGACGGCCCTGCCGCCGGCGAGCAGAGTGGGGGGCGTCGCTCCCTGTGGCACGGGGATCGGGGCCAGGGCGCCGCCCAGCGGCGCGATCCGCTCGGCCAGCGCCGGAAGTTCCGGCGCGGGGCACCAGCCGGTGAGCGCCGCGACGTTACCCCGGCGGACCGCGCGCGCGGTGTATCCGGCAAGCTCCACCTCACCGGCGAGCAGGTCGGTTCTCGCGGCACGTTCCAGGGCGTCCAGATCGGGGGGCCCGGCGGCGAGTCGTGCCGGGGCGTCGGAGTGCGGCAGCCGGTGCAGCCGCCGCGCCGCGGGATCGTCGGTCTCCTCCTCGCCGGCCGTCGTGTCCAGCTGCACGACACCCGCATCGGCGACCTGCACCAGGACCGCTCGCAGCCGGTCGGGCACCGCGACGAGTGCGACGCGTTCCATCCGGACGGGTCCGATCGTCTCAGACGACGGCATCGTAGGCCTCCAGCGGTTCGCCGCCGTGCGCGGCGAGCTCCAGCGCGGCCCGCAACCGCCGGGCGTCCACCGCGAGCAGCGCGACGACACCGATCACCGCGGACGGATCGAACCGGGGCGTCCGGCGCAGCCGCTGGGCATCCCGTTCGACGTGCGTCCACCATCGTGCCTCCGCCGTCCACAGGTCGGCCACGGTCTCGACCCCGGACATGCTCCAGCGCGCGCGGGTGGGCAGCCGTGTCGTGAACTCGCCGAGGGAACGCGCGGCGACCGCGCTCGCGCCGAGCACCCGTGCGGCGCGCCTGCCGGCGGGCTCGCTCAGCGGGGCGTCGTCGAGGAAGCGGTGGCGTGCGACGAGCAGCGCCGCGCCGCCGGCGGCCCACGCGGCCGCCGCGGGTACCGCGGAGCGGACCCGATCGGCCCAGCCGAGCCACACCGCCACGGCGATCGCCTCGGGCGTGCCCGCGCCCGGATCTCCCCACGGGGAGTCGGCCAGGGTCGATCGCAGCTCCGCCGTCGAGGTGGTGGCCGCCAGCCGGTGCCAGGCCAGCGACAGCGCGCCCAGCCGGTACGGCTCCTCCGCCCGGAGCCCGGCCAGGGCGCGCGCGTGCTCGCACACGTTGGCGGCCTCGAACCAGCCGGCCAGGACGCGCAGCGCCTCCGATCCCGCGCGGGGCTGCCAGCCGGCCAGGACACGCAGGTGCCACAGGAGAGCCGCCGCGATCCCGTGCTGGGCCTGCGCCAGGTCCTGACCCGGCCGGACCTCTCGTTGGTAGGGGCCGTCGGCAAGTGCGTGCAGCACCCGGTCGAGAGAGGACGACGTCGCCATCTCACGTGCGCGCCGCGAGCCGACCCGGCGATCGAGCAGTGCCGCGGCCCGCACGTTGCCGGCGATCCACGCGACCGTCATGCCGGCCTCGCACCGGGCGGCCGTTGCTCCCGGGCCAGCGTCTCGATCAGCTCACCGACCTCGGCGACCACCCGGTCCACGTAGCGCGGCATCCGTTCGGCGACACGTGTACGCAGCTCGTCGGCACGGACGTGCGCGGCGGCGGTGGCAGCGGCGACCTCGGTGTCGGCGGTCCGGCGTACGCGTGCCGCGACGTCGGCCCGGACCTCGGCGGAGCGCATCCGGGCGCGGTCCGCGGTCGCTGCCGCTTCCTCGGCCGCCTGCCGCCGGATCCGCGCGGCGTCGTCGGCCGCAGCGGCACGGATCCGCGCCGCCTCCGTCTCCGCGTCATCCAGCAGCCCGAGCACCGGGGCGAGCTCGGCCTCCGTCTCGGCGACACGGTCCGCGGGCACTCCGCGGCGGGCCGCCGCGCCGGGCGTGCCGGCCGGGCGGAACCGGTCGAGGAAACTGCGCCACGACGGCATGTCACCACACCGGCCCGTGCCGGGCGCGGATCGGTCGGGAAGGCCGCATCACAGTCTCCGCTCTGACGCCGTGCGCTCAGATTTCCAGCGTGACCCGGTCGCCGGAGGGCCGTCAAACGGTGGCAGCCCCGCGCAGGTCAGTGAGGAGCGACAGAGCGGCTCATGTCACATCCGATTCGATTTCGCTCCAGGCCCGAGGACATGTAGAGTCTTCCTCGCTGCCCCGATAGCTCAGTCGGCAGAGCGTCTCCATGGTAAGGAGAAGGTCAAGGGTTCGATTCCCTTTCGGGGCTCTGTGAATTGGCGCGGGGTCGCCCACCGGAATACGGGTGGGAGGCCTCGCGTTCGATCACGTGCGGCGGGGTAGCTCAGATGGTCAGAGCGCACGACTCATAATCGTGAGGTCGCGGGTTCGATCCCCGCCCTCGCTACCGCCTCCGCCCGGCGCTGGTCGCCGGGCGGAATCCGTAACACATCATCCGCACACATGGCGCCTCCGTCGAGGCGCGAGAGGTGAGAGCCATGGCCAGCAAGAGCGCTGACGTCCGCCCCAAGATCACGATGGCCTGCGTGGACTGCAAGGAGCGGAACTACATCACGAAGAAGAACCGCCGGAACAACCCGGACCGGCTCGAGATGGCGAAGTTCTGCCCGCGCTGCGGCAAGCACACGTCGCACCGCGAGACCCGCTGACCCAGCGGCAGGATTCCACCGACGGAGCTGTCACGTGGCGAACCCCGACTTCCAGGGCCGTGAGTACCCGGCCACCGCTCCCTACTCCGTAGGACGCGAGAAGATCCGCGAGTTCGCCGAGGCCGTCGGAGCCACCGACCCCGCGCACCATGATCTCGTGGCGGCGCGGGGTCTGGGCTATCCGGACCTCGTCGCGCCACCCACCTTCGCGGTGGTGATCGCCCAGCGTGCCGAGAGCCAGTACGTCTCCGACCCGGAGGCGGGGATCGACTTCTCGCGTGTGGTCCACGCCGATGAGCGCTTCACGCACCACCATCCGATCGTCGCCGGAGACGAACTCGTGACGGTGCTGCACGTCGACTCCGTCACCAGTCGCGGCGCGCTGTCGATGGTCACCACCCGGTGTGAGATCTTCGCGACGTCGGAGACGGGTTTCGGCTCAGACACCGTTCCGGGCACACCCGTCGTCACGGTGACCTCGACGCTCGCCGTCCGCGGGGAGGACGCATGACCGCCCGGACCGAACAGTCGCACGAGCCGTCTGCCGTCGCGCGCCCGCGACTCGGCGCCCTCGCCGTGGGCGACCAGATCGGCACCCGCACCGTCGAGCTCGACCGGTCGCGCCTCGTGCGCTACGCCGGCGCCAGCGGGGACTTCAACCGGATCCACTGGGACCAGGAGTTCGCCGAGGGCGTCGGGCTCCCCGGCGTCATCGCGCACGGCATGCTGACGATGGGCAGTGTCGTCGGCCTCGTCACCGAGTGGGCCGGTGACCCCGGCGCCGTCGTCGACTACACGACCCGTTTCTCCCGCCCCGTTCCCGTGCCCGCCGACGGCGTGGCGACGGTCGAGGTCAGCGGAAAGATCGGCGCGATCGACGTGGAGGCAGGCACCACCCGCGTGGACCTGACGGTCACGTTCGAGGGCGCCAAGGTGCTCATGAAGACCCAGGCGGTCGTCCGGCTCGACGGCTGAGCCTCTCCGCCCGCGCACGCGGCTCCACGCGCGCACGTCCCGCCGGCCCGTGGCCGGAGCACGGCAGCCTGCCCCCCCCGGCCATCGCATGCATCGTGTGCCATTCCCCGATGACGTGCCCTGGATGACCTGTTCCGTCCGGTCACCGACGCGCCGTCGGTACCGAACCAGGGACAGTTCCGGTGAGGAGGCCGCGGGGGACATTCACGAACCCGCAGGAGTTGTCGGATGGATCGTTCTCCTTCTTCCATATAGATTCGTGTCGCGATCTGATGCTCTCGGACCCATCCGTCCGGCCGACGAGAGGAACGTTCGTGACGCACCTTCGGCGCACCACGGCACTGATCGCCGCCGCCGTCCTCGCGAATGCCGCGGCAGTCCCCGCCGCCGCGGCGTCCACCGGGCCGGCGAGCAGCGAGCACGAGGTCTCCCGGAGGCAGGCCGTCGACGACGGCCTCACCGGACCCGGATCGCCGCCCCGGCCGCGGGACGCATCGAGCCGGACGGCGGAGCTCTCACCAGGATCCGCGGCAGACAACGCAGAGTGGGAGGTCGCCGCCTCGCGCATGAACGACTCCGAAGCCTTCGCCGGGCAGGCCCACGAGGCACTTCGCCCCGGGACGGGTGCGATCACCCCCGCCGGTGAGGCAGCGATCCTTGAGGGCGATCCGGCTCTCGGCCCCGAACGAGGTGAGGCGGTGAGGCCTGCGGCAGGGGCCCTGCCCGACTGTCCTGCCGCACTGGACTGCGAGTGGCTCCCCGCTCCGTACCAGAAGGACGACCCCGACGCCCCCGGCGACACCACCGCCTACGGCAATCACGACCAGGCCGAGCGCACCGGCGAGGGTGGGCCGAGCCTGAACTACATCGTCATCCACGACACCGAGGGCTCCTACGAGAGCTCGGTGGACCTGGTGCTCGACCCGGAGTACCTGGGCTGGCACTACACGATCCGGTCCGGCGACGGCCACGTCGCCCACCATGTCGAGAACGACGACATCGGCTGGCACGCGGGCAACTGGTACCTGAACACGCACTCGATCGGGATCGAGCACGAGGGCTTCGCGGGAACGGCGGGCTGGTACACCGAGGAGATGTACCGTTCCTCCGCGCGGCTGGTGAAGTACCTGGCGCGGCGCTACGACATCCCCCTCGACCGGGCGCACATCATCGGCCACGACCAGGTCCCGGGCATTCTTGAGGGATACACCCGGAACGTGCACTGGGACCCGGGTCCCTACTGGGACTGGGACCACTACTTCGAGCTGCTGGGCGCGCCGATCGGCGGCCACAGGCCTGCCACGACCCACGTCTCGGCGGGCGACGTCGTCGAGGTGCGGACGGGCTACGCCGACAACCCGCAGCAGGTCACGGGCTGCGGGCCGGCCTCCCCAGGGAGCGGCCCGTGTGCCGACGGCGCCGGTACGAACTTCCTGTACCTGCACCAGGAGCCGTCGTCGGACGCGCCCCTCGTCCGCGATCCCGGGTGGAAGCCCGGCGGCGCCGACGGCAGCACGGACGCGAGCGACATCAGCGCTCGCGTGCAGTCCGGTCACAAGCTCGTGGTGGACGAGGTCGAGGGGGAGTGGCTCGGCGTCTGGTGGGCGGGCGCGAAGGCGTGGCTGCACAATCCGGCGTCGCGTCCTGTCGTGGTGCCGACGACGGCGCCGACCGTCACGGTCGCGGGTGGCACGCCCGCACCCGTCTACGGCCGCGCCTATCCGGAGCCGGAGGCGTACGCCCCGTACCCGGGGATCCCGGTGCAGACCGTCGGTGCCCTGGAGTACGAGATCGGCGTCGGCCAGAGGTACGCGGTGTCCGAGACGGACGTCGTTCCCGACTACTACCGCGCCACCACCTTCGACGGGACGGGCGCCGATGACCGCACCGACGTGCTCGGGGAGTCCCGGTACCACCAGGTCTGGCTGGCCCACCGGCAGTTCTTCGTGAAGGCGGACGACGTCGTACTGCACGGGCCGGGCGACGAACCGGGCCGGGACGACAACGACGAGGAGAACACCGACGACGGCGACCGGATCACCACCACCCACTGGTCCGGGCACCGGGGGCTGTCCGAAGGGGCCCGGGAGAACCTGCGGCCCGGCGCGGGTGGAGCGCTGCGGATCCGGGGGACGGGACCCACGGTGGAGTACACGGACCCGCACGGCGACGGAACCCCGGTCGAGTACGAGACGGGTACGTGGACGTCGCCCGTGGTGGAGCTCGGCTACCCGGTCGACGAGTCGGTGACCTCGTGGAACGCGACCACACCCACGGGGACGTGGATACAGGTCGAGTTCCGCGGGCGCAAGGACGACGGCACGTGGACCAAGTGGTTCGTCATGGGCCGGTGGGCGAGCGGCAGCGACTTCGCCCCCGCCGACGGCTCCGTGGGTGACATCCACCGGACCTCCGTCGACGGCCAGCACGACGAGGACGCCCGCCTGTTCACGGACACCTACGTGGCCAGGACCGGCCACGAGCCCACGGCGTTCCAGACCCGGGCGACCCTGTACCGCCCGGCGGGCTCCACCGCGTCGCCGCGTCTCGCGTCCGTGTCCACCATGACCAACGAGTACCTGCCGGACGGGCGCTACGAAGGCACCAGCGAGTTCACCCTGGACCGTGCGGTCGAGCTCGACGTCCCGCAATACAGCCAGCTCACGCACCTCGGCGAGTACCCCCAGTTCGGTGGTGGCGGTCAGGTGTGGTGCTCGCCGACGTCGACCACGATGGTCATGTACTCCTACGGGAAGAAGCACGAGGTCCCCGCCGCACTGCTCGAGGACATCGAGGCGCCGGCGGGCGACCCCCAGGTGGACCACGCCGCGATCAACTCCTGGGACTACGCGTACGGCGGCGCGGGGAACTGGCCGTTCAACACGGCGTACGCGCACCGGTTCGGCCTGGAGTCGTTCGTGACGCGCCTGCGTTCATTGGCCGAGGCCGAGAGGTTCGTCGCGGCCGGAATCCCGCTGGTGGTCTCGGTGAACTTCGCGCGGGAAGAGATGCCGGAGGCCGGCTACGCGACCGACGGCCACCTGCTGACGATCGTCGGGTTCACGGCCGACGGCGACCCGGTGCTCAACGACCCGAACAGGGCCACGAACGAGCAGGTCCGCGTGGTCTACAGCCGCGAGAACTTCGAGCGCGTGTGGCAGACCTCGACCGATGGGCTCACGTACGTGCTCCACCCGCACGCCGTGAAGCTCCCGCCGAACACCCCGGGTACGACGCGCAACTGGTGAGCGGTGCCCGACGCTCGGCCGGACCCGGTGCCACGGACCGTCATGCCGCGGGCTTCGCGGCAGCGGGCTCCCTGATCACGGCCGAGACCGTCAGGCCGAGGACCGCCGGGACCGTCAGGACCAGGATGGCAAGCCGGTATCCGGTGTGGTCTGCCAGGAAGCCGATGAGCGGCGGGCCGATGAAGAACGCCGCGTAGCCGATCGTCGACACGGCGGCCAGGCGCATCGGCGCATGCTCCGGGTCGTCCGACGACGCGGACATGCCCATCGGGAAGCCGAGGGCCGCACCCATGCCCCACAGCGCCACACCCACCAGGGCAAGCCACATCCACGGCACGAGTGCGAAGACCGTCACGCCGATGATCGCGAGCAGCATGGTCACCCGAAGCATCGGGACCCGCCCGAACCGATCGATGGCGCGCGTGCCCGCCAGTCGCATGACCGTCATGAACACGAGGAACACGGCCAGCCCCACCGCGCCGGTGCCGTTCGTCACCCCGAATCCGTCCACGACGGCGAGCCCCACCCAGTCGTTCGCGACGCCCTCCGTGAGCGCCGCGGCCAGCACGACGAGACCGATCGCGAGGGTGCGTGGCTCACGCCACGCCCCGAGCATCCCGCGCAGCCCGGTGTGTGTGCTGTCCGACGGCGTGGCGGTGGCAGGATCCGCGTACATGTCCGGGCCCTGGGACAGGTCGTGGCCCGAGGAGTCGCTGCCGGCGGCACGCACGGCCGACTCCGGGAGGAAGGCCGGCACGGATGCGATGACCGACGTCAGTGCCACCACTCCGGTCGCGATCAGGTGCCACTGCAACGGCATCCCGAGGAATGCGACTCCGGCGCCGATCCCGGCACCGACCACGGTGCCGAAGGAGAACCCCGCGTGGTAGTGGGGCATGATCGACCGGCCGAGCTGCTTCTCGACGGCTGCGCCCTCCAGGTTCATGGCGGCGTCCCACACCCCGGCGCCGATGCCCATGAGGATCATCCCGCCGCGGACGACCAGGTCCTGTTCCCAGAATGCGCCGAATCCCGCCAGTGCGATTCCCGTGGTCATCACCACGGCGAAGCCGAGCACAGTGCGTGCGGTGCCGATCCGCTGGACGATGATGCCGGACAGGGGGAGTGCCGCGACCGATCCGACGGCTGCTGTCAGGAGCAGGAGGCCCATCTGGTGTTCGGACAGGCCGAGATGGTCCCGGACGGCAGGGAGACGGGACGCCCAGCTCGCGAACGCGAAGCCGCTTGCGGCAAAGACGACGAAGACGGCGCGGGACGCTGCGTTGACGGAAGGCACAGGATATTCTCCCGCGAAACGATACGGTCCGTGAACCGATTTCCACGCGTGAGGGAGCAGTAGATGAGCCGGCAGTCCGGCAGCAAGCCGACCTTGGCCAAGGTCGCCGAGCGTGCGGGGGTGTCGGTGTCGACGGCCTCGCTCGCGTTCTCGGGCTCGGGTCCGATCACCCCGCAGACCAGGGACCGTGTTCTGGCGGCCGCCAAGGAACTCGACTACTCGGGGCCCAACCCGCTGGGCCGTCAGCTGCGTCAGGGCCGTTCCGGCATCGTTGGCGTCGTCATCGGTGACCAGCTCGGCCGGTCGTTCCGCGACCCGGTGGCTGTGCAGGTGATGCACGGCCTGGTCTCGTCGATCGGTGAGCAGGGACTGGGCGTGCTCCTCATCCCGGGTGAACCGCAGGGTGCGAAGGCGCCCGCGGTGGGTGGGCTCGGCGATGCGCCGGAGGGTGTGGTCGCCGTCGACCCGCTGGTGGAGACCGCGGCGATGGACGTCGCGGTGCTGGTGTGGGGAGCGCTCCCGGACGACCCGACGATCGCCGCGTTGCAGCGGCGCGGCGTGCCGATCGTGATCGGCGAGGGCACGAAGATCGACCACGTACCGGTGGTCGCGATCGACGACCGTTTCGGGACGGCTGAAGCGGTGCGGCATCTGGTGGATCTGGGCCACACCCGGATCGCGGAGATCACGATGCCGTTCGGGCGCGGCGAGCGGTCCGGGCCCGTCGATGCCGAACGTCTCGAGCAGGCCGACCGGACCGCCACCCGCAACCGCCTGGCCGGCGTGCGGGACGTGATCCAGCCGGTGATGTCGTGGGAGACACCGGCGTCCCTCGTGGAGCACGGTCGCGATGCGGCCACGGAGATCCTGGGGGAGTGGGCACCGGCGAGCGAACGCCCCACGGCGATCGTGGCGCACTCCGACCTGCTGGCGGCCGGTGCGGTCATCGCTGCCCGCGAGCTGGGGCTGCGCGTCCCCGAGGACGTCTCGGTGGTCGGATTCGACGGGCTCGACCTGCCGTGGCTGTCGCCCGACGTGCTGACGTCGGTCAGCCAGCCGCTCGTGGAGAAGGGACGCGCGCTCGGCGCCGCCGTCGCGGCGGTCCTGGCCGACGAAGATCCGCAGGACGTCGTGCTGACGACGACGTTCCAGGAGGGGACCACGACGGGCCCCGTGCCGGAGCTCTGAGAGCAGGCGTTCCGGCCCGCCTTCCTGGTCCGCGGACCGGGAAGGCGGTCAGAGGGCGACGCCCACCAGGACCGGTTCCGGGTCCAGGGTGATCCCGAAGCACTCCCGGACACCGTCACGGACAGCTCTGGCCAGCGCGACCAGATCCTCGGCACGTGCGCCGCCGCGGTTGGTCAGTGCCAGCGTGTGCTTCGTCGACAGCCGTGCCGGGCTGTGCTCGCCGACCAGGCCGAACCCGGGTGCGAATCCGGCATGCTGGATCAGCCAGGCGGCGGACGTCTTGACATGGGCGGGGTCGACGGACGCCTCCCGGCCCGGCTCGGCGGTACCGCGGACCGCGAACCGCGGGGCCCCGGCCGGCAGCCGCTCCGCCAGCCCGACCGGCACGATCGGATTCGTGAAGAACGACCCGGCGCTCCACCGGTCGTGGTCCGGCGCGTCCGGGTCGTCGAGCACCATTCCCTTGCCGCTGCGCAGCTCCAGCACCGCGTCACGGACGTCCCGGGACGGTACCCGGTCGCCCTGCTCGGCGCCGAGCCTGCCGGCGAGCTGACTGTAGGCGATGGGGCCGGACAGCGTGCCGAGCCGCATCTGGAGCGTGACGTCCAGGACGATGTGGCGGGGAGTCGGGTACCAGGGCGCCAGCGGATCCCCCTCGCCCTCCTGGCGGCCCGCCGCCTGCATGGAGCGCTTCAGGATCGAGGTCCGGTACCCGAAGCCGAGCTCGCTGTTCGTCAGCGTGCGCACACGCCCTTGCGCCCTGTCCCACACCCGGACGCTGGCCAGCGTCGACGCGACCTCCTGGCCGTAGGCGCCGATGTTCTGCACGGGCGCGGCGCCGACGGTTCCCGGGATGCCCGACAGGGCCTCGATGCCGTACCAGCCGGCATCGACCGCCTCCCGCACGAGGTCGTCCCAGCTCTGTCCGGCGGGCGCGGACACGACCGCCCCGCCGCACGCGTCCTCGGACGCGACGTCGAGGCCTCTGCGCACGTCGCGAACCACGACACCGTCGAACCCCTCGTCGGCGACGAGCAGATTCGAGCCGCCGCCGACGACGAGGAGCGGCGTCCCGGTCTCGTCGGCGGCGCGCACGGCGTCGAGGAGTTCCTGCTCGGTCGTGGCCTCCACGTAGGAGACGACGGGCCCGCCGACCCTCAGCGTGGTGAGGTCGGCGAGACTCGGGACGACGGCACTGTGCGGGAGCACGTCCTGGTCTGCGGTCACCATGCAAGCCTATCTACATGGAGCTCGAAGATTGTGCACATCTTCGACATGCGGCGGGTGAAGTCCGTCGAGTTCGTGGGAACCATTTGTATGTCTCGTGCGTGTGCCCCTGGTAGTCCATGCTGGTGGCGGGAGGTGACCATGCGACGAGTGGCTCGCACGCTGTTCACGCTCGTGATCTTCGCCGTCGTCGCCGGGTTGCTCGTCACCGTCGGTCTGCCCAGGCTGCGTCAGGTCCTCGAACTCGACCAGCCGGCGGTGATGGACCCGTTCGTCTGGCGCCCCCAGGGCGCCGGGGAGTCCGGTCCGCGCCCGCGCCTGGACGGCGTCCCGATCCCGGACGTTCCCGAGGACGCCGGGCCGTCGCGCGTGCTGCCCGCCGTGGACCCGGGCCCGGGCGGGCCCTATGCCTTCGAGTACGAGACCGCAGGCGGGACTCCGGTGCTCCACGACCCGTGCCGTCCTCTGCACTACGTGGTGCGTACCGAGGGGATGCCCGCGGCCGTGCTGGTCGAGATCCGCGATGCGGTCGAGCGGGTGCAGGAGGCCAGCGGCCTGCGGCTCGAGGAGGACGGCGCCACGAAGGAGGGGCCCACCGGGGACCGTGCGCCGGTCCAGCCGCGAGAGTACGGAGACCGCTGGGCGCCGTTGCTCATCACGTGGGCCGGGGCCGACGAGGTCCCCGCGCTCGAACCCGACGTCGCCGGGCTCGGCGGGGCGACGATGGTGACCATAGACGGAACCCCGCGCCTGGTCACCGGGGCGGTCACGCTGAACGAGGACGTCCTGGGCCGCTGGCTCCACCTGCCGGGAGGGCGGGACTACGTGGAGACGGTCGCGCTCCACGAGCTCGGGCACGCGCTCGGGCTGGACCACGTCGACGACGCGACGCAGATCATGTACCCGGAAGGCTCGCTCGACGTCCGTGAGCTGGGGGACGGGGACCGGGAGGGCCTGGCGCTCGCGGGCCGCGGGACGTGCCACACGGACAGCTGAGGGCAGCCGCGGACCCGTCTGCTCCGTCGCCCGGGGACGCCCACGGTTCGGTGCCCGACGACCTGGCTCCCGCCCGGTGCGGCCGAGCCCACGTCAGTACACGAGAACTCGTGTTCCGCGCGGCGCGCCCCAGGTGTCCCAGATCCAGTTCATCGCCGCGTTCGACACGCGCACGCAGCCGTGCGACGCCGGGAACGGCGGCACCGAGCCCGACCCGTGGACCGCGATACCTCCGTTGAAGTACTTGGGCCGCCACATGTTGCCCAGTTCGAGCGTGGAGGAGTGCATCCCGTCGATCTCGTTGTAGACGTGGAAGTCGCCACGCGGTGTCGACGCCGTGTAGGTCCTGCCCCTGGCCTCGAACCGCTCACCGTTGCCGGAGGCCGCGTTGATGGTCCTGACGACTCGTCCGTCCTCGACCGCGAGCAGCAGCTGCCGGGTGATGTCGATCTCGATCACCTTGCCCGACGAGCTTCGCGGCCGTGGAACGGTGCCGTCGTCGAGGGCGCGCTGGGTCTTCGGCCCGACGATCCCGTCGCGGTACAGACCGCCCGCCTTCTGCAGCGCCCAGAGTGCCTGTTGCGTCTCGCCGCCGTAGGCGCCGTCGACCGCCGTGATGTAGTAGCCCAGGTCCTGAAGCCGTTGCTGGATCGCCTCGACCCGGTCGCTGTTCTCGCCGAACTCGACGTGCTCGGGCAGGTCGGACTCCTGGTCCTGCTCCGCCTCCTGGTCCTGCTCCGCGTTCGTGCCCTCGTCCGCCGCCGCGTCGTCGCCGGCGTCGTCGGTGGCGTCGTCGGCGTCCTCACCCGAGTCCTCGGCCTCGTCGGTCCCGTGGCCGCTGTCGCTCGGTGCACCGTCCGGCTCGGCGGAACCCTCCTGGCTCGGCTCCCCGGCCTCCGCGCTCGCATCCGCGTCGGCCGGTCCGGGGAGGGCCGAACCGGCCGTTCCGCTCGGCGACGGGGCGGCGGTCGCCGGGCTCTCGCCCGAGGAAGGCCCGGCGCCCGCTTCCGTGGCTCCCTGGGCGGAGCATCCGGCCAGTGCCGTACCGCTCAGGAGCAGGGTCGTGAGCAGCGCCGTCGCGCGCCGGGCAGAAGCCCCGCCGTGTGTCCTGGACATGTCGTTCCCCTCGTGAGGTCGTCCGATCGGGACAGCCGTCGCCATGGTGGTCGCCCGGGCGACCTCTCGAGAAGTGCCTGGGCACTTCCCTCGCGAGTGTCCGTCATGGAGAGCTGACGCGCCAGCACCAACATCCGTTGCCTCCGGAGATCGTCACACAACTGTGACCGACTCATCCATGTTTCCGCCAAACATCCCCTGACCTGCGTCGGAGCCGGGGTCCGGTCCCTCCAGCCAGGCGTCGACTCCTCCGAGCAGGTGTTCCTTGGTGGACGACGACGCCCGGCTCGCCCGGATCGACGACCGTGCCAGCCCGGCGAGCTCGGCGTCCGAGAAGCCGTGAACGGTCCGGGCGGTCTCGTACTGCGCCAGCAGCCGTGACCCGAACAGGAGCGGGTCGTCGGCGCCGAGCGCGACCCGGGCTCCCGCGTCGGTCAGCCGGCGCAGCGGGACGTCCGCCGCGTCGTGATAGACGCCGAGGCTCACGTTCGAGGCAGGGCACACCTCCAGGGCGATGTCCCGGTCCACGATCTCCCCCAGCAGACGTTCGTTCTCGGCCGCCCGGACGCCGTGCCCCAGGCGATCCGGCGCCAGGTCGCGCAGGACGACGTCGATGTGCTCCGGACCGAGCAGCTCGCCGCCGTGCGGCACGGCGGCGAGGCCGGCGCGGCGGGCGATCTCGAAGGCACGGGCGAACCCACTGGTGTTCCCGCGGCGCTCGTCGTTGGACAGCCCGAAGCCGATCACGTCGCCGACGCCGTCGCCCGCGTAGCGTGCGGCCAGCCGCGCCAGCGTGCGGGCATCGAGCGGATGCTTCATGCGCGAGGCCGCGACGATCACCGCGACCTCGATGCCGTGGTCCGCGCTCGCGCGGCGGGCGGCATCGATGACGATCTCCACCGCGGGAGTGATCCCGCCGGTGAACGGAGCGTACGACGTCGGATCCACCTGGATCTCCAACCGCCCCGATCCCTCGGCCGCGTCGTCGGCCGCGGCCTCGTCGACGATGCGCCGCATGTCGTCCTCGGAGCGGACGCACTTGCGGGCGGCGTCGTACAGGCGCTGGAAGCGGAACCAGCCGCGCTCGGTCGGCGGAAGGTGCAACGGGTCGCCGTCGGTCAGCGCCCCGGGCAGCTTCACGCGGTACTTCTCCGCCAGATCGACGAGCGTCCCGACTCGCATGGATCCCGTGAAATGGAGGTGTAGGTGGGCCTTCGGAAGGAGCGCCAGGTCTCGCATCTGCGTAGTCTGGCAAAGCGGGCCGGGCGTGGCATGCGCCGTCCGTGATTGTTTCCACGACTCTTACATCCGAAACAAGTGGCCTGGCGGAGCACGCCGGAGCTCCCGGGAGAAATGACCAGCACACCGAAGGCGCCCGGACAGGGCGTGCCCGACGACCACGAGCCCGACGGCACCTGGCCGGAGACCAGCGACCCGGAGCGCGAGCAGGAGGCGGCCGCGCCCGACAGCGAGGGCGACGCCGTCGTCGATGGCGATGCCGGGCCGGATACCGATGCCGGGCCGGACGTCGATGCCGACGCCGGGTCCGATGGGGGTGCGCAGGCGGAGGCCGGGACCGACGCCGGGGGTGAGGGCGAGGACGATCGCGCCGCCGAGACCGAGGCCGAGACCCAGGCCGACGACGTCGAGCCCGAGCCTGCGGACGAGCCCGAGCCCGAGCCTGCGGACGAGCCCGAATCCGCGGCCGGGGCGGACGCCGTGAGCGGTGCCGGCGGAGATCCAGGCACCGCCGCCGGGGGCGGGGCTGGGAACGATGACGGTCACGCAGGGCCGGGGTCCGAGGGAGAGGCCCGTACCCAGCCCGACCTCGGCGGTCCGCAGGCCGAGCCGGAACGGCACGGCGGGCACGTCGTGCTCGGCGGGCGCTACGAACTCGGTGACGTCCTGGGTACCGGTGCGACCTTCACGGTCTACGAGGCCCGCTCGATCGGCGAGACCGACGCACCGGACTCCTGGCCTCTGGTGGTCAAGGTCCTGCACCCGCACCTGGTCGACGACGAGTTCTCGCGCAGCGCGCTGCGGCGGGAGGTCGCCGCGTCGGAACGGATCGACCACCCGGGCGTGGTCAAGGTGCTGGCCACGGGAGAGGACGACGTGGCGGGCGCCGTCGTCCCGTGGACCGTCATGCGGCGGTTCCCCGGGGCTCTGCTCTCGGATGCGGCTGCGGGCGGAGGCCTGCCCTGGCAGTTCGCCCTGGAGGCGGTGGCCGATCTGCTCGACGGCCTCGCCGCGGTGCACGACGCGGGGTTCGTCCATCGCGACATCGCTCCGCGCAACGTCATGATGGATCGCCGTGAGGACGGGACCTACGGTGTCGGGCTGCTCGATCTGGGACTCACGGCGGCCGCCGGAGGGCCCGGGGACGGTGAGACGGTCTCCGGCTCCATCATCGGGATGTCCCCGGAGCAGGCCAAGGGGCAGCCGCTCGACGCGCGCAGCGATCTGTACGCGGTCGGCGCCCTGACGTACTACGCGATCACGGGGCATGCCCCGTTCGAGCGAGCGGCGGCACAGGACGTGCTCCGCGCACACGTCGAGGCGCCCGTGCCGGCGGTCTCCGCGCGCAAGCCCGCCGTGCCGGGGCCGGTCGACCGGATCGTCGCACGCGCCATGGCGAAGAACTCCCTGCGCCGCTATCCGGACGCCGCCGCGATGGCGGCCGCGCTTCGGGCTCTGCTCGCAGAACTCGGCGGTTCGGGAGGAGCCGCGGTCGCAGCCGTGCCGTCCGGTGACCCGACCCTCGATCTGGCGCAGATCGGCAGCGACCCGACCGAGAAGCTGGACCAGGTCGGCGGCGGCACCCTCAAGGTGGGCCAGCTGTCCGACGAGGTCGCCGGCGAGTCGCGCACCACCGTCGTCGGCGCCTATGTCCCGAGGGGTGGCGTGGCATCGACCGAGGTGCTCCCTCCGGCCGCGCGCGGCGCGGCAGCCGGGGGACGGCCGCCGCTCGGCCCGCCGCCCCTGGCGGACCCGGCGGAGGAACAGCCGGTCCGCCGAGGGCGGGTGGTCGCCCTGGTGGTGGCGCTCGTCCTGGTCCTCGGTGGAGGCGGGCTCGCGCTGGCAGGTGTGCTGACCAACGGCTGGGCACGGGACCCGGCCGCGGCGATCACCCGTGACGCGTCGAAACGTCCGAAGCCGGAGCCCTCCGCCACCCCGTCCGAATCGGCGACCGAACCGGCCGTGCCGTACGTGCCCGAGCCCGACCCCGAGCCGTCGGAACCGTCCCCGTCGGCGACGCCTTCCGCGTCCCCGTCGGCGACGCCGTCGGATGCCACCGAGGAACCGACCGACGCGCCGACCGACGAACCGTCGGACGCGCCGACCGGTGATCCGTCGGGTGAGCCGACCGGTGATCCGTCGGGCGATCCGACCGGTGGGGTGATCGACCCCCCGGGCACCGATCCGCCACCTCCGTCGGAGGGCGATACGGGCGATGGTGGGGCTGCTGACGGGGGGACAGGCGCCGCCGCGGACGCAGGGTCCGCCTGACGGATCGGGTGGTGCCCGTACGGTTCGTGGTTCTCCCTGGCCGCCGGGTGGCCCGTCCTCGGATCGGGTTCGACCCACTGGCTCCCGTGCCGTACAGTTATGCACCGGTGATTAGCTCGTCGCCTGCTGGAGCGTGCCCCTGTGGGGAGTTCGTAGCGGCGGTGAAGGGCTCAGCCGAAGGGTAGTGGCGCAATTGGTAGCGCAGCGGTCTCCAAAACCGCAGGTTGCAGGTTCGAGTCCTGTCTACCCTGCCAGCGTTGGCCTCACCGGGGTCGCGCAGAGCGGAGCCACGTGAGTGGCGCCGGGCCGGACCGTCCCGCCCCGTGGCGGGGCAGATGCCACAGGAGTGGGGTTAGCAGTGAGCGACACCGAGGTGATGAAGAGCGCTGCGGAGCGTCCGAGTGAGGGCCGCCGCAACATCTTCGCGCGGATCGCGCACTTCGTGCGCCAGGTGATCGGCGAACTCAAGAAGGTCGTCACGCCCACGCGTTCCGAGCTGCTGAACTACACCTGGGTCGTCCTGGTGTTCCTGGTCGTGGTCATGCTGTTCGTGACGGCGCTCGACTTCGGCATCGGCAAGCTCACCTTCCTGGTCTTCGGACAGTGATACGAGTTCGCTGAACCTCAGGGTTCGGCGGGCCCGTCCTGCTGCCGTGTCGCATGGCACACGTCGCCGGGCATGATTCGTCGCACCCCGACGCGCACACTGCGCGACAATGGGAGCCGGGTGTGATGTCGTGTTCCGAAGGCCGCACCCGAGCCACCGGGTTCGCAACGTTGTGCCGGGACTTCCCGGCCAGGAGAAGAAAGCAGGTTCGTACGTGTCCCAGGATTCTCTGGACCAGACGGAGAACGTCGAGCTGCCCGACGCCGAGAGCGCCGAGGTGGAAGCCGACGTGACCGTGGACACCGAGAACGCCGACGCGCCTGCCGACGCTGCCGACGACGCGACGGACTCCGCCGAGGAGGACACCCCGGCCGAGGACGTCGACGCGGTCGTCGACGAGGTCGCGGAGTTCAAGCGCATGCTGCGCTCGCAGCCGGGTGACTGGTACGTCATCCACTCCTACGCCGGCTACGAGAACCGTGTGAAGGCCAACCTGGAGAACCGCATCCAGAGCCTGAACATGGAGGACTACATCTTCCAGATCGAGGTCCCCATGGAAGAGGTGGCCGAGATCAAGAACGCGCAGAAGAAGATCGTGCGCCGGGTCCGCATTCCGGGGTACGTGCTCGTGCGCATGGATCTCACCGACGAGTCGTGGGGCGCCGTACGCCACACGCCGGGCGTGACGGGCTTCGTGGGGCACACCCACCAGCCGGTGCCGCTGACGTTCGACGAGATCTACTCCATGCTGGCGCCGACGGTCGAGGCCGAGCCCGCTGCCTCCGGGAAGCCCGCTTCCGGGGCTGCTGCCTCCGGCGCGCCGTCGAAGGCTGCCGTCCACGTGGACTTCGAGGTCGGCGAGTCGGTGACCGTCACGGACGGTCCGTTCGACACGCTGCCCGCCACCATCTCCGAGATCAACGTGGAGTCGCAGAAGCTCCACGTGCTCGTGTCGATCTTCGGCCGGGAGACCCCGGTCGAGCTGGGGTTCGACCAGGTCGCCAAGATCTGAGTCCACCCCGTTCCGTGCAACCGGGTCATCGCCCACGGCGTCGGCCCATCAGTAGAAAGCGCAGAGAATGCCTCCCAAGAAGAAGATCTCCGGCTTCATCAAGCTCCAGATCCAGGCCGGTGCCGCGAACCCCGCTCCGCCGATCGGACCCGCGCTGGGTCAGCACGGCGTGAACATCATGGAGTTCTGCAAGGCCTACAACGCGGCGACCGAGTCGCAGCGCGGCAACGTGGTCCCGGTGGAGATCACGGTCTACGAGGACCGCTCCTTCACCTTCATCACGAAGACGCCGCCGGCCGCGGAGCTCATCAAGAAGGCGGCGGGTGTCCAGAAGGGCTCGGGCACCCCGCACACGACCAAGGTCGCGAACCTGACGATGGACCAGGTCAAGGAGATCGCGCAGACGAAGATGCCGGACCTCAACGCGAACGACATCGACGCTGCCGCCAAGATCATCGCGGGCACCGCCCGCTCCATGGGCATCACCGTCAGCGAGTGACGGAGGTGTCCGCCGGGTCACGCCTCGCGTGACCCGGCGGACGACTCATCCGAACCGGATGACCGGCGACCGGCGCCGGACATCACTGTGGCAGGGCCGTGAGGTCCGCTACGACCACGAAGGAAGGCAAGAAGATGGCCAAGCAGGGAAAGAACTACCGCAGCGCGTTCGCGAAGGTGGACCGCGACACCCTCTACGCACCGCTCGAGGCGGTCCGTCTCGCCAAGGAGACGGCTACCACCAAGTACGACTCGACCGTCGAGGTCGTGTTCCGTCTCGGTGTCGACCCGCGCCAGGCGGACCAGATGGTCCGCGGCACGGTGAACCTGCCGAACGGCACGGGTAAGACCGCCAAGGTCATCGTGTTCGCCAACGCCGCGAAGGCCGACGAGGCCCGCGCCGCCGGCGCCGACGAGGTCGGCGGCGACGAGCTGATCGAGAAGGTCGCCGGCGGTTACACGGACTTCGACGCCGCGGTCGCCACCCCGGACCTGATGGGCAAGGTCGGTCGCCTCGGTAAGGTGCTGGGCCCCCGCGGCCTGATGCCGAACCCGAAGACCGGCACGGTGACGATGGACGTGACCAAGGCCGTCTCCGAGATCAAGGGCGGCAAGATCGAGTTCCGCGTCGACAAGCACGCGAACCTGCACTTCATCATCGGCAAGGCGTCCTTCTCGGACGAGCAGCTGGTGGAGAACTACGGTGCGGCGCTCGACGAGGTGCTGCGTCTCAAGCCGTCCTCCTCGAAGGGCCGCTACATCACGAAGGCGACGATGACGACGACGATGGGCCCGGGCATCCCCCTCGACCAGTCGCGTACCACGAACCTTCTGGCGGAGGGCTCGGCAGCCTGAGCCGGTAACCCGCCGACCCCTCGGCCCGCATCCTCCGCACGGAGGATGCGGGCCGACGTCGTTCCTGGTGGAAAGTGATGTATCAAAGGCCGCCGGATGTCCTCCGTATGGGTGAGAGCAGGAGGTCACGCGTGCGCCCCGGCAGGGGGCGGCCCGGGCCTCGACAGGATCATTACGTCGCAGAGGGGTGGGTGCCAGGTGCACATGCGGGTGAGAAGGGTGAAGGCACGTCGTGCGTGTCAGAGTGCCCCCGTATATTTGCAGGGTCCGCAACCGATACATCCGCGTCGGCGGATGACGATACCTTGCATCGAGGCGATGACACGACGCTGCGACACACCATCCGTACGAGAGGCCGGAAACGCTCCTGACTCCACCCTCGGGGAGCGGGCTGCACACGCACTGCTGGAGTACCGAGAAGGCCGTACCGAAAGCCTGGACGCCGTCGTCCGGGAGGTGACGCCGCTGCTGTGGGTGACGGCGCGCGCACAGGGCGTGGACCGGAGCGAGGCCGCGGACATCGTCCAGAACACCTGGGTCCAGCTCGTCAGGTACGCGGACCGCATCGAGGAGCCGCGCGCAGTCCTGAAGTGGCTGCTCACGACAGCTCGGCGCGCGGCCTGGGACGCGGTCCGACGCAACCGCGCGGAGGCCGCTCGGCGGGCCGACCTGCCGGACGACGACGGCCGTCCCGCGGCCCTGCCCGATGCCGCACCGCAGCCGGAGGCGCAGGTGCTGGACAAGGAACGCGACCGGATCCTGTGGACCGCCTTCAGGGAGCTGTCCGATCGATGCCGCGAGCTGCTTCGTCTCGTCTCGCTCGCCGACCGCCCCGACTACCGGATGATCTCCGCGGCCGTGGGCATGCCCGTCGGGAGCATCGGGGCGACGCGTGGCCGGTGCCTGGCCAAGCTGCGCACCGAGCTGGACCGGATGGGAGGTGGCGCGTGAACCTGAACGGACAGGATCTCCCAGAGATCCGGGACGACGAGCTCGCGTACCTTCCCGCCGAGCCGATGGACGACGCCGATCGTGCCGTCCTCGCCCGCCTCGCCGCGGTCGGTGGACGGGTCGATCCGATGCCCGCGGACCTGGTCGAGCGATCCTTGTTCGCGGCGACGCTCGCGGGGCTCGAGGCCGACGTGATGGAAGCGGTGCACCTGACCGAGCCGTCCGCCGGCAGCCGCTCGTCCACGGTCCCGGCGGACGGCGTGCCCACCGAGGCGCGGACGATCTCCTTCACGCACGGAGACCTCATGTTGATGATCCAGCTCTCGGCGGGGCGCGCCGGCCGGGTCCGGGTGGACGGCTGGATCGCCGTGGCGACGCCCGCGTGCCTGATCGAGCTGCACCGCCCGGGCGCGGATCCGGAGACGACGGAGGCCGACGAGGACGGACGGTTCTCCTTCCCGTCGGTCGCCCCTGGTGCGGCGAGCCTTGTCGTGCGTCGCGGCAAGGCCGACGGCGGAGCGGTGAGCACGCCCGTGATCGAACTGTAGCGAGGCGCCGGCGCACATTTTCGTGGCCTTGGGGGAGGCCGTGCACCACAGTGGTCTCTGGGGGGAGGCCGCACCGGCGAGGTGACAGCATCTGATGAACGAGAGGTGACCTCTGTGAGCACGTTCCCCGAGACCCCGCAGGTCCGCGATCACTCCGACGGCGGGTGGCGCCCGGTCCGGGAGCTCGACCCGGACTCCGCGCCCTGCCGCCGGGAGATCTCCCTGGCGCCCACGCGCTACGTGGCGGACCGGCTGATCCTCCGCACCACCCCCGGGGATGATCCGGACCCGCTGCTCGACCTGCTGCGCGAGCGCGCCTCGGAGCGGAACCTCGAGCTCGCTGAGGAGCAGTTGGAGCGTGCCGGGTCACGCAGCCGGCCGCCGGAGCCCGGGCTGGCTGTCCATCTCGCCGGGGACCATGGCGACGTGTGGGATCTGCTGGACGAGGTGGCGGCGGGCATCGACAGCTCCGAGCGTCGGCGGATCGGGCTGGACCACGTGCTGGTGGCGCATCGGGATCAGACCGGGCACACGGTACCTGGTGACCGGGAGCCTGCTCACCGCATCGGTCCCGCACCGCGGCGAAGGTTCGGCGACGGCCTTGAGCCCTGGCTGGCCGACGTGGGGACAGCACGTCCCGTTGTGGCTGTCGTGGACACGGGTATCGGAACGCACCCGTGGTTCGACGACAACAGCGTCGTGATCCGGGATGCCCAGGTCGACGGGATCCCGATCGGCACCTACTCCGAGGACGAGCCGGACACGTCCCCTGATGGCCTCACCCCGTTCGCTGGACACGGGACGTTCATCGCGGGAGTCGTGCACCAGGTGTGCCCCGACGCCGCGATTCTTCCCGTTCGGGTGATGTCGACCGATGGGATGGTTCGGGAGTGGGATCTGACCCGGACGCTGGAGCGTCTCCTCGAGTACCACCTCCGTGGCATCGCGGGCCTCGACGGATACGCGCCGGTGGACGTCGTCGTGCTGGCCATGGGTTTCCGGCCCGAGGCCGTCGAGGACGACGACTATCAGGGGGTCCTGCGCGGAATCCTGCGCGACCTGCGACGGCAGGGCGTACTGGTCGTCGTTTCTGCGGGCAACGACGGGGACGAGCGAGAGGTCTTCCCGGCAGCATGGGCTCCGTACGTTCGTCGGGTCGGCGATCGGGCCGAGCCGCTGAACCCTGTCGACCTGAGCCCCGAGTATCCGCCGCTGCTGTCCGTCGCGGCGTCGAACCCCAACGGTACCCTCGCGGACTTCAGCAACGACGGTCCCTGGGTGACGTGCGTGCGGCACGGTAGGGACGTTGTGAGCACCATGCCGGTCACGGCGGACGGCCCTCTCGAGCCGGTGGTTCTCCAGGGGTACCGGGTTCGCGAGACGAGCGACCCGGACGACTTCACCGGTGGTTTCGCGTCCTGGAGCGGCACTTCGTTCGCCGCGCCGGTACTCGCCGGCGAGCTTGCGCAGGAGATCCTTGAGCGGCGGCACGCGGATCAGACGGTTGGGCGTGTGGCCGCCGCGTGGGCCGTCGTGTCGGCGGTGACAGGACTGCCAGGGCCTGTTGTCGCCCCATAGTTCCAGGATGGACGTAGTGGACAACGACCAGTGGAAAACACTCACAGAACAGCTGGACATCGCACGTGGTTTCAACAGGCGCAAGCGGTGGGAGGAAGCGGAGGAGGTGTACGGGAGTCTTCTCGGAAGGCTCGCGGGCGTCGACGAAGAGGGCCTCGGCGACGGGGAGAGGCGCCAGTGGAGCGACCTCGCGGTGCGAGCGCGAATCGGCCTGGCGTGGTCCCTGCATATGATCACCAACTCGCTCGTCGAGCCGATGCGCCTTTGTGACGCAGCGCACGAGATTGCGGAACGTGCTCCTGGAGCATCCCTACGGAGTGTCGTGCTGGGCCAGAAGGCGATTCTTCACCGGTTGTCCGGGAATCCGAGGCGTGCGCTCGAGCTCTTGAGCGAGGCGTTGGCTGTTCACGATGTCAGCAACCACCGCGACGTTGCGGTCACCTACCTGAGCCGCGGCAACGTGTACAGCGAGTTCGGCATGTTCGATGCGGCGCGGCGTGACTACGAGGAGTCATATGCGCACGCCAAGGTAGTCGGCGAGCCCTTGTCGATCTCCTCCGCGCTGCAGAACATCGGCTATGCGCAGTACGCGTTGGGCGACCTGCCCTCCGCACTCGCGTCGATGGAGGAAGCCCAGGACATACGACAAGGCGACGACGGTATCCCGATGCTCGGGCGTGCCGAGGTGTTGTTCGAGAGCGGCTTGCTCGAAGATGCCGAACGTCTCCTGCGCACGGCTACCGGATACCTGGAACGTGCGCGACTGCGTGCGGATCACGCCGAGGCAGAGTGGTATCGCGCTCGCTGTCTACTGGGACTGCGCCAGTACGACGACGCGCGCGCGGTCGCAGGTCATGCCCGACGATTGTTCACCGAGGTGGGAAACCGTCCGATGGCCGTGCTCACGCATGTCCTGGAGCTCGAGGCTGAACTAGCCGATGCTCGGTCGAAGCCCCCAGGTGGGCCGACCGTCCGGCGTCGAGCGGAAACGGCCCTCGAAGCCGCGGCCGAGGGCGACGTCACCGGGTCCTTCCTGGGGCATCATCCCGGTCACGCAGCGAGGCTCGTGGCGGCGCGTTGGTTTGTTCTCGCAGGCGATCTCGGGCGCGCGCGTGAGACTTTCGACGTCGTCGGACGTGACCGCCCAGGGATGCCCCTGACCTCCCGGGTACAGCGGTTCGTCGTCGCAGCGCAGCTCGCTTTCGCCGAGGGGAACCGCAGCCGGGGCCTGCGGGCCGTACGGCAGGGATTCCGGCTCCTGGCGGAGCACCGCCTCCGGCTCGGTGCAGTCGAGTCCGTGACGGCGGCCGCGGCGCACGGCGTCGACCTGCAGCTGGTCGACGTCGGGGCCGCGCTCGAGACCGGACGCGCGCACGCGTTGTTCGACGCGGTGGAGCGTGGCCGATCGACCTTCGCCGGTGCCGGCCGTGTCACACCGCCTGACGACCCTCAGGCGGCCGAACTCCTCACCGAGGCCCGTGGGCTGCTCGCGGCGGCCCGGGAGATTCCCGCCGACGCGGAGCACGCAGCCGAGCGGGACGCGCTCAGCCGCCGCGCGCGCCGCATCCAGGAACAGGTGCGTGAGCGTTCCTGGTTGCACTCGGGGGACGCCGAGGTGCAGCGGCCTGTCACCGTCCGCGAGACGGTCCGCGCGCTCAGCGGTGACGCCGCCGCGGTCAACTACGTCATCTTCGGCGGGCGACTGCGAGCCGTGCGGGCGAGTGCTCGAGGAGCGAACGTCCTTGACCTCGGCGAACCCGGCGACGTCGCCGAACTGGTCCGGCGTGTGAGGGCAGACATCGCAGTCGCCGCCAACAATCACATCCCCCCACTTCTGCGTGAGGCTGCACGTGCCTCGCTCGATCGTTCGCTCAAGAAGCTGGACGCCATCGTCCTCGCCCCGCTGGGGGTCGACGGGGACCTGCACGTCGTGGCTCGCGAACCTCTGCTGGGCATTCCATGGACGGCGCTGCCTTCCAGGCAGGGGCGGCGTACGTCCGTCAACTCGCACATGGCTCGTGGCCGACGAGACGCGCGTCCGGGCACGGACCACCGCCTGCTGGCCGCCGCCGGACCCCACGTCGCGCACGGTGTGGGTGAGGTCAGCGTTGTCGGCACGGAGTGGCCGGGAGCGACGGTACTCACCGGCGCGTCAGCGACCACCGCCGCGGTCCGCGAGGCACTCGCCACGCACGATGTCATCCACCTCGCCGCCCATGGCAGACACGATGCGGACAACCCGCTCTTCGCCTCGATCGACCTCGCCGACGGACCCTTGTTCGCCCACGAGCTGGACGGCATGCGGCTGCCCGGCTCCGTCGTGGTGCTCGCCGCCTGCGAGGTTGGTGGCTCCTCCGAGGTGGTCGGGGGAGAGGTGCTGGGCCTCACCTCGGTCCTGCTCCGGCTCGGCGCCCGGGCTGTCATCGCTGCTGTGGCGCCCCTGCCCGACGCTCTCGCCGCTCAGGTCATGCCGAGGTTCCATGCTCGCCTCCGGGCCACCGACGACCCGGAGGCGTCGCTCGCGGCGGCGTGCGCCGAGACACCTGAGCCCGTCCCGCTGGTCTGTTTCTCGTCGCTGGAAGGGCTCTGAGAGTGGTGCTTGGCCACGTAGTTCGTGGTCCCCGTTCCGGTGCGGTTACCGGTCGGGATCGGGGTGCCGTCGATCAGCACCGTCCCGCGTTCGAGCGCCTCGGCCAGGTGTCGCCGGTCCAGAGCGGTGACCTGCCCGATCAGCGGCATCAGGTAGCGCCAGATCCGTGAGACGGCGGCCTGCGCGATCCCGAACAGGTCACCGGCCAGCTGCTGGGGCAGGTTGTGCCGTGCGATCAGCAGCACCTGTAGCCAAGCAGCGTTCAGGGCGCTTGTCCAGACCCGTCGGGCCTGGGCTGTGGCGAGGCGCACGTGCCCACCGGCGACCGCCACCGCGCCTCTCGTGTACTCTTGTCCGGTAACCACAGACCGCCGGTCGTCCGACGCTGCCCGGGAACGGGGAGAACAGGACCGAAGTCCCGCTGAACGCGGAGGCCTGCGCAGGTGAACGACGACGATCCGTCCGGCCTTCGCGGCCGTTCGTGCTCCGAGCCCCGTGCGCCTGCGCCGGGGCTCCTTCTCTTTCCGCGGGGAATCGCCCGGGGCTCACGCCCGAGGGAACGGTGGTACCACCACCGGAAGGATTGCCATGGCGAGGCCGGACAAGGCAGCCGCCGTCGCGGAGATCGCGGACAAGTTCCGCGGGTCCAACGCGGCCGTGCTGACCGAGTACCGCGGGCTCACCGTTGCGCAGCTCAAGGAACTGCGCCGGTCGCTCAGCGGCAACGCAACCTACGCCGTGGTGAAGAACACGCTGACGGGGATCGCGGCCAAGGAGGCCGGTGTCGAGGGTCTCGACGCCGACCTGAAGGGCCCGTCCGCCATCGCATTCGTGACCGGGGACCCGGTCGAGGCTGCGAAGGGTCTGCGTGACTTCGCCAAGGCGAACCCCGCGCTGGTCATCAAGGGCGGTGTCCTCGACGGGAACGCCCTGACCTCCGCGGAGATCACGAAGCTCGCGGACCTCGAGTCCCGCGAGGTTCTGCTGGCCAAGGTGGCCGGCGGCCTGAAGGCGACGCTGACGCGTGCGGCGTACGCCTTCAACGCCAAGCCCACCCAGGTTGCCCGCATCATCGATGCCCTGCGTCAGAAGCAGGAATCGGAGGGTGCCGCCGCGTGACACAGTAACTGACCTTGGCGCAGCCAAACGGCTGAACTGGGGAAACGCTACTGACACGAGGCTGCACCTGGCACACACCCCTGCTTCTGGCGGGCGAACGCCCGTGAAGCGCTGATTGAAAGGAACGCCAATCATGGCGAAGCTCAGCACCGACGAGCTCCTGTCCGCCTTCGAGGAGCTCACGCTCATCGAGCTCTCCGAGTTCGTGAAGGCCTTCGAGGAGAAGTTCGACGTCACCGCCGCCGCCCCGGCCGCCGTGGCCGTGGCCGCCCCGGTGGGCGGCGACGGCGGCGCCGCCGCCGAGGAGGAGAAGACGGAGTTCGACGTCATCCTCACGGCCGCCGGCGACAAGAAGATCGGCGTCATCAAGGAGGTGCGCGCCCTCACGTCCCTCGGCCTGAAGGAGGCCAAGGACCTGGTGGACGGCGCTCCGAAGCCGGTCCTCGAGGGTGCCAGCAAGGAAGACGCGGAGAAGGCCAAGGCTGCCCTCGAGGGCGCCGGCGCCACCGTCGAGCTCAAGTGAGCCACGAGGTCGTCTGACCTCTGCCCGACTCGGGCGGACGACCGGCCGGCGCCGCGCGCCGGCCGGTCGTCATCCGACACGAGGCCCGCACTCCCGGGATGCCGGGGTGCGGGCCTCGTGCCGTCTCGTCGGATCGGTGCCGATGTGCACCAATTTCCGGATCCACCACGATTCGGCGTGCAGGACAGACAGCAAGTAGACATACTTGAAGTGAACAGGTATGCTAGCGCTTTGCGCCCGCGTGTGCCCTCGACGCCGCCATACTACTTCCCGAATGACCTGGTCAACCCCCTGAACGGGGTCTCCATGGACCCTCGGTGAAGCCGGCCGAGCTTCCTGCCGCACCCGAGCGTACAGCGTTCACCCCGTACTGCAGGGAAGGACCCCTCTTGGCTGCCTCGCGCACCCCTTCAGCACCGTCCGCCGACGCCATCGCGAACCGTACCGCTTCCCGCCGCGTCTCCTTCGCCAAGATCCACGAGCCGCTCGAAGTTCCTGACCTGCTCGGTCTGCAGACCGAGAGCTTCGACTGGCTGCTGGGCAACGCCGAATGGCAGGCCCGGGTCGATGCGGCCAAGGCTGCCGGCCGGAACGACGTCCCGGAAGCCTCCGGTCTGGAAGAGATCTTCGAGGAGATCTCGCCGATCGAGGATTTCGGTCAGTCGATGTCCCTGTCGTTCTCCAACCACCGTTTCGAGCCGCCGAAGTACACGGCCGACGAGTGCAAGGAGAAGGACTTCACGTTTGCCGCCCCGCTGTTCGTGACCGCGGAGTTCGTGAACTACACGACCGGTGAGATCAAGAGCCAGACCGTGTTCATGGGCGACTTCCCGCTCATGACCGCGCGCGGCACGTTCATCATCAACGGCACCGAGCGCGTCGTCGTCTCGCAGCTCGTGCGTAGCCCGGGTGTCTACTTCGAGCGCACCCCGGACAAGACCAGCGACAAGGACATCTTCTCGGCGAAGGTGATTCCGTCGCGCGGTGCGTGGCTGGAGTTCGAGATCGACAAGCGCGACGCCGTGGGCGTGCGCGTCGACCGCAAGCGCAAGCAGCCGGTGACGGTTCTCCTGAAGGCGCTCGGCCTCACCGAGGCCCAGATCCGCGAGGAGTTCGCCGACTTCCCGTCCGTCCTGGACACCCTGGAGAAGGACCACGTCCACACCGAGGACGAGGCCCTCGTGGACCTGTACCGCAAGATCCGCCCGGGTGAGCCGCCGACGGTCGAGGCCGGCCGTACGCTGCTGGAGAACTTCTACTTCAACCCGAAGCGGTACGACCTGGCGAAGGTCGGTCGTTACAAGCTCGGCAAGAAGGTCGGCACGGACGCCCCCCTCGCGGACTCGACCCTCTCGGTGAGCGACATCGTCGCGACGATCAAGTACCTCGCCGCGCTGCACGCCGACGTGGACACCATCGACGGCGCGCGCAACGGTGAGCCGTTCGACGTGCGCGTCGAGACCGACGACATCGACCACTTCGGCAACCGCCGTATCCGGGCCGTGGGCGAGCTCATCCAGAACCAGGTGCGCACGGGCCTGTCGCGCATGGAGCGCGTGGTGCGCGAGCGGATGACCACGCAGGACGTCGAGGCGATCACGCCGCAGACGCTGATCAACATCCGCCCGGTCGTGGCCTCGATCCGTGAGTTCTTCGGCACCTCTCAGCTGTCGCAGTTCATGGACCAGAACAACCCGCTGGCCGGCCTGACGCACAAGCGCCGCCTGTCCGCGCTCGGCCCGGGCGGTCTTTCCCGCGACCGCGCCGGCATGGAGGTCCGTGACGTCCACCCGTCGCACTACGGCCGCATGTGCCCGATCGAGACGCCGGAAGGCCCGAACATCGGTCTCATCGGCTCGCTCGCGTCCTTCGGCCGGATCAACCCGTTCGGGTTCATCGAGACCCCGTACCGCAAGGTGATCGGTGGCCGTGTGACGGACGAGGTCGTCTACCTGACCTCGGACGACGAGGACCGCCACGTCATCGCCCAGGCGAACACGCCGCTGAGCGACGACGGCGCCTTCGAGATGGACCGTGTCCTGGTCCGGACCAAGGGCGGCGAGACGAACGACGTCCCGGCCATCGAGGTCGACTACATGGACGTCTCGCCGCGCCAGATGGTGTCCGTGGCGACCGCGCTCATCCCGTTCCTCGAGCACGACGACGCGAACCGCGCGCTCATGGGCGCGAACATGCAGCGCCAGGCGGTGCCGCTGGTCCGCTCGGAGATGCCGGTGGTCGGTACGGGCATGGAGCGTCGCGCGGCCATCGACGCCGGCGACGTCATCGTGGCGAACAAGCCCGGTGTCGTCACCGAGGTGTCCGCCGACCTGATCCTGGTCGCGAACGACGACGGCACCACGGGTTCCTACCGCGTGCACAAGTTCATCCGCTCGAACCAGGGCACCAGCTACAACCAGCGTGTGCTCGTGGACGAGGGCCAGCGCGTCGAGGTCGGCTCGGTGCTCGCGGACGGTCCGGCCACCGACGAGGGCGAGCTCGCTCTCGGCCGGAACCTGCTCGTGGCGTTCATGTCCTGGGAGGGGCACAACTACGAGGACGCGATCATCCTGAGCCAGCGTCTCGTGGAGGACGACGTCCTGTCCTCGATCCACATCGAGGAGCACGAGGTCGACGCGCGCGACACGAAGCTCGGCCCCGAGGAGATCACGCGGGACATCCCGAACGTCTCCGAGGAGGTCCTGGGTGATCTCGACGAGCGCGGCATCGTGCGGATCGGTGCCGAGGTCGGCGCCGGCGACATCCTGGTCGGCAAGGTCACCCCGAAGGGCGAGACCGAGCTGACCCCGGAGGAGCGCCTGCTGCGGGCGATCTTCGGCGAGAAGGCCCGCGAGGTGCGCGACACCTCCCTGAAGGTGCCCCACGGCGAGTCCGGCACGGTCATCGCCGTGCGGGAGTTCAACCGGGAGGACGGCGACGAGCTGCCCGCCGGCGTGAACCAGCTGGTGCGCGTCTACATCGCGAACCGTCGCAAGATCACCGTGGGTGACAAGCTCGCCGGGCGTCACGGCAACAAGGGCGTCATCTCGAAGATCCTGCCGGTCGAGGACATGCCGTTCCTCGAGGACGGTACGCCGGTGGACGTCATCCTGAACCCGCTGGGCGTGCCCGGTCGTATGAACGTGGGCCAGGTCCTGGAGACACACCTCGGGTGGGTCGCCAAGCAGGGCTGGGACGTCGAGACGGCCGAGGACCCGAAGGCTTCCTGGCTGGAGAACGTGCCTCAGATCGCTCGCTCCAGCGACCCGGGCACCCCGGTCTCGACGCCGGTGTTCGACGGTCTGCAGGAGGACGCGCTGCGCGGCCTCATCTCGACCACGCGACCGAACCGCGACGGCCAGCGCATGGTCGGCCTGGACGGTAAGGCGCGTCTGTTCGACGGCCGCTCCGGCGAGCCGTTCCCGGAGCCGATCTCCACGGGCTACATGTACATCCTGAAGCTCCACCACCTGGTGGACGACAAGATCCACGCCCGTTCGACCGGTCCCTACTCGATGATCACGCAGCAGCCGCTGGGTGGTAAGGCGCAGTTCGGTGGTCAGCGTTTCGGCGAGATGGAGGTGTGGGCCCTGGAGGCGTACGGCGCCGCCTACACGCTGCAGGAACTGCTCACCATCAAGTCCGACGACGTCCCCGGGCGCGTCAAGGTCTACGAGGCCATCGTCAAGGGCGAGAACATCCCCGACTCGGGTATCCCGGAGTCCTTCAAGGTGCTCCTGAAGGAGATGCAGTCGCTCTGTCTGAACGTGGAGGTGCTGTCCAGCGACGGCTCCGCCATCGAGATGAAGGAGTCCGACGACGAGGTGTACCGCGCCGCGGAGGAGCTCGGGATCGACCTGTCCCGCCGCCCCAACTCGGCGTCCACCGTCGACGAGATCTGAACACCGGGTGCGCCCGGTGAACACCAGGATTTTTCGAGAACTCTTCAGGAAGTAGGACACCTTGCTCGACGTCAACATCTTCGACGAGCTGCGCATCGGCCTCGCCACGGCCGACAACATCCGCGCCTGGTCGCACGGCGAGGTCAAGAAGCCCGAGACCATCAACTACCGCACCCTGAAGCCGGAGAAGGACGGACTCTTCTGCGAGAAGATCTTCGGTCCCACCCGGGACTGGGAGTGCTACTGCGGCAAGTACAAGCGCGTGCGCTTCAAGGGCATCATCTGTGAGCGCTGCGGCGTGGAGGTCACGCGCTCCAAGGTGCGCCGTGAGCGCATGGCGCACATCGAGCTGGCCGCTCCGGTCACGCACATCTGGTTCTTCAAGGGCGTCCCCTCGCGTCTCGGCTACCTGCTGGACCTGGCGCCGAAGGACCTGGAGAAGGTCATCTACTTCGCCGCCTACATGATCACGTCGGTCGACGACGAGGCGCGCCAGGAGGACCTGCCCAACCTGCAGAACGAGATCGACCTCGAGAAGAAGGAGATCACCGACCGCAGGGACAACGAGATCAATGCCCGGGCCACCAAGCTCGAGCAGGATCTCGCCGAGCTGGAGGCCGAGGGCGCCAAGGCCGACGCGCGCCGCAAGGTCCGCGACTCCGCCGAGCGTGAGATGGCCCAGCTGCGCAAGCGGGCGGACCAGGAGCTGGACCGCCTGGAGCAGGTCTGGGACCGCTTCAAGAACCTCAAGGTCGCCGACCTCGAGGGCGACGAGCTGCTCTACCGCGCCCTCCAGGACCGCTACGGCACGTACTTCGAGGGTGCCATGGGCGCGTCCGCGATCCAGAAGCGCCTGGAGACCTTCGACCTGGAGGCCGAGTCCGAGGCGCTGAAGGAGACCATCCGCACCGGCAAGGGCCAGCGCAAGACGCGTGCGCTCAAGCGTCTGAAGGTCGTCAACGCGTTCCTCACCACGACGAACTCGCCCACGGCCATGGTGCTCGACGCCGTCCCGGTGATCCCGCCGGACCTGCGCCCGATGGTGCAGCTCGACGGTGGCCGCTTCGCGACGTCGGACCTGAACGACCTCTACCGCCGCGTGATCAACCGGAACAACCGCCTCAAGCGGCTCCTGGACCTGGGCGCGCCGGAGATCATCGTCAACAACGAGAAGCGGATGCTCCAGGAGGCCGTGGACTCGCTGTTCGACAACGGCCGTCGTGGCCGGCCCGTCACGGGTCCGGGCAACCGTCCGCTGAAGTCGATCTCCGACATGCTCAAGGGTAAGCAGGGCCGGTTCCGCCAGAACCTGCTCGGCAAGCGCGTCGACTACTCGGGCCGTTCGGTCATCGTGGTCGGCCCGCAGCTCAAGCTGCACCAGTGTGGTCTGCCCAAGCAGATGGCCCTCGAACTGTTCAAGCCGTTCGTGATGAAGCGCCTGGTCGAGCTGAACCACGCGCAGAACATCAAGTCGGCCAAGCGCATGGTCGAGCGCACCCGCCCCGTCGTGTGGGACGTGCTCGAAGAGGTCATCACCGAGCACCCGGTGCTGCTGAACCGTGCGCCGACGCTGCACCGTCTGGGTATCCAGGCGTTCGAGCCGCAGCTCGTCGAGGGCAAGGCCATCCACCTGCACCCGCTCGTGTGTGCCGCGTTCAACGCGGACTTCGACGGCGACCAGATGGCGGTGCACCTGCCGCTGAGCGCCGAGGCGCAGGCCGAGGCCCGCATCCTCATGCTGTCCAGCAACAACATCCTCAAGCCGTCGGACGGCCGTCCGGTGACCATGCCCTCCCAGGACATGATCATCGGTCTGCACCACCTGACGAGCGACCGTCCGGGCGCCGTCGGCGAGGGCCGGGCGTTCGCGTCGGTGGCCGAGGCCCTCATGGCCTTCGACCACCACGAGCTGGACATCAACGCCGTCATCAAGCTGCGTATCGACGACCTGGTGCCGCCGAAGGGCTTCGAGACCCCGGAGGGCTGGGAAGAGGGTCAGCCGATCCTCTTCGAGACGACGCTCGGGCGCTACCTGTTCAACGAGACGCTGCCGGTCGACTACCCGTACGAGAACGGCGTGGCCGACAAGAAGCGCCTCTCGGCGATCGTCAACGACCTGGCGGAGCGCTACCCGAAGGTCGAGGTCGCCGCGGCGCTGGACGCGCTGAAGGACGCCGGCTACTACTGGGCCACGCGCTCGGGCGTCACGATCGCGATCAGCGACGTGGCCGCGCCCGAGGAGAAGGTCGCCATCCTCGACGAGCACGAGGCTCGCGCCCTGAAGGTGCAGCAGCAGTTCGAACGCGGTCTGATCACCGATGACGAGCGCCGTCAGGAGCTCATCGAGCTGTGGACCCAGGCGACCGACAAGGTTGCGCAGGTCATGCGGGAGAACCTCGAGTCGGACTCGCGCAACACCGTGCTGCGCATGGTCGGGTCCGGTGCGCGTGGTAACTGGATGCAGGTGCGTCAGATCGCGGGTATGCGTGGTCTCGTGGCGAACCCGAAGGGCGAGATCATCCCTCGCCCGATCAAGTCCAACTACCGTGAGGGTCTGTCGGTCCTCGAGTACTTCATCGCGACGCACGGTGCCCGCAAGGGTCTGGCCGACACGGCCCTCCGTACGGCGGACTCGGGCTACCTGACCCGTCGTCTGGTGGACGTCTCGCAGGACGTCATCATCCGCGAGGAGGACTGCGGCACCCAGCGCGGCCTGACCCACCCGGTCGCCGAGAAGCTCGACGACGGTTCGCTGATTCCGCACCCGCTGGTGGAGACGAGCGTCTACGGCCGCACGTTCGCGACCGATGTGCTCGACTCCGACGGGAACGTCGTGGCGGGTGCCGGCGAGGACTGCGGCGACGTGGCCATCGCGGCCGTCGTCGCGGCGGGCGTCGCGGACGTCAAGGTCCGCTCGGTGCTGACCTGCGAGTCGCGTGTCGGTGCCTGCGCCAAGTGCTACGGCCGCTCCCTGGCCACGGGCAAGCTCGTGGACATCGGCGAGGCCGTCGGCATCATCGCCGCGCAGTCCATCGGTGAGCCCGGCACCCAGCTGACGATGCGTACGTTCCACACCGGTGGTGTGGCTGCCGCGGAGGACATCACCCAGGGTCTGCCGCGTGTCACCGAGCTCTTCGAGGCACGTACCCCCAAGGGTGAGGCGCCCATCGCGGAGTTCACCGGTACGGTCGAGATCGAGGACACGGAGCGGACGAGGCACATCGTCCTCAAGCCGGACGACGGCGCCGAGGAGATCAAGTACCCGGTCACCAAGCGCGCGACGCTGCTCGTGCACGACGGCGACCACGTGGCGGTCGGTACCCAGTTCGTCAAGGGTGCCGTCGACCCGAAGAAGGTGCTGCGCATCCTCGGTCCGCGTGCCACGCAGAGCCACCTGGTGGAGCAGGTCCAGGAGACCTACCGCTCGCAGGGTGTGGACATCCACGACAAGCACATCGAGGTCATCGTGCGGCAGATGCTGCGCCGCGTGACCGTGCTGGACTCTGGTGACTCCGAGCTTCTGCCGGGTGAGCTCGCCGAGCGCATGCGGTTCGAGGACGCGAACCGCAAGGCCGTGGCGGAGGGTGGCCAGCCGGCCGCCGGCCGCCCGGAACTGATGGGTATCACCAAGGCCTCGCTCGCCACCGACTCGTGGCTCTCGGCGGCCTCCTTCCAGGAGACCACCCGCGTGCTCACCGAGGCGTCGATGAGCGGCCGGCGCGACCCGCTGCTCGGCCTCAAGGAGAACGTCATCATCGGTAAGCTCATCCCCTCCGGCACGGGCCTGTCCCGTTACCGGAACGTGGAGGTCGAGCCGACCGAGCAGGCGAAGGCGGAACTGTACCCGAGCTTCGGGTACGACGACATCGACTTCCCGACCCTCGGTATGGGTTCGGGCGAGGCGATCCCGCTGGAGGACCTGGACTTCGGCGACTTCCGCTGACCCGTCATTGCACCGTTCGACGGCGGTCGGGGGGACGTTCCGTACGGAACGTACCCACGGCCGCCGTCGGCCGTCCGAGGTCATGGATCTCACAGTCAATTCGTTTTGACCGCCCGCGAGGCCGCGGGTAGCCTTGTTCAACGTGCCAGCGCCGTCTGGCCGCATCATTCTGCGGGTCGCCTTGCCGCGACCTCGCCGGAGCGGCAGACGTGAGTGCGCAGGCATCCCGGAGACGTCTCCCGCAGCACGCGTGCTGCCGGTGAGATCGACCGGGCCATCGAGCCGGTGGTAGGTGGCGTTGCGGACCCGTGAGGGCCGCGGGTGCCGCGTGCGATCGGCACGCACCAGCCACAGACCAACGAAGGGCGTCGGCGGCACCCGCCGGCACCACCAGCTCGAGAGACGACGGAGACGTAGTGCCTACGATCCAGCAGCTCGTCCGCAAGGGCCGGAGCTCCAAGGCCGGGAAGTCGAAGACCCCGGCGCTCAAGGGTTCCCCCCAGCGGCGCGGCGTGTGCACCCGCGTGTACACCACCACCCCCAAGAAGCCGAACTCCGCCCTCCGCAAGGTCGCGCGCGTGAAGCTCTCCACCGGCATCGAGGTCACCGCGTACATTCCCGGTGTCGGCCACAACCTGCAGGAGCACTCGATCGTGCTCGTCCGCGGTGGCCGTGTGAAGGACCTCCCGGGTGTTCGTTACAAGATCATCCGTGGTGCCCTCGACACGCAGGGCGTGAAGGGCCGCCAGCAGGCGCGCTCCCGCTACGGCGCCAAGAAGGAGAAGAGCTGATGCCCCGCAAGGGACCGGCCCCGAAGCGGCCGCTCATCGTCGACCCGGTGTACGGGTCCCCGGTTGTCACGCAGCTGATCAACAAGGTGCTGCTGGACGGCAAGAAGTCCACCGCCGAGGCGATCGTCTACGGCGCCCTCGAGGGCGTCCGTGACAAGACCGACCAGGACCCTGTCGTCGTGCTCAAGCGCGCGCTCGACAACGTCCGTCCTGCGCTCGAGGTCCGCTCCCGCCGCGTCGGTGGCGCCACCTACCAGGTGCCTGTCGAGGTGCGCCCCTCGCGCTCCACGACCCTCGCGCTGCGCTGGCTCACCGACTTCTCGCGGGCTCGCCGCGAGAAGACGATGACCGAGCGTCTGATGAACGAGATCCTCGACGCGTCGAACGGTCTCGGTGCGGCGGTCAAGCGTCGCGAGGACATGCACAAGATGGCTGAGTCCAACAGGGCGTTCGCGCACTACCGCTGGTAATTGTTGCTCCGAACGGCCCCGGTCACCACCGGGGCCTTCGGTGGATCCGCCTCGGCGGACCCGACCCACAGAGGGGTAAGAGACCGTGGCACTCGACGTGCTGACCGACCTGAAGAAGGTCCGCAACATCGGCATCATGGCCCACATCGATGCCGGCAAGACGACTACGACAGAGCGCATCCTGTTCTACACGGGTGTGAACTACAAGATCGGTGAGACGCACGACGGCGCCTCGACGATGGACTGGATGGCCCAGGAGCAGGAGCGCGGCATCACGATCACGTCCGCCGCGACGACGTGCTACTGGAACGACAACCAGATCAACATCATCGACACGCCCGGCCACGTCGACTTCACGGTCGAGGTGGAGCGCTCGCTTCGCGTGCTCGACGGCGCCGTCGCGGTGTTCGACGGCAAGGAGGGCGTGGAGCCGCAGTCCGAGACGGTGTGGCGCCAGGCCGACAAGTACGACGTGCCGCGCATCTGCTTCGTCAACAAGATGGACAAGCTCGGTGCGGACTTCTACTTCACCGTGAAGACGATCGTGGAGCGCCTCAAGGCGAAGCCGCTCGTGATCCAGCTGCCGATCGGCGCGGAGAACGACTTCGAGGGCGTCGTCGACCTCATCGAGATGAAGGCGCTCACCTGGCGCGGCGACACGAAGATGGGCGAGGAGTACGAGGTCGAGGACATCCCGGCCGATCTCCAGGAGCGGGCCGAGCAGTACCGCGAGGAGCTCGTCGAGGCCGTCGCCGAGGCGGACGACGAACTCATGGAGAAGTACCTCGGTGGCGAGGCGCTGACCAAGGACGAGATCAAGGCGGGCATCCGCAAGCTGGTCATCTCGTCCGAGGCGTTCCCGGTCCTGTGCGGTTCGGCGTACAAGAACAAGGGCGTCCAGCCCATGCTCGACGCCGTGATCGACTACCTGCCGTCCCCGCTCGACGTGCCCTCGATCCAGGGTCACGACGTCAAGGACGCGGAGAAGATCGTCGAGCGTCACGCCGACGCCACGGAGCCGTTCTCGGGTCTGGCGTTCAAGGTTGCGACCCACCCGTTCTTCGGGAAGCTCACGTACGTGCGCGTTTACTCCGGCAAGGTCTCCCAGGGTGCCCAGGTGTACAACACCACCAAGGGCAAGAAGGAGCGCATCGGGAAGATGTTCCAGATGCACTCCAACAAGGAGAACCCCGTCGAGGAGGCCCAGGCGGGCCACATCTACGCGTTCATCGGCCTCAAGGACGTCACCACCGGTGACACCCTGAGTGACCCGAGCAACCAGGTCATCCTGGAGTCGATGTCCTTCCCGGAGCCCGTCATCGACGTGGCGATCGAGCCGAAGACGAAGGCCGACCAGGAGAAGATGTCCACGGCGATCCAGAAGCTCCTCGACGAGGACCCGACGTATCGCATCTCGCTGGACGAGGAGACCGGCCAAACCGTCGTGGGCGGTATGGGCGAGCTCCACCTCGACATCCTCGTGGACCGTATGCGTCGCGAGTTCAAGGTCGAGGCCAATGTCGGCAAGCCTCAGGTGGCGTACCGCGAGACGATCCGTCGCAAGGCGGAGAAGATCGACTACACGCACAAGAAGCAGACGGGTGGCTCGGGCCAGTTCGCAAAGGTCCAGGTGACCTTCGAGCCGCTGGAGACCACGGAGGGCGAGCTCTACGAGTTCTCCAACGAGGTCACCGGTGGGCGGATCCCGCGCGAGTACATCCCGTCGGTGGACGCCGGTATCCAGTCGGCCATGGAACAGGGTGTCCTGGCCGGGTTCCCGGTGGTCGGCATCAAGGCGACGCTGCTCGACGGCGCGTACCACGACGTCGACTCCTCGGAGATGGCGTTCAAGATCGCCGGCTCGATGGTGTTCAAGGAGGGTGTGCGGCGGGCCGACCCGGTGCTGCTCGAGCCCGTCATGGCCGTCGAGGTCCGTACCCCCGAGGAGTACATGGGCGACGTCATCGGCGACCTGAACTCGCGTCGTGGGATGATCCAGTCCATGGAGGACGCCACCGGTGTCAAGGTCGTTCGTGCCAACGTACCGTTGAGCGAGATGTTCGGGTACATCGGCGACCTTCGGTCCAAGACCCAGGGGCGTGCCGTGTACTCGATGCAGTTCGACAGCTATGCCGAGGTTCCCAAGGCGGTTGCCGACGAGATCATCAAGAAGACCCGGGGCGAGTAAGTCCCCACAGGTCGAACCGTACTACCAACCTGTAGGAAGCCCGACGCCCCGCGGTTGTAGGCTCGTTGGCCGACACCCGCAACGTTCGGAACATCTACCCAAGTCCCAGGAGGACCCAAGTGGCTAAGGCCAAGTTCGAGCGGACCAAGCCGCACGTCAACATCGGCACGATCGGTCACGTCGACCACGGCAAGACGACGCTGACCGCCGCGATCTCGAAGACCCTCGCGGACAAGTACCCGGACCTTCCGGCGAACACGCAGCGCAACTTCGACGAGATCGACGCCGCGCCGGAGGAGAAGCAGCGCGGTATCACGATCAACATCGCGCACATCGAGTACGAGACGCCGAAGCGCCACTACGCGCACGTTGACGCGCCCGGTCACGCCGACTACATCAAGAACATGATCACCGGTGCCGCCCAGATGGACGGCGCGATCCTGGTGGTCGCCGCGACCGACGGTCCGATGGCCCAGACGCGCGAGCACGTGCTGCTCGCCCGCCAGGTTGGCGTGCCCTACCTGCTCGTGGCGCTGAACAAGGCCGACATGGTCGAGGACGAGGAGCTCCTCGAGCTCGTCGAGATGGAGGTCCGCGAGCTGCTGTCGTCGCAGGAGTTCCCCGGCGACGACGTCCCGGTGATCCGGGTCTCCGGCCTCAAGGCCCTCGAGGGTGACCCCGAGTGGACCGAGAAGATCGTCGAGCTGATGGACGCGGTCGACGAGAACGTCCCCGAGCCGCAGCGCGACCTGGACAAGCCGTTCCTGATGCCGATCGAGGACGTCTTCACGATCACGGGTCGTGGCACCGTCGTCACCGGCAAGGTGGAGCGCGGCACGCTCGACATCAACTCCGAGGTCGAGATCGTGGGTATCCGCGAGCCGCAGAAGACCACGGTCACCGGTATCGAGACGTTCCACAAGCAGATGGACCAGGCGCAGGCCGGCGACAACACCGGTCTGCTGCTGCGCGGTACCAAGCGCGAGGACGTCGAGCGTGGCCAGGTCGTCGTGAAGCCGGGTTCGATCACGCCGCACACCAACTTCGAGGCTCAGGTCTACATCCTGGGCAAGGACGAGGGTGGCCGTCACAACCCGTTCTTCTCGAACTACCGCCCGCAGTTCTACTTCCGCACCACGGACGTCACCGGCGTCATCACGCTGCCCGAGGGCACCGAGATGGTCATGCCGGGCGACAACACCGAGATGACGGTCGAGCTGATTCAGCCGATCGCCATGGAAGAGGGCCTCGGCTTCGCCATCCGCGAGGGTGGCCGCACGGTCGGTTCCGGCCGCGTCACCAAGATCCTCAAGTGATCTTGGTCTGACTGCCAGCGAAGGGCCCGGACGCCTCGGCGTCCGGGCCCTTCGTCGTGGGCGTGCCATATCACACCGGCTCCGCTTGGAATTCCGCGGATCTGTGTGGCAGACTTGAGCAGTTGCCTGTTACGGGCGCGCTCTTTCTTGTGTCGAACAGTGTGCGAAGCCGCAGCCACGAAGTTGGCTGGGCGGTCCTCTCCCCAGGAGAGGCTGCGGGGTTTTGCGTCTGAGTTTCGACGCCAGGAATGCACCCCGCGGAGCACACGCCGTCGGTTTTCACCGATGGCGCTGTTCTGAGCAGGCTCGGCAAACGTCGTGGTCCGAGCGAGATATCTCGCAGGAGATCACTTCCCAACGGCCCCGCACCGGGTAGGTGCGTGTGCACGGTTGCGTCGCACAGCGCGACACGCCCGAGCGCGGGGGTCGGACAGTAGCGGTTCGAGAGAGAGAGTCAGACGACGCCATGGCGGGACAGAAGATCCGCATCCGGCTCAAGTCCTACGACCACGAGGTGATCGACAGCTCGGCGCGCAAGATCGTCGACACGGTCACTCGCGCTGGTGCGACGGTCGTGGGCCCGGTGCCGCTGCCGACGGAGAAGAATGTCTTCACCGTCATCCGGTCGCCTCACAAGTACAAGGACAGCCGCGAGCACTTCGAGATGCGTACGCACAAGCGGCTCATCGACATCGTCGACCCGACGCCCAAGGCCGTCGATTCGCTCATGCGTCTCGACCTGCCTGCGGACGTGAACATCGAGATCAAGCTCTGAGGCTGGAGGACATCATCATGACCAACCAGCAGAAGAACGTGACCGCGGTGCTCGGGACGAAGCTCGGCATGACCCAGACCTGGGACGAGGCCGGTCGCCTCGTGCCGGTGACGGTCGTGTCGGTGGGCACGAACGTCGTGACCCAGATCCGTACCGAGGAGGCGGACGGCTACGCCGCCGTCCAGCTCGCGTACGGGCAGATCGACCCTCGCAAGGTCACCAAGCCGATGAAGGGCCACTTCGACAAGGCCGGCGTGACGCCGCGCCGTCACGTGGCCGAGGTGCGCACCGAGAACTCTGCCGAGTTCGCGCTGGGTCAGGAGATCACCGCCGAGGCCTTCGAGGCCGGCGTCGTGGTCGACGTGACCGGCACGACCAAGGGCAAGGGCACCGCGGGTGTCATGAAGCGCCACGGGTTCTCCGGTGTCGGCGCCTCGCACGGCTCGCACCGCAACCACCGCAAGCCCGGTTCGATCGGTGGCGCTTCGACGCCGTCGCGCGTGTTCAAGGGCCTGCGCATGGCCGGTCGGATGGGCAACGCCCGCAAGACCGTCCAGAACCTGACCGTTCACGCGGTCGACGTCGAGAAGGGGCTGCTGCTCGTCAAGGGCGCGGTTCCCGGTAACAAGGGCGGCGTCGTCCTCGTCCGTACCGCCGCGAAGGGAGCGTGACGCCACCATGTCTGCTCAGACCGCACTGTCGGTGGACATCCTCGACGCGAAGGGCGAGAAGTCGGGCACGGCGGAGCTTCCCGCCGACGTCTTCGACGTCGCCGTGAACGTCCCGCTGATCCACCAGGTCGTCGTCGCCCAGCGCGCGGCGGCCCGTCAGGGCACGCACTCCACCAAGACCCGCGGCGAGGTCCGCGGTGGTGGCAGGAAGCCGTACAAGCAGAAGGGCACCGGCCGCGCCCGCCAGGGTTCGACGCGCGCCCCGCAGTTCGCCGGTGGTGGCACCGTCCACGGCCCGCAGCCGCGCTCGTACGACCAGCGCACCCCGAAGAAGATGAAGGCCGCCGCGCTCCGCGGTGCCCTGTCGGACCGTGCCCGTGCGGGCCGCGTCCACGTCGTGGCCGGTTTCGGTGTCGACGGCACGCCGTCCACGAAGAAGGCGCTCGCCTCCCTCAAGTCCCTGACTCCCCGCGAGCACGTGCTCGTCGTGCTGGACCGCTCGGACGAGGTGTCGCGCAAGTCACTGCGCAACGCGCCTGAGGTGCACGTCCTGGTCGCAGACCAGCTGAACACCTACGACGTGCTCATCTCCGACGACGTCGTCTTCACCGAGTCCGCGCTGTCGGCCTTCCTGGCCGGCCCTGCCACGGGCAAGGGCGCGAAGGCCGTCGCCACCGAGTCCGAGGCTGCCGAGGAGGGCTCCAAGTGACCACCGTGCAGAAGGACCCGCGCGACATCCTGATCGCGCCGGTCGTCTCCGAGAAGAGCTACAACCTCCTCGACGAGGGCAAGTACACCTTCATCGTGGACCCGAACGCCAACAAGACCGAGATCAAGATCGCCATCGAGAAGGTCTTCGATGTCAAGGTCGCCTCGGTGAACACGATCAACCGCAAGGGCAAGACGCGGCGCACGCGTTACGGCCTTGGCAAGCGCAAGGACACCAAGCGTGCGATCGTCACCCTCCGTGAGGGGTCGATCGACATCTTCGGCGGGCCGGTCGGCTGAGCCGGACGAGAGCAGATTGAGGACAGGCTTCCATGGGAATCCGTAAGTACAAGCCGACGACGCCGGGGCGCCGCGGCGCAAGCGTCGCCGACTTCGTCGAGATCACGCGCTCGCAGCCGGAGAAGTCGCTGCTCCGCCCGCTGTCCAAGACGGGTGGTCGCAACAACTCCGGCCGCATCACGACGCGTCACAAGGGCGGCGGTCACAAGCGCGCGTACCGCGTCATCGACTTCCGTCGCCACGACAAGGACGGCGTGCCGGCCAAGGTCGCTCACATCGAGTACGACCCGAACCGCACCGCTCGTATCGCGCTGCTGCACTACGCGGACGGCGAGAAGCGCTACATCGTTGCCCCGAACCGACTGAGCCAGGGCGATGTCGTCGAGGCCGGGGCCGGCGCGGACATCAAGCCGGGCAACAACCTGCCGATGCGCAACATCCCGACCGGTACGGTCATCCACGCCGTCGAGCTGCGGCCCGGTGGCGGTGCGAAGATCGCCCGCTCGGCCGGCGCCTCCGTGCAGCTCGTCGCGAAGGACGGCCCGTACGCGCAGCTGCGCATGCCGTCCGGCGAGATCCGGAACGTCGACCTGCGCTGCCGTGCCACGGTCGGCGAGGTCGGCAACGCCGAGCAGTCGAACATCAACTGGGGCAAGGCCGGCCGCAACCGTTGGAAGGGCAAGCGCCCGACCGTCCGCGGTGTGGTCATGAACCCGATCGACCACCCGCACGGTGGTGGTGAGGGCAAGACCTCCGGTGGCCGTCACCCGGTGAGCCCGTGGGGTCAGCCCGAGGGCCGTACCCGCCGCCCGAAGAAGGCGAGCGACAAGCTGATCGTCCGCCGTCGCCGCACCGGCAAGAAGCGCTGATAGGAGCCTGACTGATGCCTCGTAGCCTGAAGAAGGGCCCCTTCGTCGACGACCACCTGCAGAAGAAGGTGGACGCCCAGAACGATAAGGGGACCAAGAACGTCATCAAGACCTGGTCCCGTCGGTCGGTCATCACGCCCGACTTCCTGGGCCACACATTTGCCGTGCACGACGGTCGCAAGCACGTCCCGGTGTTCATCACCGAGGCGATGGTCGGCCACAAGCTCGGCGAGTTCGCCCCCACGCGGACCTTCCGCGGCCACGTGAAGGACGACAAGAAGGGTCGTCGCCGCTGAGCGGAGGGCATTGCCCCTCGTGCAGCGAAGCGACAACCCCGACTGTCTGAGAAAAGGAAGCAGGACAGCAATGGAAGCCAAGGCGCAGGCGCGGTTCGTCCGTGTCACGCCCCAGAAGGCCCGGCGCGTCATCGACCTCATCCGTGGCAAGCAGGCCCAGGAGGCCGTTGCGGTGCTGAAGTTCGCGCCGCAGTCGCCTGCCGAGCCGATCCGGAAGGTCGTCGAGAGCGCCATCGCGAATGCGCGTGTGAAGGCCGACCGGGACAGTGTCCGGTTCGTCGAGGACGAGCTGGTCATCAAGGAGGCGTTCGTGGACGAGGGCCCGACGCTCAAGCGGTTCCGGCCGCGGGCGCAGGGTCGTGCGAACCGGATCCTCAAGCGCACGAGCCACATCACCGTGGTGCTCGCCGACAAGGAAGGGGCCTGACAGTGGGTCAGAAGGTACACCCGCACGGGTACCGCCTGGGCATCACCACCGACCACAAGTCGCGGTGGTTCGCCGACAGCACGAAGCCCGGTCAGCGGTACCGCGACTACGTCCGTGAGGACGTCGCGATCCGCAAGCTGATGAGCACCGGCCTCGAGCGGGCCGGTATCGCGAAGGTCGAGATCGAGCGCACCCGCGACCGCGTCCGCGTGGACATCCACACGGCGCGCCCGGGCATCGTCATCGGGCGCCGCGGCGCCGAGGCCGACCGCATCCGGGGCGAGCTCGAGAAGCTCACGGGCAAGCAGGTTCAGCTCAACATCCTCGAGGTCAAGAACGCCGAGATCGAGGCCCAGCTGGTCGCGCAGGGTATCGCCGAGCAGCTCGCGAGCCGCGTCTCGTTCCGTCGGGCCATGCGCAAGGGCATCCAGTCCGCGCAGCGCGCCGGCGCGAAGGGCATCCGCGTGCAGGTCTCCGGCCGCCTGGGTGGCGCGGAGATGAGCCGTTCGGAGTTCTACCGCGAGGGGCGCGTGCCGCTGCACACGCTTCGCGCGTACATCGACTACGGCTTCTTCGAGGCGCGTACGACCTTCGGCCGCATCGGCGTGAAGGTGTGGATCTACAAGGGCGACACCACCGAGAAGGAGTTCGCCGCGCAGCAGGCCGCTGCCGCGCCCCGTCAGGGTCGTGGCCGGGGTGGCGAGCGTGGCGACCGCCGCGGTGGCCGCCGCAACGAGCGTTCGACCGAGCGCAAGTCCGAGGCCGCTCCTGCCGCTGCTGCGGCGGAGGCTCCGGCGGCGCCGGCCGCAGAGTCCGGAACGGAGGCCTGACCATGCTGATTCCGCGCAAGGTCAAGCACCGCAAGCAGCACCACCCCAAGCGCGGTGGTGCCGCCAAGGGCGGTACGCAGATCGCCTTCGGTGACTTCGGTATCCAGGCTCTTGAGCCGGCCTACGTCACCAACCGCCAGATCGAGGCGGCGCGTATCGCGATGACCCGTCACATCAAGCGTGGCGGAAAGGTCTGGATCAACATCTACCCGGACCGTCCGCTGACCAAGAAGCCCGCCGAGGTCCGCATGGGTTCCGGTAAGGGCTCGCCCGAGTGGTGGGTCGCCAATGTCAAGCCCGGTCGCATCGTTTTCGAGCTGGCCGGTGTCGATGAGGAGCTGGCGCGCGAGGCCATGCGTCGCGCGATGCACAAGCTCCCGATGAAGTGCCGTTTCGTGGTGCGCGAGGGGGGTGCGATCTGATGGCAGTCGGTACGAAGGGCATGCAGCCCGTCGACCTCGACGGTATGGACGACGAGACTCTCGCCGCCAAGCTGAAGGAGTCGAAGGAGGAGCTCTTCAACCTCCGCTTCCAGTCGGCCACGGGTCAGCTGGAGAGTCACGGTCGGCTCAAGGCCGTGCGCCGCGACATCGCGCGGATCTACACGATCCTGCGCGAGCGTGAGCTCGGCATCCGTACGGCTCCGAGCGTGAGTGAGTGAGGCAAGGATGAGCGAGAACACCGAGGTCAAGGCGACCACAGAGCGCAACACGCGCAAGGTGCGCCGCGGCTACGTCGTCAGCGACAAGATGGCCAAGACCATCGTCGTCGAGGTCGAGGACCGCAAGAAGCACCCCCTCTACGGCAAGGTCCTGCGCACCACCACCAAGGTGAAGGCGCACGACGAGGAGAACACCGCCGGTATCGGCGACCTGGTCGAGATCATGGAGACCCGGCCCCTGTCCGCCACCAAGCGGTGGCGGCTGGTGTCGGTCCTGGAGAAGGCCAAGTAACACCTTCGCGAGGCCGTCGGCGGTAGGAGCAGTTCTGCCGCCGGCGTCCACCGAAGGAGCCACACAGTACTTATCCGTTCGGCAAGGCTCACCGTCCCCGGTGAGAACCAGCACGACGCAAGGAGATCACTCAAATGATCCAGCAGGAGTCGCGACTTCGTGTCGCCGACAACACGGGTGCCAAGGAGATCCTGTGCATCCGCGTTCTCGGTGGCTCGGGCCGTCGCTACGCCGGTATCGGCGACACGTTCGTCGCCACCGTCAAGGACGCGATCCCCGGCGGGAACGTCAAGAAGGGCGAGGTCGTCAAGGCCGTCGTCGTCCGCACCGCCAAGGAGCGCCGTCGTCCGGACGGTTCCTACATCAAGTTCGACGAGAACGCCGCCGTCATCCTCAAGAACGACGGCGAGCCTCGTGGCACCCGCATCTTCGGCCCCGTGGGCCGCGAGCTGCGCGACAAGCGTTTCATGAAGATCATCTCGCTGGCTCCGGAGGTGCTCTGACCATGGCGAAGATCAAGAAGGGCGACCAGGTCCTCGTCATCTCGGGCAAGGACAAGGGCAAGACCGGTCGTGTGCTCGAGGTCATCACCGACCGCGACCGCGTCGTCGTCGAGGGCGTCCAGCGCGTCACCAAGCACACCAAGATGGGCCAGTCGCAGCGCGGCACCCGGACGGGTGGTATCGAGACGGTCGAGGCGTCGATCCACGTGAGCAACGTGATGGTCGTCGACCCGGAGACCAAGAAGGGCACCCGCGTCGGGTACCGCCTCGAGGAGGTCGACCGCGACGGCCGCACCAAGACCGTGCGCGTCCGCGTGGCCAAGCGCTCCGGGAAGGACATCGACTGATGAGCGAGACCACGATCGAGGCCCCGGCCCTGCCGCGCCTCAAGCAGAAGTACCGCGAGGAGATCCTCTCGGCGCTGGTCGAGGAGTTCGGCCACAAGAACATCCACCAGGCGGGCGGTCTGAGCAAGATCGTCGTCAACATGGGTGTCGGCGACGCCGCCAAGGACTCGAAGCTGATCGAGGGCGCCATCCGCGACCTGACCGCGATCACCGGTCAGAAGCCGCAGGTCGCTCGCGCGAAGAAGTCGATCGCGCAGTTCAAGCTTCGTGAGGGCATGCCGATCGGCGCGCACACGACGCTCCGCGGTGACCGCATGTGGGAGTTCCTCGACCGCCTGCTGTCGATCGCGCTGCCGCGTATCCGCGACTTCCGCGGCCTGTCGCCGAAGCAGTTCGACGGCAACGGGAACTACACGTTCGGCCTCACGGAGCAGTCGATGTTCCATGAGATCGACCAGGACAAGATCGACCGTGTCCGTGGCATGGACATCACGATCGTGACCACGGCGACGACGGACGACGAGGGCCGGTCCCTCCTGCGCCGTCTCGGCTTCCCCTTCAAGGAGAACTGACATGGCGAAGAAGGCCCTGATCAACAAGGCGAACGCCAAGCCCAAGTTCGCCGTGCGCGCCTACACCCGGTGCCAGCGGTGCGGTCGTCCGCACTCCGTGTACCGCAAGTTCGGCCTGTGCCGGATCTGCTTGCGGGAGATGGCCCACCGCGGCGAGCTCCCCGGCGTCACCAAGAGCAGCTGGTAACAACTACGCCGTAGGTCCGCACCGTGCCAGGCGCGGTGCGGATACCCCGGCGAGGAAGGGCAAGTGCCCGATGACTATGACCGACCCGATCGCAGACATGCTGACCCGTCTGCGGAACGCGAACTCGGCTCACCACGACATGGTCTCCATGCCGTCGTCGAAGCTGAAGTCGAACATCGCGAAGATCCTCCAGGCCGAGGGCTACATCACGAGCTGGAACGTCGAGGACGCCCAGGTGGGCAAGACCCTCACGCTCCAGCTGAAGTACGGCCAGAACCGCGAGCGTGCCCTCTCGGGCGTGCGCCGCGTGTCGAAGCCCGGCCTGCGTGTCTACGCGAAGTCCACCAACCTGCCCAAGGTCCTGGGTGGCCTCGGCGTGGCGATCCTGTCCACGTCCTCCGGCCTCCTGACGGACCGGCAGGCCGAGTCCAAGGGCGTCGGCGGCGAAGTGCTCGCCTACGTCTGGTAATCGGAAGGGAGAAAGAAGCATGTCTCGTATCGGCAAGCTCCCCGTTCCGGTCCCGGCCGGCGTGGACGTCACCATCAGTGGTGCGCTCGTGACCGTCAAGGGCCCGAAGGGGACCCTGGACCACACGGTCGCCGCACCCATCACTGTCGCTCTGGACGACGGCGCCCTGACGGTGTCCCGCCCGGACGACGAGCGGCTCTCCAAGTCGCTGCACGGCCTCACCCGCACGCTGATCGCGAACATGATCACCGGCGTCACGAACGGCTACGAGAAGAAGCTGGAGATCGTGGGCACGGGTTATCGCGTGCTGGCGAAGGGCTCCAACCTCGAGTTCGCGCTCGGCTTCTCGCACCCGGTCGTCGTGGAGGCGCCCGAGGGCATCACGTTCAAGGTCGAGGGCGCGAACAAGTTCTCCGTCTCCGGCATCGACAAGCAGCAGGTCGGCGAGGTCGCGGCGAACATCCGCAAGATCCGCAAGCCCGAGCCCTACAAGGGCAAGGGTGTGCGCTACGCCGACGAGCACGTCCGGCGCAAGGTCGGAAAGGCTGGTAAGTGACGATGGCCATCAAGATTCTTGGCAAGGGCAAGGCTGTTGCCCGCAAGCGCCGTCACGCGCGCGCTCGCAAGAAGGTCACCGGCACCGCCGTCCGGCCCCGCCTGGTCGTGACCCGCTCCTCGCGGCACATGGTCGCCCAGGTCGTGGACGACACCGTCGGCAAGACCGTCGTGTCGGCCTCCACGCTCGAGGCGGACCTGCGCTCGTTCGACGGTGACAAGACGGCCAAGGCACGCAAGGTCGGCGAGCTGGTCGCCGAGCGCGCCAAGGCCGCCGGCGTCGAGACCGTGGTGTTCGACCGCGGTGGCAACAAGTACCACGGTCGGGTGGCGGCAGTCGCCGACGGGGCTCGCGAAGGCGGGCTGACCCTGTGACGACCGACGCACGGAAGAAGAGGACTCTCTGATGGCTGCAGGGCAGCGCAGCGGCGCCCCCCAGGGTGCCGCCAACGGGAACGAGAAGAAGAACGACGGCCGTCGTTCGGGCCGCCGTGACGACCGCCGCGGTGGCGGCCGGGGCGAGGACAAGAGCGCCTTCGTCGAGCGCGTGGTGACCATCAACCGTGTCGCCAAGGTCGTCAAGGGCGGTCGCCGCTTCAGCTTCACCGCGCTCGTCGTGGTGGGCGACGGCGACGGCACTGTCGGTGTCGGCTACGGCAAGGCCAAGGAGGTGCCCTCGGCGATCGCCAAGGGCGTCGAGGAGGCGAAGAAGAACTTCTTCCGCGTCCCTCGCATCCAGGGCACCATCCCGCACCCCATCCAGGGTGAGGCCGCCGCCGGTGTCGTGTTCCTCCGTCCGGCCTCGCCGGGTACCGGTGTGATCGCCGGTGGTCCGGTGCGCGCCGTGCTGGAGTGCGCCGGCATCCACGACGTGCTGAGCAAGTCGCTCGGTTCGTCGAACGCGATCAACATCGTGCACGCCACGGTCGCGGCGCTCCGCGGGCTCGAGCAGCCCGAGGCCGTCGCCGCGCGTCGCGGTCTGCCGCTGGAAGACGTGGCCCCCGCCGCGCTCCTCCGGGCCCAGGCTGCCGGCATCGCGGCGGCCGCCGAGGCGAAGGCAGGTGCGTGATGGCTCGACTGAAGGTCACCCAGGTGAAGTCCACCATCGGTGGCAAGTTCAAGCAGCGTGAGACGCTGCGGACCCTCGGCCTCAAGCGGATCGGCGACACCGCCGTGAAGGAGGACCGTCCGGAGGTTCGCGGCATGGTCAAGACGGTGTCGCACCTTGTCACCGTCGAGGAGGTCGAGTGATCATGGCGGACAGCAAGCCGCTGAAGGTCCACCACCTTCGTCCGGCCCCGGGCGCCAAGACCGCCAAGACCCGTGTGGGTCGTGGTGAGGCGTCGAAGGGTAAGACGGCGGGCCGTGGTACCAAGGGCACGAAGGCCCGTTACCAGGTTCCGGCGGGCTTCGAGGGCGGGCAGGTTCCCCTGCAGATGCGCCTTCCGAAGCTTCGGGGCTTCAAGAACCCGTTCCGCGTCGAGTACCAGGTCGTGAACCTGGACAAGCTCTCCGAGCTGTACCCCGCCGGTGGCTCCGTCACCGTCGAGGACCTCGTCGCCAAGGGCGCGGTTCGCAAGAACCAGCCGGTGAAGGTTCTCGGGAACGGTGACGTCACCGTCAAGCTCGAGATCGCGGTCGACCGCGTCTCGGCGTCGGCCAAGGAGAAGATCCTGGCGGCCGGCGGCTCGGTGGCCGAGCCCACCGAGGACTGAGCAGGCCGTACACGGGGCCGGCAGCGCACTCGCGCGGCCGGTCCCGTGTCGTCTACCAGGGCTGATGACGGCGCTACGCGCGCGTCCCGTGGTGGTGTCGCGCGGAAAGTCGGGCAGACTGGGCAGATGCGTGGTCCGAAGTACCCCGCAGGCAACGTAGAATCCGACAGGTCCCGCACGTCGACGGAGAACGGCGGTGGGCGACGACGACATCTCGCCGGAGAGATCCGGCGACACGAGACCCCGCGCACGCGGGCCAGGAGGACAGGGTGCTCAGCGCATTCGGCCGGGCTTTCCGGACGCCAGACCTGCGGCGCAAGCTGCTGTTCACGATTGCGATCATGGCGCTGTTCCGCGTCGGGTCGTTCATCCCCACCCCAGGCGTGAACTACGCGAACGTCCAGCAGTGTATCGAGGGGCAGCAGAACGACTCGCTGCTCGGGCTGATCAATGTGTTCAGCGGCGGCGCGCTCCTGCAGCTGTCCGTGTTCGCGCTGGGGATCATGCCGTACATCACGGCGAGCATCATCGTCCAGCTGCTGCGTGTGGTGATCCCCCGGTTCGAGGCTCTGCACAAGGAGGGCCAGTCGGGGCAGTCGAAGCTGACGCAGTACACCCGCTACCTGACGATCGCACTGGCGATCCTGCAGTCCACGACGGTCATCACGACGGCTCGCCAGGGTCTGCTGCTGCGGTGCGATCTCCCGATCATCGCCGACGACACGGTGCTCACGTCCATCCTCATGGTCATCACCATGACCGCCGGTACCGGCCTGGTCATGTGGCTCGGCGAGCTCATCACCGAGCGCGGCGTCGGCAACGGCATGTCCCTGCTGATCTTCACGTCCATCGCGGCGAGCTTCCCCACGGCGCTCTGGTCGATCGCGGGTGGCGCCAACGGCGTCGTGAACTTCGCGATCATGATCATCGTCATCGTCCTGGTGGTCGGCCTGGTCGTGTTCGTCGAGCAGTCGCAGCGCCGCATCCCGGTGCAGTACGCGAAGCGCATGGTGGGACGCCGCATGTACGGCGGAACCAGCACGTACATCCCGATCAAGATCAACATGGCCGGCGTCATCCCCGTGATCTTCGCGGCGTCCATCCTCGCGCTGCCGGGTCTGATCGCCCAGTTCGGGGACCAGCAGGCCGAGTGGGTCATCTGGATCTCGAACAACCTGGTCCAGCCGTCCGAGCCGCTGTACATCGCGCTCTACACGCTGATGATCATCTTCTTCTGCTTCTTCTACACGTCGATCACGTTCAACCCGGACGAGGTCGCGGACAACATGAAGAAGTACGGCGGCTTCATCCCGGGTATCCGGGCGGGCCGGCCCACCGCGGAGTACCTCGACTTCGTGATCACCCGGATCACCTCCGCGGGTTCCCTGTACCTCGCGCTGGTCGCGCTGATCCCGACGCTGGTGCTCGTCTTCCTGGGCGTCACCACCAACCTGCCGTTCGGCGGCAGCTCGATCCTCATCGTGGTCGGCGTCGGGCTCGAGACGGTCAAGCAGATCGACTCCCAGCTCCAGCAGCGTCACTACGAAGGATTCCTCCGTTGAGCCAGACTCCCACCACCTCTCGCAGCGACCTGCACGTCCACGAGGGTCCGGAGGGGCGTATCACACGCCTCGTCATCATGGGCCCGCAGGGCGTCGGCAAGGGCACGCAGGCTGCCCGGCTCGCCGAGACGTTCGGCATCGTGGCGATCTCCACCGGCGACATCTTCCGCGCGAACATCAAGGGCGACACCGAGCTGGGCCGCACGGTCAAGGCGTACTCCGAGAAGGGTGAGCTCGTCCCGGACGAGGTCACGAACGCCATGGTGCGGGACCGGCTCGGTCAGGGCGACGTCGTGGGGGGTTTCCTGCTCGACGGATATCCCCGCAACGCGGCTCAGGTGGCCGAGCTCGACGTCATCCTGTCGGACCTCGGATGGGAGCTTGACGGCGTCATCCAGCTGACCGCGGACCGGGACGAACTCATGGCGCGACTGGCGAAGCGTGCCGAGGAGGAGGGGCGCACCGACGACACCCCCGAGACGATCCGGAAGCGCCTCGAGATCTACGACGCCGAGACCGCACCGCTCACGGCCGCGTACGCGGAGCGTGGGCTGCTGGCCGAGGTGGACGGTGTGGGCGACATCCCCGAGGTCACGGACCGCATCGTGACGTCGCTCGCCGCGCAGCTGGGCTGAACGGCATGCTCGGACTCGGGCGGGAGCGCATCGAGTACAAGACGCCTGAGCAGGTGCGCGTCATGCGCCGCGCCGGGCTCGTGGTTGCCGAGGCTCTGGCCGCGGTCCGCGAGGCGGCTCGCCCGGGCATGAGTACCGCCGATCTCGACGACGTCGCGTCGGACGCCATCCGTGGCGCCGGCGCGACGCCGTCGTTCCTGGGGTATGAGGGCTTCCCCGCCACGATCTGCGTGTCGGTCGGGGACGAGGTGATCCATGGCATCCCGGGCGGACGGGTGCTGGGGGTCGGCGATCTGGTCTCGGTGGACTGCGGGGCGATCGTGGACGGCTGGCACGGTGACTCGGCCGTGTCCTTCCTCCTCGGGGACACCGGCGCCCTGCCGGCGGACGCCCCGGACGACGTCGTGGAGGCGGCGGGCGGTTCCGCGGCCCACGCAGGCCTGGTCCGCGCCACCGAGGCGGCGATGTGGGCCGGGATCGCCGCGCTGGACGGCGGACGCCGCCTGAACGACGTGGGTCGCGCGGTCGAGGCCAGTGTGGAGCTCGCGGGCGGCCTGGTGGGTGCCGAGTACGGGATCGTCGAGGAGTACGTGGGCCACGGCATCGGGACCGCCATGCACCAGCCGCCGGATGTCGTGAACTACCGCGTGCGCGACGCCGGTCCACGGCTCAGGCCGGGGATGTGCCTCGCGATCGAGCCGATGGTGACGCTGGGCAGCGGTGACACCCACGTGCTCGACGACGGGTGGACGGTCGTCACGGCGGACGGGTCGCGTGCGGCGCACTGGGAGCACAGTGTGGCGCTTCTCGACGGCGGCATCTGCGTGCTGACCGCCCCGGACGGGGGAGCGGCCCGGCTGGGCGAGCTCGGCGTGGACGTGGTGCCGCTCGATTGACCGGGGCGACTTCCTCCCGTTGCCGCCTGTGTCTCCGGCGTTGCCGCGGGTGTCTCCGGGCTCGTGGGACCACCCGAGTCAGATGCCGGTTTCTCGGAGCAGGTCTTACTTAGTCGGGGTCAGTTAGCTATGCTCTCGAGGCATGACCGATGACGCTCATGCTCTCCGGCGACCTTTGTCGCCCCGAAGGAACCCAGAGCGCGTGGATCCTGGGCGCGTGGAGTCCGGCCTCGCGGAGTCCGGGCGGGTGGGCTCAGAGCGGGTGGGCTCCGGACTCGTCGCCTCCCGACCTGCGGACTCCGGGCATGCCGGCACGCGGCGGCCGAGGCACCGGGGTGCGGCGGTCGCCGGAGGTGTGTTCGCACGGTTCGGCGGGTGGCTGGGTCGCTGGGCGCGGAGGCTGGTGTTCGGGGTCTGGTTCTGGGCCGGCCTCGTGATCGGGTTCGCCACGTCGTTGCAGTTGTGGGAGTCCACGCTCCTGCTGGCCGTCGCGGGCTGGATCGCCGGGGCCTGGCTGTGGCGGGGGAAGGGGCGGCTGGAGGTGGTCGCCGTGTCGGTGGGTGTCCTGCTCGGCTGGGTGCCGATGCTGATTGTGTTCGTCGGTGTCCTGCCGCACACGATGATCGGGCCGCCCGGAGTCAAGTACGACCTCTGATAAGATGACTCGTTGGGTGTAGTCCGCGCTCCCGGCGCTTCAGGACGCAGTCCTCACGGGTTCGGCCTCCAGGTGTGTTTCGGCAGGTCGATCGCTGGCGGCTCGGTCTTGGTCGGGTGCCGGTTCCGTCATCGGGCCGGTGTCTGCGGCTGCACACGACATCCTCGTCCTGACGGAGGCGTGCTTCCCGCGCGCCCGGGGTCGGGTGCGAAGAACAGGCCGACGAGAGTTAGCGGAGGATATGGCTAAGAAGGACGGTGTCATCGAGATCGAGGGCAGTGTGGTCGAGGCTCTGCCGAACGCGACGTTCCGCGTGGAGCTGGAGAACGGTCACAGGGTACTCGCCCACATCTCGGGCAAGATGCGGCAGAACTACATCCGAATCCTTCCCGAGGACCGGGTCGTGGTCGAGCTCAGCCCGTACGACCTGTCCCGCGGCCGGATCGTCTACCGCTACAAGTAGCCGGAACGGGCGGAGCCGGGTCGCTGGACCCGGGGAACGCCACGTTTCAAGACAGTCAGAGGAAACCATGAAGGTCAAGCCGAGCGTCAAGAAGATCTGCGACAAGTGCAAGGTGATTCGCCGGCACGGTCGCGTCATGGTGATCTGCGACAACCTGCGCCACAAGCAGCGCCAGGGCTGATCACCTCCCGGGACGCCCCGGGTTCGGTGGCTACGGCCACCACCAGCGCACCACCTCGAACCCGCCCCAGCGGCGGGGGAACCCTCGGTCCGGAGGCCGGGGCCCGCGAACCTCGCGGGATGGCGGTGCGGCAGACCTCCGGACGAGAAGTACAGGAGCCGTAAGGCACATGGCACGTCTTATCGGTGTCGACCTCCCCCGCGAGAAGCGGGTCGAGATCGCGCTCACCTACATCTTCGGTGTCGGGCGGACCCGCGCCAAGGAGACCCTTGCCGCGACCGGGATCAGCCCCGACGTCCGCGTGAAGGACCTCGGCGACGCCGAGCTCGTCGCGCTTCGCGACCACCTCGAGGGCAGCTACCAGCTCGAGGGTGACCTCCGCCGTGAGGTCGCGTCCGACATCCGCCGCAAGGTGGAGATCGGCACCTACCAGGGTCTGCGTCACCGTCGCGGCCTGCCGGTGCGCGGTCAGCGCACCAAGACCAACGCGCGTACCCGCAAGGGCCCCAAGCGCACCGTCGCCGGCAAGAAGAAGGCCCGCTGACAAGCAGTAGTCCGAGGTGCGGGCAGCGCCCCACGGCGAAGCGCCCGCCCCGGTCCGACCAGACCAGGAGATAGAGAGCACGTATGCCTCCCAAGACCCGTAAGCCGCGCCGCAAGGACAAGAAGAACGTCCCGCTCGGCCAGGCGCACATCAAGAGCACGTTCAACAACACGATCATCTCGATCACCGACCCCTCGGGCGCCGTGGTGTCGTGGGCGTCCGCCGGCCACGTCGGCTTCAAGGGCTCCCGCAAGTCGACGCCCTACGCCGCGCAGCTCGCCGCCGAGTCGGCCGCTCGCCGCGCCCAGGAGCACGGCGTGAAGAAGATCGACGTCTTCGTCAAGGGCCCGGGTTCCGGTCGTGAGACCGCCATCCGCTCCCTGCAGGCGACGGGCCTCGAGGTGGGCTCGATCCAGGACGTGACGCCGCAGGCGCACAACGGCTGCCGCCCCCCGAAGCGTCGCCGCGTCTGACCCCCCTCGTCGCGCCTGGCGCGCCTCCACCCTTCGGTCGGGGCGCGCCGGCCGCGACAACTGCTCACCTGCCAGGTGAGCGTCTTCGCCCGGCGAGCGGACAGAGTCTCACCGGGCCGCGAGAGATCGCGATCCGTGATGCGTCATATAGCGGGCGCACGCTGAAAGGACACCCACAGTGCTTATCGCACAGCGACCCACGCTGACCGAAGAGGTCATCTCGGAGCACCGTTCCCGGTTCTCCATCGAGCCGCTCGAGCCAGGCTTCGGCTACACGCTCGGCAACTCGTTGCGCCGCACGCTGCTGTCGTCCATCCCGGGCGCGGCCGTGACCTCCATCCGCATCGACAACGTGCTGCACGAGTTCAGCACGGTGTCGGGCGTGAAGGAGGACGTCACCGAGATCATCCTCAACATCAAGAACCTCGTGGTCTCCTCGGAGAACGACGAGCCCGTCGTGATGTACCTGCGCAAGCAGGGCGCCGGCGTGGTCACCGCCGCGGACATCGTGCCGCCGGCAGGGGTCGAGGTGCACAACCCCGACCTGCACATCGCCACGCTCAACGACAAGGGGAAGCTCGAGATCGAGCTGACCGTCGAGCGAGGCCGTGGGTACGTGTCCGCCGCGCAGAACAAGTCGTTCGACGCGGAGATCGGCCGCATCCCGGTCGACTCGATCTACTCGCCCGTTCTCAAGGTCACGTACAAGGTCGAGGCCACCCGAGTCGAGCAGCGCACCGACTTCGACAAGCTCATCGTCGACGTCGAGACCAAGTCGGCCATCGCGCCGCGTGACGCGCTCGCCTCGGCCGGCAAGACGCTCGTCGAGCTGTTCGGCCTTGCCCGTGAGCTGAACGTCGAGGCTGAGGGCATCGAGATCGGCCCGTCGCCCACGGACACCGCGCTCGCGGCGGACCTGGCGCTGCCGATCGAGGAACTCAACCTCACCATCCGGTCGTACAACTGCCTCAAGCGCGAGGGCATCCACCAGGTCGGTGAGCTCGTCGCGCGCAGCGAGGCGGACCTGCTCGACATCCGCAACTTCGGTGCGAAGTCGATCACCGAGGTGAAGGAGAAGCTCGCGGAGCTGAACCTGAGCCTGAAGGACTCGCCGCTGGACTTCGACTCCGGGGCGAACTACTTCGGCGGTGACGACGCCGCGCCGACCTACAGCGGCGGCGACGAGCAGTCGTACTGACACCCGTGCCGCGGGCGCGCTCCGGTCGCACGGAGCGCGCCGCGGTGGCGGTACATCCCTAAGGAGCACATGCAATGCCTACCCCCACCAAGGGTGCGCGCCTCGGCGGTAGCCCGGCTCACGAGCGTCTGATCCTCGCGAACCTGTCCACCGCGCTCTTCGAGCACGGCCGCATCACGACCACCGAGACGAAGGCGAAGCGCCTGCGCCCCCTGGCCGAGCGCCTCATCACCTTCGCCAAGAAGGGTGACCTGCACGCGCGTCGCCGGGTCCTGCGTGTCGTGCGCGACAAGGGCGTGGTGCACACGCTGTTCACCGAGATCGCGCCGACCATGGCGGAGCGCAACGGTGGCTACACGCGCATCACCAAGATCGGCCCGCGCAAGGGCGACAACGCGCCGATGGCCGTCATCGAGCTCATCACCGAGCCCGTGAGCCCGAAGCAGGCCGTGGTCAAGGAGGCGACGAAGGCTGCCGAGAAGGCCGCGCCCGCCGAGAAGGCCGCGCCGGCCGAGCCCGAGGTCGAGGAGACTCCGGAGGCTCCGGCCGCCGAGGCCGGGACCGAGGAGCAGAAGGAGTCCTGAGGACCCTCTTCCTCCTGCCGCGGAGCCCCCGTCACATCCTTTGATGTGACGGGGGCTCCGCCGCGTCCGGCGCCCTGTTCGCGCGGGCCCGCCGGAGAGGAACATTCTCCCGACGTGCCCGGCGTGCCCGGCGTGCCCGACGTGCCTGGCGTGCCCGGCGTGCTGGAACGCCGCGACAGTCGCCGCGCACGGCGCTCACGACTGCGGCGCCTCCGGAAGCTCCCAGGCCCTGGCCCCGCCGATCAGGCCCGCCGAGTTCGGCACGACGACGACGTCGTCGCCCAGACGGGCCAGCGCCGACGCGGTGATGTTGCGGGAGTTGCCCCGCCCAGGTACAGACGGTCCCAATGGAACACGGGCCGTAGGCCCTCGACCACGTTGACCACTCGGCGCGACCAGAGGCCGTCGCCGAGCCGACGGCGCTCCGGTTCACCGATGTACTCGTCGTAGGTGAGGCTGCGCCGGATCGGCGCCCGGGACCACTCCAGGTGCGGGGCCAGCTTGCCGCCGTGGAAGTGTGCCGACCCCAGGCCCGTCCCGAGAGTGAGCACCAGCTCCAGCCCGGAGGCCGCCACGACGCCCGCGCCGTGCACCTCGGCGTCGTTCAGCACGAGGGCGGGCATGCCCAGTCGCTCGGCCACGGCCGCCTGCATGTCGAAGTTCACCCACGCGGCGGCCAGTGTCGGATCGACGCGCGAGCGCGGCCCGGATCGCGTGATGTAGTGCGGTGTATGCACGACGACGCCGCTGCGGATCATTCCCGGCATTCCCACGGTGACCCGCTGCGCGGCCGGGAGGTCGGTGGCGATCTTCGCGATCACGTCCACCAGTAGTTCCGGAGGGAGCGGGTACGGTGTCGGGACACGCACGGATTGAGCGTGTGCCGTCCCTGCCGCGTCGAGCACGGCGGCCTTGATCCCGCTGCCGCCGCAGTCCACGGCCAGCGTCAGTACGTCGGTCACGCCCCAACGGTACGCACCGGATCGGCGCACCGGTGCCTGGCGGCCACACGGAACCGGACGCCGAGTCCTCGGGCGGAACCGGCTTCCGCCGACCGGTGCGGCGCGGAGGGGAGAATGTGACCGTGGACGACTGCATCCGGATCAGGCTCGATCTCGCCTACGACGGCACCAAGTTCTCCGGCTGGGCCCGCCAGCCCACCGAACGCACCGTCCAGGGCGTCCTCGAGGAGGGGCTTGCGACGATCCTGCGCACCGAGCCTCTCGGGCTGCCCGCGCCTCGCCTCACGGTCGCCGGACGTACCGACGCCGGTGTCCACGCGCGCGGCCAGGTCGCCCATGTGGACGTCCCCGTGAGCCGGTGGGAGCAGATGCCCGGACGGTCCGATCGCTCCCCGGGGGACGCGATGGTGGCGCGCCTGGCCGGGGTGCTTCCCGCCGACGTCGTCGTGCATCGTGCTGCCCCGGCCCCGGACGGGTTCGACGCGCGGTTCTCCGCGCTGCACCGGCGGTACGCCTACCGCATCGCCGACGACCCCTCCCGGCGCGACCCGCTACGTCGCACCCACGTGCTCCTCAGCAGGAAGCCCCTCGACGTCGCGGCCATGGACGCGGCCGTGCGGCCGCTCGTCGGGCTGCACGACTTCGCGGCCTACTGCAAGCCGCGCCCCGGCGCGACGACCATTCGTGAGCTGCTCGACGTCGGCTGGGAGCGTCCGGCATCGGGGGCGGACGAGGGACTCGTCGTCGCGCGGGTCGTCGCGGACGCGTTCTGCCACAACATGGTGCGCGCGATCGTCGGTGCCTCGATCGCCGTGGGGGAGGGGCGGCGTCCCGTCGGGTGGCCCGCCGAACTGCTGGCGAACCGGAAGCGGACCGCGGGGGCCGCGGTCGTGCCGCCGCAGGGCCTCGTGCTGGAGGAGATCACCTATCCGGCCGACGACGAACTGGCCGAGCGGGCGGAGCGAATCCGCGCCAAGCGCATGGACGAGGAAGTGCTCGGCTAGATCGAGCGCGTCTCAGGGGCCGTCCGGAACGATCACCCGGCCGACGCCGACCACGTCGTTCCGGTCGACGTGGAGGGCCGGCTCAGGGCTCCTCCACCCAGTGGACGGCCGCTTCCTCCGCGCTCGCGGCGGCGCCGTCGATGCCCGCGTCGTCGCCGTACAGATCGTTCTGGCGTCCGCCGTCCTCACCGGGATCGGCGTCGTCGTCGGCGACGAGCCGGCCCGACCGGGAGGAGTCGGGGCGGGTGAGCGGGTCGCCCTCCCAGCTCTCCGGCTCCTCCTCCGCGAGTCGCTGGTCGAGGGACTCGCCCCGGGACTCCTCCCACGCGGTCTCGCCCCAGTGGTTCTTGCGGGGGTAGTCGGGCGGGGAGTAGCCCTCGTCGAGCACGTCCGGCGTGCCTCGGTCGACCAGCGTGTCCTCCTGCTGCAACTGGTCAGTGTCGCCCTCGGCGCCGTACTCAGGATCCGGCGACGTGGCGGTCGTATCGCCGCTCATGGGTCTACGGTTGCACAATCGGCGCCGCCAGGCGAGGGGGTGTCGAACACCACGTGAGTGGCAGGCCCCCTTCGCTTTGACCCTGCTCGGAACGCACGGGTATTCTGGGTCGTCGTTGTGCTATGTCTCCGACGTCCTGCACCGGTAGCGCCCCACTCGCACGCCGATGTCTGGCCCGGACGTCACCATGAGCTCCCGCGCACAATGATCCTGACTCATCGGGCGCCGCTTCTCGCCCGACGACACCGAGAACAGAAGGTTACGAACCGTGCGTACGTACACCCCCAAGCCCGGCGACGTCCAGCGTGACTGGCACGTCGTCGACGCGACCGACGTCGTTCTGGGCCGCCTGGCGTCCCAGATCGCCACGCTGCTGCGCGGGAAGCACAAGCCGACCTTTGCTCCGCACGTGGACGGTGGCGACTTCGTCATCGTCATCAACGCGGAGAAGGTCGCCCTCAGCGGCAACAAGCGCGAGAACAAGATGGCGTACCGCCACTCCGGCTACCCGGGCGGTCTCACCGCTACGCCGTACGGCGTGCTGATCGAGAAGAGCCCGCGCAAGGCCATCGAGAAGGCCGTCCGCGGGATGCTCCCGAAGACGACGCTCGGCCGCGAGCAGATCAAGAAGCTCAAGGTCTACGCGGGTGCCGAGCACCCGCACGCGGCGCAGCAGCCGAAGCCGTTCGAGATCACCCAGGTTTCGCAGCAGGCCTGAGGCCGCTGCCGGATCGCAACGCGAAGGACGCGAGGACTACACAGTGGCTGAGACCACCGTCGACACCGAGCTGGACGAGACCACGCCCAGCACCTACACCAGCGAGACGGTCGCCCCCGCGACGGGCGGCTCGTCCCTCACCGCGCCCGGCCAGGCCGTCGGGCGCCGCAAGGAGGCCGTGGCGCGCGTGCGCCTGGTCCCCGGAACCGGCCAGTGGAAGATCAACGGCCGCACCCTCGAGGAGTACTTCCCGAACCGGGTGCACCAGCAGCTGGTCAACGACCCGCTGAAGCTGGTCGAGGTCGAGGGCCGCTTCGACGTGATCGCTCGCATCAACGGCGGCGGCAGCTCCGGCCAGGCCGGCGCGCTGCGCCTGGGCATCGCCCGTGCGCTGAACGCGATCGACGCCGAGTCGAACCGCCCGGCGCTCAAGAAGGCCGGCTTCCTCACGCGCGACGACCGCGCGGTCGAGCGCAAGAAGGCTGGTCTCAAGAAGGCCCGCAAGGCGCCGCAGTACAGCAAGCGCTGACGAACGAGTACTTCGGACAGCGGACGCTGGCCAGGGCACAGCGCCTTCCGGTGGCCCCGCACGGCACTGCCGTGCGGGGCCGCTGCGTTTTTCACCTTCTTCATGTGCCCACTAACGTGGGTCGCACATCGTTCGGCACGGAAGGACATGACACATGGGCAGGCTGTTCGGCACCGACGGCGTGCGAGGGCTCGCGAACCGCGACATCACGGCGGAGCTCGCGCTATCGCTGGGCAGCGCGGCGGCGCGGGTGCTGACCGCCCAGGGCGAGATCCTGGGCCCGCGCCCGCGAGCGGTGGTCGGGCGGGACCCGCGAGCATCCGGCGAGCTGCTCTCCGGAGCCGTCGCCTCCGGTCTTGCCTCGGCGGGTGTCGACGTGATCGACCTGGGGGTGCTGCCGACCCCGGCTCTTGCCTACCTGGTCAGCGAGTTGGACGCGGACCTGGGCGTCATGGTCTCGGCATCGCACAACGCGATGCCGGACAACGGCATCAAGTTCTTCCGGCGGGGTGGACTCAAGCTGGAGGACGCGGTCGAGGACGCGGTCGCCGCCGTGCTGGACGACCAATGGGAGCGCCCCGTCGGCGCCGATGTCGGGCGCATCCGCCTCGATCCAGGGCTCGCCGCCGCCCAGTACGTCAAGCACCTCACCGAGAGCATCGGCACCACGCTGGAGCACCGTCCGCTCGAGGGCCTGCGGATCGCGCTGGACTGCGCGAACGGCGCCGCCAGCGAGGTGGGGCCGCGGGCACTGCGCGATGCCGGTGCCGACGTCGTCGTCATCAACGCCAGTCCCGACGGGCGGAACATCAACGAGAAGTGCGGTTCCACCCATCCGGAGCAGCTGCAGGCGGTGGTCGTGGCATCCGAGGCGGACTTCGGTGTGGCGTTCGACGGCGACGCCGACCGGTGCATCGCCGTCGGGCACACCGGGGAGATCGTCGACGGGGACCAGATCCTCGGCATCCTCGCCACGGCCCTCAAGGAGGAGGAGCGTCTGCCGGAGAGCACCCTGGTCGTCACCGTGATGTCCAACCTCGGGCTGATCCTCGCGATGCGGGCCGCCGGGATCCACATCGTGCAGACCGCCGTCGGGGACCGGTACGTGCTGGAGGAGATGCGGGCGAAGGGGTACGGCCTGGGCGGGGAGCAGTCCGGGCACATCATCCTCGCCGACCATGCCACCACGGGAGACGGCGTGCTCACGGCGCTGCACCTGGCGGCACGTGTGAAGTCGGCCGGCCGGCGTCTCGCCGAGCTGGGCGCAGACATCCAGCGGCTGCCGCAGACTCTCGTGAACGTCAAGGACGTGGACAAGTTGCGCGCCGGCAGCGACGAGGGCCTCAAGGACGCGGTGGCCCGCGCGGAGGAACGCCTCGGCGACACCGGCCGGGTGCTGCTGCGGCCCAGCGGCACGGAGCCCCTGGTCCGGGTGATGGTCGAGGCGGCCACGCAGGACCAGGCGGAGGCCGAGGCGGAACGCCTGGCGTCAGTGGTGCGCGAGCGGCTGTCGCTCTGACGGACGATCGGGCGCTGACCGGCGATCGGGCGCGTCGGGGGTCGGGGAAGTATTGGTAGGGGTCTGCGTCAGGGGCACAAATCAGGGACCAACCTGGTGACAACCAGGGTGCCCTGCTGCTTACGCTTGGCACGTGCTGGAACCGATCTACGCCTTCCTGGACGCCCTGGGGCTCTGGGTCCTCGACCTGGCGGCATCGCCCTGGGTGTATGCCGCCATGTTCGGGTTCGCGACCGTGGACGGCTTCTTCCCACCGCTGCCGAGCGAGTCCGTGCTCATCACGCTCGCCGTGTCGGCGCACAGTACCGGCGTCCCGTGGCTGCCGCTGGTCCTGCTGATGGGTGCCCTCGGTGCGTGGGCGGGCGACCAGATCGCCTACCAGATCGGGCGGATGATCGGCACGCAGCGGGTGCCGTTCCTGCGTTCCGCGCGCGGCCGGCGCGCCGTGGCCCGAGCGGAGCGCCTGCTGGCACGGCGTGGCGCGTCGTTCATCCTGGCGGCGCGATACGTCCCGATCGGGCGGGTCGCGGTGAACATGACGGCGGGAGCCGTCCGATACCCCAGGCGCCGCTTCATGATCATCGCGGCGATCGCGTCGGTGATGTGGGCGCTGTACTCGGTGGGCATCGGAATCATGGCGGCGGCGTGGTTCGGGCACAATCCGCTGCTTGCGATCGGCGCCGGGATCGTCTTCGGGGTCGTGGCAGGCTTCGCCATCGACAAGATCGTGATGTGGTTCCAGCGCCGCGGCGGGGGCGACGATGACGACGATGACGACACGGTCCCGGCCGGCGCGACGGCGTCCGGCGAGCGTACGGCGGCCTGACGGCGAGCGTACGGCGGCCTGACGGCGAGCGTACGGCCGGCCGAACGGCGCGGCGGCCCGACGAACGGCGCGCGGCCCGGCGGAGGGCGTGTGAGCCAGTGCGCGAGCTGGTCCGTGCGCGTGCCGGGCGACGCCACCGGCACGCGGGTCAGAGCTTGCGCAGGCGTACCCGCTGCACCTTGTGGTCGGCGCCCTTGGTCAGGACGAGGGTGGCGCGGCCGCGGGTGGGCAGGATGTTCTGCTCCAGGTTCGGTGCGTTGATGGAGTCCCAGATGCTCTGGGCCCGGGCGATCGCCTGGTCGTCGGAGAGGTCGGCGAACTTGCGGAAATAGGACTCCGGGCGCTGGAACGCCGTACGGCGCAGTTGCAGGAACCGGTCGACGTACCACTGGCGGATGTTCCGGGTGCGGGCGTCCACGTAGATCGAGAAGTCGAAGTAGTCGCTGACGGCCACCGTCGACTCGTCGATCGCGGACGGCCGGGCCGGCTGGAGCACGTTGAGGCCCTCCACGATCAGGACGTCCGGCTTGCGGATGACGACCTCCTCACCGGGAACGATGTCGTAGATCGTGTGCGAGTAGCGCGGCGCGCGCACCTCGTCCTGGCCGGCCTTGATGCGTGACAGGAAGCGGATCAGGGCCCTTCGGTCGTACGCCTCGGGGAAGCCCTTGCGCTCCATGAGGCCACGTCGGGCCAGCTCGGCGTTCGGGTAGAGGAAGCCGTCGGTGGTGATGAGCTCGACACGTGGGGTGGACGGCCAGCGGGCGAGCATCTCGCGCAGGATGCGTGCGGTGGTGGACTTCCCGACGGCGACCGAGCCGGCGACTCCGATGACGTACGGCGTGCGCGGCGGCTGCTCGTGCAGGAACGCGGCCGTGGCTCCGTGCAGCCCGGTGACCGCGTTCACGTAGAGGTTGAGCAGACGGGAGAGCGGACGATAGACGGCGTCGACCTCGTCCAGGTCTATCGGGTCGCCGAGCCCGCGGAGCCGGTTGACGTCCTCGTCGGTCAGCGGCAGGGGGGTGGATGCGGAGAGCCGGCTCCAGGCCGTGCGGTCGAGGTCCACGTACGGCGATGCCGGCGCCAGTGCCAGCAGGTGCTCGGGCGTCGTGGTCGAAGACTGGTGTGCCACGCGCACGATTCTGCACCACGCGCGGGTGTGCCCGGCGCACCGCCTTCGTGGGGTGAAAGGCGCCCTCTCCTATTGTAAGGAGAGCGTACTTATGGTAGGGGCGCGCAGGTAGACTCGCGGCCATGTGCGGAATCGTCGGGTACACGGGTCTGAGCGGCGTCGCCGCGGACGATGGCGACGCAGGAATCGGCCGGGGTGCGGAGGGGACGGCGACACCGCTGGACGTCGTGCTCGAGGGACTGCGGCGCCTGGAGTACCGCGGGTACGACTCGGCCGGCGTGGCTCTCGTGGGGCCCGGGATCGACGGGGTCGCCTCGGCGAAGAAGGCCGGAAAGCTCGTCAACCTGGTGGAGGAACTCGAGCTGCGGCCGCTCCCGGCGGCGACGTCGGCCATCGGTCACACCCGCTGGGCCACGCACGGGGGGCCGACGGACGTCAACGCCCACCCCCACCTCGCCGACGGCGACCGGCTCGCCGTGATCCACAACGGGATCGTGGAGAACTTCAGCGAGCTGCGTGCCGAGCTCGCGTCCGAGGGCGCGCGCTTCCGTTCCGAGACCGACACCGAGGTCGCCGCCCATCTCGTGGCGCGGGAGTATCGCGCGACCGGTGACCTGACCCGTGCCATGGGACGTGCGGCGACCCGCCTGACCGGGACGTTCACCCTCCTCGCCGTCCACGCCGACGAGCCCGGGAAGGTGGTGGGCGCGCGCCACGACTCACCGCTCGTCGTCGGGATCGGCGAGGGGGAGAACTTCCTCGGGTCGGACGTGGCGGCATTCATCGCGCACACGAAAGAAGCCATGGAGCTCGGTCAGGACCAGGTCGTGACGATCACGCCGTCGTCGGTCGACGTGACGGACTTCGCCGGAAACCCCGCCGAGGCCAAGCGGTACACGGTGGACTGGGACGCGGCGGCCGCGGAGAAGGGCGGCTTCGACTCCTTCATGGACAAGGAGATCCACGACCAGCCGCAAGCCGTCGGGGACACGCTGCTCGGCCGGACCGACTCCACGGGCCGTCTCGTCCTGGACGACCTGCGGATCGACGAGTCGGTGCTGCGCGCCGTGAACAAGATCATCGTGATCGCCTGCGGGACGGCCGCCTACTCCGGGCACGTGGCCAAGTACGCGATCGAGCACTGGTGCCGCATCCCCGTGGAGGTGGAGCTCGCCCACGAGTTCCGCTACCGCGACCCGATCGTCGACGAGAGGACGCTCGTGGTCGCCGTCACCCAGTCCGGCGAGACCATGGACACGCTGATGGCCGTGCGGCACGCACGCGAGCAGGGCGCCAAGGTGATCTCCATCGTCAACACGCACGGCTCGACCATCCCGCGTGAGTCCGACGCCGTGCTCTACACCCACGCCGGGCCCGAGATCGCCGTCGCCTCCACCAAGGCCTTCCTGGCCCAGATCACCGCCGCCTACCTCCTGGGGCTGTACCTGGCGCAGCTGCGCGGCAACAAGTTCCCCGACGAGATCGCCGAACTCCTGGACGACCTGCGGGACATGCCGCGCAAGATCCACACCGTCATCGAGCGCGGCGAGTACGTGCGTGCCACGGCCCGCTCGATGCGGGCGAACGACAAGGTGCTGTTCCTGGGCCGGCACGTCGGCTTCCCGGTGGCGCTGGAGGGCGCGCTCAAGCTCAAGGAGCTGGCCTACATCCACGCCGAGGGGTTCGCCGCGGGCGAGCTGAAGCACGGGCCGATCGCGCTGATCGACTCCGGTCAGCCGGTGTTCGTCGTCGTGCCCTCGCCGCGCGGACGCGACTCGCTGCACTCCAAGGTGGTCTCGAACATCCAGGAGATCCGGGCACGCGGCGCGCGCACGCTCGTCATCGCCGAGGACGGCGACGACGAGGTGCGCAAGTACGCCGACGAGGTCTTCTGGATCCCGAAGGCACCGACGCTCCTGCAGCCGCTGCTGGCCGTCGTGCCCCTGCAGATCTTCGCGATGGCCCTGGCCACGGCCAAGGGCCTCGACGTGGACCAGCCACGCAACCTGGCCAAGTCCGTCACCGTCGAGTGAGCTGAGGCCGATCCGTCCCCGCGAGGCGGCGGGCGGTCGAACCACGGTTCACGCCACCAGGACGCGGCTGCCGGGCCTCGGTCCGACCGGAGCCCGGCAGCACCACGCTCAGCCCTCGGCGATCACCATCGCCGAGGAGATCCCCGCGTCGTGCGAGATGGTCAGGTGCCAGTGCCGGACCCCCAGTTCGGCCGCGCGCGCCGCGACCGTCCCGATGAGCTCCACCTCGGGCGGCCCTCCGACCACGCGGTGCACCGTCGCGTCGTGCCACCGCAGGCCGTCCGGGGCGCCGAGCGCCTTCGCGATCGCCTCCTTCGCGGCGAACCGCGCCGCGAGCGACGACGGCGGCAGGTCGCGTTCGGCCGGCGTGAACAGCTTCTCGCGCAGGCGCGGGGTGCGCTCCAGCGTCGCCATGAACCGTTCGACGTCGACGACGTCGATACCTACCCCGACGATCACTGCAGCTCCGGGATGACCTGCTTCTCGAACAGCTCGATGCCCGACTGGTCCCAGGCGGCCTCCAGGAAGTACGTGATGGCGTAGGTCATGCCGAGCTTCTCGAGGCCGTGCAGCTTCTCGGCGATCTGCTCCGGGGTCCCGCTCAGGTAGCTGTTGCGCCACCCGTCGATCTCGCGGTCCGCCCGCTCCGGCGCCCACCGGCGCAGGTGGTCCTCGATCCAGCCGAGCCGGTCGGCGACCTCCTTCTCGGTCTCGCCGATCACGACGTTGTAGTTGGCCGATCGGGTGATCCGGCCGAAGTCACGGCCGAGATCGTCGCAGTGCCCCCGCAGCACGGAGGACTTGTGCGTGAACCCCTCCGGGTCACCGGCGAAGTTCGTGTACTGCGCATGCTGCGCTGCGATGCGCAGCGTCTTCTTCTCGCCGCCGCCGGCGATCCACAGCGGGATGCTCGGCACCTCGGCGCCGTCGTCCCCCACCGGGAGCCGTTGCAGCGGCTGCGGGTGGCATCGCGCGCCGTCCACCTGGTAGCGCTCGCCGTCGAACGTGCCGGACGTGCCGGTGCGCCACATGTTCGCCATGATCTGCACGCCCTCGTCCAGGGCGCGCAGGCGTTCGCCCGCCGTCGGGAAGCCGTAGCCGTAGGCACGCCACTCGTGCTCGTACCAGCCGGCGCCGATGCCCATCTCGGTCCGCCCGCCGGAGATCGCGTCGACCGTCGAGGCGACCTTCGCCAGATACGTGGGCTCCCGGTAGGCCATGCACGTGCACATCTGTCCCAGGCGCACGCGCTGGGACGCCGCCGCGAACGCCGCCATCAGCGTCCAGGCCTCGTGCGTCGCCTCCTGGGTCGGTAGCGGCACCGTGTGGAAGTGGTCGTACACCCAGGCGGATTCCCAGGCGAAGCCGCCGCCGGGGACGGCCTCACCCGCCGCCTGGTTCTCGGCGCGGTGGAGCAGCGACAGCATTGTCGACCAGTGGTCCTCCGGGGCAATGCCGGCCAGGTCGAGCCGCCAGCCCTGCGGGATGAAGAGTCCGAATCGCATGCCCTGAGCCTAGGAGGTCGCACGAGCAGGTGTCGCCTGTTGTCCACACCGTTCGCACCGCCGAACGCCGCGATGGGGACGCACCGGAACGTTGCCTTACCGAACCGTGACAAAGAGCAGGCATCATAGGGCGCGTGATCGAGGCATGGACGGCAGATGAGATTCGCGCGGCGGAGAAGCCGCTGCTCGACGCGGGAACACCCCTCATGGACCGCGCCGCACGGGCACTCGCCCGGACGGTGCTCGCGGACGTGGCCCGCCGGCGGTCCGCCGGCGGAGCCCCGCCGAGGGTCCGGTTCGCGGGCTCCCTCGCCTCCGACGGCCTGTCAGGTACGGGGCGCGTCCGGCCCGCTCGCCGGTCCCGCGCGGTAGGCCGCGCCGCACAGGGTGTGCGTGTGGTCCTGCTCGTCGGCCCCGGGAACAACGGCGGCGACACCCTGTTCGCCGGTGCCCACCTGGCGACGGCGGGCGCACGCGTCACCGCCTTCCTCGTCGCCGGTACCGTGCACGGCCCGGGTCTGGCGGCGCTGGAGGCGGCCGGCGCCGAGGTGATCGCCCGGTCCGAGCTGCGCGTCCCGGCCGTCGTCGAACACGTCTCGGCGGCGGACGTCGTCCTCGACGGTCTCGTGGGTATCGGCGCGCGCGGCGCGCTCCGGCCCCCGTCCGGCGGGATCGTCCGGGCGCTCGTCGAGGCACGGGCGGCCGCGGAGGTGGCCGGATCCCCGTGGCCGTGGGTCGTCGCGGTCGACACCCCGAGCGGCATCGGGGTCGACGACGGCTCCGTGCCAGGGCCGGTGCTGGCGGCCGACCGGACGGTGACGTTCGGCGCCTACAAGCCCGGGCTGCTCCTCCCGCCGGCCGCCCACCTCGCCGGTGCGGTGGAGGTGGCCGACGTGGGCCTGCGGCGGGAGCACGGGCCGCAGGTCGCGGGCACGCTGCGGTTGCAGGACGGTGAGGTGTCCGCGGTGCTGCGGGCTCCCGGCGTGCGTGACCACAAGTACACCCGCGGCGTGGTCGGCGTCGTGGCGGGCACCGACAAGTATCCGGGTGCCGGAGTCCTCGCCACCGCAGGGGCGGTGCGGGCCGGCGCGGGCATGGTGCGCGCGCTCGGCCCGGCGGGTGTCACCGACCGGATCCTCGACCGCCATCCCGAGGTGGTCACCGCTGGGGGGCGCGTCCAGTCCTGGGTGCTCGGCCCGGGCATTCCGTCCGACGGGTCCGATGCCGGGCAGGACCGGCGGGTGTACGGCGCGCTGGCGGCCGTGACGGGCGTCCTCGACGCGGAGGTGACCGGCGGTGTCGTGCCCGCCGTCATCGACGCAGGCGCCATGGCGATGCTCGAGCACCGGCTTCCGGAGATCGCCGTCCTCACTCCCCATGCCGGGGAACTGGCCGACCTGATGCGTGGCCTCGGGCACGAGGTCGGCCGGGCCGACATCGAGGCCGAACCGGTGCGATGGGCCCGCGCCGCGCAACGTGCGACGGGTGCGACGGTCCTGCTGAAGGGTGCCGTCACGGTGGTCGTCGGTTCGGGCGTGACCTTCACGCAGGCCGACGCACCCGCCTGGCTCGCCACGGCGGGCGCCGGCGACGTCCTCTCGGGGATTCTCGGTGCGCTGCTCGCGGCGCGGGCCGGCGACGTGCTCGCGGATCCCGCGCTGACGAGCCGCATCGCGGCGGCCGCCGCCGTGCTGCACGGCCGTGCCGCGACGCTGGCCAGCGCAGGCGGGCCGACGACGGCGTCGGCCGTGGCGGACGCCGTGCCACGGGTGATGGCGGGTCTGCTGGCGGGATGACCGCGTCCGTGCGGTCCGCTGCTGGAAGGTCGGCTTGAGGAATTTTCCTCAAGTGGTGTGACATCTGGCGATCTCTCGCGTCTTGGGTGCATGAGTATGGATGCGGAGTCCCAGTTCCACGAGATCGTCGACCGTTTCGCCCGCCTGGACAGCCTTGCTCTGCGCATCCAGAACGATGCGGTCGAGATCGCCCCGGGGAACGGGGACGCCGGGCCGATCCGGGTCGACACCCTGACCGTCCATGTCACCTTGAGCGACCCCGGCGCCGCGGGACGCCTGGTCGCCCGGCACCGTCTCGTTCCGGGTCCGAGGTCGCCCCTGGAACTGAGCCGGACCTGGTGCGGCTGGCTTCCCGAGGCGTCACGTCTCCGGCCTGTCTCGGTTCGGTTGACCCTGGTATCGGGCGGATGAGGAAGCGGGGGATGCCTGCGCACAATTCCGGCAAGCGAACATTAATCCCACCCGCACCACTTGCGTAAACCAAGCAAGATCTCATTTTCGTCATACACTCGCATCGCACCCCCGGGAAAAGTAACCGCTGCCACAAAAAGGGGGTGGGTGCGCGTGAGGACCCGGACTGTACCGACTCGAGTGCTCGATGGTGAGCCTCGACAGACCGTCGACCTGTCGACAGAGAACCTGCGCGAATACGCGCTTCACGGAAGAGACCGGGAAACGCGGACGATCGCCGGGGTCGCCGGAGAGATCGATCCACGTACCTTGATGGTGATCGGCCCGAGCGGTTCCGGGAAGACGGCGACGGTCATGCACGCGCTGCGCGGTCTGGGCCCGGACGTCCCGGTGCTGCGGGTGCAGCGGATCTGGTCCCGCCGTCCGCATGCCCGGTTCCTCGGCCCGACCGAACGATCGGACCTCGTGGTCCTGCCCTCGGACGCCGACGGGAACGTCGCGACCGGCTTCTTCGAGAGCGTCACCGAGAACCTCGGCGGGAAGATCCCGCGCGTCGTCTTCGTCGACGACGCGGGAGTGCTGACGGAGAAACGCCTCGCCTGGCTGCAGCGCCTGGCCGACGAGGCGTTCGCACTGGACTGCCGGGTCGTCGTCGCCGCGGAGGAACTGGCGCCGGACGTGCTCCCGGACGAACTCGACGTCCTTCGCCTGGGGCCTCTCGGGGCGCCCGCGCTGCGCGCCTTCCTCACCGACGCGCTCGGCCTGTCGATCGCCGCGGACGTCGTCGAACGGATCACCTGGTGGAGCGAGGGGAACCCCCGGCTCGCCCTCGAACTGGCCCAGGAGCTCTCGGTGGCGCAGCTGCGCGGCGGCGCGCTCTGGCACGGGCCCGACGCGGCAGGCACCGCCGCCCGCCGGACCTACCGCCACCTCCTCGAGAGGGTCGACGAGTCCGGCGCCGACCTGCTCGCCTCCTTCGTGCTGCGCCAGGCCGGGTCGTGTCTCGGCGAGGAGCCCTGGGACGGGGCTGCCGGGCTCGGGGACGACCCGTCGTTGCGCGTGCTCGCCGGCCTCGGCCTCACCGAGGCGCACGACGGCACGTGGTTCCTGCGCCATCCGCTCGTGGCCGTGCTGTGCGCGGAGCGGAACAAGGCCGAGCCCCCTGCCGCGCCGACCGCCGAGCGCAGGAGCGAGGCGATGCTCCGCGGCCTGCACATGCAGGAGCTGAACCCGGTGCTGCGAGCAGGCCCGTTGTCCGTGGCGTGCCCGAAGAACCGTGCCCTGGCGTTCACGGTGTCGGTGCTGGCCGGCCAGACCTGGGGCGTGCCGCGCGCAGGTGCGTCGGGAGACGTTGACTGCCGGGAATGGGCCGACCACGTCTGGTGGCGGGCCGCCACCGGGATCCCCGAGCCTGCCCGCGAGTCGTCCCGGCGCCTGACGGCCGCCGCACTCCGGGTCGAGTCCGAGGGGGTCGTGCGTGACCCGGCCCGGCTCCGTGCCGACCTGGAGGCGGTGGGGGAGACGCCCGGCCAGCACTGGCTGGGACTTCAGCTGCAGATCAGGATGCGGCTCATGCTCGGGGACGTGTCGGGCGCCCGCGCGCTCGTGGCCGCGCACGTCGACGACGATGCTCGCGGGGTCGCGGAGCAGGTGGCCCGGAGCCTCAGCGTGGCCATGGTCGCCGCGGTCGAGGGCCAGTTCCACGACGTGCGACGGCAGCTCGATATCATCCGCAGGCTCCGTCCGGGGTGCGACGGCTGGCTGGTTCCGCGCGGGCTCACGGCGCTCGCCGACGCGGCCATCGACGGCCGGGTGCCGGATGTGGGTGTGCCGGACGCGCTCGGCAACTGGTCGGCACGTGCGGCCGCGGAGTTCGCCGCCGACGTCGGGGCCGCCCACCTCCTGCTCGGCCGTGCGCGCGAGGCGGTGTCGTTGCTGGCGGTGTCGGCCGAGCAGTGCCGGTGGCCGTACCAGTGCCCGGTCATGGTGCGGGCCGACCTGGTGGACGCGGCGGTGTCCGCGGGCGAGGTCCAGGCGCTGTCGGCGGCGATCGGGGGCAGCGCGGTGAACGACTGCGGAGCCCTGTCTGCGGACCTGCGGGCGGCCGCCGCGCGCGGGGCGGCCCTGCTCGCGGACGGCGAGCGCGCACTGGCCGCCTTCGACGAGGCGGTTCGGGCCTCGACGCCCCCGGCGTCGATCCGCCAGCACGTGCGGACCCTCGTCGCGTACGGTCGCTTCCGGGCGGCGCGGGGGGATGCGGGAGTGGCGGTGGCGGCCTTCGACCGGGGCCGGACCCTCGCGCAGCTGGCCGGGCTGGCGGGCTGGACACGTGGCATCGACACGGCGCAGACCGCCTCCGGCGGTGCGGTGGCGAGCAATCGGTGGGAGGGGCTTCGCCGGGACGAGAGGACGATGGTGCGCCTGGCGCTGAAGGGCGCGACGAACTCGAAGATCGCCGAGTCGGTGTTCGTCTCCGAACGCACGGTGGTGAACCGGCTGCGGCAGGTGTATCGCCGCCTCGGCATCCGCGACCGCAGGGATCTCATCCGCCTGGCCGAGGAGTGCCCGCCGCGGTGGGCCGCCGCCGAGGTGTAGCCGCCGGAGCCCGAGGGTGCGAAAGATCAGAATATTTCAGTCTTAGCTCAACTGAAATGTATTGAGTGCTCCATGTTGCGCTCGCCTGCGTTGGGGCATATCTGATGACAGAGCATGCATATGCTCAGAATCTTGTGTTCGCTGAACGTGGGACTCGTGTGTTTTTCACGTTCCCGCCGTAATTCCGGCGCCGCCCAGACGGCGAAACCTATGAGGAGTGAATTCCTTTGAGGCGAACACAGTTGTCTTCACGACGACGCCGATTGCGAGGTGGCGCGAAATGGCAGCGTCCTGTCGCGATCGGTGCAGGCGCCGCGCTTTGCGTCGCAGGGTTGAGCGTCCCCGCACAGGCGCTCGACACCTACCCTGACGACCCCGCGGAGGCCGGGGCCGGTGTGCTGATGTCTGAGCTCATGGAACAGGAGCTCGTCGGTGCGGCGACCTCGGACGCGGGCTGGGACACCGACGCGGGTCCCAACACCCAGAACCTGGACGCCGATCTGCTCGGGTCCCAGCTGCTGCAACTCGGGGACGTCGCGCTGCCCGTCGACCAGTTCATGGATCTCGGCCAGCTGGGAGCACTCGCCAGCACCAGTGAGGCCACCTCGCCGTTCGACGGACGGGCGGCCTCCGGGCTGATCGGTCCCGACGGCGGCGTCACGATCGACGGAACTGCCGAGGGCGACTGGGGGACGACGACGCTCGACCTCCTGGCCCTCGCGGACACGGCGGGCGTGGCCGGCATCACCGACGCGGTGGCCGACCGGCTCGACCTGCAGCTCGGCGCCATGGGCTCCGAGGTGATCGCCGAGGACGGCGTGTTCCTGGATCCGGACGGTGGGGTGACCGGCCCGGGGCAGTACGTCCTGGGTGATGCCTCGCTGCTGCTGCACTCGCCGGCGATCGAGGATGCCGCGGCGCAGATCTACGACCTGGGCGGTCAGATCGATACGACGGTCGAAGACCTGGTCAACCAGGTCTTCGACGTCACCGATCTGATCAGCGTGCTGGACGTTCCCGGCCTTCCCGCGCCGGACTGCTCGGTCGACTCCAACATGCAGGAGACGATCGTCAACGCCGTGGTGGGTGAGCCGCTCACCTCGGCCAACCAGCTCGTCACCATCGACTTCTCCACCGGTGAGGCGCAGATCCACCTGGAGCACCTGGTTGAGGGCAACGACCCGTGGGCCGGGGGCGACGACGCCGGCATGAACGGCCTCGCTCCCAACACCGAGGTCATCGACGACCAGACCTACCCGCAGGTCGCCGAGGGCGTGCACGAGCTGATCGAGGAAGCCATCCAGATCATGGCGACCGCGATCGACGAGTCGCTGAGCGCCGTCACGATCAGCTGCCAGTGGTACCAGGAGGGCCCGCTTCCCGGCGACGTCATCGATGTGTCGTGGACGGTCAACCTGGCGGACGCGGCCGGCGGGAACTTCCCGCCGGTGGAGCAGAACTGCACGGGTGCCACCGCCTCGATCATCTGCACCGCCCTGGCGACGACGGTCAACACCGCGGGCGTGCTGCTGACCCCGGTGTTCGCCACCGTGTACGACTTCCTCGTCAGCGACGAGGGGCACGCGGTGTTCGACCTGCTCATCACCGACATCAAGACAGGGTTGGTCACACAGACCGTCGGGAACGCCCTGTCACCGGTGTTCGACGTGGTCACGCAGTTCGTCTCGCTGCAGATCAACCACCAGGAGACGACGACCTGCACGACAGACGCCGGTGACGAGTCCCTCGACTCGCTCCAGGTCTCGGCGCTCTGGCTGGGCCTGGCGCAGGGCGACCTGGGCAGCATCGGTCTGGGCAACTCGGCCGTCCGGGTCGACGCCTGCGGGTTCACCGCCGTGACACCGGCACTCTCGGCCGCCCCGGCGCAGGTCGTGGCCGGCGACTGCACGGTGGTGTCGGGCGAGGGGTACACCCCGAGCTCGACGGTGACGGTGCAGCTGACGGACGCCGACGGCAACCCCGTGGGTGACCCGGTCATGGTCGACACCGACGCGAACGGCGCGTTCACGGTCGAGGTCTGCCCGGCCGCGGACGCGTCGCCGGGTGACTACACGGTCATCGGCACCGACGACACGACCGGAACCCCGGCCGAGACCCCCGTCATGATCCAGCCGGCTCCGATGGAGCCGTCGGTCTCGGTGGATCCGGGCGAGGTCGCACCGGGCGAGACCACCGACGTGACCGGCGACGGCTACACGCCGAACTCGACGGTGACGGTGCAGCTGACCGATGCCGACGGCAACCCCGTCGGAGACCCGGTCACGGTTGACACGGACGATACGGGCATGTTCACCACGCCGGTGACGGTCCCGGCGGATGCCGAGCCGGGTGGCTACACCATCACCGGCACGGACGACGCCACGGGTGCGGTGGCGGACGATCCGCTGACGGTGACCCCGGTGGACGTGGTCGCGCCGTCGGTCTCGGTGGATCCGGGTGAGGTTGTTCCGGGTGACTGCGCGGTGGTGTCGGGTGAGGGGTACACGCCGAGCTCGACGGTGACGGTGCAGCTGACGGACGCCGACGGCAACCCCGTGGGTGACCCGGTCATGGTCGACACCGACGCGAACGGCGCGTTCAGTGTGGAGCTGTGTGTTCCGGCAGGCGCGGAGCCTGGTGACTTCTCGGTCATCGGTACCGACGACGAGTCCGGCACCCCGGCACAGACCCCGCTGACCGTGACACCCGAGCCGGGGATGTCGCCGACGATCGTCGTCGATCCGGACGTGGTGGCGCCAGGCGATGCCACGGAGATCGTCGGCGCCGGGTACACGCCCGACAGCACTGTCACGATCCAGCTGGTCGGCCCCGACGGCAACCCCGTGGGCGGTCCGGTGACGACCGTCTCGGACGAGATGGGTGGCTTCACCCTTCCCGCCGTGATCATGAAGGAGACCGAGCCGGGCGACTACACCATCACCGGCACGGACGACACCACCGGCGCCGCGGCACAGACCTCGTTGACGGTGACTCCGCCGCTGGACGCGGTCGCGCCGGCGGTCTCGGTGGACTCCGCCGAGGTCGTTCCGGGTGACTGCGCGGTGGTGTCGGGTGAGGGCTACACGCCGAGCTCGACGGTGACGGTGCAGCTGACGGACGCCGACGGCAACCCCGTGGGTGACCCGGTCATGGCTGACACGGATGCGGATGGTGCGTTCAGCGTGGAGCTGTGTGTTCCCGCAGGCGCGAAGCCTGGTGACTTCTCGGTCATCGGAACCGACGACGAGTCCGGCACCCCGGCACAGACCCCGCTGACGGTGGCGCCGAGCGAGTCGAACGAGCCGGACGTCCCGGGCGAGATCGACCCGGTGCTCTCGGCCGATCCGTCGCAGACGGAACCGGGCGGGAGCACCGACGTGACGGGTGAGGGCTACACGCCCGACAGCACCGTCACGGTCCAGCTGACCGACGCCGACGGCAACCCCGTCGGTGATCCGGTCGCCGATGTCCCGACGGACGCGGACGGCATGTTCACCACGCCGCTCGTGGTTCCCGAGGACGCCGAGCCGGGTGACTTCATGGTGACCGGTACCGACGACACCACGGACACGGCGGTGCAGGCCCCGCTGACCGTGACCGACGGTGGTGACACGGGCGAGATCGACCCCGCGGTCACGGCCGAGCCGGTCGAGGTCGAACCCGGTGCCTCCACGGACATCACGGGTACGGGATACACGCCGAACGGCATGGTGACCCTGTACTTGACGGACGCGGACGGGAACGTGCTCGGCGAACCCGAGCCGTTCGAGGCGGAGGCGGACGGAACGTTCGTCATGGCGCTGAACGTCCCGGACGACGCCGAGATCGGCGTGCACACCGTCGTCGGGGTCGACGAGGCCACCGGTCTCGAGGCCACCACCATGGTGTACGTGGTCTCGGACGGTCAGGGTGGCGGCGCATGCTCCGCCCCGACCATGTTCGCCACCACGGAGACCGTGATGGCCGGCGGCGACGTGGTCGTCACCGGTATGGGCTTCACGGCCGGTACCGAGGTCGAGGTGCAGCTCACCGGTCCGGACGGGGAGCCCCTGGGCGAACCGGTCATGGCCACGGTGAACGACCGGTGCGGTTTCCAGGTGACGGTCGCGGTGCCCGAGGGCTCGGACCCGGGGCTCTACGAGATCCTCGCCACGCCGGAGGACGGCAGCGACGGTGCCTCGGTGCCGATCGCGGTCTGTGGTCCGGACGGCATGGACCGTGTGCTGAAGGCCTGGTTCGAGGAGGGCACGGTCTCTCCGGGTGACACCCAGACGTTCTACGCCTCGGGCTTCGACCCCGGCGAGCTCGTCATCGGGGAGATCCACGGGTCGGACATCACGTTCAAGGCGACCGCGGCGGACGAGGACGGTGTCGTCAGCTGGACCTTCACGATCCCGTCCGACTTCACCCCGGAGATCCACGTGGGCGTCGCCACGAGCGCCGTCAATGGTGACCGGGCACTGGCCAGCTTCTTCGACCCGCCGGCTCCCGGCGGCGATGAGTCGGCAAGCCCGGACGGGGCGGGCGACGACGGCGCCGGTGACGGCGCCGGCGGAGGCCGGCTCGCCGCGACCGGCTCGGAGGCATGGCGGTACGCCGCCCTGTCGTTCCTGCTGCTCGCAGCAGGTGCGGTGCTGATCCGCCGACGGAAGGTGATGCGCCTGGGATGACGAACCGGCCGTAGCGCCGACCGCCTGACGGTCGGCGCCACGGAGAGAACCGCGGCCGGCCCGGCGTGACGCAAGTCGCGCCGGGCCGGTCCGTGTCTGAAGATCGGTGGGGGCCAGGGGGCTCACCAGCGATTCTCAGGGGGTGGAAGGGTGCCGGATCAGAGCGGTGCACGACGTCGGGGCGGGATCGGTGGTCGAGTACGGCCGCTGAACGGCCGCAGTGCCGTGGCAGCGGTCCTGGTCGCCGTCGGGGCGGTGACGGCGGCGCTGATCGTGTTCCTGGGCGGACCGACCACGGGTGGCGAGCCGGGACCGCGTGGGCTCTCCGCGCGGTCGTCCGCCGTGCAGGAACCGGACTGCGCCGAGAACGAGCCGATCACAGAGACTCTCGGCAACGGTTCGGCGTGGACGATGTGCTGGAGGGTCGACCACAATGCCGGGCTGGTGCTGGAGGACGTGAGTTTCGCCCCGGCGGGGCACGCACCGCTGCAGGTGCTCGCGTCACTCACGCTCGGGCAGCTCGAGGTGCCGTACGACACCGGCCTGCGGAACACGGAGGACATCACGTCCCAGGGGTTCGGCGGACGGTCGATGCTGACGCTCACCGCCCGGTCGTGCGGCGGGGAGCGGCTGACCACCCCGGTGCCCACGATCGGTGACGGCAGCGTGGGAAGCGTCGAGCCGCGCGAGGTGCTGTGCCGGGAGACCGTCGACGGCGGCATCTCGTACCACGCGACCGGGGAGGAACCCGGGGACGAGCCGCTCGTGGAGCGGCGGACGGACCTGCGGCTCTCGACCATCTCGAAGGTGGGCTGGTACGAGTACGTCACCCAGTACACGTTCGGGGCGGACGGGTCGATCACGCCGGAGCTCGGGGCCACCGGAGACCTGTCGCCGGCGGACTACACGGACGCCGCGCACGGCTGGGCGGTCGGGGAGGGCGACCACGACCACGCGGCCAGCCACTCGCACAACGTGGTGTGGAAGATGCACTGGGCCCTCGGCGGCCGCGGCGGGCAGCGCGTCGAGCAGTACGACGCCGCGGACACCGACGAGATGGGGCCGAAGTCCCGTGTGGTGTCGGGAAGCCTGACCGGCATCGGCCGGGAGGACACCCGGACGATGACCGACCGCCGCTGGTGGCGGGTGGTGAACCCGGACCGCCGGAACGACGACGGCCACCCGGTCAGCTACGAGATCGACCTGGGGGCGTCGTCGTCGTTCACGTTCACGCGGGACGACGGGCACGAGCACGGCGGCTACGACATCGCGTTCACCGAGGCGTCGGACTGCGAGCTGTTCGCGACGGCGAACCGGGACGGCCACTGCGGACGCGGGGTACCGGACTACGTGGCGGACCGCCAGGAGCTGGACGACGTCGTGGCGTGGGTGGCGATCGGGTTCCACCACGTGCCGCGCGACGAGGAGCAGAGTCCGATGGAGTCCCACTGGCAGGGGTTCACGATGATTCCTCGCGACGTCACGGCGACCCGTCCGGACGCGCCGCCGTCCCGCGAGACCGTCAACGGCAGCCCGCCGCCCGCGGAGTGAGGGCGCCGGTACGGGGCGACAGGGTGGCCGGGCGACAGGGCGCGACGCGTCGTACCCGTCGTGGCGGGGATCAGCGGGGCAGGTGCGCCTCGATCTGCTCGACCACTTCCGGGGAGTCCGGGACGGTGCGCGGCTCGAAGCGCCGCACCTCGCCGCCGGGCAGGACGAGGAACTTCTCGAAGTTCCACCGCACCCGGCCGGAGTGCCCGCCCGAATCCGCGGTCTTCTTCAGCTCGGTGTACAGCGGGTGCGTGTGGCGTCCGTTCACCTTGACCCGGTCGACCACGGGAAAGGTCACGCCGTAGGTGGTGGAGCAGAACTCGGCGACCTTGTCGTTGCTGCCGAGCTCCTGGAAGAACTGGTTGCTGGGGAAGCCGATCACGGTGAAGCCGCGCTGGGCGTAGGTCTTCTGGAGCTGCTCGAGCGCCGTGTACTGCGGTGTGAGACCGCAGCGGGACGCGACGTTGACGACAAGGACGACGTCGTCGGCATGGTCGGCGAGCGTGGTCTCGCTGCCGTCCATCCGGCGGAAGGGGATGTCGTAGAGGCTCATGCGCCCATCCTGGCACCAGGGGACACCTGTCCGGAACCGGGTGAATGGTTCTTCACGCGCCGGCTGAGTCACCGCGCGGACCGCGCCGCGAACCGCGGTGGTCTCACGGTGCGGCGAACTCGCCGAGCGACAGGCGGGACTCGAAGCGGCGCGGGTCGCCGGTCAACGGGTCGCGGAACTCCAGCGAGCGAGCCAGCAGCTGGAGCGGGCGGTCGAAGTCGTCCGCGGCGTCCTCGCGCAGCACCGGCCAGAACGGGTCGTGCAGGATCGGCACACCCAGCGACGCCATGTGCAGCCGGAGCTGGTGCGTCTTCCCGGTGCGCGGTTCGAGGCGGTACCGGCCCAGGCCGCGAGCATCGTCGCGGGCTACGAGCGTGATCAGCGACTCCGCATTCGGCTCGCCCGGCAGCTCTTGTGCGGGAGCGGTGCCGCGATGCTTCTCGATCCGGGAGCGGATCGTGACGGCCTGCCCGTCCGCCAGCCGGCGGATCACATCGGCGTCCGACGGCGGGTCGCCTGCCGCGCCGTTCGCCTCTGCCGCGCCGCAACCGCCGTTTGCGTGATCCGCACCGTCCGCGTCCGCCGCGCCGCGACCGCCGTCGTCCACCGACAGTGATCTGAGCCGTGGCAGCGGCGCGACCGCCTCGTAGACCTTCCTGACCTGCCGCTCCTGGAAGAGCATCTGGTACGCGCCCCGCACCTCCCGGCGGACGGTCAGAACCAGCACCCCGGCCGTGGGCCGGTCGAGCCGGTGCACGGGACTGAGCTCCGGCAGGTCGAGCGACGCCCGCAGCCGAACCAGCACGGTGTTCCGGATCCAGCGGCCCCGCGGCATCGTGGCCAGGAAGTGCGGCTTGTCGACCACAAGCAGGTCGTCGTCGCGATGCAGGATCTCCGGTTCGAACGGAACGGCCGGCTCGTCCGCCGGCGGGTCGCGGTACAGGAACAGGAAACCCCGCGGCCGGTACGGGGTGCCGGGAGTGATCGGCTCACCCCGCTCCGTCACGACCTCACCCCCGGCGACCTTCTCGCGCAGGCGGACGGCGTCGTCGGGGAACCGCTCGAGCAACCACGCGTACGACGTCGGGTACAGCGCGACGGTCGCCGCGTCGTGGGGCAGCACGAGCCGCGTGGGGTTGAGTCCGTCGCGCACGGGCAGGGGTGAGCGCACGCCTCACCGTAGCCCGTGCGCGATCCGGATCCACCCGCCCGTCCCGGACCTCTCGCACGCGGCCGCCCACGCGGTGGGAGAATCGCCTTCGTGAGCACCACCCCGCCCGCCGGTGTCCTGCCCGGGTTCGATCCCGAGTACCCCGCCCGCGCTGTCGTCGACCTGACCGCCATCCGCGACAACGTGCGAGCGCTGCGCGGCGCGGCCCCGGGTGCCGCGCTCATGGCCGTGGTCAAGGGCGACGCGTACGGCCACGGGCTGCTGCCCACCGCGCGGGCGGCGCTCGCGGGCGGAGCGACCTGGCTCGGCGCGGCGCAGACCGGTGAGGCGCTGCGGCTGCGTCACGGCGGTGTCACCCCCGCCGATGCGCGCATCCTCACCTGGCTCTACGCGCCCGGTGCACCCCTGGAGGACCTGCTGGTCGCGGACATCGACATCGGCGTCGCGGCGCCGTGGGGACTGGACGCGGCGGCCGATGCCGCCCGCTCCTCCGGGCGTCCCGCACGGGTGCACCTCAAGGTCGACACCGGGCTCGGGCGCAACGGGATCACCCCGTCCGACCTGCCCGGCGTGCTGGCGCGCGCCGCCGAACTGCGCGGGCTGATCGAGGTGACCGGCGTCATGTCGCACTTCGCGTGCGCCGACGAGCCGGGCCATCCCAGCATCGACGCCCAGGCCAAGACGTTCGAGGACACCGTGAGCGCCGTCGAGCGCGCCGGGTTCGCACCCGAGGTGCGCCACCTCGCCAACTCCGCCGCGACGCTCACGCGGCCGGACACGGCCTGGGACCTCGTGCGGACAGGGATCGCCATGTACGGCCTCACGCCCGTGCCGCAGATCAGCGTCCCGAGCAGCTACGGGCTCCGGCCCGCGATGACGCTGGAGGCGCGACTCGCGACCGTGAAACGGGTCCCCGCCGGCAGCGGGGTCTCCTACGGGCTGCACTACGCGACGTCCCAGGACACCACCCTCGGCGTGATCCCCCTCGGGTACGCGGACGGCATCCCGCGCCACGCCAGCGGCGGAGCGCTCGGACCGGGAGGGCCCGTGCTGGTGGGCGGCGGCGTGGGCGACCTCGCCTCACGGGAGGCAGGCCCCGGCGCCGCGCGCGTCGTCCGGGTCGCGGGCCGGGTCTGCATGGACCAGATCATGGTGGACCTCGGCCCGTACGCGACCGAGCGGGCCGGGGACGTCGTTACCCTGTTCGGGCAGGCCGACGGCGTCGAGCACGCCGGGGCGCCCAACGCCGAGGACTGGGCGCAGGCCGCAGGCACCATCAGCTACGAGATCGTCACCCGTATCGCGGCGCGCGTCCCGCGCGTCTACGCCGGTACGCAGGACGTGGGTGCGGACGGCGCGATCCTCGGCGCGCCGGCCGGCCGGGGAGCATGGTCATGAGCGGGAGAACGGTGACGCCGGGAAACGGCGCGACGGCGGGCGCGGGCTCGACATCGCAGACGGGCACGACGCCCCAGGACGGCGCGCCCGCGAAAGGCAGCGATGCGGACGCGGTGGCGGCGTCGACCGTCCGCGCCGCGGTGCGGGCACTCGGAGCCGGTGCCGGATCCGTGACGCTGGAACTGCCCGACGCCGACGCGACACGCGCCCTGGGAGCCACGCTCGCGGAACTGCTGCGCGCGGGCGACCTCGTGATCCTCACCGGAGATCTCGGAGCCGGGAAGACGACCCTCACGCAGGGGCTCGGCCGCGCACTCGGCGTGCGCGGGCAGGTCGCCTCGCCCACCTTCATCATCGCGCGCGAGCACCCGCCGCTCCCGCGCCAGGACGGGACACGCGGCCCGGCTCTGGTGCACGTGGACGCCTACCGGCTGGGCGGTCTCGGCGAGCTCGACGCCCTGGACCTGGACTCCTCGCTGGACGAGTCGGTGACGGTCGTCGAGTGGGGTCGCGGCCTCGCCGAGGCCCTCACGGAGGACCGGCTGGAGATCGACCTCGCCCGGCCGCGCGGAGGAGAGCCCGATCCGGACGACCCGGAGTCCGGCGTGCGGCGCGCGACGATCCGCGGCGTCGGAGAGCGGTGGACGGGCCCGCGCGCCTGACCACGCAAGATCCTGGCCCGGCGGACACGAATCGAGGGAGTTTCACGTGGGTACCCGTCGCCCGCCGGTGGTCGTCGTGGTCGTCGCAGTCGTCGCGGCCGCGGTGCTGGGACTGGCCGCCCTGGCCGTACCCGGCCTCGTGACACCGGCAGACCCCACCAGCACTTCACCGGATCCCGCCACGCCGGTCGCGGCGAACGGCAGCCTCCACGTGTGCGGCGTGAACCTGTGCAACGAGCACGACACACCGATCCAGCTGCGCGGCATGAGCACGCACGGCACGCAGTGGTACGCCCGGTGCGTGAACGACGCCTCGCTCGACACCCTCGCGGACGACTGGAACGCCGATGTCCTGCGGATCTCCACCTACGTGCAGGAAGGAGGCTACGAGACCGATCCGGAGAGGTTCACCGACCTCGTGGACACCTACATCGACATGCTCACGGCACGAGGCATGTACGCGATCGTCGACTGGCACCTGCTCGACCCGGGGGACCCGACCGTGAACCTGGAGCGCGCCAGGACGTTCTTCACCGCCGTCGCCGAGCGTCACGGCGACCAGGACAACATCATCTACGAGGTCGCGAACGAGCCGAACGGCGTGTCGTGGCAGACCGTGAAGAACTACCACGAGCAGATCGTGCCGGTGATCCGCGAGCACGCCCCCGACGCCGTCGTGCTGCTCGGGACGCCGGGATGGTCGTCCTTCGGCGTGTCCGACGGCTCGGACGAGTCCGAGGTGGTGAACGACCCGGTCGACGCCTCGAACGTGATGTACACCTTCCACTTCTACGCCGCGTCGCACGGCCAGGAGTACCTGGACGCCCTCTCCCGCGCCGCGGACCAGGTCCCGGTGTTCATCACCGAGTTCGGCACCCAGGACTACGCGGGCGAGGGCGCCGACGACTTCGCCAGGTCCCAGCAGTACCTCGACCTCGCGGCGGAGAAGAAGATCAGCTGGGTGAACTGGAACTTCTCCGACGACCACCGGTCGGGTGCGGTCTTCACGGAGGGAACCTGCTCGGGCGGGTCGTACGGGACCGGCTCCCTCAAGGAGGCCGGGCGCTGGATCCGCGACCGGATCCGCACGCCGGACGACTTCTGAGCCGGTCGCGGCCCGCCGGACACCCCGAGTTCTGGGTTCCGCCGTCCCGAACTACGCTGGCCTCGTGCCAGTCCTCGCCATCGACACCTCCGCCGCCGTGTCCGTCGCGCTCGTGAGCGAGACCGGCGGTCGTCTCGCCGCCCGCTCGTCCGGCGAACGGCGGCGGCACGCCGAATCCCTCGCGCCGCTGATCACCCAGGTCCTCGACGACGCCGGGACCGACCGCACCGCGCTGACCGCCGTCGTCGCCGGGACCGGGCCGGCGCCGTTCACCGGGCTGCGGGTCGGGCTCGTCACCGCACGGACGCTGGCGCTCGCGGTGGGGATCCCCGTGCTCGGTGTGCCGAGCCTCGACGGTCTCGCGGCGCAGGCGGTGAGCGATCTCGGGCTCGATCCCGACGACGAGGTACTGGTCGCCTCGGACGCCCGGCGCAAGGAGGTCTACTGGGCCCGCTACCGGGTCGTCGCGCACGAGGGGCCTCATGGCGTGCCCGTGGTCCGGACCGTCGCAGGGCCCGAGGTCGGCCGTGCGGCGGCGGTCGCGGAAGCGCAGCCCGGCGCCGTGGCAGGTCCGGCGACGGGCGTTGCGGGCGCCCGGGCCGTCGTCGTCGGCGAGGGGGCCGCGCTGTATCCCGACGTCCTGCCCCTCGACGACGACGCCCCGCTCCTGCCCGACGCCACCGTCCTTGCCCGGCTCGCCCTCGCGCGCCGCGACGCCGGCCTGGCCCTGCCGACCGAGCCGCTCTACCTCCGGCGCCCCGATGTGCAGGAACCGGCGCCGCCGAAGTCTCCCGCGCTCGGCTGACCGGGCCTATCCTGGTGATATGCCCGAGTTCCACGTGCGCCCGCTCCGCAGCTCCGACTTCGATCGCGTGCTGTGGCTGGAACGCGAACTCTTCGGGGCGGGTGCCTGGACCTACGGCATGCTCGCCGACGAGCTCGCTGCGCTCGGCCGCTGGTACATCGTCGCCACCGTGGACGAACCGGGGTCGATCGGCCCCGATCCCGTCATCGGGTACGCCGGGCTCTGGTTCGACGGGGACGACGCGCAGGTCATGACCATCGGTGTCGCCAGGGCCTTCCAGCGCAGCGGTGTGGGCCGCCTGCTGCTGGACGAGCTGATCGCGCACGCGAGGAAGCTGAAGGCGAACGCCGTCCTGCTGGAGGTGCGGGTGGACAACGAGCCCGCCCTCGCGATGTACCGTCGTTCCGGTTTCGAGGTGCTGGCGGTGCGCAAGCGCTACTACCAGCCCGAGAACAAGGACGCCTACACGATGCGGCTGGACCTGCGGTCCGAGCCGCGTGCCGCCGCGGACGACGGCGACGCCGCCTGAACGGCCCCGCGAACGGGGGCCAGGACGCGAACCGGGCGCCGCGCGCGCTCGGCGGCAGTGATCGCCGTGCCAGGAACCGGGCCTGCCGCCGAGGCGGGCCCGGTGTGACGAGAGGAGCGCTGACGTGCGGGAAGACGTCTTGATCGAGGCCGGAGAGCTGGCGTCGGACCTGGGGGCCACCGGTGGGCCGCCCGGCGATCCCGCGGCGGGGACACCCGTGGTGCTCGACGTGCGCTGGGCGCTCGGGATGACCGACGGCGCCGACCGCTACCGCGCGGGGCACCTTCCCGGGGCGGTCTACGTGGACCTCGAGACCGAGCTCGCCGCGCCCGCGTCACCCGCCGCCGGGCGGCACCCGCTGCCGTCGCCGGCCGCCTTCCAGGAAGCCGCCCGTCGCTGGGGCGTGCACCAGGACTCCCACGTGGTCGTGTACGACGGCGTCGGCGGGACGTCGGCGGCACGGGCCTGGTGGCTGCTGCGCTACTTCGGGCTGGAGGACGTCCGCATCCTCGACGGCGGGCTCGACGCGTGGAACGCCGCCGGACACGCGCTCGAGGCCGGTGACGTGACGGCCGAGCCGGGAGACGTCGTCGTGCGGCCGGGCGGCATGCCGGTCCTCGACGCCGACGGCGCTGCCGCGCTGGCCGGCGGTGACGGCGCACTCCTGGACGCACGAGCAGGGGAACGCTTCCGGGGTGAGGTCGAGCCGGTGGACCCGCAGGCCGGGCACATCCCGGGGGCGTTGTCCGCACCCACGACAGGAAACCTCGCCGAGGACGGCCGGTTCCTGGACGACGCCGGACTGCGGGAGCGGTTCGCCGCACTGGGCCTTCATACTGACGGTGCCGCCAGGTCGGACGAGCCCGGTCAGGCCCACGGCGTCGGCGTCTACTGCGGCTCGGGTGTCACGGCATCGCACGAGGTCGCCGCGCTCGCCGCGACCGGGATCGTGGCCTCGCTCTTCCCCGGCTCGTGGTCCCAGTGGTCCAACGACCCCACCCGTGAGGTGGCGACGGGGCCAGGCCGCCCGGTCACACCGTGATCGTCTCCAGCGGCATCGACGAGTCCACGGGAATGTCCAGGCCGCTGGGGGCCACGCCGGCGCGGACCACCGCCGAGCCCAGCGCGGCGATCATCGCGCCGTTGTCCGTGCAGTGGCGGATGGGCGGGATGCGCAGCGTGATCCCGGCCTCGGCGCAGCGCTTGGCGGCCATCTCGCGCAGCTGCGAGTTCGCGGAGAACCCGCCGCCGATGACGAGGGTGTCGACGTCGTGCCGCCGGCAGGCGGCGATGGTCTTGGCGGTCAGTACGTCGGCGACGGCCTCGGCGAACGACGCGCACACGTCCTCGACCGGGATGTCCTTGCCCGCGTCGGTCCGGGCCTCGACCCAGCGGGCGACGGCCGTCTTCAGGCCGGAGAAGCTGAAGTTGTAGGCGTGGCGCTCCTGGTCCTTCGGGGCGGTCAGGCCACGCGGGAAGCGGATCGCCGTCGGGTCGCCCTCCCGCGCCAGCCGGTCGACGTGCGGGCCACCCGGGTAGGGGAGGCCGAGCAGCCGGCCCACCTTGTCGAAGGCCTCGCCGGCGGCGTCGTCCAGCGTGGAGCCGAGTTCGGTGACATCGGTGGCGATGTCGTCCACGAGCAGCAGGGAGGAGTGCCCGCCGGAGACCACGAGGGCCATGACGCGGTCGGGGAACTCCCCGCCCGAGAGCTGGTCCACGCAGGCATGGCCGATGACGTGGTTCACGCCGTACAGGGGCTTGCCCAGGCCGATCGACAGCGCCTTGGCGGCCGACGTCCCGATGGTCAGCGGTCCGACCAGGCCGGGCCCCGCCGTGACGGCGACGGCGTCGACGTCCGAGAGCGTGACCCCCGCCTCGTCGAGAGCTCGCTCGATCGTGGGCACCATCGCCTCGAGATGGGCGCGGCTGGCGACCTCGGGAATGATCCCGCCGAAGCGCGCGTGCTCCTCCATCGAGGACGCGACGGCGTCGAACAGCAGATCGTTGCCGCGTACGAGAGCCACACCGGTCTCGTCGCAGGAGGACTCGATGCCGAGGACGAGCGGTTCGCCGGAAGACGTCATGGGGCCAGGCTAGTTCGCGCACGGGCCGGCTCGCGCCGGAGTCAGCCGGCGTGACCCGGGCTGCGGGAGGCCTGCCGGATTTGTTCTGCTTCGGACGGTGTTCCCGCCAGTTCGGCGCTATCGTGACACCACGGTGTGCGCGGAGTCACGGTTGAATCTTGAACTATTCTGCCTCGCGGCGTTGTTGAGCCGGGCATGACCGAGACACTAGAAGCCGCCGCGCCCCTCGCCATCGACGACGCCACGGCCGACCGTCTGTTCCGCACCGCTCGCTCGGTCACGGAGTGGACCGACGCCGAGGTGACCGACGCGCACCTCCAGGCCGCCTGGGACCTGGCCAAGTTCGGCCCGACGGCGATGAACACCCTGCCGCTGCGCTTCGTCGTCCTGCGCTCGCCCGAGGCGAAGGCACGGCTGCTGAAGCACCTGCCCGACGGCAACAAGTCCAAGGTCGAGGCGGCTCCCGCCACGCTCGTCCTGGCCCACGACGCGGGCTTCCACGAGCACCTGCCGCGCCTGTTCCCCGTCTACCCGGGCATCAAGGAGCAGCTCGACCCCGCCGCCGACGTCCGCGACGGGATGGCCCGTTCGAACGCGCTGATCCAGGCGGGATACCTGATCGTGGCCCTGCGCTCGGTCGGCCTGGCGCTCCGCCCGATGAACGGCATGGACTTCGAGGCCGTGGACGCGGAGTTCTTCGCCGAGACGGGCTACAAGTCGTTCATGATGATCGCCGCCGGAGTGGCCGACGGCGCCGGCACGCCGCACGGGCGCATGCCCCGCCTCGCCCTGGACGAGGTCGCCCAGACCCTCTGACGCCCCGCTCGCTCGCTTCCCTCCCTCCCTCCCTCCCTCCTTCCTTCCTTCCTTCCTTCCTTCCCTCCCTCCGGCGACCTTCCTCGGCGACGAGAACGACAAGAACTGTCTCTTATACACATCTGACGCTGCCGACGATAAGG
>NZ_JABBYC010000029.1 GCF_016742955.1 Myceligenerans indicum | reverse complement strand
CCTTATCGTCGGCAGCGTCAGATGTGTATAAGAGACAGAGGCGGATCGTCGCGAACGATGCCGGGGGGAGGGTGGCCGTCAGGGTGTTCTGGGCGTCCGTCGTCGTGAGGGAGACCGTGGTGAGCTCTCTCGGAGCGATCGCGTCCGGGGCGTCGAAGGTGTTGTGCACCCGGACGGCGTCGTCGGACCCTGAACCCTCGGGGGCCGCGAGGACCGTCGCGGTGTCGAGGGCGACCGTGCCGCCGCGCAGCGCGACGCGCACCCGCGCCGGCGTGGCCGGGTCCAGGTTCGTCAGCGAGACCAGCACGGCGCCGTCCTTGACCGAGGCCGACGTCGACACGGTCGGCAGGTCGGTGCCGTCGACGCCGCGGGTGCTGCGCGCCGCGACGTCGTGCACCGTCAGGGCCGAGGCGTCCTGGTGGCCCACCGACATCGCGAACGCGTGGAACGTGGGCGTCCGGAGCATCCGCGACCCGTCCGTGAGGACCATCGACTGGAGCACGTTCACCACCTGCGCGACGTTCGCGAGGCGCAGCCGGCGGGCGTTGTCGTGGAAGGCGTCGAAGTGCACGGCCGCGACCAGCGCGTCGCGCATCGTGTTCTGCTGGTACAGGAAGCCGGGCTCCGTGCCGGGCTCGACGTCGAACCAGGTGCCCCACTCGTCGAGGGCGAGCGCCACCCTGGCGTTCGGGTCGTAGGCGTCCATCACGGCGGAGTGTCCGCGGATCAGGTCGCGCACGCGGTGCGCCTTGCGGATCGTGGTCCAGTACGCGTCCTGCGTGAAGTCGGTGGCGGACCCCTTGGCCCCCCACGTGCCGGGGATCGTGTAGTAGTGGAAGGACACCGCCTGGAACAGCGGCGCCGGGTCCTCGTCGCCCAGGCCCTTGCTGACCTGCTTCATCAGGGTCTCGGTCCAGGCGTAGTCGTCGTCGCTCGCGCCTGCCGCCACGCGCTGGAGCCTGTTGCCCGACAGGTCGCGGGCGTACGTCGAGTGCAGCCGCGCGAGCGAGGCGTACTGGTCGGCGCGCAGGTTCCCGCCGCAGCCCCACGGCTCGTTGCCGAGGCCGAAGAACGTCACGGGCCATGGCTCGTCCCGCCCGTGCTCACGGCGCAGGCGGGCCATCGGGGCGTCGTCGTCGCGGGTAAGGTACTCGACCCAGTCGGCGGTCTCCTGCACCGTTCCCGAGCCGACGTTCGCCGAGACGTACGGCTGGGTGCCGAGCAGCTCGCACAGGGCGAGGAACTCGTGCGTGCCGAACGCGTTGTCCTCGACGACGTCGCCCCAGTGCACGTTCGCGATCCGCGGCCGCTCCGAGCGGGGGCCGACGCCGTCGCGCCAGTGGTACGAGTCCGCGAAGCAGCCGCCCGGCCACCGCAGGTTCGGGATCCTGAGCTCACGCAGTGCCTCGACGACGTCGAGCCGGATGCCGCCCTCGTTCGGGACCGGCGAGTCCTCGCCGACCCAGAAGCCCTCGTAGACGCAGCGCCCGAGATGCTCGGCGAACTGGCCGTAGAGATGGCGGTCGATGCGTGCGCCGGGGACGTCGAGGTCGACGACGGCGTCGAGTGCGAGGTCAGACATGCAGGGCTCCTTCGCGCGTGCTTTACAACGTTGTAGGCTAGCGGACGGAAGGTGTGCCGCGCACTCCGGTGCGCGCCCGGGGCCCTCGGTCCGCGACCACCGCCGGAAAGCGGTCCGGCGGGGCGGGGACAACCCTACGCATCATGTGAACGTTCCCATGGTGCGTCCGCTCGTTCTGGTACGGGGTGACTTCGGCGGCCGGGGCCGCGGGCGGGCGTCCCGGCGGGCGGCGTGGCATACGCTGTTGGGCGGTGGCCGGCGCAGAGGTCGGTGGCGGAAGGAGTTTTCGTGGCTGTGACCATGCAGGACGTTGCCGCGCGGGCCGGTGTCTCGATCAAGACCGTGTCCAACGTGGTCAACGGCTACCCGCACATCCGCCCCGCGACGCGTGAGCGTGTCGAGGAGGCCATCGACCACCTCGGCTACCGGATCAACGAGACGGCGCGCAGCCTGCGCACGCGGCGCACCGACATGATCACCCTCGCGGTTCCCGAGCTGTCGCTGCCGTACTTCGCCGAACTCGCCGACTCCGTGATCCAGGCCGCCGACGCCCGCGGGCTCACCGTCCTCATCGAGCAGACCAGCGCGGGCCGGAGCCGCGAGGTGGACGTCCTGACCGGCAAGCGCCGGAACATGACCGACGGGCTGATCTTCTCGCCGCTCGAACTCGGGCCCGAGGACCTGGCGCTGTTCGACGTCGACTTCCCGCTCGTCGTGCTCGGCGAACGCGTCTTCGGGGCGCCCGCGGACCATGTCACGATGAACAACGTGGCCGCGGCGCAGGCCGCCACTCTGCACCTGGCGTCGTCGGGGCGGAAGCGGATCGCCCTGATCGGCGGGCACGAGGGCGAGCACGTGGGCTCTGCCGCGCTGCGCACCACGGGCTACCGCCAGGGGCTGGAGGAGGCCGGGCTGCCCTATGATCCGGCGCTCGTCGCCGAGGCGGGGCTCTGGCACCGCTCCACGGGTGCGGAGGCCATGGGCCGGCTGCTCGACGAGGGCGTCGAGATCGACGGGGTCTTCGCGCTGAACGATGCCCTGGCGCTGGGTGCGCTGCACGCGCTGCATGCGCGGGGGCTGGACGTGCCGGGCGACGTCGCCGTGATCGGGTTCGACGACATCGACGACGCGCGCTACTCCGCGCCTACGCTGTCCTCGGTGGACCCGGGCCGCGAGCAGATCGCACAGACCGCGGTGGGGCTCCTCGTGGCGCGGATCGCCGACGCCGACGCCGGCCCGTTCCGCCGCGTCGTGCCCGATTCCCGCATCATCGGACGCGAGTCCACGGGCGACGCTCCGACGAGCGGCGCGGAAACGGTCGTGGCCGTCCAGGAGGGCGGCGTCGAGCGCGTCGAGCCGCAGGGGGAGCCCGCGGCGGTGTGACACCGGGCGCCGACCTGCTGTCGACGAGTCTGCCGGTGGCCCAGAGCGGGAACGAGGCTCCCGCGACGAGCGCCACCGGTGGCACACCCAGGACCGCCGCGACGGTCGCGGCCAGGGTGACCAGGGCGGCCAGAGCCACGCCCGGAGCCATCAGCGGTGTCAGGAGCAGGTGGCGCCAGACGGCCGGGGCCGCGTCGTCGTACCTGAGCACGACGCGCGGCCACCAGGTCAGCACGACGGCGGTCCAGGCGGACACGATCGTGAGGCCGGCCAGCGTGGCCGCGTGGACCGGGCCGGATGCCTGCCCGACGGCCACCGCGTCCGCCCACAGCAGCGCCCCCAGCGGCCAGAACGGCGCGAACAGCAGGTTCGACCGGCCCCAGCGGGAACGCCACTCGCGCCAGAACCCGCGCCAGGGCTCCATCGCGAGGTCGGGGTCGTGCAGGGCCGCGGACCCTGCCTTGAGCGCCGGCCCGAGTCCGAGGAGCACGCCCCCGGCCAGGGTCCCGGCCAGCACCAGCAGGTTCACCTCGACCAGTCGGGTGAGGAAACGCAGCACGGCCATGACGCTCCCGGCCCACCCGGGAACGTCGTCGGCCCGCCATCCGGGCCCGTCCGTCGTCTCGCGCCCCCTGCCGTCCCCCGCTGCCCCCGACCGGGCGCCCTCGCGCTCGCGCGGACCTTTCTGGGCGCGGTCCTCGGGGGCGCGGTGGGTGGCCATGTCAGCCCTTCGTTCCCGTCAGGGCGACCGACTCGATGATCTGCCGCTGGAAGATCAGGAACACGGCCAGGATCGGCAGGAGCGCCACGAAGGACGCCGCCATGATCAGCGGGTAGTCGCGCTGGGTCGCGTACTGGACGTTCATGTTCGCGATCACCACCTGGAGGGTCTGCCGCTCGGGGGTGTTCAGGTACAGGATCGGGGCGAGGTAGTCGTTCCAGACCATCATGAACCAGAGGATGAACTGGGCCGATACCGCGGGGCGGATGATCGGGAAGATCAGCCGCCAGAAGATCTGCCAGTAGCTGGCACCGTCGATCTTCGCGGCCTCGATGATCGAGTTGGGCACGTTCTCCAGGTACTGCTTCAGGAAGAAGATCACGATGACGTTGCCGAAGACCGCGGGCACGATCAGCGGCAGCAGCGTGTCCACCCAGCCGATCCGCGAGAACATCACGAACTGCGGGATCATCAGGGTCGGGAACGGGATCATGACGCCGGTCAGCAGGCCGACGAAGATCGCGTTCCTGCCGGGCAGGCGCATCTTGGCCAGGGCGAACGCCGCCAGCGAGCACGTGATCGTGCCGAGCACCGTGACCGACGCGGCGACGACGAAGCTGTTCTGGAAGCCCGTCAGGATGTTCGAGTTCTCCCACATCCGCACGTAGGTGTCCCACTGCGGGATCTCGGGAATCCAGACGGGTGGCAGCGCGAACACCTCGGTCTTGGTCTTCAGCGAGGTGGAGAACATCCACACCAGCGGCGCGACCATCGCGATCCCGCCGACGGCGAGGACGGCGAGGACGAGCCAGTCCGCGATACGGCCCTGGGCCCTGCGCCCCAGCCGCCGTGCCGCGGGCCGCCGGCCGGTGCGCACCGGCCCGCCGCCCGGCGGGGGCGCGCCCGGTGCGGTTCCCGCTGCGCCGTTCCCGGCGCCGTCCGGTGTCGTTCCAGCTGTCGCCGGTGCCGTTCCGGCCGGAGTCCCGGTCTTGTCCGGTGTCGTTCCAGCTCGGGGCGGTGTGCGTTCCGCCGTGTCCGGCGCCGTCCCGCCCCGTCCCGGCGTCGTGCCGGTCGTGGTCGACGACGCCGAGGAGGTGGCCGATTCCTCAGTCATGGTTTCTCCGGGTTCTCAGTCGAGCACGAAGCTGTTGCGCTGGTTCAGGCGGAACTGCACCAGCGTGATGATCAGGATGAGGACGCCCAGCATGATCGCCATGGCGGTGCCGTACCCCATGTCCTGGTAGCGGAACGCCTGCCGCCAGATGTGGAACACGGACGACGCGGTGCTGTACTCGGGGCCTCCGCCGGGCGTCATGATGTTGATCTCGGTGAAGATCTGCGACCCGGCGATCACCTGCGTGACCACCAGGAAGAACGTCACCGGGCGGACCATCGGGAGCGTGATGGTGCGGAACTTCTGCCAGCCGTTCGCGCCGTCGAGCTCTGCCGCCTCGTACAGGGAGCGCGGCACCGACTGGATGGCGGCCAGGTACAGGATCATCGAGTACCCGAGGCCCTTCCAGATCAGCATGATGACGATCGCGGGCTTGGCCCAGAGCGTGCTCGCGAGCCAGTTGGGGCCGTCGATACCGAACCAGGCCAGGAACTGGTTCACCAGCCCGAAGTCCCCGTTGTAGGCCCACTGCCAGAGGATCGCGATCGCCGCGAGGGACGAGATCACGGGCACGTAGTAGACCGTGCGCAGCATGGAGCGCAGCGGGATGGCCCGGTTCATACCGATCGCCAGGGCGAGGGAGAGCGCCAGGCCGATCGGGATGCCGATCATGTAGAAGACGGTGTTGCCCATCGACTGCCAGAAGTACTGGTCCCCGAACAGGCGCACGTAGTTGTCCAGGCCGATGAACCGCATCGCGCCCAGGCCGTTCCACCGGGTCATGGACGTGTACAGCGCGAAACCGACGGGATAGGCGGTGAAGAGCACGTAGCCGAGCACCGGCGCGGCGACGAACGCCAGCGCCCACCGGTGCTCGGCCTGGTGCAGCCGCGACGAACGCGTCATCACTCGCTCGCGTTCGCCGCCGCGGCCTGCTCGGCCTGCACGTTCGACTCGTCGAGGAGCTGCTGCATCCGCGGCTGCACCTCGGCGAGGTAGTCCGCCGCCGTCTGCTTGCCGTCCAGCACGGGCTGGATGTTGGTCCACATCTCGTCGTACCAGGCGGCGCCGTAGGTCACCGCGGCGGGCATCGGGCGGCCGTAGTCCTCGACGATGTCCAGGAACTCCTGCCGGTTGGCCGGGGTGCCCTCACCGGAGGCGTACTCGGCGGCCATGTCCCTGAGGTTGGGGACCTGGATGCCGGCGTCGACCAGCGTCTCCTGGGCGGTCTCGTCGGCGGACAGGTAGGTGACCAGCTCGGTGGCCTCCTCGGGCATCGCCGTCGTGGCGGAGACGCCGATCCCGAGCGAGCCGACCCAGGTGGCGGGCTCACCGGTCGCGCCGGCCGGGTAGGGGATCAGGTCGTAGTCGAAGTCGAGCTCGTTGTAGGTGCTGACGTCCCACGGGCCCACCGGGAAGAAGGCGAGCTCGCCCTCCATCCAGCGCTGGTAGGTGTCGAGCGTGGCCTGCTGCTCGGAGGAGGGGGTGACCCCCTCGACCGTGGTCATGTCCGCGATGTACTGAAGCGCCTCGGCCATCTGCGGGGTGTCCACGGTGACCTCGGTCTTGTCCGCGTTCGTCCAGTCGGCGCCGTTGGACCAGGCAAGGGCCTGGAGGTTCCACTGGACGTTCAGACCGGTGCCCCACTGGTCGATGTCGCCGTCACCGTCGGTGTCCTTGGTGACCTGCTTCATGATGTCGAGCCACTCGTCCCACGTCAGGGGCTCGTCAGGGTCGGGGAGCTCGATGCCCTCGGCTTCGAGCATCGTCTTGTTGTAGCCCATGGCGAACGGGCCGACGTCCTTCGGCAGGCCGTAGAGGGCGCCGTCGGGTGTGCCCTGGAGCTTGCCGTCGTACCGGTAGGAGTCGACGCCGTACTCCCAGAGGTTGTCCAGGTCGATGCCGGAGTCGGCGACGAGGTCGGTGATGTCGAGCAGGATGCCGGAGGTCACGTACGACTGCAGACTCGCCTGCTCGATGTAGAAGACGTCGGGCACGTTGTGGCCGGAGATCGCGGCCTGGAGCTTGGTGCCGTACTGGTCGGGGTCGGTCACGATGACCTCGACCTCGACGCCGGTGTCCGCGCTGAAGCGGTCGATCGCCTCCTGGTAGGCGGCCTTCTCGTCCTCGCCGCCGCGGAACATGAAGGTGAGCTTGCCGTCGTCGTCGGTGCTTGAGCCTGCGCTGCAGGCGGCGGTCCCGGCCAGTACCAGGGCGGCGACGATGCCGCCGGCCATTCGTGACTTCCTCATCACGGATTCCTCTCAAGTCTGCCTGGTGCGGTGCCGAGGCGTGGGGAGGGTGGTCCCGGCGTCCGCCTCGACGCGCTTTACATCGATGAAGAGATATCGACGGTGAAACCGTGGCACGAAGGGTGCTGGATGGTCAAGTGGCGGCCGTCGTCGCCCCGCGACACCCTCGTCCGCCGGTGGGGGCGACCGCGATCCAGGCGGGCAGCCGCCGGATCCTCCACGGCGGGCGAGGGTGCGGTCCGACCGGAACCTGGTGTCAGTGTGCCGCTGTCAGGGTCTCGGCGACCCAGACGACGTCGTCCGGCCCGAGTCGCCCGTCGACCCGGCTCTCGGTGAGCAGATCCCAGCCGGAGATCCCGGGGACGTCAACCGGCTCGCTGCTGACGTTGACGACGGCCCGGATGATCTGCCTGTCGCATCGCCGTTCGACTGCGAAGACACGCTCGTCGAGGTCGAGGATGCGCTGCTGGGCGAACGGAGAGAAGGCCGGCTGGCCCGCGCGGATCGTGAGCAGACGCTTCAAGCCGTTCAGGATTCCGCGGCGGCGCGGGTCGTGCCGGAGCTCATCCGCCAGGGTGTCCGCATCCAGGCGTTCCCTGTTGATCCGCCGGTTGATCCCGCTGTCGGCGAGCCCGTCGAGATCACTGGTCGAGCCGAAGATCGAGTGGTAATAGATGGCCGGCACGCCCGCGAGGCCGAGCAGGATGGCATGCGCGGCGAGCACTCGCCGGATCACGTGCTCCACGTCGGCCCGCTCGGACGGATCGACGAGCGCGTCCAGGTAGGAGACGTTCAGCTCGTAGATCGATCGCTCCGGGCCGGGCCCCGTCGCGTAGGAGGCGCGTCCTCCGTGTGCCAGCGCCCGTCGGGCGAGAGCCTCCTGCTCGTGCGGGGAGAGGATTCCCTGCGCCGGACGCATTCCGATGCCGTCATGACTGGCCAGGAAGTTGAACCATGTCGCGTCGTCGCCCAGGTCCTCGAGCGAGGCCGCCCAGTCGGTCAGGCGCCTGCTCGAGCCCGAGACGAAGGAGTGCAGCACCAAGGGGGGCAGGGCGAACTGGTAGACCATGTGGGCCTCGTCGGAGCCATCGCCAAGATAGGTGATGTTCTCGGCATGCGGGACATTGGTCTCGGTCAGGAGCCGTACCCCGGGTGCGACGGCGTCGACCACGACCCGCCACATCTTGATGACGGCGTGGGTCGCCGGCAGGTGGATGCAGCCCGTGCCGCTCTCCTTCCAGAGGTAGCCGATCGCATCGAGGCGGACCGTCGTCGCGCCGGCAACGATGTACTCCAGGAGGATCTCGGTCAGTTCGAGCAGCGTCGCGGGATTCGCGACGTTGAGGTCGACCTGGTCGGGTCCGAACGTCGTCCAGGCGGCAACCTGATGGCCGTCCGGTCGTTCGAACGGGTGCAGCAGCGGCGTCGTCCGGGGACGAACGACCTTCGACGTGTCGATCTCGGGGCCGGGTGCCAGGTAGTAGTCCCGGTACCGCTCGTCGCCGGCCAGCCAGCCGGTGAACCACGGGCTCGAGGCAGAGGTGTGGTTGGCGACGAAGTCGAGCATGAGCTGGTAGTCGCGACCGATCTCCGCGACGTCGTGCCACTGGCCGAGCTCCGGGTCGACCTCGCGGTAGTCGACCACGGCGAACCCGTCGTCGGACGTCCACGGGAAGATCGGCAGCAGGTGGACGTCGGTCACGGCGTCGCCGACGTGCGTGCGCAGCTCCTGCGCGAGCGTCGCCAAGGGCGGTTGCCCGTCGCGGCAGATGGAGTCGCCGTAGCAGATCAGGTAGGCGGTCGCCTCGTCCACCACGGGCCGCCGTGTCTCGGGCAGGCGGTCCCTGAACGTCGCGGCGAGCCGATGCATCCCCTCGACGACGGCTTGCGCACGGGCCGCATCGCGCGGATGCAGGACGCGCGCGAGTGGTGTCAGAGCCGGCCGGAGGCCCTCGAGCCCCCTCTCGAGCTCGGTCCGCAGATCTTCATTGGTCTGATGCAGGCGGCTCACGCCACTCCCTCTCTCAACATTGAACAGACTTCCGTCTTCATGATAGACATATGTCCGACGAAAGCTCGTCGAGGTTTCTCAAGGAAGAGAGCGTCCCGTGACCACACCTCAACGTCGTGCCCTGTTGGCCGCGACCGCAGCCGGAGCCGTCGCCCTCACTGCCGCTTGCGGCAGCGGAGCGATCGAAGGACGCGAGTCCGACGGCTCACTCCTGGTCTGGAGCCTGGAGGTCCAGCCGGATCGCGTCGCAGCGACCGAAGCAGTCATCGAGCAGTACACCGCTCGGACCGGCATCGATGTCGAGCTGGTGCCCGTCCAGGAGGACCAGGTGCCCCAGCTGATGTCTGCTGCCGCACTCGCCGGCGAGCTGCCGGACGTCGTGGGGTCGGTCTCCCTCGGCCTCGTGCGCTCGTTCGACGGGGACGAGTACCTCAACCATGACGCGGCCCAGGCCGTGGTGAACGAGCTCGGCCCGGACACCTGGAACACCTCGGCGCTCGCTCTGACCAGTCAGGACGGGGAACAGCTCAGCGTGCCCAGCGACGCCTGGAGCCAGATTCTCGTCTACCGCACGGACCTGTTCGACCAAGCCGGTCTGGAGGCTCCGGACACGTACGACGCGCTGCTTGACGCCGCCGAGACCCTGACCGGCGACGGCTCGTACGGCATCTCCCTGGCCGGCGACGCGTCGAATCCGTTCACCCAGCAGACCTTCGAGTCCCTGGCCCTGGGCAACAACTGCCAGATGATCGACGACGACGGCAACGCCACCCTGGACAGCCCCGAGTGCACCCGGGCGGTCGAGCTCTACGCGGCGCTCAGCCAGGACTTCTCGCCGGCCGGGACGCAGACCGTGGAGTCGACCCGTGCCGCCTACTTCTCGGGTCAGGCGGCGATGACCATCTGGTCCACCTTCCTGCTCGACGAACTCGCGGGGCTTCGCGACGACGCCGCGCCGAGCTGCGAAGAGTGCTCCGACCAGGGTTGGCTTGCGGCCAACACCGGGATCGTCCCTCTGGTCACCGGCCCGGACGCCAGCTCGGACGCCGCCTCATACGGTGAGATCACCTCCTGGGTGATCTCCTCCAGCGCTCCGGCCGACGACGCCGCTGACTTCGTGGAGTTCATGCTCAGCGACGGCTATTCCGGCTGGTTCGGCATGGCGCCCGAGGGCAAGTTCCCCGTGCGCCCGGGCAACGCGGACAACGCCACCGAGTACATCGACGACTGGACCACCCTTCCGACAGGGGTCGACACCAAGCTCCCTCTCTCCGAGGTGTACCCGCCCGCATCGATCGAGCAGATCACCGGCGGCGCCCAGAACATCGGACGCTGGGCCCTGCCGCAGGGTCACGGTGACCTGCTGGGACCGCTGACCGCGCAGCTGCCGTTCGCGAAGTCCCTCGCAGACCTGTCCAGCGGGGCGATCGACGTGGCAACGGCGCAGCAGCAGATGCAGGATGCCGTCATCCAGGTGGCCGAGGGCTCGTGACCACGACGATGTCGCCGCCGGCGGCGGGAGTCAGCACCTCCCGCCGCTCGATGCGGCAAACGATCGAGAACAGGGACGGCCTGACGATGGCCGCTCCGATCACGTTGATCGTGACGGCAATCATCATCGTCCCCATCCTGTGGACGGTACTGCTGTCCTTCCAGGAGGCCCGCTACAGCGATGTCGCCCGCAACGGGCTGTTCAACGATCTCACCCTCGCCAACTACATCGATACGGTGACCGCTCCCGGCTTCTGGTCCTCGATCAGCACCACCGTGACCTACACGGTGGCCACGACCGCGGGATCGATCGTCGTCGGCTTCATCGCGGCGCTGGCCCTGCGCGACGCGTTCCCCGCTCGGGGCGCGGTTCGCGCCGCCATGCTCCTGCCCTATGTCGCACCGGTGGTCGCCGCGGCATACGTGTGGACCGTCATCCTCGACCCGCAATACGGCGTGGTCAACGCGATCGGCACCCGGGTCCTCGGTTGGGAGGAGCCGGTCAACTTCCTGGGCAGCGCGCCTCTCGCACTCACCACAGTGATCGCGTTCGAGGTCTGGCGGTACTTCCCCTTCGCGTTCATGTTCTTCGCCGCGGCGTTGACCGGCCTCAGCCGTGAGGTCGAGGAGGCCGCGGTCGTCGACGGCGCCACGCCGGTGCAGAGGCTCTGGTACGTCATCCTGCCCCAGATGCTGCCCGTGATCGCTTTGCTGTCGCTGCTGCGACTGGTGATGACGTTCAACAAGTTCGACGACATCTACCTGCTCACCGGTGGCGCCGCAGGTACGCAGGTCGCCGCCGTGCGCGTCTACGAACAGCTCGTCGGCTCCGGTGACATCGGTGCTGCCAGCGCGAACGCGGTCGTCCTGGCGCTCATCCTTGCCGCAGGCCTGCTCGTCTACACCCGGATCACCCGACGACAGGAGCAGCGGTGAGTACGACTCCGTTCCGGTTCCGCTGGCTCGGCCTGTTGCGGTGGGTGGTGATCGCCGCGCTCGTGGTCGGTGCGGTCTTCCCCTTCTACTACATGATCATGATGAGTTTCGTGCGTATCGAAGATCTCCTGCGGAACCCCCTGCAACTGGTTCCCGATCTGACGGCGATCAGTGCCGAGACCTACCGCCGAGTGCTCGCACCCGAGGACGAGGGGGGATTTGGCTTCGCCAGGTTCATGCGCAACTCCGCGTTCGTGGCATCCGGTGCGACCGTTCTGACCATGCTCCTCGCGGTGCCCGCCTCCTACGCGATGACCCGGCTGCGTTTCGCCGGACGGCGGCAGATCTCGGCGCTGTTCCTCGCGGTCTACATGTTCCCGACGATCATCATCGCGGTGCCCATCTTCGTCGGTTTCCAGGTGCTCGGACTCGGTTCGAGCCTCCCCGGACTGACCGTCGCCTACGTGGCCCTCACGGTGCCCGTGTGCGTCCACATGCTGCGCTCATACATGCAGTCGATCCCGGAGTCCATCGACGAGGCCGCTCACCTCGACGGCGCCGGCCGCTGGCAGGTCCTGATGCGGATCACGATCCCGCTGAGCATGCCGACGCTGATGTCGACGGCCCTGTTCGCTTTCATGATCGCGTGGAACGAGTTCCTGTTCGCGCTGCTTTTCCTGACGGCGAAGAAGGATCTGTGGACCGTTTCTCTGGGCCTCAATCTCTTGTCGGACGGCCAGGAGGTACCGAAGACAATTCTCATGGCTGGTAGCGTCCTGCTGACCGTGCCGATCGTCGCCCTGTATTCCGTGGCCGAGCGGTACCTGACCGAGGGCCTGACAGCGGGCGCGAGCAAGGGTTGAGATGCCACAGGGACCTGGAGAATTCCTCGAACTCATTCGTTCCGGCGAAGCGGCGACCCGCGGCGAGCTGCTCAGTGCGACAGGCATGTCGCGGGTGTCCGTCGCTCTGCGCGTCGATGCTCTCCTCGAAGCCGGCATCACCCGGCCGGCAGGACATGCGGGTGCGACCGGTGGTCGTCGCGCCGTCCGGTTCGTCTTCGATCCGCCGACGCTCGTGCTGGTGGCCGCACTGGACCTCGACTCGGGACTCATCGCGGCCGTCGACGCGCACGGCTCGGTCATGCGGCGCCGCACCCTCGACCTGAACGTCGCCGACGGCGCCGAGGCCACCATCCGCACGATCACCCAGGGCTTCACCCAGCTGCTGGAGGAGTGCGGAAAGGATCCGCGACTCGTGCTGGCGATGGGGATCTCGTTGCCCGCGCCGATCGACCCGATCACCGGCCGCCCCGAGGAGCCTCCGATCATGCCGGGGTGGGACGGCTGGCCCGTGACCGAAGCCCTGCAGGAGTACCTGGACGTGCCGGTCTACATGGAGAACGACGCCGATGCCATGGCCTACGGCGAGTGGTCGCACCGGCACGGCGACCCCACGCGGCCGCTGCTGCTGGTCAAGGTCGCGGACTACATCGGAGGCGGGATCGTGATCGACGGCCGCGTCTACCGGGGCGTCGACGGAGGTGCCGGGGACCTCGGCCACATCCCGGTCGGCGGGGACAAGGTCTGCCGCTGCGGACGTCGCGGATGTCTCGCCAGCGAGGCCAGCGGCCGGGCGGTGCTGGAGCAGTTGTCGGAGCAGCAGTACCCGGTGACCACCTTCGCGGAACTCAACTTCGCGCTGGAGCAGCAGGACGCCGTCGCGACGGCTGTCGTCCAGAGCGCCGGCGAGAAGATCGGACGCGTCCTCGGCAGCGTCGCGGCCATGCTCAACCCCGCCACGATCGTCATCGCCGGAGCGATGCAGTCCGTTCCTCTCGTGTCCTCCATCCGGTCCGCCGTCTACGCCTCGGCCCTCCCTCGCGCCACCAGGAGGCTCGAGATCTCCGCCAGCGCCGTCGGGACCGATTCCGCGCTCATCGGCCTGGCCAGGATCGCACTGGACACGGAGTACTCGCCGGCTGCCGTCAACCGCCGACTCGGAGACTCATCATGACCGGACCAAGCCCGGCAACAACGACATCCACGGTCCTGATCAGCGCCCCGAGCCAGATCTGGAGCGGCTTTGACGGGAACCTCGACAGCTCGAGGCAAGGATCCGAGCTGCATGGCATGCATCATGCGGACTGGCGTTACCTCAGTGAGCTGACCTGGTCCTTCGCTGAGGAGGGCACCCTTCTGGCCTTCACCGACCGCACGACGACGGCCGAATACACCTGGGCGCTCCGGGCCTTCGACGAGACGAAGAACCCGCGTCACCTCGTCCACCATCGCCGCAACCTCACGTCCGGCGAGCTGGTCGATCACGTGACCGTGACGAACGCGAGCTCGCGGCCCCTGACACTCACGGTCACCGCGCACGCGGTCGCGGCGATATCGCCGCTGCACGAGATCCGCTCCGGTACCCGGAGCCCGAGCCCGATGCGGCGCGAGGACCGCGGTGGCCCGTCCACGGTCGGTCTCACGGCCAACGGGCGCACCTGTACCGTCAACGCCCCGGACGCCGTGGTCACCGTCGAGGCCGCGGACCCGGTACATCACGACGGTTCCGGCACGGCGATCCGCATGCGCTGGGACCTCACCGTCGCGGCCGGCGCGAGCTCGGAGGTCTTGCTCCAGGTCACCGCAGACGATCCCGGCGCCGTCGTCGCACGGTCGCCTCACCGGCTTCGCGCGGTGCGGCCCACCGGGGTACCCGACCTCGACCGCTGGTGCGCGCAGGCCGTCGCGGATCTCGACGCACTTCTCCTCGTGCTGAGAGGCGGGACGGACACCACGTTCGCCGCCGCCGGCGCTCCCTGGTACCTGACGCTCTTCGGCCGCGACTCGCTGTGGACGGCGCTGTTCGTTCTGCCCCACGACCCGTCGCTCGCCTGGGGAACGGCTCGCGCCCTGGCGGAGCATCAGGGCACGAGGGTCGACGAGGTCTCGTGCGGCGCTCCGGGCAAGATCCTGCACGAGCTCCGGGCGGACCCCCATGAAGTACCTCGGGAGGCGCTGACGTTCCCGCCCGTCTACTACGGCAGCGTGGACGCCACGGCGCTGTGGGTGCACGCGGTCGCAGAGGCCTGGCGAACCACGAGGGACCGGCAAGCGCTCGATGGCCTGAGTGCGGCGGTCCGCGCGGCTCTGACCTGGCTCCTCGACCAGACGGCCGAGGGCTCGTTCATGCGGTACCACGACGTTGCCGGTACGGGCCTTGCGAACCAGGGCTGGAAGGACTCGAGCGATGCTGTCGTGTTCCATGACGGTCACCTCGCGACCGGGCCCGTGGCGCTGTGCGAGGTGCAGGGGTATGCCTACAGGGCGCTCCTGGACGGAGCTGAACTCTTCGACGTCCTGTCCGTCGAGGGAGCGGACGAGCTGCGAGCCCGGGCCGCCGCGCTGCGGGAACGGTTCCGGGACTCCTTCTGGGTCGAGGTCGGCGGACGGCGGTATCCCGCACTGGCCCTCGACGCCGACGGCGAAGCCGTCGACTCCCTCACCTCGAACGCCGGGCATCTCATCGGGACCGGGCTGCTCACCGAGGAGGAGGAACTGACCGTCGCGGACCTCATGGTGGCCCCCGACATGCTCTCCGGCTACGGCGTGCGGACGCTGTCCACCACCTCGGCCGGCTACTGGCCGCTGTCCTATCACTGCGGCAGCGTCTGGGCCCATGACACCGCGATCATCCTCGCGGGCATGCAGCGGTCGGGCCTGACGGGGCATGCCGAGATCCTGGCCCGGCAGCTCCTCTCCGCGGCACGGGCACTGGGCGGGCGGATGCCCGAACTCATCGGCGGTCAGGACGCGACCCTCACAGGAGTCCCGGTCGAGTACCCCACCGCGTGCCGGCCGCAGGCATGGAGCGCTGCGGCTGTCTTCCCGGTCGTTCGGTCCCTCGCCACCTGAACCGGTGAACGTGGCGGGCCCGAAGGCCGTCGCGGCTTGACCCGGGACGGGTGGAGTGGGCACCATTCCTGTGTCTACAACGATGTACACGTCCGCGCGGCTGCTGAGGGGCGCGCGAGCCACGTCCACGAGGAGCACCAATGCACGCCGCCACCGTCACCGTCGATCCCGCGTTCGTCGTCGGTCCCGTCCGCCGCCGTACCTTCGGCACGTTCGTCGAGCACCTCGGCCGGTGCGTGTACACCGGCATCTACGAGCCGGAGCACGCGACGGCCGACGCCGACGGCTTCCGCGGCGACGTCATGGAGCTGACCCGCGAGCTCGGCGTCTCCACCGTCCGCTACCCCGGCGGCAACTTTGTCTCCGGCTACCGCTGGGAGGACGCCGTCGGGCCGGTCGCCGACCGCCCTCGCCGCCTCGACCTCGCCTGGCACTCCACCGAGCCGAACACGTTCGGTGTGGACGAGTTCATGCGCTGGGCCCAGCGGTCCGGCGTCGAGCCGATGATGGCCGTCAACCTCGGCACCCGCGGCATCCAGGAGGCCCTCGACCTGCTGGAGTACTGCAACGTCCCGGGCGGCTCGTACCTGGCGGACCAGCGCCGCGCGAACGGCGCCGAGGACCCGTACCGGATCAGGATGTGGTGCCTGGGCAACGAGATGGACGGCCCGTGGCAGATCGGCCACAAGACGGCCGAGGAATACGCCCGCGTCGCCGCGGAGACCGCTCGCGCCATGCGCATGATGGACCCGGACATCGAGCTCGTCGCCTGCGGCTCCTCCAGCTCGTCGATGCCCACGTTCGGCGAGTGGGAGCGCACCGTGCTCACCGAGACCTACGAGCACGTCGACTACGTCTCCGCGCACGCCTACTACCACGAGGAGGACGGCGACCTCACCTCGTTCCTCGCCAGCAGCGTCGACATGGACAACTTCGTCGCCGCCGTCGCCGCCACCGCCGACCAGGTCCGCGCCGCCCGCAAGCTCGACAAGAAGATCCACGTCTCGTTCGACGAGTGGAACGTCTGGTACCAGCAGCGCGCCGAGTCCCGGCCACCGCAGGGCGACGACTGGCCCGTGGCCCCGGTGCTCCTGGAGGACAGGTACAACGTGGCCGACGCCGTCGTCGTCGGCAACCTGCTCATCTCGCTGCTGCGCAACACCGACCGCGTGCACGCCGCATCCCTCGCGCAGCTCGTCAACGTCATCGCACCGATCATGACCGAGCCCGGCGGCCGGTCCTGGAAGCAGACCATCTTCCACCCGTTCGCGCTGACCTCCGCCCGGGCCAAGGGCGACGTGCTGCGGCTCGCCGTGGACTCCCCGGTGCAGGAGACCGCGAAGTTCGGCGAGGTGCCGGTGCTCGACACCGTCGCCACCCACGACCCCGAGTCCGGGGACGTGGTCGTCTTCGCCGTGAACCGGTCGGTCACCGACGCCGTGGCCCTCGACGTCGACCTGCGCGGCTTCCCCGGACTGCGCGTCGCCGAGGCGGTCACCCTGGCCAACCCCGACCACACCTGGAGCGCCACCGCCGAGGACTCGACCTCCGTGGCGCCACGGCCCAACACGTCCGCCAAGGTCGCCGACGACCGTGCCCGGGCCGAGCTGCCGCCCGTGTCCTGGTCCATGCTGCGCCTGGCACGGGCGTGAGGCGCGGCATGGTCATCGGGCTGGCCGCAGGGCTCCTCGCGATCACCGGAGCGGGCGGCGCGTACACGATCGCGCGCGGCGGGGCGCCGTCGTCGGACCTGCCGACGGACGGCGGCCTCGCCGCGGCCGGCGAACTGCACGTCCACGACCCGGCCCTCGTGGCCGGGGACGACGCCGCGCCGTGGTTCGTCTACGGCACCGGCGACGTCCGCAAGGGATTCGGCGCCCCGCAGATCCTGCGGTCCGACGACGGCGGGACCACCTGGGCCGACGCCGGGACCGCGTGGGACCAGGCCGGTGACCCGGCCTGGGTGCGCGAGCCCGGGACCGGCATCGCGGGCGTGGAGAACTACTGGGCGCCCGAGCTCCACCGGCACGACGGGATCTGGTACCTCTACTACTCCGCGTCCACCTTCGGCTCGAACGACTCCGCGATCGGGCTGGCCACCGGGACCACGCTCGATCCGCAGGACCCGGACTACGGGTGGCACGACCAGGGTGTCGTGGTGCGCTCCACACCCGGCGAGACGCACTACAACGCCATCGACCCCGGCGTGGTCGAGGACGCCGACGGGACGCCCTGGCTGTTCTTCGGGTCGTTCTGGGGCGGGATCCAGGTGCTCCCGCTGGAGTGGCCGTCGGGCAAGCCCGCCGCGGGCGCCGAGCCCGTCACCGTCGCCTCACGCATCGGGGTGTCCGAGAACGCCATCGAGGCGCCGTTCGTCGTGGCACGCGACGGCTGGTACTACCTGTTCGTCTCCTGGGACAAGTGCTGCAGCGGCGTCGACTCCACCTACCGGATCATGGTGGGGCGCTCGCGGGAGGTCACCGGGCCCTACCTCGACGCCGAGGGCACGGACCTGATGCTGGGCGGCGGCACGGAGGTGGCGAGCACGTCGGGCCGGATGATCGGGCCCGGCGGGCAGACGGTGTCGGTGGTGGGGGAGCCGGGGGCGTCGTCGTCGGCGTACTACCTGGCCTACCACTTCTACGACGGCGACGACGGGGGCGCGCCGACCCTGGCGGTGCGGGAGCTGGACTGGGACGCCGACGGCTGGCCGAGCGTTCACGGGAACGGGTAGGCGAGCGGTGGCGGAGGGCCGGCAGGCCCGGGTGTTGCCTCCAATCGTTCGCCGTCGGGGGGGGCTGGGAGACCCTGTTGAGCCGGCCTCAGGTAGTCGGTGCGCCGAGGCGGATGTCCGGGCCTATCAGGATTGGGAGTTTTGCGCCCCGTAGTCGTGACGGGATCGTGACAGAGGAGGTTTGGAGCCGATTGGTGTGAGCGTTAACATCTCCGGGTAGTGCCGGGCGAATGATCCGGCGACTCTCGAAGAGGAGACCTCATGGCAAACAAGCTCTGGTACAGCCGGGCGGTCGCCGCGGTCGCGACCGGTGCCCTGGCCCTCACGCTCGCGGCGTGCGGCGGCGGCGGTGCCGGCGCCACCGGTGGCGCTGACGCCGACGACGACGCGGACATGGAGGGCGGCCTCGTCGGTGTGGCCATGCCCACCGAGACGTCGGAGCGGTGGATCGCGGACGGCGCGTCCGTCGAGGACGGGCTCGAAGAGGCCGGCTACGACGTCGACCTGCAGTTCGCGGGCGACGACATCCCGACGCAGCAGCAGCAGATCGACCAGATGATCACCAAGGGTGCTCGCGCCCTGATCATCGCGGCCATCGACGGGACCGCGCTGAAGGGTCAGCTCGACGCCGCGGCAGCCGAGGGCATTCCGGTCATCTCCTACGACCGCCTGATCCGGGACTCGGAGAACGTCGACTTCTACGTGTCGTTCGACAACTTCCAGGTCGGCGTGCAGCAGGCCACCTCGCTCGTCGAGGGGCTCGGGCTGGTCGACGAGAACGGTGACCCGGCCGAGGACGCCCCCAAGGGCCCGCTGAACGTCGAGCTCTTCGCCGGTTCGCCCGACGACAACAACGCGACCTTCTTCTACGACGGCGCCATGTCGGTGCTGCAGCCCTACCTCGACGACGAGACCCTGGTGGTCCCGTCCGAGCAGGTGGACTTCGACACCGTCGCCACGCTGCGCTGGGAGCAGGAGCGTGCGCAGAAGCGCATGGAGGACCTGCTCACCTCCACCTACAACAAGGGTGAGACCGTGGACGGCGTCCTCGCTCCGTACGACGGCCTGTCCCGCGGCATCATCACCGCCCTGCAGAACGACGGCTACGGCAAGGGCGACAAGGACATGCCGGTCATCACCGGTCAGGATGCCGAGATCGCCTCGGTCAAGCTGATCGACGACGGTGTGCAGTACTCCACGATCTTCAAGGACACCCGTCTGCTCGCCGAGCAGGCCGTCGACGCGACCGAGGCGTACCTCGGCGGCGACGAGCCCGAGGCGAACAACACCGAGGACTACGACAACGGTGTGAAGGTCGTCCCGTCCTACCTCCTCGAGTCGGAGGTCGTGACCAAGGACAACATCCAGTCCGCGCTGGTCGAGTCCGGGTACTGGACGGCCGACGAGGTCAAGGCCGGCGTCGCCGACGAGTGACGTCTCATCGCCGAGGCGGTGCCCTGGTTCGTCCGGGGTGCCGCCTCGGCGGCCGTGCACAGGAAGCAAGGACAGCGCATGTCTGAATCCACTGCGTCACCCGCGTACGGTGACGGCCCCATCCTCGAGATGCGGGGCATCACGAAGACGTTCCCCGGCGTGAAGGCGTTGAGCGACGTCAATCTCTCGGTCGACCGCGGCGAGATCCACGCGATCTGCGGCGAGAACGGCGCCGGGAAGTCCACGCTGATGAAGGTGCTGTCGGGCGTCCATCCGCACGGCACCTACGACGGCGAGATCGTGCTGGACGGCACCCCCGCGACCTTCCGGTCCATCAACGACTCCGAGGCGCGTGGCGTGGTGATCATTCACCAGGAGCTCGCGCTCGTCCCGTACCTGTCGATCGCGGAGAACATCTTCCTCGGCAACGAGCGGCGACGTGCCGGGCGACTCGTCGACTGGAACTCGACCAACACGGAGGCGGCGGAGCTGCTGACCCGTGTCGGGCTCGCCGAGTCGCCGACGCAGCCGGTCTCCACGCTCGGCGTGGGCAAGCAGCAGCTCGTCGAGATCGCCAAGGCCCTGTCGAAGGAGGTGCGGCTGCTCATCCTCGACGAGCCGACGGCCGCCCTGAACGACCAGGACTCCGAGCACCTGCTCGACATCCTGCGCCGCCTCCGCGAAGAGGGCGTGACCTGCATCATCATCTCCCACAAACTGGGCGAGATCGCAGAGATCGCCGATCGCACCACGATCATCCGCGACGGCCAGACCATCGAGACCATTGACATGACGGACCCGGACAGCACGCAGGACCGGATCATCCGCGGCATGGTCGGACGCTCGCTGGACAACCGGTTCCCCGAGCGCACGTCGGTCATCGGCGACGAGGTGCTGCGCGTGGAGGACTGGACGGTGCACCACCCGACCCAGCCGGGCCGCGTCGTGGTGGACAAGGCCGCCCTGTCCGTGCGCGCAGGCGAGGTGGTCGGCATCGCCGGCCTCATGGGCGCCGGGCGGACGGAGCTCGCGATGTCGGTGTTCGGCCACTCCTACGGCCGCGACATCTCCGGGCGCGTGTTCGTCCACGGCCGCGAGGTGTCGGTGAAGGACGTGCCGAGCGCCATCGACGCCGGCATCGCCTACGTGTCCGAGGACCGCAAGCAGCTCGGGCTGAACCTCATCGAGGACGTGCGGCGCAACACCTCCGCCGCCGGGCTGCCGCAGCTCTCCCGCGCCGGCTGGGTGAACGAGCACGAGGAACTGCGCGTCGCCGAGGAGTACCGCGAGTCCATGGGGACCCGCACACCGAACGTGCTGGTCCCGGTCGGCAAGCTCTCGGGAGGCAACCAGCAGAAGGTCGCCCTGTCCAAGTGGATCTACACCGACCCCGAGGTGCTCATCCTCGACGAGCCGACGCGCGGTATCGACGTCGGCGCGAAGTACGAGATCTACACCCTCATCAACAAGATGGTCGCGGACGGCAAGGCCGTCCTGGTGATCTCCTCGGAGCTCCCCGAGCTCCTGGGCACCTGCGACCGCATCTACACCCTCGCCGCCGGACGCATCACCGGCGAGGTCGACGTCGCGTCGGCCACCCAGGAAGGACTGATGTCGCTCATGACACAGGAGGCTGACGCATGACCACGATCGCGAACCTCAAGGACCTGATGACGCGGAACCTGCGTTCCAGCGGCATCGTCGTGGCATTCGTGCTGATCGTCGCGTTCTTCACGGCGCTCACCGACGGGCTGCTGCTCAGCCCGCGGAACGTCTCGAACCTCACGCAGCAGTACTCGTACATCCTGATCCTCGCGATCGGCATGGTCATCGTCATCATCGGCGGGCACATCGACCTCTCCGTCGGGTCGGTGGTCGCCCTCACCGGTGCCGTCTCCGCCGTCCTGGTCATCAAGGGAGGCGCGCCCTGGTGGGTCGGCGTGCTCGCCGCGATCGCCACGGGCCTGCTGGTCGGCGTCTGGCAGGGATTCTGGGTGGCGTACGTGGGGATACCCGCGTTCATCGTGACGCTCGCCGGCATGCTGCTGTTCCGAGGGCTCACGTACATCGTCCTGGACAACGTCTCGCTCTCGCCGTTCCCGGGTGAGTACTCGACCATCGCGCAGGGCTTCGTCAACGGCCTGCTGGGCGGGTACGGGTATGACACGTTCACGCTGCTCGTCTTCGGGCTCGCCGTGCTCGGCTACGCCGTGGCCGCCTACCGCAACCGCCGCGCCAAGCTGTCCTACAACCAGGACGTCGAGGCCATGCCGCTCTTCGTCGTGAAGACCGTGCTGGTCGCGGCCGTCGTGATGTGGTTCGCCTGGCAGATCGCCACCTACCGGGGCCTGCCCGTGGTGCTGATCATCCTCGCGGCGCTGATCCTCGCCTACTCGATGATCACCAAGCACAGCATCTTCGGCCGCCACGTGTACGCGATCGGTGGCAACCTCGCCGCCGCACAGCTCTCGGGTGTGCGGGTCAAGCGGGTCAACTTCCTGATCTTCCTGAACATGGGCTTCCTCGCCTCGATCGCCGGTGTCGTCTTCTCGGCGCGGTCCAGCTCGGCGCAGCCGGGCGCGGGCAACATGTTCGAGCTCGACGCCATCGCCGCCTGCTTCATCGGCGGTGCCGCCGTGACCGGTGGTGTCGGCACGGTCGTGGGCGCGATGGTGGGTGGCCTGATCATGGCGGTCATGTCCAACGGCATGCAGCTCATGGGCGTCGACCAGTCGACGCAGCAGGTCGTCAAGGGCCTGGTGCTGCTGCTCGCCGTCGGCTACGACATCTGGAACAAGAAGCGTTCCGGGGCCCGTACGGCCTGACCGCCCGCGGAAACGGCGGCTGACCTGCGACGACGCTACTCGGCGTCTCGCGGCGTCTGCCGCCGTTTCTCGTGCTCCCGTGTCACTCCTGTGTCATTCCCAGGGCGGCCGGCGGGGCCGGCGCGCCTTGGGCGAGGACCAAGAGCGAGCCTGACGGGGCGTCGCCGACCCACGCCGTGCGGCACGGCCCCTCGGGTGAGAATGGGCAGATGGCCACGTCTTCCTCCGAACGCACGCCCCGGCGTGGGCGGCGGCCCGCCGGGCAGGACGCGCGCGCCGCGATCCTTGCCGCGGCCCGGGCCGAGTTCACCGAACGCGGCTACGTGGCCGCGTCGATCCGCTCCGTCGCCCGGCGGGCCGGCGTCGATCCGGGCACCATCCGGCACTGGTACGGCGACAAGGCGGGGCTGCTCCCGGCCGCGCTCGGGCTGGCCGACGTCGCGCCGACCGAGGCCATCCTGCGGTCGCTGGACGGCCCGCTGGACGCGTTCGGCGAGCGACTGCTCCGCGCTGCCCTGGCGACCTGGGACGACGTCGGCCCGGAGCCGCTGCGGGTTGCCCTGCCCGCCGTTCTGTCCGATCCGGGCCTGCGCGGCATCCTGCCGCAGTTCCTCCTCGCCGAGGTCCTCGGCCCCATCTCCGCGATGCTGCCGCCGGGTGAGGCCGCCGTCCGGACGAACCTGCTCGCCACGCAGATGGTGGGCCTGATGATGGCGCGGTACGTCGTCGGGATCGAGCCACTCGCCTCGCTCCCGGCCGAGGCGGTCGTGGCCGCCGTCGCGCCGACCGTCCAGCGGTATCTCACGGGGGACGTCTCGGGGGCGGGCGACCCTCTTGCGGAGGGGCTCGGCGCGGGAGCATAATTCCTCGCATGAGGAAAAAACCGCCGGAAGAGCGGTCCGCGGCCATCAGCGTCGTGGGGCTCGGTGTCGTACGTGGTGGGCGCACGATCATCTCCGGTCTGGACGTCGAGGTGCCCACCGGATCCGTCGTCGGGCTGCTCGGGCCGTCCGGGTCGGGCAAGACGACGCTGATGCGCTCCATCGTGGGGGTGCAGGACAAGGTCTCCGGAACGGTCGAGGTGCTCGGCCTCCCGGCGGGCTCCCCGGCGCTGCGTCGCCGCGTCGGCTACGTCACGCAGGACGCCAGCGTGTACGGGGACCTGACCGTCTGGCAGAACCTCGACTACTTCGCCTCCCTCGCGGGAGTCCCCTCGCGCGGCCGCAAGGGCGTCGTGGGCAAGGCCGTGGACGACGTCGGCCTGGGCGGGCACGAGAAGCAGCGTGTCGGAACCCTGTCGGGCGGGGAGATGTCGCGGGTGTCGCTGGCGGCGGCGCTGGTGGGTGACCCCGAACTGCTCGTCCTGGACGAACCGACCGTCGGCCTCGACCCGGTGCTGCGCCGGGACCTGTGGAGCACGTTCCGGGGGCTTGCCGAGGGGGGAAAGTCGCTGCTGGTGTCCTCGCACGTCATGGACGAGGCCGTGCAGTGCCACCGGCTCCTGCTCCTGCGGGACGGCGCCTTGGTGGCCGACGTCACGCCCGAGCGGCTGCTGGCGGAGACAGGTGCCCCCGACGCCGAGCGGGCGTTCCTCACCCTCATCGACGAGGCGAACGCCGCGGCGGAGGAAGGGGGTGACGGCCGCACCCCCGGTGCCGCGCCCGAGCCCGGACCGGCCGCACCCGCCACGACCGCCTCCGTCCCCGAGGAGGGCACGCGATGAACCTGACCCTCGCGACCGCCGGTCGCGTCCTCGCCCAGCTTCGTGCGGACAAGCGCACCATCGCGCTCATCATCGTGCTGCCGTGCCTGCTCATCGGGCTGATCGCGTGGATGTTCCACGACACCCCCGCGGTGCTGGACCGGTTCGGCCCGCTGCTCGTGGGGATCTTCCCGCTCATCGTGATGTTCATGGTCACCAGCGTGGCGACGCTGCGCGAGCGCCAGTCGGGGACGCTGGAGCGCCTGATGACCACGCCGATCCGCAAGGGCGACTTCGTGGCGGGCTACGCCCTCGCGTTCGCGGTGCTGGCGCTGCTCCAGGCGGTGGTGGTGGTGAGCTGGTCCGTCTGGCTCGGGATGGACGTGCTGGGGCCGCTGTGGCTCGTGTTCGTGGTGGCGCTGCTGGTCGCGCTCCTGGGGTGCACTCTCGGGCTGGCGGCGTCGGCCCTGGCGCGGACGGAGTTCCAGGCCGTGCAGATGATGCCTGCGATCGTGTTTCCGCAGCTCATCACCTGCGGACTGCTCATGCCGCGGGACCAGATGCCCGAGGTCCTGGAGTGGCTGTCGCGCGTGCTGCCGCTCACCTACGCGGTCGATGCCATGCAGCACCTCGCCCTCGGCGAGGACTGGGCGGACATCCAGGGCGCCGTCGGTGTGATCGCCCTGTTCACCGTGGGCGCGGTGGTCCTGGGCGTCCTGACCCTCCGCCGCCGCACGCCCTGACATGACCTCGCGCGCTGGGCCCGCGGTCCGGCACGCAATGGACGGCATTCCTGGGCGGCCGCCTCGCCGCCCCGGGAACGACGAAGGGCCCGGCCGTGGCGGCCGGGCCCTTCGTGCGTCACTTCTTGTTGCGGCGCTGGTGGCGAGTCTTGCGAAGCAGCTTGCGGTGCTTCTTCTTGGCCATACGCTTGCGGCGCTTCTTGATGACGGAGCCCATGAGGTCCTCACTTGTCTGTGATGATCGGGCGGCCCGACGACGGGCCGCGGCTGACGTGATCCACGGTTGGTCCCGCGGACATACGCCGACCAACACGAGAAAGAGTCTGTCGGTCAGGATAACGGCTGATCCGACCACAGCAGTAATCGGGCCGATGTGAGATCGCGACCACCGGCACGACGTCAGTCGTGGAACGGGTCCAGGCCCAGGAGCGGAAACACCGCCTTGCGGGTGGCCTGGACGGCGCGGTCGACCGGATCGGCGGGGTCCCACCCGTCCTTCCAGTGGCGCCACCGGACGGGTTCGGTGGTCCCGAGCGTCCTGGCCGGCTCGATCGCCGAGAGCTCCAGGGCCACCTCGCGCCAGTCGGCCGGCAGGGGCATCCCGGACGCGAGCGGGGCGTGCGCCGCCTCGGCGACGAGGGAGGCCCAGGCGAGCGGGACGACGTCGACCACCGCGTACCCGCCACCCCCGAGCGCGAGCCAGCGCCCGCCGGCCGACTCGTGGGCCAGCGCGTGCACCCACTGCTGGGCCGTGCGTTGCGCGTCGACGTCGACCTCGAGGTGCGAGAGTGGGTCGTTGCCGTGCGCGTCGCAGCCGTGCTGGGACACGACGACGTCGGGCCGGTGCTCCCGGACGACGGCCGGTACGACGGCGTCGATGGCGCGCAGCCAGGCCGCGCCGTGCGTCCCCGGGGGCAGCGAGACGTTCACCGCGGTCCCCTCGGCGCGTCCCGTGCCCACGTCGCCGGGGTACCCGGTGCCGGGGAACAGCGTCCGGCCGTCCTGGTGCACGGACACCGTCATCACCCGGGGGTCGTCCCAGAAGGCCGCCTCCACGCCGTCACCGTGATGGGCGTCGAGGTCGACGTACGCGACCCGCTCCGCGCCCAGGTCGAGGAGCCGCCGGATGGCCGCCGCGGCGTCGTTGTAGACGCAGAAGCCCGACGCGGCTCCCCGCTGCGCGTGGTGCATGCCGCCCGCCACGTTCACCCCGTGGTCGATCCGGCCCTGCCAGACGGCCTCGGCCAGGGACACCGACCCGCCCACCTGACGTGCTGCGGCGTCGTGCATGCCGAGGAACAGCGGGTCGTCCTCGGTGCCGAGACCCCGGGCCGGATCGGGTTCCAGTGCCGTCGACGCGCGTTTGACGGCGGCGACGTAGTCGGCGTCGTGCACGGTGAGCAGCACGTCGTCGGAGGCGGGTGGGGCGTCGACGAGCTCGAGCGACGGAAGCTCCGGCAGCCTCAGGGCGCGGATCAGCCGCATCGTCAGGTCGAGCCGGACGGGAGCCATGGGGTGCCCGGGCCCGAAGTCGTACTCGAGGAGTTCCGGGCTCCAGGCCAGTCGGGCGCGGTGCACGCGTCCACGGTAACCGAGATCGTGGCTGCGGCTTCGACCTGTTCGTTCCGGTGCGTCGGCCGCTCCGGGGTCGGGCGCGGCGCACACCGGCGCGCGTACCACGAGCCGGCCGACGCGAGGATAGGGTCCGATGAGCGCCTCAGGTGCGCGGAGACTCGAGGAGGACGGGCACGGCGATGAAGTGGCGGGTGCGGACGCGGCTTTTCGCGCTCCGGGAGATGGTGGACGAGATCGCCCGGCACAGCCCTGCCCGGCTCGCGATCGTGGTGTTCGCCGCCGTCATCGTGGTGTTCACGGTGCTGCTGCTCGCGCCGTGGGCGACGGCGTCGGGGACACCTGCCCGGTTCGTGGACGCGTTGTTCACGGCCGTCTCCTCGGTGTGCATCACGGGACTCGTGGTGCAGGACACCGGGACGTACTGGTCGCTGTACGGGCAGGTCGTGATTCTCGCGGGCATCAAGGTGGGTGGCCTCGGGATCATGACGATCGCCTCGATCATCGGCATGGTGGTCTCCCGCAAGATCGGCCTGACGCAACGGCTGCTGACGGCGTCCGAGACGAAGACCAGCAAGCTCGGCGAGGTGGGGTCGCTGGTCCGCACCATCATCGTGACCGCGACGACGCTCGAGCTGGCGATCGCGGTACTGCTCTTCCCCCGGTTCGTCGTGATCGAGGACGACGTGGGCCTCGCGGCCTGGCACGCGCTCTTCTACGGCATCTCGGCGTTCAACAACGCCGGGTTCGTCCCCACCGCGGAGGGCCTGCTGCCCCACGTCGGTGACTGGGGGCTGGTGCTGCCCGTGACGCTGGGCGTGTTCCTCGGGTCCCTGGGGTTCCCCGTGATCCTCAACGTGTACCGGGCACTGCGCGAGGGACGCAGCCGCGGGCTCGGCCGGCGCTGGGCCCTGCGGCTGACGCTGCACTCCAAGCTCACGCTGACGACGAGCCTGGGCCTGCTGGTCCTGGGCTCGCTGGTGATCGGCCTGCTGGAGTGGCGCAACCCGGACACGTTCGGGCCGCTGGACTGGCCGGACAAGGTCCTCGCCACGCTGTTCGCGGGGGTGATGCCGCGATCCGGCGGCTTCAGCACGGTGGACACCGGGGCGATGGAGCAGTCCACGTGGCTCGTCACGGACGCACTGATGTTCGTGGGCGGCGGCTCGGCGTCGACGGCGGGCGGCATCAAGGTGACCACGCTCGCGGTGATCCTCCTGGCGATCGTCGCCGAGGCGCGCGGCGACCGTGACATCGACGCCTACGGGCGCCGGATCCCGCTGGACGTGCTGCGGCTGGCGCTCGGCGTGACGTTCTTCGGGGCCACGATGGTGCTGCTCAGCAGCGTGATGCTGCTGCACCTGACGGACTACAACCTGAGCCGCGTGCTGTTCGAGACGTTGTCGGCCTATGCGACCGTGGGACTGTCGACCGGCATCACGGGCGCCCTCCCCGACGTGGCCAAGTACCTCCTGAGCGCCCTGATGTTCGTGGGGCGTACGGGCGGCATCACGTTCGCGGCCGCGCTGGCGCTCCGGGACCGGCGTCGCATCATACGCTTCCCCGAGGAACGACCGATCATCGGTTGAGGTGGAGGTGCAGTGCAGGGTGGGGGCCGAGGTACGAGGTTCCCGCCCGGAGCGGAGCCGAGACCGAGGCCGGGGCAAGATCGCACGAGGAAGAGGAGAGGGAACACCGTGGCGGAGAAGAAGGGGCCGGCCCGCGAGGCCGGCGTGCTCGTCATCGGGCTCGGCAGGTTCGGGTCGTCGCTCGCGACGACGATGGACCGGCTGGGCGAGGACGTGCTCGCGGTGGAGAAGGACCAGGCGCTGGTGGCGCAGTGGTCCGGCCGCATCCCGCTCGTGGAGGCCGACGCCTCGAACCCCGAGGCGCTCGAACAGCTCGGCGCGAAGGACTTCGGCGCGGCCGTGGTCGGGGTCGGGTCATCGCTGGAGGCTTCGGTGCTGATCACCGGGAACCTGGTGGATCTGGGCACGCCGCAGATCTGGGCCAAGGCGATCTCCGCGGAGCACGGCCGCATCCTGACGCGGATCGGTGCCCACCACGTGGTCTTTCCGGAGGCCGACGCCGGTGCCCGCGTCGCCCACCTGGTCAGCGGCAAGCTGCTCGACTACATCGAGATCGAGGACGGGTTCACGATCGTCAAGATGCGCCCCCCGAAGGAGATGCAGGGCTTCACGCTGGCGCAGTCGAACATTCGGCGCAAGTACGGGATCACGGTGATGGGCGTGAAGTCCCCGGGCCAGGAGTTCTTCTACGCCACGCCGGAGACCCGCGTCTCGGTGAACGACCTCCTCGTCGTCTCCGGTCACGCCGAGCTCCTGGAGCGGTTCGCGGCCCGGCCCTGACGGGGCCGTTCCGTGGTGGCGGGGAGCGGTCCGAGTCGCGGGCCCGAGCCTGCCTCCCGGGACGAACCCGCGTCAGTCGTTGAGGGCGCGGCCTCGGATGCGCCGCCGCAGTGCGCGGATCACCAGGCCGAACACCCAGGCCGCGCCCGCCCACGACGCCGTGCGCACGCCCCGGCCGGCCAGCCGCTGGGGGCGTCCGCGGAACTCCCGGATGGGCCAGCCCACGTCCTGCGCGTGGCGGCGCAGGCGGATGTCCGGGTTGATCGGGCAGGGGTGTCCCACCGCGTTCATCATCGGCAGGTCGTTGAGCGAGTCCCCGTAGGCGTAGCTCGCGCTCAGGTCGATCCCCTCCGTGCCGGCCAGCTCCCGGATGGCGTCGGCCTTCGCGGCGCCGTGCATGAGGTCGCCCACCAGCCGGCCGGTGTAGAACCCGTCCTCGTGCGCGGTGACGGTGCCCAGAGCCCCTGTCGCGCCGAGGCGACGGGCGATCAGCTCCGCGATCTCGACGGGTGTCGCGGTGACGAGCCACACCTGGTGCCCAGCGGCCAGGTGCTCCTCCAGGAGCCGCCGCGTGCCGGGGAAGATCCGCAGGGACAGGACGGTGTCGTACACCTCCTCGCCGAGAGTGGTGACCTCGGCGACCGTGCGGCCGGCGATCAGTTCGAGCGCCCGGTTGCGCACCTCGTCGATCTGCTCCCGGTTCTCGCCGAAGGTCAGGTAGCGCGCCTGGATGAGGCCGAAGCGCAGCAGGTCACGAGTGCGGAAGAAGCCGCGCTGGTAGGCGGCGCGCGCCAGGTGGAACGCGCTCGCGCCACGAATGATCGTGTTGTCGACGTCGAAGAACGCCGCGGTAGCGGTTCCGGATTGCGTCGACGACATGCGCCTCACTCTATCGGCGCCGGAGGCGTGCGGAGCCGCACGTGAATCCAGGTTCCCAGGGTCTCGCGGGCGGTCACCGCGACGTCGGCGGCGTTGCCGTGCGCGACCGCCGTCGTAGGCTCTGCTCGTGACCACCTCCGAACCGCGCATCGTCCTGTACACCCGGCCGTCCTGTCACCTGTGCGAGACCGCGCGCGAGGTTGTCGAGACCGTCGCGGCCCACACGGGGACGGCGTGGCGTGAGGTGGACATCTCCGCCGGTCCGCGGGCCGAGGCGCTCACCGCCAAGTACGGGGAGTACGTGCCGGTCGTGGAGGTGGATGGTGTGCAGCAGGGATTCTGGCGCATCGACCAGGCACGACTTGCCCGTCTCCTGGCATGATCTGACGAGCGAAGGAGCGATCCCGGCAGACGTCGTCGTCCCGGGGAAGGAGCGAGCTGCGTGGCCGAACTCAGCGAGAACGCTGTCCCGGCGGCGACTGTCGGTCGCCTCCCCTATTACCTGCGCGCGCTGCGGGACATGGCGGACGAGGGCGTGCCCCTGACGTCGTCCTCGGAGCTGGCGGAACGTGCCGGCGTGGGGTCGGCGCAACTGCGCAAGGACCTGTCGTTCCTCGGCTCGTTCGGCACGCGGGGCGTCGGGTACGACGTCCAGTCGCTCGCCGACTACATCAAGGCGGCCCTGGGGCTGGAGTCCGAGCACCGGCTGGCCATCGTCGGGATCGGTAACCTCGGCCACGCGCTGGCCAACTACTCCGGCTACACCCAGCGCGGCTTCCAGGTGACGGCGCTGCTGGACGCGTCCCCGGAGGTGGTGGGGACCGAGGTGGCCGGAGTCCGCGTGGACGACATCGCCGATCTGACCGAGGTGATCACCGAGCGCCGCGTGTCCATGGTCGTGCTCGCGACGCCGGGAGGTGTGGCGCAGGGGATCGCGGAGCAGGTGGTCGCCGCCGGCGTGCGGGAGATCCTGAACTTCGCGCCGACGGCGCTGCAGGTGCCCGACGACGTCGTGGTGCGGTCGGTGGACGTCGGCGGTGAGCTCCAGATCCTGGCGTTCCACGCCGCCGCCCGGGCCGCCGGGGCGCGGGACTGAGGCAGACGGCCCGCCGACGGCCGGGCCACTGGTCTCCGGGGGCCGGGACCGGTGGCGTCGCGGCGTCGCGGCGCCGCGGCGTCGTCAGGTCGTCGCCGTCGTGCTCGCCGGCGGCCGGGGCGGGGGCGCGTACTCGTCGCGCTTGCTGGTTCCCACTCCCATGCGCACCATCCCCGCGACGAGGCCGACGGCCGCCGCGACCCCGTCGATCACCGGGACGCCGAGCCGCTCGGTGAGTTCCGCGCACAGGTCCGTCATCCCCGCGCAGCCGAGGACGACGCTGTCGGCACCGTCCTCGCGGACCGCACGCTCGCCGAGCGCGGCGATCGTCTCGCGGGCGGCTGATCCAGGGCACTCCAGCTCCAGGACGGGGACGTCGGCCGCGTAGGTGGCGACGCACGCGTCCTCGAAGCCGTGGCGCCGGATCAGGTCGTGCGCCCGGCCCAGGGTCCGGGACAGCGTGGTGACCACGGCGAACGTGCGGCCCGAGAGCGTCGCGACATGCATGGCGGCCTCGGCGATACCGATGACCGGTCCCGTGGCGAGCTCCCGGGCCGCGTCGACGCCGGGATCGCCGAAGCAGGCGACGACGAACCCGTCCGCCCGCGCGTCCGCGACCTCCTGGGCCACGGCCAGGGCGGCCCATGCCTCGTCGGTGTGGCTCTCGACGGCTGCCGGCCCGGCGCCGGGCGCGGGGCAGGTCGTGACGACGTCGACACCGGGACCGGCGACCTCCCGGGCGGTACGGCCGATCTTCTCGGTCATCGCCCGGGAGGTGTTGGGGTTGATCACGCGGATCAGCACCGGCGCCGCCTCATGCCGTACCGGCGGCGCCGTCGGCCACGCCCTCGGTGACGCCGTCGAACGACGGCACCTGCGGGTTCCGGCGCTCCAGCGCCCAGAACACGCCGAAGCCCAGCCCGCAGCCGATGAACCAGGTCCAGTTGCCGATCCAGGAGATGTCGAACCAGCCGAGATCGGCCACCAGCTTGGGCAGGACGCCCAGCAGGACGGTCGGGACGCCGGCCAGGAGGATGGCCAGGACACCGTTGCGGTTGTACCCGTTCCGGTACCAGTAGGCGCCTCCCTCGGACATCGTGTACATGTCGTCCACCCGGATGCGCTGGCGGGCGGCGACGTAGTACCCGGCGATGAGGATGCCGAAGAGCGGTCCGATCAGGGCGCCGAGCACGCCGAGCGTGTAGTGGATCGCGTCGGCGTCGTCGTACCAGTTCCAGGGCAGGAGTACCACGGAGCCGACGGCGGCGATCATGCCGCCCATCCGCCAGCTGATCTTCTGCGGGGCCACGTTGGAGAAGTCGAAGGCGGGGGAGATGAAGTTGGCCACGATGTTGATGCCGACCGTCGCGGTGACGAAGGTCAGGCCGCCCAGCAGGATGGCGAACGGGGCGTCGATGCGCTCGACCGTGTGGATCGGGTCGGTGATGAGCTCTCCGAAGACGGGGATGGTCGCGGACGCCGTGATGACCGTCAGCAGAGAGAAGAACAGGAAGTTCACGGGCAGGCCGAGCAGGTTGCCCTTCTTGACGGCCGCGAACGACCGGCCGTACCGCGCGAAGTCCCCGAAGTTCAGCATCGGCCCGGAGAAGTAGGACACCACGATGGCGACGGCGGTGCAGAACACGCCCACCTGCTCCCAGCCGCCGAGCGGCTCGCCCTCGGCGAGGCTCAGGCTGATGTTCGACCAGCCGGCCTGCGAGACCAGGTAGACGGCCAGCACGATCATCACGACGTAGACGGCCGGCCCCGCCCAGTCGATGAACCGGCGGATGGTCTCCATCCCGTTCCAGAAGACCGCGGCCTGGGCCACCCAGAGAATGGCGTACGAGATCCAGCCCAGGGCGCTGAGCCCCAGGAACGACGGCTCGACGAGCGCCTCCGCGCCGGGCACGAACTTGAGGAAGACGATGTTCAGGGACTCGGCCGCCAGGAACGTCTGGACGCCGTACCAGGCCACGGCGATGAGTCCGCGGATGATGGCGGGGATGTTCGCGCCTCGGATCCCGAAGACGGCCCGGTTGATCACGGGGTACGGGACGCCGGTGCTCTGGCTGGGCTTCGCGACCAGGTTGGTGAACACCTGGACGATCACGATGCCCACGAGCAGCGCCAGCAGCACCTGCCAGCTCGCGATGCCGAGGGCGAAGAGGCTTCCGGCGGTGACGTAGCCGCCGACGCTGTGCACGTCGGACATCCAGAAGGCGAAGATGTTGTACGACGACCACTTCTGTTGCCGCAGGGGCGCCAGGTCCTCGTTGGCCAGCCGAGGGTCGTAGGAGGCCTTGACGTTGCCGGAGCCGACGGGATGGCCTGCGGCCTCCACCAGGTCGTACTCGCTCGGCGGGGGCGTGCTGGTGGGGCTCGACGGTGCGGTCGCCATCGGCGACGACACCTCCGTGTTCTCGGTCATGAGCCGTGCCTTCCGGGGGAGGGGATTCCGTGCCCCATGAAGCTATGGGTTAACAGGCTCTCCGCGGTTTCGCCGAAGTAACGAGGCGGTAAGGCTCATGTTCAGTAATCACTTCACGAGTGTTACGAGAGATTCACCGAGCGTGTCACGCGGCGTGTCGTGTCGCCGGGGGCGCATCCCGACCCGGCTCGACCGTACGATTCGGCCGTGTCCTCCGAACCGTCGCTCGGTGCCCGACTACGTGCCCTCCGTGAAGCGCGCGGTGTCTCCGCGCGAAGCCTGGCGGCCACGCTCGGCATCTCCGCAAGCGCCGTGTCGCAGATCGAGCGGGATGTGATGCGCCCTTCCGTGGTCCGCCTGCTCGCCATCACGGACGCGCTCGGGGTGCCGCTGGCAGACGTGTTCGAACCGCCGGAGGCGGCGGCCGGGCCGCGCGGCGGGGCTGCGGGGCTGGAGCGCTCGGGGGTCGCGGTCACGAGGGCCTGGGAGGTGTCGCCGGTGACGCTCGACGGCGGGGTCTCCTTCCGCCGGCTCTCACCGCACCCGACGAGCGGCCTCGACTTCTTCGAGTCCGTCTACCCGCCCGGCGCGACAGCCACGCTGGGTGACGCGGGGCTGTTCAAGCACGAGGGCTACGAGATCGGCAACGTCGTCTCGGGCGAGCTCACGGTCGAGCTGGCCGACGACGAGGTGGTGCTCGCGGCCGGTGACTCGATCAGCTACCCGTGCTCCGTGCCACATCGGGTGTGGAACGCCGGGGTGCGACCCGCCGTCGCGACCTGGCTGATCGTGCATCCCTGACCGGACGCTCTGCCTGCCGGGGGTCCTGCTTGCCGGACGCTCTGCCTGCCGGGGGTCCTGCTCGCCGGGCTCTGCTTGCCGGGGTCCTCTTCCGCCGGCGCCCGGCACGGGCGCCCTGTCCCGGCGGGCTCGCTGCCCCGGGCATGGCTCTTCGGTGAGGCCATGGGGCTGGTGAGGGCATAGGGCTGGCGAGGGCATGGATCTGGCGAGGGCATGGGCTTCCCGGGCAGACGTGCGTTCCCCGACCTGAGATGGGTCTCCTGTCGCGAGGAGGGTTCCCCGCCCTGACATGAGTCTCCCGTCCCGACCACGAGCCTTCCGTGCACGCGTCTCGGACGGTGTGCGGAAGGCTCGTGGTCGGGACGGGAGACTTGTTGCCGGGCGTGCCCGGCCCTGCCGTGGGGCACACCGGGCCAGGTCCGTACGGTCCGGCCAGGGTGGACTAGGTCAGTTCTTGGAGATGGCCGAGACGTCCAGCGTGATCTTCACCTTGTCGCTGACCAGCACGCCGCCGGTCTCCAGCGCGGCGTTCCAGGTGATGCCGAAGTCCTTGCGGTTGATCTCCGTGCTCGCCTCGAAGCCCGCGCGGGCGTTGCCGAACGGGTCCGTCGCGGTGCCCGTGAACTCCCCGGCCAGCTCCACGGCCTTGGTGATGCCGTTGATGGTCAGGTCGCCGGCGACCGTGATGTCGCCGCCGTCCACCTGCACGCCGCCGGACTGGAAGGTCCAGGCCGGGTTCTCGTCGGCACCCCAGAAGTCGGCGCTCACCAGGTGCTGGTCGCGGCCGGAGTCGCCGGTGTTGACCGACTTCGCGTCCAGCTCGGCCGTGACGCCGGACGACTCGACGTCCTCGCCCACAGTGATCGTGCCCGAGGCGATGTCGATCGTGCCGCGCACCTTGGCGATGCCCGCGTGGCGCACGGAGAAGGCGGCGGTGGAGTGCGAGGGGTCGATGTCGTAGGTGCCCGCGGCAATGCCGGCGGGGAGCGGGGTGGCCATGGTTGTTCTCCTTGTTGTCGTGCTGGCGGCCGCTGGAGCGGTCCCGGCGATCAAGTAGTTGATATCTCAACTACAACGCCTGGCCCAACATACTCTGCTCCGTAAAGTATTCCCAGGGCCGGATGTGATCTGCCGGGCCCGTGGGCGAACCGCACCCGAGGAGGTCGGCAAGGGGATGGGCGAGACGAACGACGTGCGCTGGCTCGACGAGTGGCAGCAGATCGCCTGGCGCGCCTTCCTGGCTGGGAACGCCCGGTTCTTCGAGGCGCTCGGTGCCGCGCACGACGCCGAGCTCGATCTCAACATCGGGGAGTACACCCTGCTGGTGCAGCTCTCCGAACAGCCCGACCGAACCCAGCGCATGTCGGCGCTCGCGGACGGCCTCGTGCTGTCGCGCAGCCGCCTGACGCACACCGTGACGCGGATGGAGCAGCGAGGTCTCGTGAGCCGGTGTGCCGCGGACGGGGACCGGCGCGGCGTGAACTGCCGCATGACGGACCTCGGCTACGAGGCGCTCGTGGCCGCCGCGCCCGGGCATGTGCGCGCGGTGCGCCGGCTGCTCGTCGACGTCCTCGACCCGGAGGAGCTGGAGGCGCTCGGTCGCATCATGAGCAAGGTCGGGACTGCTGCCCGCCGCGAACTCAGCGAGGGCGCGGCCGACTGCTGACGCCCGCGCGCACGCGGTATCCGCGTCCGAGGGCCCTGACTGCTGCCGGCCGCGAGCTCGTTGCGTGGGGTGCGTGTTGCCGGGATGTGGCCCCGCTGCTACCGCTGCGAGCTTGTTGCGTGGGGTGCGTGTTGCCGGGATGTGGCCCCGCTGCTGCCGCTGCGAGCTTGTTGCGTGAGGCGGAGCCGCCGGGGGTGCGGCCCACCCCGACGGGGACGTGCGTGTGGTCCCGCACGTCGTCGGAGGCCCTTCCGCGTGGTCGGGGGTTTGGCGTGTGGTCGGTCGTTTGGCGTGTGGTCGGTCAAGTGATTGACCGACCACACGCCAAACGACCGACCACACGCAGCGCTCCCGCGGCATCGGAGCCCCCGATCGCCTCCGAGACCCCTGGCTGCTCGCCGGGTGCGGCCCGTTCCTGGCCACCGCGAGACCCGACCGCCATGCCGGGCCGGCTCCGGCCCGGCGCGCTCAGCCCTCTGCGGCGGTGGGGCCGAACAAAGCCTTGTAGGCGAACCCGGCGATCAGTGCGCCGAGGACCGGGAAGACGAAGAACAGCCACACCTGCCCCAGCCATTCGCCGCCGCCGTACACCGCGGCGGCGAGGGAGCGGGCGGGGTTCACCGACGTGTTCGTCACCGGGATGGAGACGAGGTGGATCAGGGTGAGGGTGAGGCCGATGGCGAGCCCGGCCATGGCGGGTGCGGCGATCTTCGCCGTCGCGCCGATGATGACGAACAGGAACACCGCGGTGAGGATCGTCTCGACCAGCATGGCCGAGCCGATCCCGTAGCCGCCCGGCGAGAGTTCGCCGTAGCCGTTCGAGGCAAACCCGCCCTCGTGCGCCGCCGCGAACGCGCCGTCGGTCCCGGAGAGGATCGCGGCCAGGGCGCTCGACCCGACGAGGCCGCCCGCGAACTGGGCCAGGAGGTAGCCGCCGGTGTCCCGCCAGGCGAACCGGCCGGCCGCGGCGACGCCCAGCGTCACGGCGGGATTGAAGTGCCCGCCGGAGATCGGCCCCATCGCGTAGGAACCCACCACCACCGTCAGCCCGAACGCGAGCGCGACGCCGAGGAAGCCGACACCGAGCGTGTTGTTCTCCGGGTCCGGGAAGTTCGCCGCGAAGAGCGCGGTCCCGACACCGCCGAAGACGAGGACGAAGGTGCCCAGGAACTCGGCGGCGAGCCGGGCCGTCATGCTGTGCGACCTGGGGACGATCGGCGGTGTCGCCTCGGGCGCCTGCGAGGCGTCGGACGGAGCATTCATGAGGTCCTCCTCAAAGGACGCGTGCCGGGAGCCGGACCTGCCCCGTTCCGGCGGTGCGATGCGGGAGACCGGCCCTTCGGACGCTACGGCGGACCGCCTCGGGCGCGCGCCATGCCGCTACTTCCGGCGAGTCCGGGAAAATCACCGGCGGCCAGTGGCTCACACCACGTCCTCAGGTGCTGAATCACTCAGGAACCGATGGGACACTGAGGCTCATGGTCTCCACCACCGTCCACCTGCTTCGTCACGGCGAGGTCCATAATCCCGAAGGTGTGCTTTACGGCCGCCTGCCCGGCTACCGGCTGTCGGACCGCGGTCAGGAGATGGCGGCGCGCGTCGCCAAGCACCTGACGGGACGCGGCCGCGACGTCGCCGCCGTGATCGCTTCCCCGCTCCAGCGTGCCCAGGAGACCGCAACACCGATCGCGGAGGCGTTCGGCGTGGAGCTGGGAACCGACGACCGCCTCATCGAGGCCGAGAACCACTTCGAGGGGATGCGGTTCGGTGTGGGCGACGGTGCGCTGCGCCGGCCCGCGCACTGGAAGTACCTGTGGAACCCCTTCCGCCCCTCCTGGGGGGAGCCCTACGCGGACCAGGTGCGGCGGATGCGCGCCGCCGTCGAGACCGCGCGCCAGGCCGCAGAAGGGCATGAGGCGGTGCTGGTCAGCCATCAGCTCCCGGTCTGGCTCACCCGCTGCGCGTTCGAGGGACGCCGCCTCTGGCACGACCCTCGCAACCGGCAGTGCAACCTCGCCTCCCTGACCAGCCTCCGGTTCGAGGACGGCCGGTTCATCGGCCTCCACTACAGCGAGCCGGTGGCTGACCTGTACGACGGCGCCAAGCAGCTCCCCGGCGCATGAGCGCCACGACTCCAAGCACCCCGTCTCGCGGCACCCCGTCTCGCGCCACCTCACCCGGCCGGGCCCGCCGCCTGGCGGCCACGGTGCTCGCCGCCGCCTGCGCGGCGACGCTCGCCGCCTGCACCGCCGCGGACTCCGGCGCGGGCGACATCGCGGGGCAGGGCTACGTCTCCGGCGACGGCTCGGTGCAGAGCTGGGACGCGGGTGACCGCCGCGGTCCGGTGGAGATCAGCGGGACCGGCTTCGACGGCGAGCGGCGTGACACCACGGACTGGGCGGGCGACGTCGTCGTCCTCAACACCTGGTACGCCGGCTGCCCCCCGTGCCGTGCCGAGGCACCCGATCTCGCCGAGGTGGCCACCGCCTACGCGGACGACGGCGTCCACTTCCTCGGCATCAACACCGAGGACGACGCGGCCACCGCGCAGGCGTTCGAACGCACCTTCGGTACCCCGTACCCGAGTCTCGAGGACGGTGACGGCAGCGTGATCGCGGGCCTGTCCGGCGTCGTACCGCTGCAGGCCGTGCCCACCACCGTGGTGCTCGACGGCGAGGGCATGGTGGCCGCCCGGGTGATCGGGGAGATCGAACGCCCCACGCTGGAGGCACTGCTGGACGACGTGCTCGCGGAGGAGGCGTGATGGACGCCGGTTCGCTCGCGTTCAGCGGGTCGTTGCTGGTCGCGGTCCCCGTGGCCGTCCTGGCCGGCCTCGTCTCGTTCGCGTCACCCTGCGTTCTGCCGCTGGTGCCGGGGTACGTCGGCTACGTGGGCGGGATGTCCGCCGCAACGGCCGGGCCCGCCCGCGTGCAGGCCTCGGGGACGACGCCGCCCGCCGACGACGCCGGGCGCCGGGGGGCGAGGGCGCTCCGACTCCGCCCGCCGGCGACCGGGAGGGGCCGGGTGCTCGCCGGAGTCGCCCTGTTCGTAGCCGGGTTCACGACGGTGTTCGTCACCCTGATGGCGGCGGCGGGCGCGGTGGGCGTCTACCTGGTGCGCTGGGAGGACGTGCTGTTCCGGGTCCTCGGTGTCGTCGTGATCCTCATGGGGCTGTCGTTCGTGGGCCTGGTGCCCTGGCTGCAGCGTGAGGCACGCCTGCACGTCGTGCCGCGGACCGGGCTCTGGGGCGCGCCCGTGCTGGGCTTCGTGTTCGGGCTGGGCTGGACTCCCTGCATGGGGCCGACTCTCGCGGCCGTCCAGACGCTCGCGCTCGACGAGGCCTCCGTGTGGCGGGGGGCTCTGCTCGGCGTCGCCTACTGCGTGGGGCTGGGCGTGCCGTTCCTGCTCGTCGCGCTGGGAGCGACGGCCTCGGACCGGATGATGACGTTCCTGCGGCGCCACCGGCTCGCGGTGATGCGCGCGGGCGGTGCCCTTCTCGTCGCGATCGGACTGGCCCTGGTCACAGGGCTGTGGGGTGTGCTGACGACCTCGCTCCAGTCGTGGATCAACGGATACTGGACGGTTCTGTAGATGAGCGGCGACCAGAAGCCGGACGTCGCGGCGGCGGAAGTCCCCGCGGGATCGCGGCCGCACCGGGGCGGGTACGTGCCGCACGGGATCGACGACGAGTTCGCGGAGGCCTCCGGGGCGGCGGAACCGGCGCCGGACACCCGCGGGGCCGGGGACAAGGACGGCTCGACACCGTCCGCGCCGAGGATCGGCGTCGTCGGCATGCTGCGGTGGATGTGGCGCCAGCTCACCTCGATGCGGGTGGCGCTCATGCTGCTCATGCTGCTCGCGGTCGCGGCGGTGCCCGGGTCGGTGCTGCCGCAGCGCGGGCAGGACCCCGCCGCCGTGGCCGAGTACCTGGGCGACCACCCCGATCTCGGCGACTGGCTGGACCGGCTCGGCTTCTTCGACGTGTACACGTCGGTGTGGTTCTCGGCGATCTACCTGCTGCTCTTCGTGTCGCTGGTGGGCTGTATCGTGCCGCGGACCGCGGCACACTGGCGGGCGCTGCGCGCCCGTCCGCCGCAGGTTCCCTTCCGGTTCACGCGGTTCCCCGCCCAGGCGAGCGCGACCACCGGGCTGGCCCCGGACGACGCCGTCGAACTGGTCGCTGCCAGGCTGCGCGGGCCGCGCTACCTGCCCACCTTCCGCGTCGACCGCCGGACGGAGGCGGCCCGGGCACACCGGCCCGAGTCCCGGACGATCAGCGCGGAGCGCGGCTACCTGCGCGAGACGGGGAACCTCGTCTTCCACCTGGCACTGCTGGGCCTGCTGGTGTCGGTGGCGCTGGGACAGATGCTGCACTACACGGGACAGGCCATCGTCACCGAGGGGCGCGGGTTCGCCAACGCCGTCGTGGACTACGACACGTTCACCGAGGGCGCCTGGTTCCGGCCGTCCTCACTGGTGCCGTTCTCGATGACCCTCGACGCGTTCGACTCGGAGTTCGCCAGTGAGACGGTGGCGTTCGCCCAGGCCAGGGACTTCACCGCGCACGTCACGGTGACCGAGCCGGATGGTACGCGGCACCCCGAGCAGATCAAGGTGAACCATCCGCTGGTCACCGACGGCGCGAAGATCTACCTGCAGGGCAACGGCTTCGCCCCGAAGATCACCGTGACCGACTCCGACGGCGAGGTCGCCTTCTCCCAGCGCGTCCCCTTCCTGCCGGAGGACCAGCTGTACACGTCCCGCGGCGTGGTCAAGGTGCCCGACGTCTCACGCGGCGACCAGATCGGCCTGGTCGGCTACTTCCTGCCGACGGCGGTCGTCGACGACGACGGCACCGCCCGCTCCACCTTCCCCCAGCCGCTCGACCCGCTGCTCGTCCTGGAGGTGTACCGGGGAGACCTGGGGCTCGACGACGGCGTGCCGCGCAACGTGTACCGGCTCGACACCGCGTCGCTGACACCATCGGTGGACCAGGACGGGGCGCGGGTCAAGCTGCTGGTGCGGCCCGGTGAGACGGTGGACCTGCCCGACGGTCTCGGGACGGTGACGCTCGGCGAGGACGTGCCGCGATACGTGGCGCTCGACCTGCGGCACGACCCGTCGCTCGCGTACGTGCTGACGTTCGCGCTGCTCGCGCTCGGCGGGCTGGCCCTGAGCCTGTTCACCCCGCGACGGCGGGTGTGGGTGCGGGCCTTCGCGTCGGCCGACGGGACTACTGTGGTGGAGGCCGCGGGCCTGGCACGGGGGGATGACGCGGGGCTCCAGGGCGAGGTGGACCGGGCGATGTCGGTGCTGCCGGAGCTGGAGGACGACGGGGCAGGGCCGGCGGCCGGGTCTGCCGAGGCCGAGGACGAGACGACGAAGGACTGAGACATGGAGATGGCGAACCTGAGCGTGCTGCTCGTGTGGGCTGCCGCCACGGCGCTCGCGATCGCGATGATCGCGTTCGCGGTGGACCTGGCGCGGCTCTCCGGCGCGCGTGTGGCCGAGCGGGACGCGGCGCGGGAGAAGGTCACGGTCGCCGCGGGCGGCGGCGCGCCGGAGGCGGAACCCGCGCCCGGCCCCGCGGCGGCGTACGGCCCCGGGAACGGCACGGCGGCGGGCGGCGTCTCCCGGAAGGGCGCCGGGATCGGGATGGCGCTGTCGTGGCTCGCCGCGGCGATGCTGCTGGCCGCGATCGTGCTGCGCGGGCTCGCCTCCGGGCGGACCCCCTGGGCCAACATGTATGAGTTCGTGCTGGTGGGCACCTTCGTGGCGGTCGCCGTGTTCGTGGGCGTGTGCACCGTCCGCGAGGCGCGGTTCCTCGGGGCGTTCGTCGCCGGGCTGGGCGCCACGTTCCTCGTGCTGGCGCAGAACGTGTTCTTCGTGGCGGCCACCGGCCTGCAGCCGGCGCTGCAGAACTACTGGCTCGTCATCCACGTCGGCGTGGCGATCACGGCCACGGGCATCTTCACGGTGGCGTTCGTGTCCTCGGTGCTGCAGCTCCTGCGGGACGCCCGCGACGAGGGCACGCCGTGGCTCGCCGCCTGGCGGTGGCTCGACCAGACGCCGTCGCCGACCGCGTTGGAGGCCCTGTCGTTCCGCCTGAACTCCGTCGGGTTCGTGCTGTGGACGTTCACGCTCATCGGCGGGGCGATCTGGGCCGAGGACGCGTGGGGACGCTACTGGGGGTGGGACCCCAAGGAGGTCTGGTCCTTCGTGGTCTGGGTCGTCTACGCGGCCTACCTGCACGCGCGCACGACGCGCGGCTGGTCCGGGCGCCGTGCGGCGTGGTTCGTGGTGGTGGGGTACGCCTGCGTGCTGTTCAACTTCACCGGCGTCAACCTGGTCATCAACGGGAAGCACTCGTACTCCGGGCTCACGTAGGCGACATCCGCCGGCACGTGCGTCGAGGCCGGGGCGGCGGTTGCCGCCCCGGCCTCAGCTCACTCCCCGCACCGCGTCGGCCACGCGGCGTGCCAGGTCGCGTGCCTCCGTACGGCGGTCCGTGCGCGGCACCCGCACCTCGATCACCTGCACGCCATGGCTCGGGGCCATGAGCGCGTGACGCAGGCTCGGCACGTCCTTCACGAGCTGGTGGTCCACGCCGTAGCCCGCGCAGAGCTGCGCGAGGTTCGCACCGTGGGGAGTGCCGAAGACCCGCTCGAACCGGGCACCCGCCGCTTCGGAGGTCGCCGCCAGGTCCCCGTGCTCCAGGGTGGCGAAGATGGAGCCGCCGTCGTCGTTCACGACGACGATCTCCAGGTCGACGTGGGCCTCACCAGGTCCGCGCAGCAGGCCGCCGACGTCGTGCAGGAACGTGAGGTCTCCCAGGAGCGCGCGGGTGCGGCGCCCCGCGCGCGCCGCGGCGAGTGCGAGGCCGGTGGCGGTCGAGACGGTGCCGTCGATGCCGGCGAGCCCGCGGTTGGCCACCACGGCGGGCAGGCCGCCGACGTCGTCCGTGCCGAGCACGAGGTCGAGGTCGCGCACCGGGTTCGACGACCCCACGACGAGCACGTCCTCGTCGCCGAGGACGGTGGCGATGGCCCGGGCCACGGACAGCGCCGTGGGCCCGCCGGCGACGGCGTCGTCCCGGGTGGCCTCGTCGATGACCGTCGTGGCTGCGCGTCCCGCGGCCCGCCAGCGGTCGAGCCAGTCGCGGTCCGCGTTCTCCCGCGGCTCGTACCATTCCGGTGCGAGGCCCTGTACCACCAGGGCAGCGTTGCGCGCGGCGTCGGGCCAGGGCAGGCCCCCGGGCGTGACGACGGTGACGACGACGTCGGGCCTGGCGAGCAGGCGCTGCACCGGGCGCGAGAGCGTGGGGCGGCCGAGGACGACGGCGTGCCGGATCTCGCCCGCGAGGCCGTCGTCGCCGATCACGAGCCGGTATGCCGGGATCGCGTTCGGGCCTCCGCACGCGCCCGAGGACGGTTCGGCCAGCAGGGGCCAGCCCTGCGCCTCGGCGAGCCGGCGGGCTCCGGGTCCGGCGCAGTCGCCGGCGACGACCACGGTCCGCGCGGGAGGGCCGGGGAGGGCCGGGGAGGCGTGGTGCCGGACGGTACCGGGGACGACGGTGGTCAGGGGGGTGTCCCGGCCGCTGCCCGGCCGGTGCGGGGACGCGGGCTCGTCCGTCTCGGCCGGTCGTGGGGCGGGGTGGAGGGGGTCGCGGTAGGACAGGTTCAGGTGCACCGGGCCGGGGGTTCCGTCGCGCAGGCCGAGCGCGGCGGACGCGGCCCGCGCCGCGAGGGCGGCGAGGTCGCGGGTCTCGGCCGCGCGAGTGGCGAGGTCCGTGCCCGACGGCGCCGGGACGTCCGCCTCGTAGCGCACGGCCCCCGCGAAGATTCCGGGCTGGTGCGTGGTCTGCGAGGCACCCGTGCCGCGCAGCTCGTGGGGCCGGTCGGCGGTGAGCAGGATCAGCGGGACGCCGGTGTGGTGCGCCTCGAGCACGGCCGGGTGCAGGTTGGCGACGGCGGTGCCGGAGGTGGTGACCACCGCGACGGGACTGCCCGCGAACGGGACGGACGGGTCGTCGTGGGCGCCGTCCGCCCCGGACCCCGCGGTCAGGGCGCTCCCCCGGGAGAGGCCGAGCGCCAGGAACCCGGCCGTGCGCTCGTCGATGCGCACGTGGAGGGTCAGCAGGCCGGCGTCGGCGGCCTCGGCCGTCGCGTAGGCGAGCGGCGCGGAACGGGACCCGGGTGCCAGGACGACGTCGTGGACCCCGTGTGCGACGAGCTCGGAGATCAGGCCGCGCGCGGCGCCGACCGAGGCGGGATTCTCAGGCATGCAGCCAGGCTAGCCGCGCGATCGTGCCGTTGCCGTCCACCGCGCCCGGATCGGTGGCGCGGGGCGGCCGAGGGCCGCGGCGGCGACGTGGCCCGTCGCGGCGTCGCCGGCTCGCCGCGGGGCGCCGCGGGGCCGGGACGGTCAGCGGGCGGCGGAGGCCACGGCCTCGTCCGCGTCGAGGAGCCGAGCGAGACGGTGGAGCCGGGCTCGCCAGCGGCCCGCGACGTCGGCCGGTGCCGGGACGGCGGCCAGTGCGGTGGGGTCGGGGGCGGGCCGGCGTACCGGAATCGCCCCGCCGACCGGCAGCAGGGGGTCCGCCACCACGTCGTGCTCCAGGAGCTGCGCCGTCGCGAGGCCGCAGGCGTGCGGCAGGTCCGGGAGAGCCGCGGCGAGCGCCACGCCTGCCGCGAGCCCGACGGAGGACTCGAGCGCGGAGGAGACCACCACGGGAAGCCTCACCTGTTCGGCCAGGTCGAGGCAGGCCCGCACACCGCCGAGCGGCTGCACCTTGAGCACCACGACGTCGGCGGCGTCCAGCCGGACCACCCGCAGGGGATCCTCGGCGCGGCGGATCGACTCGTCGGCGGCGACGGGGACGTGCTGCGCACGGCGCAGGGCGGCGAGGTCCTCGACGGACGCGCAGGGCTGCTCGACGTACTCCAGGCCGTGGACGCTCCCGGCGCGTCCGTCCCCGCCGGCGGCACGGTGGAGCACGGGCAGCCGCAGCAGCGCCTCGTCCAGGCTCCAGCCGCCGTTGGCGTCGACGCGGATGCGGGCCTCCTGGTGGGTGCCGGCGTACAGCTCGTCGAACGCGGAGCGGACCGCCTCGACGCGGGCCTGCTCGGCGGCGAGGGGCTCGATGCCGCCGCCGGGACTGCGCTGGGCGACCTTGATCTTGGCGGTGCGGCAGCCCCCGGAGGCGAGCACGATCTCGCGGGCCTTGTCCGGCCCGACGGCGGGGACCGTCACGTTCACGGGCACGGCCTCGCGCACCGGGTCGGGCCAGCCGGTGTCGGCGGCCTCGCGGGCGGCACGGAGCCAGGTGGCGGACTCGGCGTCGTCGTAGTCCCAGAACGGGGAGAGCTCGCCCCAGCCGGCGTCGCCCCGCAGGAGCATCCCGTCGCGGACGTCGAGGCCGCGGAACCGGGTGCGCAGCGGGGTGGACCAGACGATGGACTCGTGCACCCGTTCAGGCTAGTGGACCGACGAACTACGCTTCCCCCGTGAGCACCTCCACCGATCAGCCGGCCGCGCCCCTGCCCCGCCAGGTCTCCGAGACCTTCGACCCGCAGCAGTGGCGGGAGGTCACAGGGTTCGAGGACCTCACGGACATGACGTACCACCGTGGGCACGACCACGCGACGGGTCGCGACCTGCCGGTGGTGCGGGTCGCCTTCGACCGTGCGGACGTGCGCAACGCGTTCCGGCCGCACACCGTGGACGAGCTGTACCGGGTGCTGGACCACGCGCGCATGACGTCCGACGTCGGCACGGTGCTGCTCACGGGCAACGGGCCCTCGCCCAAGGATGCCGGGTGGGCGTTCTGTTCCGGCGGGGACCAGCGCATCCGCGGCCGGTCCGGGTACCGGTACACGACGGCTCCCGACGGCGGCGGGGAGGTCGCCACCGCCGACGCCGTCGACCCTGCCCGGGCGGGCCGGCTGCACATCCTGGAGGTGCAGCGGCTGATCCGGACGATGCCGAAGGTGGTGGTCGCCGTCGTGGACGGCTGGGCGGCCGGCGGCGGGCACTCGCTGCACGTGGTGTGCGACCTGACGATCGCGTGCCGGGACCACGGGAAGTTCAAGCAGACGGACGCGAACGTCGGCTCGTTCGACGGCGGCTACGGCTCGGCCTATCTCGCCCGTCAGGTGGGGCAGAAGCGGGCCCGGGAGATCTTCTTCCTGGCCCGGGAGTACTCAGCGGACGACGCCGAGCGCTGGGGAGCGGTCAACGAGGTCGCGGAGCACGCCGATCTGGAGGGCCTGGCGATCGAGTACGCGCGCACGATCGCGACGAAGTCGCCGCAGGCGATCCGCATGCTGAAGTTCGCGTTCAACCTGCCCGACGACGGCATCAACGGCCAGCAGGTCTTCGCCGGGGAGGCCACGCGCCTGGCCTACATGACGGACGAGGCGGTCGAGGGACGCGACGCGTTCCTGGAGCGTCGTGACCCGGACTGGAGCCAGTTCCCCTACTACTTCTGAGCGCGGGCGCTCCCCGCAGGGCGCGTGCCGTGCCGGGTCCGGGGTGCCGTCGTGCTGCGCCCGGGTGTCGGGGCGGGGCCCGTCAGCGCCGGACCACCGGCCCGGCGCCCGGGCCCTGGATCTCGCCCTCCCGGACCGGTCGTCCCGAGAGTGCCAGCAGGAGAGCCGTCGCGGTGCCCGTCGCCTCCGGGCCGGAACCGATCGTCACGCCGGCGTCCGTGACGACGAGGCGTACCGCTCTCGCCCGTTCCCTGCCGCCGCCGAAGGATTCGGGGGTCCTGGCCTGGTAGCGCAGCGCGGTCAGGACGTGCTGCGCCGGGTAGCCGCGGGAGATCCCCAGAGGACGGCGGATGTCCTCCCCGTGCACGAAGGCCTCGACGAGGCGGGTGGCCAGGGCCGCAGGTGGGGTGTCGGTCCGGTTCACGACCCGGCGGAAGGACGCGAGAGTCGCATCCGGGTGGGTGGCACGCTCGCGTTCGACGCCCACCGCGTTGTCCCGGTCGAAGTCTCCCCGGGCAGCGATCATCCGCCGGACGAAACCGCGGCGGGTCGTCGTCGCGCTGTCGATCAGGTGGGCCAGGACGTCGTGAACCGTCCAGCCCGCACAGAGTGACGGGGCCTCCCACTGCTCGTGCGTCAGCGTTTCCAGGTCACGGACCAGGGCGGCACGCTCGTCGTGCACGACGGGCCACACGGTGTCGGTTCGGGGCATCATCACATGCTGGCCGAACCACCCGCACCGCCGCAACGTGGATCCCGCGAGGGCGCTCAGGGTGCCGTCCGGGATCTGGCGTCCGCCACCGCCGCCTCGACCGCCGCGCGGTCCGGCTTGCCCGGCCCGCGCAGGGGGATGGCGTCCGTGAGGAAGACCTGGCGCGGGACCGCGGCCCGGCCGAGCCGCTCGGTCACCAGCTGCCGGACGCGATCGGTCACCTCGGCCGGGGCCGGCTCCAGCCGTGGCGGGAGCGAGGGGTCGAGGTCGAGCGGCCGGCCCGCCGGGTGCGTGAGGACCGCTGTGACCGACCGCCCCCATTCCCGGTCGGGGACACCGACCACGCAGACCTCGCCGAGCTCCGCGAGCGCCGCTTCCACCGCGGCGGGGGCGACGTTGACGCCGCCGGTGACGATGACGTCGTCGGCGCGGCCGAGGACCGTGAGACGGCCCTGCGGATCGAGGGCGCCCAGGTCGGAGGTGCGGAACCAGCGGGTGTCGTCGGGATCGGTGCGGAACGCGGCCGCGGTGGCGCTCCGGTTCCCGAGGTAGCCGTCGGCGAGCACCGGCCCGGACAGCTCCACGATGCCGGGTGCACCGGTCCGGCCTGCCCGGTCCTGCGCGAGCCGGACCCGCACGCCCGCGAGCGGGACGCCGTCGTACACGCATCCGCCGCAGGTCTCGGACATGCCGTAGGTGGTGACGGCACGCACGCCGGCGTCGTGGAGCCGGACGCGGAGTGCGTCCGGTGTGGCGGCACCTCCGAGGAGGACGGCGTCGAACCGCGCGAGCGTGTCCAGGCCGGCGGGTGCGCCGCCGTCGGCGGCCTCGACGAGCCGATGGGCCTGGGTGGGCACGAGCGAGACGTAGGCGCGCGAGCCGGCGTCGTCGGACAGGAACGTCCCGGCCGTGGCGGCGAAGCCGTCGGGGGTGAACGGCCCGTCCGTCCCGCCGCCGACGGAGGTCCCGGCGATCACGGACCGCGAGATCACCTGGAGGCCTGCGACGTGGGTGGCGGGAAGGGCGAGGAACCACCGGCCGGGTCCGCCGAGACGTTCGTGGGTCGCGGAGGCTGAGGCGCGGAGCGCCGCCGCGGACAGGGTGACCTGGCGGGGTGTTCCCGTGGAGCCGGAGGTGCGAACCACCAGAGCCGTGCCGTCCGGCGGTGGGGGGCCGGCGGACAGCGGGTGCGGTGCGTACGGAGCCCCGCCGTGCAGGGCCGTGCGGACTGCCGCGACCACGTCTCTCAACTCATCCCGCACCGTGCCAGCTTAGACCTGCGGCCTGGGCAAACGGGCTTAACCTGAAGAAGTGCAAACCCGTTAGGGTGTGGCGCCAGTCCCGGGGGCGGCCGGGCGACAGCATCACGCGCGGACCCGGAGGAAACATGAGACGGACGCTGCGACGTCAGCGAGCTGCCGGGGCTCTCGCTCTGGTCACGGCGGTGGCGATCGGGATGAGCGCCTGCAGCACGCCCTGGGGGCAGAGGCTGGCGTGGCCGTGGGACGAACCGGAGCCGCTGGCCACCCCGACCGCGACGGTCGAGCCCGAGACGGCGACCCCCAAGACGGAGGCGCCGGAACCCGTGCCGAAGCCGGTGTACTGGCCGCTGACCGGGATCGAGGGCAAGGAGAAGGCGATGGGACGTCCCGCGCTCTCGGTCAAGATCGAGAACGCGCCGGAGGCCCGCCCCACCCGGGGCCTGGAGTACGCGGACCTCGTCTGGGAGGAGGTCGTGGAGGGCGGGATCACGCGCTTCGTCGCCACCTACCACTCGACGCTGCCCGACACCGTGGAGCCCGTGCGGTCCGTGCGGCCGATGGACGCCGCGATCGTCGCGCCGATGAAGGGCATGCTCGCCTACTCGGGCGGTCAGTCCCCGTTCATCGACCGGGTGAACCGGGTGTCGACGCAGTCCGTGATCATGGACGACGGGGACGCCGGGTTCTCCCGCGACCCGAGTCGTCCCGCGCCGCACAACGTGATCGGCCGTCCGGAGGTGTTCCTGTCCCAGGAGAGGGAGGACCTGCGGCTTTCCGCTCCGCCACCGGAGCAGTTCCTCCATGCCCCCGAGGCCGGGGAGTCGTCGGCCGCGGTGGAGGGGCGCCGGGCGGGGACGATCGGCGTGCGGCTGTCGAACCAGCAGACCAGCAACTGGTACTGGGACGGCGGAAGCCACACCTACAGGCGCAGCGAGGGAGGCGTGGCCTCCATGTCGGCGTCGGGCGTACGACACGCGGCCCGGAACGTCGTGGCGTTGCAGGTGGACGTGGTCATGACGCCGTACGTGGACGCCGCCGGCTCACACGTGCCGGAGACGAAGCTGGTCGGTTCCGGCACGGGCATCATCGCCGCCGAAGGCAAGGTCGTGAAGGTGCACTGGAGCAAGTCGAAGCTTCGCCGGCCCGTCGAACTCACCCTCGAGAACGGCGAGCCCGCGAGACTCGCCCCCGGCAACACGTGGATCGAACTGGTGCCCAAGGCCTCGGGCTCCTGGTCGGTCTCCTGATCGGCCGGCCCGCCGCCTGAGCGGCCCCGCCACCGGTCAGAGCGCCAGGCCCAGCCCGAGCAGCACGCCGTACCCGAGCTCGAACAGGCCCGTTCCCGCCAGCACGGGGACGAGCAGCTTGCCGCGTGCCCCTGCGACGATCGGCAGGGTGAGCAGCGCCGCCGGACCGGCGAGCAGCACCACGAGCAGCGACCACGGCGCCCAGAACGCGCACACCATCCCCAGCAGCAGCGGGAGCCAGATCAGCCCCAGGTATGCCCGCCGCGCCCGGTAGTCCCCGATGCGCACCGCCAGGGTCTTCTTCCCTGCCAGGACGTCACCCGGGATGTCGCGCAGGTTGTTCACCATGAGCAGCGCGCACGCGATCAGGCCCACCCCGACCGCACCGAGCACGGCGGGCCACGTCACGACGTCGGCCTGCGTGTACGTGGTGCCGAGCACGGCGACCAGGCCGAAGAACACGAAGACGGCGACCTCACCGAGCCCCGCGTACCCGTACGGCCTCCGGCCACCCGTGTAGAACCACGCGGCCGCCACGCACAGCACACCGACGGCCAGCAGCCACCAGTGCCCGCTCACCGCGCACAGCGCCAGGCCCAGGACGCCCGCCACGCCGAACGAGCCGAACGCGGCACCCTTCACGGCTCTGGGCGCCGCCGCGCCGGACGCCGTGAGCCGCATGGGGCCGACCCGGTCGACATCGGTGCCGCGCACGCCGTCCGAGTAGTCGTTCGCGAAGTTGACCCCGACCTGCAGAGCCAGGGCCACACCGAGCGCGAGCAGCGCCGGGAGCCAGGCCGACGAACCCACCTGCGCCGCGGCACCCGTGCCCACCATGACCGGTGCGGCCGCGGCCGGAAGGGTTCGGGGCCGCGCCCCGGAGATCCACTCGGCGGCTGTCGCCATACGTGCACTCCTTCGATATCGATCTGGCCTGGTCAACGAGCCCGCTCAGCCCGCAGTTCCTGAGGATGGCTCACGGCCGGCCGCCGGCGGTCATCACCGCCGCTGGTGCCGGGCCGGCGCCGACCGGACCGGTGCGCACGGCCCCGGCGTCGCGGCCGGCCAGGCGCACACCGCGTTCGTCGCTCCCGGACGGCGGCCTACTCGGTCGCGCGGTCGATGACGGCGTCCTCGTGGGCGGCGTCCGCATCCGCCACCGACCCGCCCTGCCTGGCGCGACGGCGCTCGCGGCGGTCCGCCAGCCAGGTGGCGGCGGCGTCACGCGGGCCGCTCAGCAGCACGTAGGACAGGGCGAACGCTGCCACCGCGGCGACTCCGACCAGGAGCCAGCTCCGCAGGCCGGCGACGTACAGCAGGCCGAGGGCGCCGGCGAACAGGGCCAGGCGCAGCACGGTGTAGATCACGAGGGGCACGTCACCATGGTAGGTCTCCCAGGCGGCACCACGATCACACCGGGGTTCACGCCAGGTTCACTGCGGGCGGACGCGCGGAACGAGACGTCCGGGCCCGAGGGGGATTAGCCTCTCCGACGTGTACCGCCTTCTGCTCGGGTTCCTGTACGTCGCTCTCGTCGTGTATGCACTGGTCGACGTGGCCCAGTCCGACGACGAGGACCGCCATGGCCTGCCCAAGATCCTGTGGTTCGGCGCGATCATCCTGTTGCCGCTGGTCGGCTCGATCGCCTGGATCGCCGCGGCCTATGTCGCGCGCCGCCGCAAGGGGCGCGAGGCCGCGGCTCCCTGGGAGCGCGCCGGCGGCGATGCTCCCGCCGGCCCGGCCGTCCGCGAGGCGCCTCCCACGGGGCCCGAGGACGACGCCGAGTACATGTGGCTCCTGGAGCAGGCCCGGCGCAAGAAGGAGCGCGAGGAACGACGGCGTGAGGCCGAGACCGACGACGCCCCCGACGACGCCCCCGATGCCGAGCCCGACGCCGAGCCCGACGTCGACGAGTCCGGAGCCGACGAGCGGCCCCGGAACGGCAACCGCCCCACCGACTCCCCGGACTGAGGGACCCCACCGCCCGAAGGCACACCGAGGCGGCCGCGCCACCTGGCGCACGGAGGCCGTGACAGGACGGACCCGGTCGTACGGCGGGAGCGGCCGTACTTCTCTCAGGAAGTCGGGCCTACGCTGAGGGCATGCTGATCCGCGTAGGCCTCCCGATCCTGGCCGTAGGGCTCCTCGTCTATGCGCTCGTCGATGTCCTCGGCGCACCGGCGAACGAGCGGGCCGGCCTGCCGCGCTGGGGGTGGGTCCTGATCGTGCTGATCCCCGTCCTCGGCCCGCTGGCGTGGATCTACGTCCGCACGGTGGTACGGCACACCGGCCGCCGCGACCGCTGACGGCGGGCGGGGCGGGCGCGGCGCCTGAACAGCCACGTCCGGCCGGGTGGTGGCGGCCCGCCGGCGGGCGTGTGCAGGGAACTCACAGGTGGGATCAAGCACCGCGTCAGCGTGGGGGTGTGTAGTGGTTCGCGGATGAAGGAGGGCACCGTGAACACCGAGCAGAACCCCACACCCCCGCAGGGCCAGGAGCCGGAGGCGGCCGACGCCGCCACACCGCAGCACCCGGAGGCACCCGCGCAGCACCCGGACGCACCCGACACGACACCCGCCGCGCAGGCGCGGGCGGCGCAGGTCCCCAGCGCTGGTGTGCCGACCACGTCGACCCCGGCCGTGCAGCGGCCGGCCGCGCAACCCACGCAGCAGCTTCCCGCCGCGGAGCAGGGCGCGACCGCGCCGCCCGCCGCATCACCCGCCGGTACCCAGCCGCCCGCAGCACAACAGCCCGCCACGCCGCCGCTCGCAGCACAGCAGGCTCCCGCCGCGCAGCAGCCGCCCTCCGCGGACCGGCCGGGCCCGGGGCTCGCGTCCGCAACTGCTCCGGTGGCCGAACCGCAGGCGGGCCACCCGGCCGGTCCGGGGACGCCGTCGGACGGCGCGAACACCTATCACAACCCCTACGCCGCGCCGGCGACAGTGACCACCCCGCGGCGCAAGGACCGCCGCTGGGTCCCCGTGGTGAGCGCGGCCGCGGCCGCCGCGATCCTCGCGAGCGCGGGCACGGCGGGAGCGATCGCCCTGATGGGCAACGACACGCAGACGGCGTCACTGGCCGATGTCGGCCGCACGCAGCAGCACGCGGTACCGGTCTCGTCGACGGGCAACGCGCCGAACTGGCAGGCGGTCACCGACGCCGTCTCGGAGTCGGTGGTCTCGATCCAGGTCGCCACGCAGCAGGGAGCGGCCGAGGGCTCGGGCGTCGTCATCGACTCCGCCGGACACGTCCTGACCAACAACCACGTGGTCTCCGGGGCCCAGCAGGTGCAGGTCACGCTGGCCGACGGGCGTCTCTACGACGCGAAGGTCGTCGGTACCGACTCGGCCACGGACCTCGCCGTCGTCCAGCTCGAGGATGCTCCGGACGACCTGTCGCCCGCGACGCTCGGCGACTCGGACGCGGTCGCCGTGGGCGACGCGGTGATGGCCGTCGGCAATCCGCTGGGCCTGGCGAACACGGCGACCACGGGCATCGTCTCCGCGCTGAACCGTCCGGTGTCGGCGTCGTCGAGGGACGGCGGCAACGTGGTGGTCACCAACGCGGTGCAGACCGACGCCGCGGTGAATCCCGGGAACTCGGGCGGCCCCCTGTTCAATTCCTCGGGTGAGGTGATCGGCATCAATTCCTCCATCCTGACCCTTTCCAGCTCGGCGCAGCAGTCCGGGTCGATCGGGCTCGGGTTCGCGATCCCGTCGAACCTGGCCTCGAACATCAGCAAGCAGCTGATCGACAACGGCTCGGCCCAGCACGCCTTCCTCGGTGTCTCGCTCTCCGACGGCACGGCGACGGCCGACGGCGTCACCCGGCGTGGCGCGAAGGTCGAGAACGTGGTCTCGGGTTCGCCGGCCGACGGCGCGGGCCTCAAGGCGGGTGACGTGATCGTCGCCATCGGCGACGAGCCGGTCGACGGAGCGGAGTCGCTGACGGCGTTCGTGCGGGAGCACGCCGCCGGGGAGTCGGTGACCCTGACCGTGGTGCGCAGCGGCGAGACCCGGCAGGTCTCCGCCAGTCTCGCGGTGCGCGACGAGAGCGACCTCGGCCAGCAGGGGCAGCAGGGGCAGGACCAGCAGGGACAGGGCCAGCAGGGACAGGGGCAGGGGGAGTCGGGCGGTTCCGGCTCCGACCAGACCGATCCGGGCAACATCCCGGGCTGGCTGCGGGACCTGTTCGGGAACTGACGGGAGGGAACTGACGCGCCGCCGCCCGCCCGGAACCGGGCGGGCGGCGGCGCGACGTCGGGTCGTCAGGATGCCGCGGATGGGTCCTAATGGGCGGCAAAGGTGCAAAGAGGTCTTTCAGGAATTACCACTAGCGTGCATAGTAAATAGTCCGATCAGGTACTACCTTGAAGCGCGTGATTGGGACCTATGACGTTGTGCGAACGCGCGGCCGATCGGATGCGGCCCATGACATTCTCGGCGAACTTCCCGAATGGTTCGGCCTCGAGAAGTTCACCGACGAATACGAGGAAGCGGCCCGGAAGTTCCCCAACTATCTCGCCGTCGACACCCATGCCGACACCCGCTGCGCGGAGTTCCGGGGCGCCGAGGTGGGAGCGCTGGGCACAGGTGCCCTCGACGGCTCCCGGATTCCCGTCGACGAGGTGATGGGCATCCTCCTGCTGGACCCGCGCTACGACAGCACGGCGGAGGTGCATCTCCTCGCCGTGCGGCGCAAGCATCACCGGGCGGGGATCGGCCGGGCGCTCCTGCGGGAGGTCGAGGACGACATGCGCAGCCGGGGCGTGCGGCTGCTCACGGTCAAGACGCTCGGTCCCTCGCTGCCGGACCCGGGATACGAGCAGACGCGGGCGTTCTACGAGGCGGTCGGCTTCCTCCCGGTCGAGGAGTTCCCGGACATGTGGGTCGAGAACCCCTGCCTGCTGATGGCAAAGGTGCTCTGAGCCGGCTCGCCCGACGGGCCATGGCCGGGCGGCCGGCCGCCTGGCGGTCAGGCGGCCGGCGCCTGGCGCTCAGGCCTTCGCCAGCGGCCCCGCGTCGAGCTGCGCGCCGGTCGCGCTGACCACGCCGAACATGCTGCTCTCCAGATATGCGACGAGCTCCGGGCCCGGGACGTCGGCGTTGAGCCCGCCGTCGACCAGCGCCTGCTCCGCCAGGGCCACCCAGGACCGCAGTGCCATGCGCAGCATCGGCGTGTCCTCGACGCCCATCTCGGTCACCGCGGCGACGGCGCGCTCGGTCTGCTCGCGCCGCGCGCTCTCGATCAGCTCCCGCACCTCCTCGTCGCCGCTGGCGGCACCTCTCACCAGCGAGTAGAACGTCGGTCCGTGCTCGCGTACGTAGTTCACCAGCCGTTCCAGGGTGTTGTGCAGGCGGTCGAGCGGCGGGAGCTCCGGCCGGGGCTCGCTCGCGTGCAGCATCGAGTCGCGGGCCCGCAGCACGATCTCGTGGTGCAGCCCGTTCTTCGAGCCGAAGTAGTAGTAGACGAGGCCCGTCGAGACCTCCGCTTCCGCGGCGATCTCCTCGACGGTGACCTCGGACAGCGGGCGGTTCGCCAGGGTGGCCACGCCGAGTGCCACGAGCTGGTCCCTGCGTTCCTCCGGACGGAGTCGGGTTCTGCGGCTGGTTGCCATGGTGCGAGCATATCGACCCACCTGGGTGCTGCCTGGGTGAATTGACCGGAACGGTTGCCGCAGATGCCCGGAATCGGGCCGTCGGCGGAGGTCGGCATCCAGGGACCATGTCGCGACAATTGACTGCCACTCAGTAGTCGGCTACGGTCTCGCTCGACGACGAAGGAGTCGCCTCTATCTGTGTCCAAAGGGGAATCACATGAAGCTCAGCAACCTGACGAAGTCGCGCAAGGGGCGCGTCGCGCTCGCCGCCATCCCGGTCGCCGTGGCCTCCACCCTGCTCCTCGGCGGTGTGGCTCAGGGCGCCGTGCCGGTCTCGTTCGCGATCGCGGGCACCCCGTTCAAGATCGCGGCCGACAGGCTGGACGGGACCGGATTCTCGCAGTACGCCGGCGTCGCCGTCGACGCCGACGGCACGCCGCACCCGGCCGCCATCGCGAACATCAAGGACGCGAAGCTCTACAACCTGTGCCAGACGGTGGTGCAGGACACGAAGCTCGGCAAGGTGGGCCTCAAGATCACGGCCGGCAACCAGGACAAGCCCGCCTCGGCGACCGATCTCCAGATCGGTATGACTGACCTCTCCGGTACCGCGACGTTCACCAACATCCGCATCGGCGTGGACGCCTCGAAGGTCAACACGCACGACAAGGGTGACAAGGGCGACTTCGCCATGGACTCCGACGCGATCGACATCGACGGCTTGCAGCAGGTCTCCTGGAGCACTCAGGCGGCCGTGTTCAAGCTGACCAACCTGCACCTGCAGCTCACGAACGGCGAGGAGTGCTTCTGAACCGGAAGGCCGGTCAGGCCGGCGCCGGCCGCCCCGCGCTGCGGGGCCGGCTGGCCGCCGCGCGACGGGCGTTCGGCCCGTGGCGGAAGGGGCGCCCGTTCGTCGGGAGCGTTCTCGTGATCCTGGCCGGCCTGGAACTCCTGCTGTCCGGCCCGATCGACCTGGGTGCGCTCGCCGACGCGTTCGGCGCCGAGGGCGTGCCGAACATGCAGCTCCAGGTCGGCATCGAGGGGGCCCAGGCGACGGTCCTGCCGATCGCGCTGATCCTCCTGGGCGTGCTGTCCGCGGTGCAGCCCGTGCACCGGATCTTCTACGGCGTGATCATCCTCGCCATCTCGGTGTACACGCTGTCCGGCGTGAACCTGGGCGGCTGGCTGATCGGGTTCCTGCTCGGTGCGGTCGGCGGCATCGTCGTCGTCTCGTGGTCGCCCTCGGACCGCGCCTCCGGGAGCGATGGCGTTCCCGTGGCCGGAGCCCCGGGCAACGGCGTGTTCGAGGTGTCCGACGACGACGGGCCGGACGACGAGCCCGACGGCGGTCCGGCGTCGGCCGCCGAGCGCGGTTCCGGTGCCGGCGGCGGCTCCCTGCCGGCCAGGTCGGCCGTCGTGATGCTGGCCGGTGCGCTCGTCCTGGGCGGTGTGCAGCCGGCCGCGCTGCACACGGGCGAGGACTGCTGGGACCCGATCGACTGGCTCCCGATCATCACGTGCGACGACGAGGACCCGGAGCCGACCCCGTCTCCCTCGGCGTCCCCGTCCCCGAGCGGCACACCGGCCGATGACCCGGTCACGGGCGTGGTGGACGACGTGACCGACGGGGTGGGCGACGCCGTCGACGGTGTCACCGGCGGATCGCAGGACGACTCGCCCGGGACCTCCGACGGGTCCGGGGACGACGGCACGTCGTCCGAGGAGTCGGACGCGGCGGCGGGCGAGCTCTTCTCGACCGACGAGTCCGAGAAGGGGCTCTCGATCGGCTACGTCTGCGACGGCGAGAAGCAGAACGTCACCCTGCCGATGATCCCGGCGGGACAGGACAACACCACCACGTTCTCGCTCCCGGCGGACCTGCGCACGAAGGACCTGGAGATCAGCGGGATCAAGTCCGTCGCGCTCGTCTCCGTCCCCGTGACGCACGAGGTCGAGCGACGTGACGCGCTGAGGATCGTCGCGGACCACGTGAAGGTCCCGGGATTCTGGCTCAAGACCTACGCGTACGACACGCCCGCCGGCGGCGAGCCCACCGTGGCCGGGACGGACACGAGCGCGGGCTACGTCTCCATGGACGGCGACGCGACGATGTACATCTCCGGCATCAACCTGGGCTGCCCCGATTTCGGGGACATCGTCGACGAGCCGCCGACGTCGGTCATCGCGTGGCTGCTGGCTCTGTCCGGCGCGCAGATCGACCTGCTGGGCGCCACCAGCGACGTGCAGGTCTGGTCGAACTTCCGCGAGCAGGTCTGGGGCGACCCGCTCCACCCCATCGGCGAGGGCCCGAAGGCGGGCACCCCATAACCCCTGTCTCTTATACACATCTGACGCTGCCGACGATAAGGCTCGTGTAGATCTC
>NZ_JABBYC010000028.1 GCF_016742955.1 Myceligenerans indicum | reverse complement strand
AGATGTAGCTCCGTCTCGTGGGCTCGGAGATGTGTATAAGAGACAGCCCCGTGGCCCCGGCGCCCGCCGCACCGGCTGCCGCGCCTGCTGCCGCCGCACCCGCGCCCGCTCCCGCCGCACCCGCTCCCGCCGCACCCGCGGCGGACGAACCGCCGCAGGACGTGGAGGCGCTCGTCTTCGCGGTCGTGGCCGACAAGACCGGCTACGGGGCCGACATCCTGGAGCTGGACATGGGCATCGAGGCGGACCTCGGGATCGACTCGATCAAGCGCGTCGAGATCCTCGGCACCCTCGGTGAGAAGTTCCCCGGCCAGGCACCGTTCTCCCCCGAGGAGGTCGCCGAGCTGCGCACGCTCGGGCACCTGGTCGAGGCGCTGCAGCAGCGGTCCAGCGGGCGCGAGTCCTCGCCCTCGCCGAGCGCCGCCAAGACGTCCGCCGACGACGAGGAGTCTGCGATACGCGTCGGCCGGGCACCGGTCCGGCGGGTCCGCATCGCACCCGCCGACATCCCCCTCGAACGGGAGATCCGGCGCGTCACGGTCGCCGGGACCCCCGGCCCCCTGACCGAGGCGGTCGCCGCCGCGCTCACGGCGGCGGGTCACGACGTCGTCGCCGACGACCAGGCCGACGACGCCGACCTGATCCTCGTCCTGGAACCCGCCGACAACGCCGCGGAGGCCCTCGCCGCAGCGCTGGTTCGCATCGGCCGGACCGTCCGGACCGCCGGGGACGACCCCGAGCACACCCCCCGCATCCTGGCCGTCGGCGCCGTCGACACCCGGGAGCCCTTCGCGGCAGGTGGCCTCGCACCGGCCGGCCTGACCGGCATCGTGCGCACGCTGCGCATCGAGCACCCCGCCGTGCGGGCGCGCGCCGTGCTGGTCGACGCCGAGCAGGGTCCGGCGCAGGCCGAGCGGGTCGTCGCGGAGTTCGACGACCCGGCCGACGGACTCGACACGGTCGTGCTCGACGACGACGGCCGGCTCGTTCCCCGCGCCGCGCCCGAGAACACGGTCGGAACCAGCGGCGACCGCGCCACCTGGGACCAGCTCACCGACACGGACACCGTGCTCGTCAGCGGCGGGGCACGCGGCATCACCGCCCGCTGCGTCCAGGCGCTCGCCGAGCGCAACCCCGCGCCCGAGTACGTCCTGCTGGGCCGCAGCGAACTCGTGGACGAGCCCGAGTGGGCGCGCGAGGCGGAGGACGAGCCGGCACTGCGCGGCGCGGCCACCGCTCACCTGCGTGCCCAGGGCGCCACGCCGAAGCCGCAGGAGGTGGCCAGGCTCGCGCGGCAGGTGCTCGCCGCGCGGGAGATCCGGGAGGGAGTCGCGGCCGTCGGCCGTCTCGGGGCTCGCGCGCGCTACGTCGCCGTGGACCTCACCGATGCCGACGCCACGCGGACCGCCCTCGAACCATGGGCCGCGACCACCGCCGCCATCGTGCACGGGGCCGGCGCGCTCGCGGACAAGCTCGTCGTCGACAAGACCGTCGAGCAGGCCCGAGGCGTCATCGCGACCAAGCTCGCCGGCCTGGAGCACCTGCTGGCGGCGCTGCCCGACCCCGCCCGGTTGCGCCACCTCGTGCTCTTCGCGTCCGTGGCAGGGCTGTTCGGCAACCGGGGCCAGTCGGACTACGCGGCCGCCAACACCGTCCTCGACCGGTGGGCCGAGGCCTTCGCCGACGCCGTGCCCGGGGCGCAGGCCGTCGCCATCGACTGGGGCGCCTGGGACGGGGGAATGGTCTCCGACGGGCTGCGCGAGATGTTCGCCGCGCGCGGCTACCCCCTCGTCGGGCAGGACCAGGGCGCCGCCCTGTTCCGGGAGCAGTTCGACGCGCGGCGCGCCGGACAGCAGCAGGTCCTGCTCGGGCCGCTGCAGCCGCTCAGCGAGGCCGGGCACGGCCCCCGCGCCTTCGCGGCCTCGGCTCCGGTCGCGACGCTGATGGACTCCGAGATGGTGGCCGAGCACAGGATCGGCGGACGCCGCACGCTGCCCACCGCCGTCGCCGCCGGGCTGCTGCTCGGCGCCGTCGAGCGGCACACCGGCTCCGACGCCTGCGAACTGCTCGACCTGCGCGTGGCCGCGGGCATCTCCGAGGACGACCGTGACCTGGGCTGGACCGTCGCGCTCGACCCGGAGCCGACCGGTGACCTGCGCGTCCGGGTCGCGAGCCTGGGCGACGGACCGGGCGGCGCCCCGCGCCCGCGCTTCCTCGCGACCGTCCGGCCCGGAGCACCCGTGCCGGTGTCCGCCCCGCTGCCCGAGGCGTTCGGCGCGGACGCGAAGCCGCTCGACGGTCCGGGGCCGCTGTTCCATGGCGCCACGCTGAACGGGATCGAGGGCATCCACCTCGGGGACGGCGAGATCGTCGTCACGGGCCACCGCCCGAGCCTGCCCGGACCGCGGGCCGCGACGACGGCAGCGCTCGACCCGGTGGCGCTCGACGTGGTGCTGCAGGCGGCGCTGGTGGCGGCGGCCGTCGGCGACGGCGAGATGACGCTGCCGTCCGCGGCCGACGCGGTGCGCTGCTTCGGGCAGGTCGCCGAGGGCGCCGAGGTGGCGGTACGCGTCGACCGGCTGGTGGCGGCCGACGGCGGACTGCGGGTACGCGCCGTGGGCGCGACCCGTGAGGCGGGCGGCCCCTGGCGGGTCTTCGCCGAGATCGACGGACTACGGCTCACGGCCCGGCCCGACAGCGGCGGGGCGAACCCGGGGAAGGCGGACGGATGAACACGCGTATCGCCATCGTTGCGATGGACTGCCTGCTGCCCGGCGCCGACGGGGTGGACGAGTACTGGGACCTCCTCCTCGGCGGAAGCGACGCCCGCAGCGCCGACGACGAGCGCCTCGCACACGGTCGCGCGGACGCCGCGCACCCGATCAGCTCGAGCCGCGGCGGGTTCCTCACCGCCGCCGCGCGAGCCCAGGCCCGCTCCGCGGCGGGCCTGGACGAGGACGCGGACGACGCCTGCTGCTGGTCGACGCTCGTCACCCGGCGGGCGCTCGCCGGCGTCACGGGGTCCGGGACCGATCCGGACCGCACGGGGCTCTTCCTCGGCTGCTACACGTTCCCGACCGAACGTTCCGCCGCCGTATCGCTCGGGCTCGTGGCCGAAGAGGTGCGTGCCGGTGCCGTGGCGTCCGGGACCGGGCTCCCGGCCGGGAGGCCGGGGGCCGGCCCCGGCCGCGTGGACGCCGGCCAGGTCGACGTCGCCGGCGTGGTGGCGGACACCGTCGGCGACGCCCTCGGGCTCGGCGGCCCCCGCCTCGTGCTCGACGCCGCCTGCGCCTCGGGCCTGTACGCGCTGCGTCTGGCGTGCGACGCGCTCGCCGACGGGCGCGCCGACACGATGGTGGCGGGTGCGGTGTGCGCCCCGGAACTGTCGCTGATGCACCTGTCGTTCTCCGACCTCGGGGCCTACGGGACGGGGCGGTCCGCGCCGTTCCGCGAGGGCACCACCGGGATCACCACCGGTGAGGGCGCCGCCGTCGTGGTGCTGCGCAGGCTGGAGGACGCCCGGCGCGACGGCGACGAGATCCTCGCCGTCGTCGACGCGGTCTCGCTCAGCAACGACGGGGCCGGGCATCATCCGTTGTCGCCCGCGGCCGAGGGGCAGCGGGAGTGCTACGAGCTCGCCTACGGCGGCCAGGCCCTGGACGCCGCGCAGATCGACTACGTGGAGTGTCACGCGACCGGGACGCCCCTGGGAGATCGCGCGGAGCTCGCCTCGCTCGGCGGGTACTTCGGCGACCGCATGCCGTTGCTCGGCTCGGTGAAGGGCAACATCGGGCACCTGCTCACCGCGGCCGGCGTCACGAGCCTGATCAAGGTGGTGCTCGCGCTGCGGGAGGGCACCATCCCGCCGACCGTCGGCGCCGAACCGGACGCACCGTGGCTGCACGGCCGGGTGGTGCGCGAGCGGACCCCCTGGCCGCAGAGCGACTCCGGCCGGCGCGGGGCCGTCTCGGCCTTCGGCTTCGGCGGCGCCAACGCGCACGTGGTCGTCTCGGCCGACACGGCCACGGAGCCGCGCGCCGAGGTGGCCCCGACGTCCGGCGACGTGTCCGGGCCCGTGCCCGCCCACGTCGCCGGGGTGGGGGCCTACCTGGCCGGCGGGGCCGGCGTGCCCGAGCTGCGAGCCGCCGAGTGGAGCGGCACGCGCCCGGTCCGGCCGGGCTCCGGAGCCTTCCGGCTCGGCGGCGTGCCGGCCGACGGTGCCGAGCTCGGCCCCGTCCCGGTCGACCCGATCCCGGACCGCATCCCGCCCCGGGACGCGACGAACATGAACCCGCTGCCGCAGGCGCTCTGGCACGCGGTCCGGGAGGCGATGGCCGACGCGGCGCTGCCCGAGCGCCCGCGCCGGCGCATCGCCGTCGTCGTCGCCCTCGACCTCGACCCGCGCGCCCACGAGCACCTCGCGCGGCTGCGGGTCGACGAGCTCGTCCCCGAGATCCTCGGCGAGCTGACCGAGGCGGAGGCCGACCGGATCTGCGGCGTCCTGCGGGACGCGCTGCACACGCCGTTGCAGGCGAACGAGGTGCTGAGCTTCATCGGGAGCATCGCCGCCGCACGCATCAGCTCCCTCGCCGACCTCACCGGTCCGTCCTTCACGCTGTCCGCCGGGCCGCTCGGTGCGGTCCGCGCGGTCGAGACGGCCCAGCTGCTGCTCGGCGACCCCACCATCGACGCGGTGGTCGTGGCGGCCGTGGGCCGTGCGGCCACGGTGGAGCGGTCGCTGCTCCCGGACGCGTCGGACGCACCGCTGGACGGTGCGGCGGCGTTCGTGCTCACCCGCGGCGACGGCGAGCGCGGCACCTATGCGGTGATCGAGTCGGCGGGGACGCCCGGGCTCGAGCCGGACCTGCCCGCGCCCGACTGCGTCGACCTGCACGCGCCCACGCCGGCCGGCCGCCAGGACCTGCTGCGGCAGATGTCCCGGAGCACGGACGACGGGACGCACGCGCCGGTGGTCTGCGCGACGCGGGAGGACTGGGGCGATGCCGGGAACGCCGCCGGTGCGCTGATGCTGTTGCGCATGGTGCTGGCCCTGCACCACCGGGTGCTGCCCGCATCCCCGGTCTTCCGGACGCTGCCGGCGTCGACGGGCTCCGCGGCCGCGGCCGGCTCGCCCTGGCTGCCCCACGGGGAGACTCCCCGCCGTGGCGCCCTGGAGATCATGGGGCATCGTGGCACGCGAGGCAGCCTGCGGCTCGCCGAGCCGGAGACGCGCCGCCCCGTCGACGCCGCCGCGGCGTGGGCGGCGGCGGACGGGCCACGGCTGGTCCGGGTCGACGCCCCCGACCGTGACGCCCTCGTCGCGCGGCTCGGGAAGATCGCCGACCACGGGGTGAGTGACGGCGTCGAGCAGGCGCCGGGTCCCGAGCGGGTCGTCCTGGTCGCACGGGACGCGGCCGGACTGGCTCGTGAGGCACGGCGCGCGGCCGACGGCGTCCGGTCGGGCGCGGGGGAGCGCTGGGTGTCACCGGCCGGCTCGCGCTACGCGCGCCGGGAGGTGACGGAGCGGCCCCGGGTGGCGTTCGCCTACCCGGGAGCGTTCACCGCGTACCCCGGTTTCGGCAGCGAGCTCCTGCGGGCGGTCCCGACGGCGCTGGACCTGCTCGAGCGTGAGCTCGGCAGCGGCGCGGAACACCTCGACCTCCTGCGGCTCTACCCGGGTCCGGACGTCGCCTCGGGGCCGGCCGAGCTCCTGGGCTACGAGCAGGAGCTCGTCGGCGACGTCCCGTTCATGCTCGGGGTGGGCACCACGTTCGCCCTCGTCTACACGGACCTGTACCGCGAGCTGCTCGGCATCGAGCCCACCGCGACCATCGGCTACTCGCTGGGGACGTCGTCCATGCTCTTCGCCACGGGGATGTGGGACCGCGCCGGGCGGAGCCTCGACCGGATCGCCACCTCACCGGTGTTCCAGGACGAGCTCGCCGGGCGGCTGGACACCGTGCGACGGCTCTTCGGGATCGACGAGACGGCCGCACGTGAGGAGGTCTGGCGTGCCGTGGTCGTCCTCGCGCCGGCCGACGACGTCGCGGAGGCGGTCGAGTCCTACGACCGCGTCTTCGTCACCCACCGCAACACCCCGGCCGAGTGCGTCGTGGCCGGGGCGCCCGGCGAGGTGGCCCAGCTGCTGGAGCGCACCGGCTTCCGCTGGGCGCCGTCCCCGGTGGTCTCCCCGCTGCACGCCCCGCCCGCGGAGCACTGGTCCGAGGAGCTCGAGGCGCTGCACCACTTCCCGGTCGGTCCGGGGGCGTCGGCCGCCGCGCTCGACTCGGTCAGCGCCGTGCCGGTCCCCCACGGGGCCGGGTCCGAGGTCCTGGCCGGGCAGATCGCCCGCTCGGTCATCGAGCCCGTCGACTTCCCCCGGCTCGTGCGCGCGGCGAGCGACCACGCGGACCTGCTCGTCGAGGCGGGCCCGGGAGGCACCTGCGCGCGCTGGGCCGCGGACAGCACCACCGACCTCGTCACGGCGGCCCCTGACCGTCGTGGCGCACCACTGACGAAGACCTGGGCGGCGTTCCTCGCCTTCCTCGTCACGGAGGGTATCGACGTGGACCTCAGCCCGTACGCCCCGAGCACGCCGGCACGCCGCGGCGACGTCTCGGTCGGCACCGTGGAACCGATCCGTGACGCCGTGGCGCGCGAGCTGGCCAGGCATCAGGGCGACCCGCCCGCACTGCCGGACGGCGCGGCCGAGGCCGAGGCCGCGGACGCCGTCCCGGCCGCGGGCACGGCGCCGGGCACGACCTCCGGCATGGCGGCAGGTACGACGCCGGAAGCGGCGGCCGGCGCGCCGGCGGACACGATGCCGCACACGATGCCGCACTCGGTGGCAGGCACGACGGCAGGCACGACGGCAGGCACGGTGGCGGCCGTTCCCGCGGGCCGGGAGGAGGCGCCGATCTGGGACTCCCGTTCGGTCGCGCTGCACGGCTGGTGGGACGCGGACCAGGACGCCGGCGCCGGCCACGTGGCCGCGCCGGAGCACCGGGCCGGGGATTCCACGAGCCCCGCAGAGCCCGCCGCCGCGGCGCCCGTACCCGCCGCGGCACCCGTACCCGCGGCGGCGCCCGTACCCGCGGCGGCGGCCCCGGCACCGGAGCCGCTGACGCCGGTGGCCCCGGCCCCGGTGCCCGCGGCGGCCGGGCCCGCCGGGAGCACGAACGGGCGTTCGGCCGCGACCGCCGTGGCCGAGCACACCGCCCCGGCCACGACGTCTGCCGGACACGACCCTGCCGGTGAGCTGGTCGCGCCCGCACGGCAGTCCGCCGTCGCGACGGACGAGCCGGTGCTGCGTTCCGGATCGCTCCACGAGATCGTCGCCTGGGCGCGGGAGCGTCTCGCCGCCCAGATGCTCGACGCGCAGCACGTCGCCCTGCACGCCCAGCACCGGCACCTCGCGGATGCCGCGCGGTGCCTCACCGGGCAGGCGGCGGACGAGGCCGGGCACCCGGCCGCAGCTCCGCACCCGGGCGCGGAGCACACCACCGCGGTGCCCGCGCCCGGAGCGGCGTCGTCCCCGGCGTCCCACGACGTGCCCCGCCGCGAGGACGTCGTGCTCGACACCCGCGACCTGCTCGAGTTCGCGACGGGGTCGGTGGCCCGGGCCTTCGGGCCGCAGTACGCGGCCCTCGACGAGCTACCGGTCCGGGTCCGACTTCCCGGGCCTCCATACCACTTCGTCACCCGGGTCACGGAGATCGAGGGGGAGCGCGGCAGGTTCGAGCGCTCCTCGATCACCACGGAGTACGACGTCCCCGAGGACGCCTGGTTCTCCGTGGACGGCGGCGTGCCGCCGGCGGTGACGATCGAGGCCGGGCAGGCGGATCTCCTGCTGGTCGCGTGGCTGGGGATCGACTTCGAGAACCAGGGGGAGCGTGCCTACCGGCTGCTCGACAGCACGCTGGTGTTCCACGGCGACCTGCCGAGCGTGGGCCAGACGCTGCGCTACGAGATCGTCATCGACCGGTTCGTCCGCAACGGGCCCACGACACTGTTCTACTTCCGCTACCAGTGCTTCGCCGACGACGAGCTGATCCTCGAGCTCACCCACGCGACGGCGGGATTCTTCTCGGAGGCCGAGCTGTCCTCGCCCCTGGGCATCCTGACGGGCCGGCCGCCGCAGCAGGCTCCCGCCACCGGGCCGGACCGGCCCTGGGTCAAGCCCGTCGCCCTCACGGAGCACCACGAGCTCGGCGAGAAGGACCTCGCGCTGCTCGCCGAGGGCCGCGTCGCCGACGTGTTCGGGCCGGAGCACGGTCAGCCCGAGGGCGTCAACACGGCGCTGCGCCTGCCCGACGAGCGGCTGCGGATGATCCACGGCGTGCGGATCGAGCCGGGCGGCGGCAGCCGCAGGCTCGGGCGCGTGACCGCCTCCACGCGCCTCCAGCCGGATGCCTGGTACTTCACGTGCCACTTCCCGGACGACCCGGTGCTGGCCGGGTCGCTGGTGGCCGAGGGCGCGGTCCAGGTCCTGCAGGTGCTCCTGCTGCACCACGGCTTCCACCTCGTCCTGCCGGACGCCAGGTTCCAGACCGTCCGCGGCCTGGAGACCGAGGTGAACGTGCGGGGCCAGATCGTGCCGGGCGACGCCGAGCTGCAGTACGAGCTCGACATCCACGAGTTCACGCTCCTGCCCCGGCCCACCGTGGTCGCCGACGTGCTGGTCCGCCGGGACGGTCACCCGGTGGTGCGGATGCGCAACTTCGGTGTGCAGATCCGCGAGAAGGCGGGGACGCCGTCCCGTCCCGGACCGGGCGGGCGTTCCCCGTTCCTGGGCCGCGTCAGCTCGCGCGGCGTGCCGACCGTGGTCAACGAGCTCCAGCTGGAGCACGCCGCCATGGGAGACCTGGGCGAGGCCATGGGCCCCGAGTTCGACGTCTATGCCGGACGCCGTGCCCCTCACATCCCGAACCGCGACTTCAAGTTCGTGGACCGCGTGGAGTCGGTCACCGGCGAGCGCGGCAAGCTCGTGCCGGGCATCGAGATGGTCACCGAGTACGACGCCCACGCGGACAGCTGGTACTACCGGGAGAACCCCGCCGGCGTCATGCCGCACGCGGTCCTGCTGGAGTCGTCGCTGCAGTCGGCCATCCTCCTGGGCTACTACCAGGGGGCCACGCTCGGCCAGCCGGACGTGGAGTTCGCGATCCGCAACCTCGACGGCACGGCCGAGATCGTCGGGCCGCAGCCCGAGCCCGGGGCGGTGATCCGACAGACGAGCAAGCTGCTGTTCAGCTCGGCCGTCGAGGGGAACGTGCTGCAGAAGTTCGCCTACGAGCTCGACGCCGGTCACGGAGTGTTCTACCGCGGCGAGTCGGTGTTCGGGTACTTCTCGAAGGCGGCCCTCGAGTCGCAGGTCGGTCTCGACGGCGGCGAGCACATCCCTCCGGCGTCGATCGGCCCGGACACCCCGGAGGCGGATCTGGTGCTCGACGAGCAGGGGATCGACGAGCGGTTCCGCGCCCGCGGGGACCGGCTCGCGCTTCCCGGTGGCCGGCTGGCCCTGCTGCACGAGCTCCGAGTCTTCCGTGCCGGTGGTGCCAAGGGCCTGGGGAGCGTGTGGGCGCGCCGCGTCGTGTCCGAGGACGACTGGTACTTCACCCGGCACTTCCACCGGGACCCCGTCCAGCCGGGCTCGCTCGGCATCGAGGCCATGCTGCAGGCGTTGCAGGCACTCGCCGTCGAGCTGGGACTCGCCGACGGGATCGCAGACCCGCGCCCCGAACCCGCCGCCGCCGTCCCGACCACCTGGACCTATCGCGGCCAGGTGCTGCGCTCCGACCCGGAGTGCTCGGTCGAGATGGAGATCGTCCGCGTCGAGCGCGACGCCACCGGGGTGACGGTCGTGGCCGACGGGTCGCTGTGGAAGCAGGAGCTGCGCATCTACGCCGTCGAGGGACTCGCGCTACGGATCGGCGCCGGCGCGCCGGCACAGGACCGACCAGGACAGGAGGACGTGCGATGAACGGCACGAGAGCGCTCGGATGGCAGGGGGCCTCGACGCCCCTGCGCGGCGCGGGCGAATGGGCGCGCGCGGTGCACGACGTCGACCGGCCCGTGTACGTCGTGCGGACGGCGGACGGTCCGGCGGTCGCGGGCGACGGCACCGTGTCGGCGGACCCGCGGTTCCCGCTGCTGGCCGCAGCGGGCCCCGTCGACCCGGCGGGCCTGGGGTCGGCGGCGTTCCGGGACGACCACGGCCTGCGGGCCACCTACATGGCCGGCGCCATGGCGGGCGGTATCGCCTCCGCGGAGCTGGTCATCTCCCTGGCCCGCGCCGGCTACCTCGCCTCGTACGGCGCCGCGGGACAGCTCCCCGACCAGATCGAGCGGTCGGTCGAGCAGATCCAGGCGGCGGTCGCCGGCGCGACGTTCGCCGTGAACCTCATCCACAGCCCGAGCGAGGCGGCGCTCGAGGAACAGCTGGTCGAGGTGCTCCTGCGCCGCCAGGTGCACCTGGTCGAGGCGTCCGCCTTCCTGGAGCTGACCGCACCGCTCGTGAGGTACCGGCTCACCGGGGCGCGGGAGGACGGCTGGGGCGGCGTGCACCTGCCGAACCGGGTCATCGCCAAGGTGTCCCGTCCGGAGATCGCCGAGCTGTTCCTCGGACCCCCTCCGCCCCGCCTGGTCGAGGAACTGCTCGGCCGCGGGGCGATCACCCCGGCCGAGGCGGAGCTCGCCCCGCGGGTGCGGATGGCGGACGACCTCACGGCCGAGGCGGACTCGGGCGGTCACACCGACCGGCGTCCGCTGCACCCGCTGCTGTCGACGCTGATCGGGATCCGTGACCGTCTGACCGGCCCCGGTGACCGGCCGCGCGTGGGCGCGGCCGGAGGGCTCGGCACGCCCAGCGCGGTCGCGGCCGCCTACGCGGCGGGCGCCGACTACGTCGTGACGGGGTCCGTGAACCAGTCCTGCCGCGAGTCGGGCACCAGCGACCGGGCGCGTGAGCTCCTCGCGGGGGCCGGCCTCACGGACTTCGCGATGGCGCCCGCCGCGGACATGTTCGAGCTCGGCGTCGAACTCCAGGTGCTGCGCAAGGGCACGATGTTCCCGATGCGCGCCGGCCGGCTCGGCGCGATCTACCAGGGCAACGACGGGCTCGAGGACTTGCCCGCGAAGGACCGGGAGTGGCTGGAGAAGTCCGTGCTGCGGGCCCCGGTCGAGGAGGTGTGGAGCCGGTGCGAGGAGTACTTCACGCGGCGTGACCCCGAGCAGCTCGCCCGCGCACAGGGCAGCCCCAAGCGCCGCATGGCGCTCGTGTTCCGCTGGTACCTCGGGCTCTCCTCCCGCTGGGCCGTGACCGGACAGGAGGACCGCGTCGCCGACTACCAGATCTGGTCGGGCCCCGCGCTCGGGGCGTTCAACGCCTGGGTCGCCGACACGCCCCTGGCGCAGGCCTCGCACCGGTCCGCGCCGGTCGTGGCGGACCTCCTCATGCGCGGCGCCGCCGTCGCGACACGCCAGGCCGCACTGCGTGCCCAGGGCGCGGCGCCCGTGCCGGTGGACCCCGGAGTGCTGCTCGCGGCCCGTCCCGACCCGGTGGGGGCCGCGCGGTGAGCGCGGGGACGGACCAGACCTGGCTCGGTGACCCCTTCGACGACGCGAACCCCGCCGGGTTCGCCCATGCCGCCCGACGGCGTCATGACGGCGAGCCACCGAAGGAACTGGTCGACGAGGCGCGCCGGCGCGGTTTCGCCCTCGCCTACACCCCGGCGGGCTGGGGAGGGGCGCTGCGTGACCCGGTGACCGCCGGCCGACAGGTGCGCGAGGTCGTCACCCGGGACGCGGACGCGATGACGGCCCTGCTCATGCATCTCACACCGGTGCTGCTCGGTGGCCTGCTCGGCACGCCGGAACGACGCGAGCGGCTGGTACGGCGCGTCGGTGCGGGGGAGGACCTCGCCTACGCGCTGTCCGAGCGGGAGCACGGGGCGGACCTGCTGTCGATGAGCACCACGGCCCAGCACCTGGGCGACCGCGTGGTGCTCTCGGGCCGCAAGTGGCTCGTCGGGCTCGCCCCGTCGGCCTCCGCCTTCGTCGTCGTGGCACGCAGCGAAGGGCGAGGACCGGCAGCCTTCTCGGCCTACGTGGTCCCGGCCGACGCGCCGGGGGTCCGCGTCAGCGCCCCGCGCCCGACCGACGGATTCAGCGGCACCCGGTTCGCCGACGTCGAGTTCGACCAGGTCTCGCTCCCCGCCTCGGCGCTCCTGGGTCCGCGTGGCGGCGCGCTCGAAGCGGTGCTGCGCTCCCAGACCGTCGTGCGGGCACTGAGCCTGCCCGGTGCGCTGGGATGCGCCGACGCCGACAGGATGCTCCTCGCGCGGTTCGCGGCGCAGCGTCGTGGCGGTGCCCAGCTGGGCCAGGACCCGCTCTTCCGCGCCGACGCGGGGCGCGTCGCCGGCGCCATGCTGCTGGCCGAGGCCGCCGCGGAGGCGGCGCTGGACGCACTCGCCGCCGCACCGGAGTCCGCCGCGCTCGTCTCCGCCCTCTCGAAGCACGCGGTGGTCGAGAGCGTGGCCGCCGCGCACGCCGTCGTCGGACGGCTCCTCGCATCACGCGGGGTCCTCGCCGACGGCGTGTGGGGGATGCACGCGAAGGTCGCCGCGGACGCGCGAGTCGTCGGGACCATCGACGGCAGCGAGGTGGCCACGCTCCGCGCGGTCGCCGCGTTCCTGCCCCGCTGCCTGTCCGACGACGCCGGACGCCACGCCGCGAACCCCGGCACGGGCACCGCGGCGGCCGAGCTCGACCCGGCGGCGATCGGCGTCGCGCCGCCCACCCGCGACCCGGCGCTGGACCGCCTCGCGGCACTGGACCCGTCCTCGGCCCTGTCCCGGAACGCGCACGTGACGGCGCTCCGCTCCGCGATCGAGACCCACCGGCAGGCAGCGGCGGGGATCGGCAGGACACCGCGCCCGATGCGCCAGGCCGCGCTGGTGGAGCACGCCCGCCGGCACGCCTGGCTGTCGAGCGCGGCCGGCGCGGTCGTCGCGGCGTCGTCCGGACCGACGGGCCCGCTCGCGGACGCCGTGGGCGACGGCTGGCTCGACGCCGCGCTCGACCACGCGCTGGGTCAGGCCGAGGCGCCCCGGCCCGGCCACCTCACCGACCGCGTGGCCTGGGGCGCGGCCCTCCTGGACGCGACCACGGCCCAGCTCGACGATTGGACGACGGATGCCCGTTGACGACATGCGGGAGCTCGCCGCCCGGACCTGGCACGACGGCCGGGAGCGACGGCTCGCGCTCGGTCGCGCCTTCGAGGCGCGCCTCGGGGACCCGTGGCTGCCCGGACCGTTCGGGTTCCCGGCAGCCCTCGCGCGCGACGAGGACGAGCAGGAGCCCGGCGAGGCGTATCGCGAGCTGCTGGACACCGGGTTCGTGGACTGGACCGTGCCGCTGGCCAGCGGCGGCCAGGCGGTGGACGTCGACGAGACGTTCCTGCTGGCGCGCCTGCTGGCGCGACGCGACCAGACGCTGTCGGTGACGGCGCTCGCGACCACGGTCGGCTACATGCCCGTCTGGGCCGGAGGCACTCCCGAGCAGCGCAAGCAGTACGGTGCGTGCCTGCTCTCCGGCGACCGTTTCGGGTTCGCTCTGTCGGAACGCGGTCACGGCAGCGACATCCTGGCGAACGAGACACGGGCCGAGCGCGACACGGACGGGTCCTGGACGGTGCACGGGTCCAAGCAGGGCATCGGGAACGCCGCGCTGGCGCGCTGGTTCACCGTGGTGGCACGCACGGCGTCGCGCCCCGGGCCCGCGAGCCTGTCGGTGATCGTCGTGGACCGGGACGACCCCGCCAACCAGGACACCGCCAACCAGGACACCGCCAACCAGGACCCCGCCGGCCGGGACGACCGCGCGGGGCGCACCGGCGTGCGGGACGACCGCACCTGGCGGCTGCACGGGCTGCGCGGCTTCGCCCTCGGCGACCTCACCTTCGACGCCGCGTCCGCCTCCGGCGACGCCGTCGTCGGCGGCGCGGGCCGCGGGCTCGAGACCATCCTGCGCGCCGCGCAGGTCGCCCGCTCGCTCATCACGGCGCTGCCGCTGGGCGGCGCCGACACCTCCCTGCGCACCGCGATGGACTTCGTGTCCTGGCGCACCCTGTTCGGGGTCCCGCTGCGGGAGGCGCCCTACACCCGGGCGCAGCTCGCCGGGTGCTTCGCCCGGCTCCTGTTCTGCGAGAGCGCGAACACCGCGGCGATCCGCGGACTCCAGGCGTTCCCGGAGCAGGCGGCGGTGCTGAGCAGCGCCGTCAAGTACACCGTGCCCCGCCGGCTCACCTGGGTGTTCGACGTGCTGACCGACGTGCTGGGCGCACGGCACTTCGACCGGGAGCACCCCCGGGTGGCCTCGCACGCCAAGGCGATCCGCGACAGCCGGGTGGCGCACTTCGCCGACGGAAACGCCGACGTCTGCCTCAAGGTGATCGCCGCGGCGCTCGCGGGCGTGCTGCCCGCCGACCGGGCGCTCCTCGGCGAGCCCGACGGCGTGGCCGGTGCGGACGGCGGGGCTGGTGCGGACGGCGTGGCCGGTGCTGACGGCGTGGCCGGTGCGGCCGACCCGGAGGACCTGGCCGGCGCGGAGGCCTTCGTCGAGGCGGCCGCGCTGCGCGACCCGCTGCCCCCCTTCGAGCCGGGACGCCAGGCGGTCGCCCCGCGGCGTGCGGGTGTCGCCGCATCGGTGCTTCCGCTGGCGGCGCTGCGCCTCGACGAGACCCGCAGGTCGGGCGGGCGGCTCGGCGACCTGGCCGGGCGCGTGCTCACCGACCTCGACCACGTGTGGGAGCGGGGCCGCCGGGCCCGGCGGCGCGCGGCGGAGCTGCGCGGGGCCCCGGGCTCCGGCGCGGCCCAGCTGCGGCTCGCCGAGACGGCCTGCGCGACCGTCGTGGCGGGATGCGCGGCGGCGGCGTGGGCGGCGGCGCCGGACTCCCTGGGGGACCGGTACGCCACTCTCGCGGTGTTCGCGCTGGGTGTCGCGCTGGAGGCAGGTACCGCGGACACCCTCGACGACGAGGTCCACGAGACGGTCTTCGGGGTGCTCGACGAGTTCCACCGCGACGGGCGGCTGTTCTCCACCCAGCCGGTCGAGCTCGCCGCCGAGCGGGAGGCGCCGCCATGGACCTGACCCGTACCCACGTGCTGGTCGCGGACGGCCCGGCCATGCGCCGGCTCGCGGCGGAGCCCCCGCGCTCGCCGGACGACCGGGCGCGGCTGCACGGCATGCGCTCGGCAGCCGCCCGCCTGCGGTTCTGCGCGGGCAGGGCCCTGGTGACACGCCTGCTCGGGCTCGCGGGCGCGCCGACCGCCACCCGGATCGTCCCGGACGAGCGGGGCCGCCCTCGTCTCGACCCGCCCGTGGGGCTGGCGGTGAGCATCTCGCACACCCGGACCTGGGCCGCCGCGGCCGTCGTGGCGGGAGACCGGTGCGGTGTCGACGTCGAGGAGCGGCTGGACCCCGAGAGGTTCACGCAGGCCGCGCTCCGGTCCTTCCTCCCGGAGGGCTGGGCGGGCAGGCTCGCCGGCCGGCCCGATCCCGCCGAAGAGCTCACGCGGAGCTGGGTTCTCCTCGAGGCCGCGCTGAAATGGCGCGGCACCGGGTTCTCCGCGCCCCTGGACGAACTGCGCTTCCGCCGCACCGGCGACGGCGCGCACGTGGCCGAACGACTCGGAGGGCGCGCGACACGGGTCGAGGCACGGTCCCTCGCGGGTGGGGCGATGCTCGCGGTGAGCACCGCGCCCCATGCCGCTCGCCCCCGGGTCACCTTCGTCGACGGCCCGGCCGGGCCCGCCGCCGACGGCACGTCCCCTGCCCACCAGACGCCCCGTGTACCCCTCACCTCCACGACGAAAGGCTGATCGTGCCTGACACATCCCCCCGCATCGCGGTGATCGGAGCCGGCGCCGCCGGCATCGCGGCCGCCTACACCGCCCGCGACCGTGCCGACGTCGTCCTGTTCGAGGCCGGAGGTGACCCGGGCGGCCACGCTGCCTCGTACACGGTCGAGCCCGGCATCGGCGCCGACACCGGGTTCGTGGTCTTCAACAAGCCCAACTACCCCCGGCTGTCCGCCTTCTTCGACGAGCTCGGTGTCGAGACCGTTCCGCACAGCGGCCGGTTCACGTTCTTCGACCGGGCGCGCGACCTGGTCTACGGCTCGCCGGAGCTCGAGGGCGACGAGCCTCCGGCCGACCCGATGCTCGCCGAGATCTTCGCGGAGTCCGCGCGCCTGGCGACCGAGGGGCGCCGGGACTTCATCCGCGGCAAGGCGGACGTGCCGCTGCGCACCTACCTCGACGACCACGGCTACTCCCGGACGTTCCAGGCCGAGTACATCACCCTGCTGGGGACCGCGGTGTGGTCCGCGCCTCCGGACCTGATCTGGGAGATGCCGGCCTCGACGGTGATCGCGTACTTCCTCGCGCACGGCGGCAGCGGCCTCGGTGGCCGCGGCGTCGCCTGGCAGACCGTCCGGGGCGGCTCCCGCCGGTACGTGGACGCGGCGATCACGGCCAGCGGTGCCGAGCTGCGGCTCAAGACCACGGTCGCCTCCGTCGCCCACGACGCCGACGGGGTGCTCGTGACCTGTGCGGACTCCGGTCCGGAACGCTTCGACGGGGTGGTCGTGGCCACGCACGGCGACACCGCCCGCGAGCTGCTGCGCACCCCGTCCGAGGGGCAGCGCCGCGTGCTCGAGGACCTGCGCTACAGCGAGGCGCGCATCGTGCTGCACACGGACACCGACGTCCTGCCCGCCGACCGGGAGCGCTGGTCGAGCTGGAACTACGGCAGCGCGCCAGGGCAGGACGGGCCGCAGCCCTATGTGGCGTGGTATCTCAACGTGCTGCAGGGGTTCGAGTCGGACACCGACTACGTCGTCACGATGAACTATCCCGGACAGATCGCCGCCGACCGGGTGATCGCCGACGTCCGCTACCGGCACCCGATCATCGACCTGGGCCTGCGCCGGCTCCAGCCGGAGATCTACCGGCTCGCCAACACCTCGCAGGTCACGCTGGCGGGGTCGTACTTCCACTCGGCCGACCTCGGCTGGGACGTGATCGGCTCGCACGAGGCGGCGCACGCGTCGGGCGTCCGGGCGATGCGGCATCTCCTGGGGGACCCGCCCTCCGGGAGCTGACCGCGGGAAAGCCGGTCCGGGCATTCCGGAGGGTGTGGCATCCCTGTCGATAGTGATACTATCCTTGCATGGATAGCATCACTATCGACAGGGATGCCGCGCAGGAGGCCCGGAGCTCGGCAGCGCCCCGTGGGCTGGTCTTCGCGTGCATCGTGGCCTCGCTCCCGATGTTCATGGCGGCTCTGGACAACCTCGTGATGACCTTCGCGCTGCCGGTCATCAAGGTCGAGCTCGACGCGTCGGTCGAGCAGCTGCAATGGTTCGTCAACGCCTACACGATCGCGTTCGCGACCCTCATGCTCCCCATGGCGGCGCTGGGCGACCGGCTCGGGCGGCGGCCGGTGTTCTTCGGCGGCGTCCTGCTCTTCACCGCGGCGTCCGTCCTGGCGGCCCTCGCGACGACGCCGGAGATGCTCATCGCCGCGCGGGCGGTCCAGGGCATCGGGGCGGCCGTGATCGTGCCCCTCTCGCTCACCATCGTGTCGTCCGCGGCCTCCGCGCGGGCGCGTCCGATCGCGATCGGCGTCTGGGGCGGCGTGAACGGGCTCGGGATCGCCGTCGGCCCGATCATCGGCGGCGCCGTCGTCGAGGGCGTCGAGTGGCCGGGCATCTTCTGGCTCAACGTGCCGATCGGCCTGCTCACCCTGGTCCTCCTCCCGTTCGCGGTGCCGGCCTCCTGGGGGCGCAGGCTGCCGTTCGACGTGTTCGGGTCCCTGCTGGCGGTCGTCTTCGTGCTTCCGCTGGTCTGGGCCATCGTGGAGGGTGAGGACCGGGGCTGGTCCGACGGCCTCGTCGTCGGCGCCTTCGGCCTGGCGGCGGCCGCGCTCGCCGCGTTCCTGCTGTGGGAGCACCGCAGCCCGGCGGCGTTCCTCCCGCTGGGGTTCTTCCGCGAGCGGGCGTTCGCGCTCTCGAACCTCGCCGGCCTGCTCTTCTCCGCGGGAGTGTTCGGTGCGATCTTCCTGCTCAGCCAGTTCCTTCAGGTGAGCATGGGGTACGGGGCGCTGGAGGCGGGCTGGCGGGCGGCACCGTGGACCCTGGCGCCGATGGTCGTCGCCCCGCTGAGCGGCTTCGTCGTGCGCAAGGTCGGGGTCGGCCCGGTGATCGTGGTGGGCCTGGCGCTTCAGGCCGGTGCGATCGCGTGGATCGTCGCGGTCACGGAGGCCGTCACCGAGTACGGGGACGTCGTCGTGCCGATGGCCCTGGCCGGGATCGGTATGGGACTCACGCTCGCGCCGCTCGCGAACGCGGTGCTCGTGGGCCGGGCCGAGATCGAGCACGGTATCGCCGCGAGCGTCAACAGCACGCTGCGCGAACTGGGTATCGCGATCGGTATCGCCCTGGTGACCGCCATCTTCGTGCGCGAGGGCGACTACCTGCCGGGCCAGCCCTTCGTGGACGGCATGACGCCGGCGCTCGTCGTGTGCGTCGTCATCACCGGGGCCGCGGTGCTCGCCGCCCTCGGCCTGCCCGGGCGCCGTGCGTCGGAGGCCGGGACGGGGGCCGGCCGGTCGGCGGGGGCGTGACGCCGGGACAAGGGGATCATTGCCCCTTCCGGGGTCCCCGGTGGGCCGTTCGTGACGGAGGTCACCCATCCGGAACGGGCTCGACGCCGAACCTCGTGTGCGAACCCGAACGGAGGTGCTCGTGGGGCAGACTGGGGTGGTGGCTTCACCACCCGTCCGGACCTCGTTGCCCGATGCAGCCGACGCGTTGCTCACCGCATGCGCCGGAGGTGACCCCGCATCGTTCACCCCGGTGTACGACGCGCTGGGGCCGGTAGCCTACGGCACGTCGCTCGGCGTCCTGCGCGACCCCGACCACGCGGCGGAAGTGACCCAGGAGGTGATGGTGGAGGTGTGGCAGACGGCAGCACGCTTCGACGCCCGGCGCGGCTCCGCCCGGACCTGGGTGTCCACGCTCGCGCGGCGGCGCGCGGTGGACCGGGTCCGGTCCGAGCAGGCGCGGCGCGAGCGCGATCAGCGCGACACCGACCTGCGCACCGGTGAGCCGGTGCGCGACGTCGTGGCCGAGGACGTGGAGCGGCGACTCGAGGGCTCCGCCGTGCGGCGCTGCATCGACGGCCTCACCCCCACGCAGCGCGAGGCGGTCGTCGTCGCCTACTACGGCGGCCTCACCTACCGGGAGGTCGCCGAACAGCTCGGCGCCGCCCTGCCCACCGTGAAGAGCCGCATCCGCGACGGGCTCAACCGGCTGCGCGACTGCCTGGGGGTGCGACGTGGCTGACGAGACCACCCCGCACGCCCAGGCGCAGCGGCCCGATGCCTGGGACCTGCTGCCGGGCTACGCGCTGGAAGCCCTCGACGAGTCCGAACGTCACGAGGTGGAGCGGCTGCTCGAGTCCGACGGCGCCGCGCGTCGTGCGCTCGACGAGTACCGCGACGTCGTGGCGTCGTTCACGGTGGAGGCGCAGCCTCCCGCCCACGTGCGGGCGAACGTCCTGGAGCGCGTGCGGAGCGCGCCGCAGGCCGGTCTTCCCGACGCGCCCCCTGCCCAGGAGGCCGGTGGGTCGCGGCAGCGCCCGACCGGCCCGGCGTCGCCGGCCGCGAGGCCCGACGGCGTGCCGGAGCCGGGCGGTCAGGGCGTCGTCGATCTCGCCGCCCGTCGTCGTCGGCGGCGCGGATGGGGCGTCGCTGCGGCGTCGGTCGCGGCGGCGGCCGCGTTCGCCGTCCCGACGACGATCGCCGTTCAGCTGGCCGCCGAGCGGGACCGGCTGCAGGACCAGGTCCAGACGGTGTCCGAGATGCTGTCCGACCCCGGCGCCTCGATCCTGCGCTCCCCGGTCGAGGGCGGCGGCGAGGCCTCGGTGCTGGTCGCAGGGGACGACATGTACTTCCGTGCCGACGGGCTGCCCGCGCCGGACCCGGGACGCGCCTACCAGCTCTGGGTGGTCCAGGCCGACGGCAGCGTCTCGTCCGCGGGTGTGCTCACCGTGCGCGGCGGCGAGGCCATGTCGCTGGTGCGCGGGAGCGGCGGAGTCGGCATGGCCGTGTCGGTCGAGCCCGAGCAGGGCTCGGAGCAGCCCACCACCACGCCGATCGTCGTTCTCGGCGCCTGAGGGCGGTTCCGGCCGCACGCACGGGAGCGCCCGTCCGGGACCGGACGGGCGCTCCCGTGCTCCTGGCACCGCGGCCGCACGTATCAGGCCGGGTGGCGTCGCGGACGACGGGTCACGACGACGGCAGCAGCACCGAGTCGATCAGGTAGACGGTCGCGTTCTGCGTCATGACGCCGCCGCAGATCACGTTGGCGTCGTTCACCTTGAGGTCGTCGCCGCTGCCGGTCACCTCGACCGTCTCGCCCTCGACCGTGGTCTGCTCACCGACCACCTGGTCGGGCGTGAGCTGGCCGGGCACCACGTGGTACGTGAGGATCTGGGTGAGCATGTCGGAGTCGGTGGACAGGGTGTCCATCGTGTCCGCGTCGATCGCCTCGAAGGCGTCGTCGACCGGGGCGAACACCGTGAACTCGTCGCCGTTGAGGGTGTCGACCAGGTCGACGTCCGGGTTCACCTGGCCGCTCACGGCCGCGACCAGGGTGGTCAGCAACGGGTTGTTCGACGCCGCGACGGCCACGGGGTCGGTCGACATGCCGGTGATGGAGCCGGCGCCGTCGGGCACCTGCTCGGCGTAGCCGGCGCAGCCCGGGCCCACGAGGTTGGCCGCCGGATCGGCCATGTCGTCCGCCGAGTCGTCGGCCATGTCATCGCCCATGTCGTCGTCCATGCTCTCGTCCGTCGCCGACTCCTCGGAGGCGGCGGTGTCCTCGGACTCGTCCGCGCCGTCGGCGGAACTGCAGGCCGCCAGACCGAGCACGGACACGAGGGCCAGGCCGACCGCTGCGCGGGAGGTTCGGGTGCGAGCATTCATGGTTCTCTCCTCGGTGTCGTCGCCCCGCGGGTCACGGGGCGTCTCGAGGCTGGTTCGGAGCGGTCGCCCGACCGGATGGGGGCGGTTCCCGAGAAGTTCTCGGGCCGTCGCCGGCGGTGGTCCACCCATCCGGATCGACCGTGTCGCCGAACCACAGCCATGGGAACCCTCATCGTCATCGGCCTTCTCGGAGGCCTGATCACCGGAATATCCCCCTGCATCCTGCCGATGCTGCCCGCGGTGTTCTTCGCGGGCGGGGTGCAGGGAGCGCGGACGCCCCGCCCGCAGGACCCGGCCGCCCGGCCCGGTGCCGGTGGTGCCGTCGCCGCCCGGCCGGCGACCCTCGCACCCGAGCGCCGCTCGTGGCGGCCCTACCTCGTCATCGCAGGCCTCGTGCTCAGCTTCAGCGTCTTCACCCTGCTCGGCTCCCTGCTGCTGTCAGCTCTCGGGTTGCCGCAGGATCTGCTGCGCTGGGCCGGGATCGTGCTGCTGGTCCTGCTGGGCGTGGCGATGATCGTGCCCCGGTTCGAGGAGATCGTCGAGCGGCCGTTCCAGCGCATCGCGGCGTTCGGCGCCGAACGGGGCGCTGCCCGCCAGGACCGTGGCGCCTTCGCGCTGGGTCTGGGACTCGGCGTCCTGTACGTGCCGTGTGCCGGTCCGGTGCTGGCCGCGGTCACGGTGGCGGGAGCGACCGGGAACATCGGCGGGGAGACCGTCGCGCTGACGCTCTCGTTCGCCGTCGGCGCCGCCTTCCCGCTGCTGCTCTTCGCTCTCGCCGGGCGGCGGATCGCCGAGCGCGTCCGTGCCTTCCAGCGGCACACCAAGGCCGTCAGGACGACGGGCGGCGTCATCGTGATCCTGCTGGCCGTCGCCCTCGCCCTGGACGTTCCCGCGGCGATCCAGCGCACCCTCCCGGACTACACGGCCACCCTGCAGGAACGCATCGACTCCTCCGACACCGCGCGCCAGGCGCTCGACCTCGGCGGCCTGGTCACCGACGAGAACCGCGAGCTGGACAACTGCACGAACGGCGCCCCGGTCCTCGAGGACTGCGGTGCGGCCCCCGAGATCCGAGGCATCGACCGGTGGCTCAACACTCCCGGCGGCGAGGCCCTGAGCCTGGGCGACCTGCGCGGCCAGGTGGTGCTCGTGGACTTCTGGACCTACTCGTGCATCAACTGCCAGCGCGCCATCCCGCACGTGCGGGCGTGGTACGACCGGTACCGCGACGTCGGTGACGGGTTCGAGGTGATCGGCGTGCACACGCCCGAGTTCGCGTTCGAGCGCGAGACCCGCAACGTGATCGACGGCGCCCGGGACCTCGGCGTCACCTATCCGATCGCGCAGGACAACGCGTATGCGACCTGGACCGCCTACCGCAACCGGTACTGGCCGGCGCAGTACCTGATCGACGCGGACGGCACCGTCCGTCACATCCGGCTGGGGGAGGGTGGCTACGAGGAGACCGAGAAGCTCGTCCGCCTGCTGCTGCGGGACGCGAACCCGGGTGTCGACCTGCCGGCGGCCACCAGCGTCCAGGACGCGACACCCGCCGACGGGATCACCCCGGAGACCTACTTCTCCGTCAAGCGCGTCCACAACTACGCCGGGGAGCCCGGCTACGCGGCGGGGCGTGCGGACTACGTGCTCGCGGACAGGCAGCCACCGGACACGTTCTCGCTGGGTGGCACCTGGGAGGTGGACTTCCAGGGGGCCCGGGCGGTGTCCGACGACGCCCGGGTGCGCCTCGCCTACCGCTCGTCCGGCGTCTTCGTCGTGCTCGGCGGGAAGGGGACCGTGGAGGCCACGGTGACCGCGGGCGGTCGCGAGCAGACGCGCGCCGTCGACGTCTCGGGCAACCCTCGCCTCTACCCCGTCGTGGAGGGCGGCGAGCTCTCCGAGGGTGTCGTCGAGCTCGATGTGCCCGCCGGCGTGCAGGTCTTCACGATGACGTTCGGCTGACCGGGACCGGCCGGTCGCGTGCCGGCCGGCCCACGGCGGGTGCCGGCCGGCCCCCGACGGCAGGTGCCGCGGCAGGTCACTGACGCGGTCGCGCCGCCGGTCCCGGCGGGAACTCCGGACGCTCGAACTGGTCGTTGATGCGCAGGCGCACGGTCGTGTCCATCGCCATGAGCTTCTTGGACGCCCCGCGGTGGGTGACGTCGGAGATGTCGGTGACCACGTAGCCGAGGTCGCCGTGCGTGGCGAGCATCTGGCCCTCGATGTTCGCGCCGTGGTCGGCGAAGATCTGGTTGACCTGGGCCAGCACCCCGGGCACGTTCCGGTGCAGCAGCGCGATGCGCCCGGTCCCGGTGTGTTCGAGCTGCAGGGCCGGGACGTTGACCGAGAGCATCGTGGAGCCCGTGGTCACGTAGTCGCGCAGCTTCTTCGACACGAACTGCCCGATCGCCTCCTGCGCCTCCTCGGTCGAGCCGCCGACGTGCGGCGTGAGGATGACGTTCGGCAGGCCGCGCAGCACCGAGTCGAAGTGGTCGCCCGACTTCTTGGGCTCGGAGGGGAACACGTCGATCGCCGCGCCCGCGAGATGCCCCGAGATGATGCCGGCCCGCAGCGCCTCGACGTCGACCACGAAACCCCGCGAGAGGTTCAGGAAGATCGCGCCCGGCTTCATGGCCGCGAAGTGATCGGCGCCGAACATGCCGGCGTTCCCGGAGCGGCCGTCCACGTGCAGGGTGACGATGTCGGAGACCGCGAGCAGCTCCTCCAGCGACTCCGCGCGCCGGGCGTTGCCCAGGGCCAGCTTCTCCGTCAGGTCGTAGAAGACGACGGACATGCCCAGGTTCTCCGCGAGCACGGACAGCTGCGAGCCGATGTTCCCGTAGCCGACGATGCCGAGCGTGCGCCCGCGCACCTCGTGCGATCCGGTGGCGGACTTCTCCCAGACACCCGCGTGCAGCGCCTTGTCGCGCTCGGGCAGCCGGCGCGTGAGCCCGATGATCTCCGCGATCGCGAGCTCGACCACCGAGCGCGTGTTCGAGAACGGTGCGTTGAACGCCGCGATGCCGCGGTGCGCGGCAGCGGTCAGGTCGATCTGGTTGGTCCCGATGCTGAACGCGCCGACGGCGAGGAGGGAGTCGGTGGAGGCCAGCACCTTCTCGGTCACCTGGGTCTTGGACCGGATGCCGAGCAGGTGGACGCCGTCGAGGGCGGCGATCAGCTCGTCCTCGTCCAGGGCGCCCTTGCGGGTGTCCACCTCGAAGCCTGCGGCCTCGAGGTTCGTCGCGGCGCCAGGGTGGATGTTCTCGAGCAGAAGGGCACGGTGCACGAGGTCATCGTGCTCCGGGCCCGGGACGTGAGACAAACGCGTTCCGTGATCCGGACGGCCCCCTTCCGGGGGCCGCGAGCCGCGCGCACTATGCGGTGAAACCCTCCGGCAGATCCTCGGTGTGGACGACGACGAGGCGCTGGGTGGGCCGGGTCATCGAGACGTACAGGTCGCTCAGGGCGCCCGGCCCCGCGGCGATCCCGGCCGGCTCGACCAGGACGACGGCGTCGAACTCCAGGCCCTTGGTCTCGCGCGGGCCGAGGACCGTGACCTGGCGGTCCTCCGGCCGCTGGGCGCCGATACGCTCGGCCTCCGCCTCCCCGAGCGCTGCCGGCAGGGCGCGGTCCACCGCTCCGGCGAGAACCGGGACCTGGTGCGCCGGGGCGATCACGGCGACGCGGCCGGCCTCCGGTTCGACGAACTCCTTGGCGAGCGTCGCGGCCTCGTGCGCCACGGCGGCCACCGAGACCTCGCCGCCGTCCACCCGGACGACGGCCAGCGCGTCGTCCACGTCCCGCGCGGCGACCAGGTCGCTGACCGGGAGGCCTCCCGCGCGGGCGACACGCTGGGCTGTGTCGGCCACGGTCGCCGGGGTGCGGTAGGACACGGTGAGCTCGGTGAGCCGCCAGTTCTCCCGCAGCAGGGGAGTGAGCATGGCGGACCAGTCACGGGCGCCGGCGGGGGAGGAGGTCTGCGCGACGTCACCGACGACCGTCATCGACCGGGTGGGCACCCGGCGTACCAGGGCATGCCACGCCATCGGCGACAGCTCCTGGGCCTCGTCCACCACGACGTGGCCGAACGTCCAGCGGCGGTCGGCGGCCGCGCGCTCCGCGGTCGTGAGGGACGGCCCCGTCGAGGCGAACCGCGCGGCCAGCGTCTCGGCATCGACCTGGATCATCGTGTCCGCCGCACCGGACGCGAGCACGTTGCGGGCGTGCTCCAGGGCCTCCGCCTCGGCGGCCGCCGCCTGGGCCGCCTCCGCCCGGGCCAGGGCGTCGTCCTCGCCGAGCAGCTCGTACGCCTCGTCGAGCAGGGGGACGTCGGACTCGGTCCAGACGCTGCCCGGAGCGCGCCGCAGGAGCGCGCGCTCCGCGTCGTTCAGCTCGGGTGCCGCCTCGGCGAGGCGGTGCGGCTTCGCGTACAGGTCCTCCAGCAGCTTCTGGGGCGTGATCGGGAACCAGGCCAGGTTCAGCGCCACCCGCACCTCACGGTGCGCGCGCAGCTCCTCGATCAGGCCCGTCCGGTCCTCGGCGGCGAGCCGGGCGCCGTCGACGTCGGTCACCTGGTCGGCCAGGCGGCCGAGCATGTCCTTGACGAACGTGGTGCGGGCTTCGTTGTGCGGCTTGTGCGACCGCCGTGCCCGAGCGATCGCGTCCCGCACGTCGCGGCGGCGGATCTCGTAGTCGTGGCCCTCCACCCGGACCGGGAGGTCGGCGGCCGGCACCCGTTCCCGCGCGCGCACGGCGCGGCGGATCACCCGCCGCCACAGCCCGCGCCCCTTGACGTGCGCGACGAACGGCTCGTCGGTCCCGGACGCCTCGACACCCGGGATGAGCTCGGCGATCGTCGTGGCCACGACCCCCGTCTCGCCGAGGGACGGCAGCACCTGGTCGATGTACCGCAGGAACGCGCGGTTCGGCCCGACGAGCAGCACGCCCGACCGCTCCAGGAGCCGGCGGTGCGCGTACAGCAGGTAGGCCGCGCGGTGGAGAGCCACGGCGGTCTTGCCCGTTCCCGGGCCGCCCTGCACCACCAGCGTGCCCGTCAGCTCCGACCGGATGATCCGGTCCTGCTCGGACTGGATGGTCGCGACGATGTCGGTCATCCGCCCGGTGCGCCCGGCCGCCATCGAGGCCAGCAGCGCGCCCTCGCCCGACAGGGAGCTCGCCTCGATCTCCGAGTCCAGGTCCAGGACCTCGTCCTCGATCCCGGTCACGGACCGGCCCTTGGTCACCAGGTGCCGCCGCCGCACCACGTCCGCCGGATGCAGTGCCGTGGCGCGGTAGAAGGCCTCGGCGGCCGGTGCCCGCCAGTCGGTCAGGATCCCGCGGTGCTCGGCGTCGTTCAGCCCGATCCGGCCGACGTAACGGACCTCGTCGCCCGCCAGGTCGAGCCGGCCGAACGCGAGCCGCTCCTCCACGGCGTCGAGCTGCGCGGCACGGTCCTCGTACAGGGTGGCGAACGCGTCGCGCTCGCTGCGGTTCTGGTGCGTGCCGACGGCGCCCTGCAGGCGTACGTCGCGCAGCCTGCCGCGCGTGGCCTCGCGCAGCTCGTCAAGGCGGGCATACAGGACGTCGACCACGGCCTGCTCGTGGTTCAACTCGTTCCCGATACCTGTCACGCGTGACCTCCGTGATCTTGGCCGGACCGTTGCTCGGTCTGGGGCCCTGAGATGTTCGGTCGTGAAAGACCGGCCAAACATTATCCCCCGAAGGTCAAGAGGTTCGCGGCCTTCACACGCGGGGCGCTGACAGGGGGCCGTATCCCTGCGTAGGATCGCGGCCATGGACCGGGTCGGCGCACCACCGCGTGACGGTGCGTCGGGCGATGCTCCGCCCCCGCCCGGACCACCCGAGACCCTCACGATCCTGCTGGTCGAGGACGACGACGCCGACGCGCTCCTCGTGACCGAGCTGCTCTCCCGCGCCGGCGTGCTCGCCGACATGCACAGGGCGCGGCGCGTCACGGAGGCGCTGTCCATCCTCGACGACATCCGCGTCGACTGCCTCCTGCTGGACCTGGGCCTGCCCGACGCCGTCGGCCTGGGAGCCCTGGAGACCGTGGTCGCGCATGTGGAGGCTCTGTCCGTGCCGCCCGCCGTGGTCGTCCTGACCGGCGACACCGCCATCACGGCCGGCACCTGGGCGGTGGCGTCCGGCGCCGACGACTACCTCGTCAAGGGCGAGGTCGACGGCGACCGGCTGGGCCGGGCGCTGCGCTACGCCATCCTGCGCCGGCGCTCGGCGGCCCAGCAGCTCGCGCTGTATCGCAGCGAGGTCCGTGCCGCCGAGACGATGCGCCTGGAACGCGCGCTGCTGCCCGAGGCCGTGGTGCGCGACGACCGGATCTCGCTCATGGTCGGCTACCTGCCCGGTGGGAGCGGCCTGCTCGGCGGTGACTTCTTCGACACCGTCGAGCGCCCCGACGGGACGCTGATGATCGTCGTCGGGGATGTCGCCGGGCACGGTCCGGACGAGGCCGCCCTCGGTGCGTCGATGCGCACGGCATGGCGCACTCTGGTGCTCTCCGGTGCCGACCCCGGCGAGATCCTGCCCCTCATGGAGCGGGTGCTCCTGCCGGAGCGGCACGGCCCGGAGGTGTTCGTCACGATCTGCCAGGTGGTGGTGACGCCAGGACGGGACGCCATGGACGTGTACCTGGCCGGGCACATGTCGCCGCTGCTCGCGACCCGCACCGGTGACGGCGACGGCGTGGAGTGCACCCAGGTGACCGTCTCCACGCGTGGCCGTGCCCTCGGCATCCCGGCGCGGGGAGGCTGGGAGCCGTCCCGTGTCGAGCTACCCGGGTCGTGGACCGTCGTGCTGTTCACCGACGGTCTCGTCGAGGCCAAGGTCACCGGAACCGACGGTTCCACCGCACCCGACGCGCACGACCGGCCCCCGCGCCTGGGTGTGTCCGGCCTGCGCTCCGTGGTGGCCTCGGAGCTTGCCAGGGGCAGCCACGACGTCGTCCCCCGCGTGCTGCGGCGGGTGCGGACCCTGCACGGCGGACCGCTTGCCGACGACGCGGCGCTCCTTCTCGCGGGGTGGGACACCGACGCGGACGCGGGTCCGGCCGAGCGCACCTCCACGCTCGCCGACTCCACCGAGTGGGGCCGCGCATGACCGTGCTGCCGGAGCCCTGGGAGAGGCCTCTCGCCCAGGTGTCGATGCGGCGCAGGCTGGCACGGCTCCAGGGCTCGGTGGCCGCCGCCATCGTGCTGGCGCTGATCGTCGCGCTGCTCGCCTGGTCGCAGGCGACGCAGGCGAGCAAGCTCGTCGAGGGTGCCTACTTCGACGCGCTGTCGGACGGCGAGCAGGCGCGGCTGGCCCTCGTGGACGCCGAGCCGTCGGTCCGCTCCTACGTCGCCACGTGCGCGCCGGAGGTGCTCCAGCCGTACCGCCGGATCGCCGCGGACCCGGATCTGCTCGGGCTGGACGTCGACCAGCAGATCCTGGACGTCCGCCCGGAGGTGGAACAGGCTCGTCAGCGCGCCATCGCCTCGACGAACGCCTGGCTGGAGGACTTCGCGCGCCCGACCGTGGCGGCGATCGACGAGGCACGCGTCGCGATGCTCGCCCGCCGGGACGGCAGTGACGAGGCCCGGCAGGAGTGCGCCGCGGAGGGGCAGCAGATGGCTCCGCCCGTCGGCGACGGACTCCGGAGCGTCGCCCAGGCGCGCGAGGACGTGGGGGCCTACCTCGACGTGCTGGGCGCGGCCAGGTCGGCGACGCTGGCCGAGCGGCAGGCGTGGGACGCGGTGCTGGTCGGCGCGATCGTCACCCTCGCGCTGGTGGTCGTGCTGCTGGGGACGCTGATGTGGCTGGCCCTCGAGTCGTGGGTGATCAAGCCGGCGGCCACTCTCACCAAGGCCGTGCGCACCGTGGCCTCGGGATCGATCGAGACCGAGATCAGGCCCGTGGGGGCGGGCGAGATCATGTCGCTGTCGCTGCACGTGGAGCGGATGCGCCGCGAGTTGCTGCACCACATGGAGGACATGCGACTGGCCCAGCAGGAGGTCGAGAACGCGCACGTGATGCTCACGGACCAGGCGCGCGAGCTGGAGCGCAGCAACCGGGACCTGGAGCACTTCGCGTACGTCGCCTCGCACGACCTCCAGGAGCCGCTGCGGAAGGTGGCGGGATTCAGCCAGATGCTCCAGCAGCGTTACGGCGACTCCCTCGACGACAGGGCCCACCAGTACATCGAGTTCGCCGTCGACGGCGCCAAGCGGATGCAGGAGCTCATCAAGGACCTGCTGAGCTTCTCCCGTGTGGGCAGGTCGGGGGAGGAGCACGCCACGGTCGACCTCGACGAGGTGCTGAGCCAGGTGGAGGCGGACCTGTCGGAGCGGATCGCCGAGGCCGGGGCGACGATCACCCACGACCCGCTGCCGACCGTGCGCGGCGAGCCGCGGCTGCTGCACCAGGTGGCGGCGAACCTGCTGTCGAACGCGCTGAAGTTCCGCTCACCGGAGCGGGACGCGACGGTGCACCTGGAGGTTCGTTCGATGCGCACGGCGTGGGAGATCTCGGTGGTGGACAACGGGATCGGCATCGAACCGCAGTACGCGGACCGTGTCTTCGTCATCTTCCAGCGGCTGCACCCGCGGACCGAGTACTCGGGCACGGGCATCGGGCTCGCACTCGTCAAGCGCATCGTGGAACACCACGGCGGCCACATCTGGATCGAGCCGACCCAGGGCGGCGGCACGACCGTCCGGTTCACTCTTGCCCGAACCGTGACCTCCGGTGGAGGGCGGCGCACATCGACCGAACGGGCGCAGTCCACTACTCTCGGATGAATCGCGCCGGTCACGGACCGTGAACGGGGCGACGGTCACGAATGCCGGCGTTCGGGGAGGACCTCAGGTGGAGAACCGCAGGCCGATCGAGATCCTTCTGGTCGAGGACGACCCGGGTGACGTGCTGATGACGCAGGAGGCGTTCGCCGAGCACGCGTCACCGGTCCACGTCTCGGTGGCGGGCGACGGCGTGGCCGCGCTCGACTTCCTGCGCAAGCAGGGCGAGTGGGTGGATGCCCCGGAACCGGACCTGGTCCTGCTGGACCTCAACCTCCCCCGGATGGACGGGATGGAGGTCCTCGCGGTCGTGAAGAACGACCCGATGCTGCGGCACATCCCGATCGTGGTGCTGACCACCTCGGACGCACAGGAGGACGTCGTCGGCTCGTACTCGCTGCACGCGAACGCCTATGTGACCAAGCCCGTGGACTTCGACAAGTTCCAGGCGGTCGTGCGGCAGATCGACGAGTTCTTCGTCTCCACGGTGCTGCGTCCCGGCCACTAGGTGAACGTCGCGGGAAGTTCCTTCCGCGTCCCGTTGTTGTCCCCACCAGGGAGCGTCGAGAAGGAGACGAGGAAGAGAACGTGCTGGATCCGCAGGAAATCTACGAGGTTGACGAGGCCGCCGTGGCCCGGACCCTGGGCGCGCGTGCCCTCGGCGACGACGCGCCCGAGATGGTGCCGGGCCTGGAGGTCGTGGAGCGCCGCGGGCTCGCGCGGCGCGGCGAAGGCCCGGTCCTGCTGCATTCGATGGGCGGGTTCGTGGACGCGGGTTCGGCGGGGGAGATCGCCGTCGAGCACCTGCTCGGCGAGCTGGCCACGGAGCGCCTGGTGACGTTCGACGTCGACCAGCTCCTCGACTACCGCGGCAAGCGGGGCACGATGACGTTCGACAGCGACCGCTGGGTGGGGTATGACGCTCCCGAGCTCGTGATCGACCACGTGACGGACACCGAGGGGACCGGGTTCCTGCTGCTGCACGGCTCCGAGCCGGACCTGCAGTGGGAGCGGGTCGTGGCGGCCGTGGAGCAGCTCGTGCGCCGGTTCGGCGTGAGCCTGGTGGTGGGGGCGCACGGCATTCCGATGGGCGTGCCGCACACCCGGCCCATGTCGCTGACGGCACACGCCACGCGGTCGGGCCTGATCGAGGACTACACCTCGTGGTTCGGCTCGGTGAAGGTGCCCGCGTCGCTGGGGTCGCTGCTGGAGCTGCGGCTCGGTGAGGCCGGTCACGACGCGCTCGGGTTCACCATGCACGTGCCCCACTACCTGGCGCAGTCGCACTACCCGCCGGCGGCGGTGGTGGCGCTGCAGCACATCGAGCGCACGACGGGCCTGGCGCTCGGGATCGGGGCACTCGACGCCGCCGCGGTCGACGCGAGGATCGAGGTCGAGCAGCAGGTGGCCGAGTCGAGTGAGATCGCAGCCGTGGTCAGCGCGCTCGAGGAGCAGTACGACGCGTTCTCCCGGTCGATCGGCCGCCCGAACCTGCTCGCGGAGTCCGCTCCGCTGCCGACGGCCGACGAGATCGGCGCGGAGTTCGAGCGCTTCCTCGCCCAGCAGGACCCGCGGGGAGACTAGCGCCCGACCTTCTCTTTCCCGACAGGGCGGGAATGTCCGTTATCTGTGGCGGAGTGGAGTGGCGCGTGCCACACTGGCGCTCGCCGCAACGCGAGCCGCCGGCACCACGTCTGGTGCCTCGGGTGTGCTGCGGCACGGGCGGGCACTCGGCCCGGCCGACGTGACGGAAGGTCGAAAGACGCATGGCGCAGGGTTCTGTGAAGTGGTTCAACGCGGAGAAGGGGTACGGGTTCATCGCCCAGGACGACGGCGGCGCCGACGTCTTCGTGCACTACTCCGCGATCGAGACGCAGGGGTACCGGACGCTCGACGAGGCCCAGCGGGTCGAGTTCGAGATCACGCAGGGCCCCAAGGGGCCGCAGGCGGAGCAGGTCGTCCCGCTCTGACACCGCCGGCGGGTGCTGCGGGACGGGGCCTGGCAACGAGGACCCCGTCCGGAGCGGAACCCCACGACGCGTCTCTCCGACGCTGATCAGGGCCGCACCTCGTCACGGGGTGCGGCCCCGGTCATGTCGGGCCGGTCGGCCGCCGCCGTTCCCTCCGCCGCCGTTCCCTCCGCCGCTGTTCCCAGGGGCGCGGCGGTGCCGGCGAAACGGGTGGCGTCCTCCCCGGCGACCAGGCGGGCGGGCACGGGCAGGGTGCGCAGGACGCGCCCGAGGCCGGGATCGCGCAGGTCCACGTGCTCGTCGTCCCCCGCGGGCATCGCGCGCACCGCCGCCAGCACGACGTTGCCGTACCGGCGCCCTTTGAGGACGGCGGGTTCGGCGATGGCCGCCAGCCGTCCGGTCGCGGCCGCCGCCGGGCCGAAGGCCTCGGCGAGGCTCGCGAGCTCTCGGCGTGCGAGGGTCAGCGGAGGCCGGTCCGCGCAGTTCAGCAGCAGGACGCCGCCCGGGCGCAGAGCTCGCCGGGCCGCGGCCGCGAAGTCCGTGCCCGCGAGGTGGCCGGGCGTGACGTCGCCGGCGAAGACGTCCCGGATCACCACGTCGAACGACTCCGGGTGCACGCCGGCCAGCGCATGGCCGGCGTCGTCGGCACGCAGGCGCAGGCGTGGTGCGCGAGGCAGGCCGAACCAGTCCCGGACGAGTTCGAGGAGACGGGCGTCGACGTCGACGCCGAGCTGGCGTGACCCGGGGCGTTCGTGCTCGATGTACCGGGCCAGGGCGCACCCGGCGGCGCCGAGATGGAGCGCGCGCAACGGGCCGGACGGCAGGAGGGCGACGACCGCGGCCATCTGCTGCATGTACTCGAAGTCGAGGAACCCGGGGTCGCTCAGGTCCAGGCTTGAGCTGGGTACGCCGTTGACGTGCAGCGTCACCCGGTCGGGATGGTCCGGGTCGCGAACGACCTCCGCGGTTCCGGTGGTGATCGGTACCGGCCCGTCGGGGAGTGTCGGTGTCCCGGTGTTTGATGGAGTGCGTCGGGTGAGGCGGGGCTTGCGGCGGGCCATGGGGCAAGTGTCTCGCGTTCGCCGGGCCGAGTTGACTTGATCGAACAGATGTTCGACACTGACAGGTGAGGAACCGGATCGGAGGGCATCATGGGGATGACCGAGGGCAGGGAGTCGGATGTCGTTGCCGCGAGCACGCGTGTGCCGCGGCCCGTGCCTCCCGGGGTTCGCGCGCTGCTGCGCCGGGCGGACGCGGAACTGGCGCAGGCGCATGCGGCGCTCCGTCCGGACGATCGCTTCCGGCATGCCCACCTCGCCGCCATCCGTGCGGCGGCCGCGGTCCTCGCGCTGCGTGGGCGCCCGTCGCCGCGATCTGGGGTCCGGACCGTCTGGGAGATGCTCGTGCGGGTGGAGCCGGAGCTGGCCCCGTGGTCGGGCTACTTCGCATCGGGTGCGCCGCTGCGGGCGGCGGTGGACGCCGGGCGCGGCGGTGAGGTGGACGGTTCCCGCGCGGACGAGATCCTCGCGTGCGCGGAGGACTTCCGAGACGAGGTGGCGATGCTGGCAGACCCGGAGGCGACGTTCGCACACCGCCCGCACCTGCGGCTCGTGACGGAGGCGTCATGACCGGGGGCCCGCGGCCGTGAGCCGTGCGCCGAGGTCCGCGGGCGCGCGCCGGGACTGGGGCTCGGACGAGTCGGGCTGCACCATCCTGCACGTCGACATGGATGCCTTCTTCGCCTCGTGCGAGATCGCACGGCGCCCCGAGCTTCGCGGCAAGCCGGTGATCGTGGGCGGCCAGGAGCGAGGTGTCGTGTCGGCCGCGACGTACGAGGCACGTGCGTACGGGGTGAAGTCGGCCATGCCCATGACGCGAGCGCGTCTGCTGTGTCCCCAGGCGATCGTGCTCACGCCGGACTTCGGGCTGTACTCGGAGGTCTCCCACGGTGTGATGGAGATCCTCGGCGAGGTCACGCCCCTGGTCGAGAAGGTCAGCGTGGACGAGGCGTTCCTCGACGTGGCCGGCGCCCGCAGGCGTCTGGGCGAGCCCACCAGGATCGGCGCGGGCATTCGCGCACGGATCCGGGAGACGTACGGTGTGACGGCGTCCGTGGGTGTGGCACGGAACAAGTTCGTGGCGAAGCTCGCCTCGACGCACGCCAAGCCCGACGGGATGCTGCTCGTCCCGGACGCGGCGACGGTCGACTTCCTGCACTGCCTGCCGGTCGGGGCCCTGTGGGGTGTCGGTGAGAAGACCGAGAAGACCTTGGCCGCCTGGGGGATCACCACGGTTGCCGAGCTGGCTCGCACGGACCTGCCCAGCCTGCAGACCGCCGTCGGACGGGTCAGCGGGGCGCACCTGCACAACCTGGCATGGGGCCGGGACCTGCGCCCGGTGGTGCCGGGACACGAGGAGCACAGCGTCGGCGCCGAGACCACCTTCGCCACCGACGTCCACGACGAGTCCGTGCTGGCGCGACGTGTCCGGGAACTCGCCGACCGCGTCGCGGCGCGGATGCGGCGGCAGGGCGTGGTGGCCCGCACGGTGTCGGTCAAGGTGCGCACCAGCGACTTCGTCACGGTGACGCGCTCGCGGACCCTGGACGGGCCCACTGACGTGGCCCGTGAGATCTACCTGGTGGCGCGTGAGCTCGTCGCGTCCGTGGATCGGCACGGCCTGCCGGTCCGGCTCGTGGGGGTGCGGGGCGAGCGGGTGCTCGAACGGCAGGGGCTCGCGGCTCAGCCGACCCTGGAGGAAGCCGCCGATCCGCGGTCCGGAGCTCAGAGGGATGCCGAGCTGGCGCTGGACGCCGTACGCGAGAGGTTCGGCCGGGGTGCCATCGACCTGGGCGTGTAGAGTCCGCGCAAGGATCCGATCCACCTGCGCCGACCTCTTGTTCCCGCTTCGTCCGGGATGTCGACTACCGCACGGGGCGCGACCGGCTTATCCTGAGAGGGTCATCGTCACGTTGCGAGATCTGGGGGTCTCGATGCCGCTTTCCGAGTACGAGCAGCGAGTGCTGGAGCAGATGGAGCGCGCCCTCACCTCCGACGACCCGCGTCTCGCGAACACCTTGCAGTCCTCCGGGCGCAGATCCGTCCTGCGGTACGTGCTGGCCGGCGTCGGAGTCGTCGTCGGCCTGCTGTTGCTCGTGGTCGGCGTCGCGTCGTCCCTCACGTGGGTCGGCGTCGTCGGGTTCGTGCTGATGTTTGCGGGCGTCGTCTTCGCCGTCGCGGCGCCGCGGCGCAAGTCGGGGCCGGCGGGTGTGGTGGACGCCGAGGGCAAAGTGGTCCCCCCGAAGCCGGGGAAGGGCAAGGGCAAGCCGTCCGGAAAGGGCGGCTGGTCGGGTTTTCTCACCAGGCTTGAGGAGCGCTGGGACCGGCGCCGCGATCAGGGTCGCTGAGCCGCGGGTCGCGCCGGTCCGCGATGGGGTCTCCCGGGATATCCGGGCGGCCCCATCGTGTATCTGTCGGCTCTCCGTCTCGTCGGCTCTCCGTCTCCGTGCGCACGTGGTGGGATCCTCTCGTCCGTGACGCCGTGACGCCGTGACGCCGTGACGCCGTGACGCCGTGACGCCGTGACGCCGTGACGCCGTGACGCCGTGACGCCGTGACGCGTGACGCCCTGACGTGCTGCGCGGAGGCCCACCGCACTCCGCGGCGCGGCTCAGCGACGCAGTGCCTGGGCCAGCGCCTCGCCGACCCGGCCGACGGGCCGGTCAGGCGCGGAGCCGAAGGTTCCGGAGATGCCTTCCAGCACCAGATCGGTGAGCTCGTCCAGCTGCTCGGGTGAGGGCGAGACGAACTCGCGGGCGTAGCGCTCGTTCTCCGCGGCCTGCGCGAGGGCGACGATCCCCTCCGCGGTCTCGTCGGGCAGCGACTCACCGGTGCGCTCCCGGATCTGCTCGGCGATCTCGTCGGGAGCCTGCCGCAGTGTCGTCGACGGCCCGAGCACCACGTCCCGCTCGGCGAGCCGTGTCACCACCCGCTGCCACGCCAGTTCCGGATCCAGCGCCACCGGGTCCTGACGCCGCCGGAACAACAGCCACAATCCGCTGGCACAGACGGCCAGCGCCAGCAGGGCCGTACCGACCCAGACCTGCCAGGGCAGGGACTCGCCGCCCGTGCCCCGGCCGGCCGCGCCGGCCTGGACAGGGTCGGCCTGATCCGTGGGCTCCTCGCCGGAATCCTCCTCCGACGCGTCTGCGGGACGCCGCTCATCCGGCACCTCGCTCGCCGCCGGGTCCGAGGCCGCACCCGTGGCCGGGTTCGCGTAGTCGGGCAGAGGTCCCGTCTGCACCTGCGGGGTCGGCTCGAAGCGCACCCAGCCGAACCCCTGGAACCAGACCTCCGGCCAGGAGTGCGAGTCCTGACCGGTCACCGACCAGATGCCGTCCTCGTTCTCGTCGCTTCCGGGCAGGTATCCCACGCCGATCCGCGTGGGGATCCCGAGCGAGCGCGCCATGACGAAGAAGGCGGTGGAGAACTGGACGCAGTAGCCGCGGCGGTCGGTCAGGAAGTCCCAGGTGGCGTCGTTCGTGCGGGCAGGTGCCGTGTCGGGCGTGTACGTGAACCCGCCCTCGTGGTGCAGCCAGTTCTGGAGGGCCACCGCCTGGTCGTAGCGCGTGCGCGCGCCGTCCGTGATCTCCTGTGCCAGCTCGGTCGTGTCCGCCAGGTGCTGTGTCTTGGTCAGGGACGTGTAGTTCGCGCCCGCGGGAAGACGGTCGGACGCACCGCGCAGGGCGTCGGGGGTCAGGCCACGGTCGAGCATCTCGACGCTGTACTCGGTGCCCTCGGTGAGCCGGTCGTCACTGCGAACCTCGTCGAGGACCGGATCCCAGCGCCACTGCTCGCCGCCCCCGGTCAGGGCGACGCGGCGAGGGCCGCCAGGGATCGGCAGCAGCCCTTCCCGGTCGGACGAGATCCGGACGTCGAGCCGCGTGGATTCGCCCGAGAGGTGCTCCGTGCCGGACATGAGCTCCGACTGCGGGGTGACGTTCACCAGGCCGCCGTCGCGTGGATCCCAGCTGACCCGGCGGCCGTCCCACGCCGTGAACGTGCGTTCCCGCAAAGGCCCACGCTGCTCGGGGTCGGAGATCTCATAGGTCAGCACCTCGGCGGAGGAGCGCGCGCCCAGGCCGGCACGCATGTCGAACGCGTCGGACAGTTCGAGGGACTGTCCCTGGGTGCGGAAGATCTGGGAGAACCCGGTCGAGACGCCGGGGAGCGCCGCGACACCGGCCCCCGTGCCCAGCGCGAGGACGGCGACGACCACGGACGAGACGGCCGTGATCCACGCCCGGGACCGCCGCGCCCGCGCGACGGCGGCGTCCTGGCCCTGCCTGCGTGCGAACGTGGAACCGGGCTGGTCGAGGGTGAGCAGCAGCAGAGCGGCCGTCACCGCCACGACGAACGTCCCGGCGGGGATCCGCCCCATGATGGACAGCGACGGCGTCCACAGGACCAGCAGGGGCAGCCCGGCGAGTGCGGGCATCCGCGCGCCGGCGAGCGAGTCGGAGACGAGGAACATCAGGAGGGTGCCGGAGACGGCGACCAGTCCGATGGCCAGACTGTCCTCCACGGGTGCGCGCTCCGTGGTCATGATGTCCGCGGCCACCGCGAGACGGTCGAGGACCCAGCGCCACTCGTCACTCCCGACGAGCAGGGTCGCCTCACCCGTCGCGGTGCCGTACCGCGCCAGGACGTACCAGGCGGCCACGGCCAGGCCGACGAGCGTGGCCAGGAAGGACGCCGTCCCGGCGGCACGCTCGGCCACGTGGTCACCCCCGGAGTCCCGCGCGGTGCGTTCGCCCGTCCCGTCACCGCCACGCCTTGCCCCGGCCCGGTTCATCGCACGGCTCAGCAGCGCCCAGCGGGTCAGGCTCGTGCTCGCGGCGACCAGGATCACGCCCGTGACACCGGCGCGGGTCCAGGCCCCGGGCTCGATGACCTCGCCGAGCGCGAGCATCGACGCGATCGTGGCGACGGCGACCAGCGCTCCGCTCACGACCGTCCTGGTGAGTGCCCCGCGATGTGCCGGGATCATGTGACTCCCTCGTTCAGCAGCGCCCACGCGCGCTCGATGTCGGTGCGGGCCTCGCACTGTGCGACATGCCAGCCGGCGGCGGTGAGTTCGGCGGCGGTGTCCTCGACGTCGTGCCGGATCCCCTTGCCCCGTGGGGTCACCAGCAGCGCCCAGCAGGAGCCGTCCGCGCCGAGTGCCGCCAGCTCGCGCCGGGCGTCCGGGGCCTGCGGCCCGAGGACGGCGATGAGGATCTCGTCCGGCTTGCGCGCGATCCGCAGCGCCCGGGCAGTGGTTCCGGCGGCGTGCGCCGCCTCGGTCGCACCCCGGTGACCGTGCACGTCGACACAGGCGTCGAGCAGGACATGGCGGGCGGACCGCGTCGGCGTGAACCGGACGCCCTCGACGGCTGGTGCCACGCTCGTGGCGAGGATGCGGGCGGGATGCCCGGCGTCGAGGAACGACGTCGCCACCGACGCGACCAGGTCCACCGCCCACTCGCCGTCGCCGGCCGCCGCCGGCCGGCTGAACGCGGCGGCGGCACCTTCCTGCTGGTGCGGCAGCAACGCGCGGTCCAGCAGGACGCTCACCGGCCGCACCCCGGAACTCTCGTCGGCGCGCACCAGGAGCTGGCCGCGGCGTGCCGCGCTCGCCCAGTGGACGCGGCGCGGGTCGTCACCCGGGACGTACTCGCGCAGCACCGCGTCGTCGGACGACTGGAGCCTGCCGCCCGCGGCAGCCCGGTCGACGTCGCCGTGGGTGCGGGTGCGCATCGTGAGCTCGACCGTACGCGGCCAGACAGGCACCCCCGTCGTGTCGCCGAGCGGCTGGGTCGCACGGACCAGACCGAACACGTCCGTGCGCGACGTCAGCAGCGGGCCCAGCGGCCAGCGTCCGCGACGCGACGGCATCAGGGAGTAGGCGACGTCGATGCGTTCGGGTCGGGCGTGCACGCGTGCCCGGATGCCCTCGTGCCCGGCGAGCTCGTGCGCTGCCTGCTCCGACAGGCGCAGACGGGCCAGGCGCTCGTAGGCGGCGCCCGTCGGGGCCGCCGCCGAGACCGCGAGGCGCACGTCGGTCCGCGCGTCGCGCACCACCGGGCTCGGCGTCACCCAGCGCTGCACGAGCAGCGCGCCGCGTCCCTCGTCGAGCCGCTGCAGGCCGGTGACCAGCCAGGCGAGCGCGACGGCCAGCAGCGCTGCCGCGCCTGCGGCGATCAGGTCCGGAAGGGACAGCAGGAGGCCGACGAGGGCGAGCACCACCCCGATCAGGCAGGCTCCGAGGCCCCTCCCCGTGAGACGGACACGGCCGAGGCGCCGGACAGCGGAAACCAGTCCCATGTCAGCGATGGTCGGACGGGCCGAGCGCGGGCACGGGCGTGCGCCGGATGATGTCGTCCACCATCTGCTCGGCCGTCACTCCCCCCAGCCGCGACTCGGTGGTCTGGATGAGGCGGTGCGCGAGCACGGGCCGGGCGAGCCGCTGCACGTCGTCGGGCAGGACGTGGTTGCGTCCGGCCATCGCCGCCAGCGCCTTGGCCGCCCGCAGGAGCTGCAGCGAGGCGCGCGGTGAGGCGCCGAGCCGCAGGCCCGGGTGCTCGCGGGTGGCGCCGACGAGCGCGAGGACGTAGCGCTTCACCGAGGCCGACGCGTACACCCCGCGGACGAACGCCGCGTAGCGCAGGACCGCGGCGCCGTCGGTCACCGGCTCCAGATGGCTCAGTGGTGTGGTGGCCTCCTGCCGCTCCAGCATGAGCAGCTCCGCGTCGGTGTCGGGGTAGCCCACGGTGATGCGGGCCATGAAGCGGTCCCGCTGCGCCTCGGGCAGCGGGTAGGTCCCCTCCATCTCCACGGGGTTCTGGGTCGCCACCACCAGGAACGGCCGAGGGAGGATGTGCGTGGTGCCGTCCACCGTGGTCTGTCCCTCCTCCATGCACTCCAGGAGGGCGGACTGGGTCTTGGGGGAGGCGCGGTTGATCTCGTCCCCGATGACGATGTTGCTGAACACCGGGCCGGGGCGGAACTCGAACTCGTGGCTGCCGCTGCGGAAGATGTTCACGCCGGTCAGGTCGCTCGGCAGGAGATCCGGCGTGAACTGGATGCGCCCGGCGGCGCAGTCGATGCTGCGCGCCAGTGCCTTGGCGAGCGTGGTCTTGCCGACGCCCGGTACGTCCTCCACGAGCAGATGGCCCTCGGCGAGCAGGACCGCGAGCGTGATGTCGGCCAGCCCCGGCCGGCCCGTGACCACGGACTCGATCGCGGCCCGCACCCGGCTGGTCGCGTCCACGAGCTCGGACAGCAGAGCGGTGTCCCCTGCCGCGGCGATGTTCCCGGAGCCCACCGCGGCGGCCGACGGCGGGGGCGGGACCACACCCGCCGTCGGGCGAACGGGCGCGCCGGCGGCGGGACCGTCCGTCCGTGGCTGGAACAGGCCGGGAGCGTGGGGATCTTGCTGCACTGGGGAAAACCTCCGTCGGCCTGGGATCTGTGGGGTCACGTCGCCGACGCCGGGCCGCACGTCCGCTGTGTCCGTTCAGCCTAATGGAGACGGGCCGGAACCTGTTGCGTTCGTCACGTACGCACGACGACGGGCGGCCGCGTCCGCCGGGACGGAGCGGCGTGACCGTCGAGCGCATCGTCTCATTCCGGTAACGGAATCCGCAAAAGGGCTCTTTTAGGGACGATATTCGCCCGGGCGAGAAATGAGCGCCGAATACGTTCCGGTGCTCGGTGTGGTCGCCGCCGGGGCGGTCGCTGTGAGAGCGGGAGCGCGAATGGCGTCGGAGGGTCTGGCCGAGGGGCGGCGCGTGGCGGCGCGGGTGGCGCGAGGGCTGCGCTCACGCTCGACGGCGCTGATCGCGGGAGTCCTCGTCCTGGCGCTCGGAGCGGGTGCTTCGGCAGTGGTCGCGACCGGGTCGCAGGACGCGCTGCTGTCGGCGCTCGGCATGGACGGCACGACGGAGGAGTCGTGCCCGATGTCGGCTGTGACGATGGCGGAGGCGTTCGAGACGGCCGTCCGGTGCGGGCACGAGGTCGCCGCCGAGGACTCCTACGACGCGTGGTCGACCGAATGGGCCCAGCCGGACGGCGTCGCGGTGCGCTGGGAGTCGTCCACGACCCCGGTACGCACCGAGGCCGGCAGCGGGGTGTGGACGGATGTGGACCGGACGATCGAGCCCGCCGACGCCGACGGGGACGGCCGTCTGGACGTGACCGCACCGGTCTACGACCTGTCCTTCGCGGCGAGTGACGACCAGCCTCTGGCGCGAGTGGCCTCCGGGGAGCACTGGCTGGAGTTCGACGTCCCGTTCGCGCTCACCGACCCGGTTGTCGAAGGCGATCAGGTCACCTATCCAGGGATCCTGGGCGACACAGGCCTCGACCTCGTGGTCTCCGCGGATGCGGAGGGCACGGGGTTCGACGACGTGATCCGGGTGGCCGACGCGCAGGCGGCGCAGAACCCCGCACTGCGGGAACTGACCTTCGACGTCGAGGTGTCCCCGGGCTTGACCCTGCGGGAGAACGCGAGCGGATTCGTCGCCGTCGACGGTAACGGCGACGAGGTCTTCACCTCGCCCGTGCCGCTGATGTGGGGCGAACCAGAGGCCGACGCCCAGGCGGCCGCGGAGGGGACGAGCGCGGACGGTTCGGCGACGAAGAGCCTCACGACCAGCTCGCGCGCAGCGGCCGAGGAAGTACCCCAGGCGGTGGAGAGCAGTGAGCCCGACACACCCGTGGACGAGGCGGATGGTCCCGTCGACCCGCCCGAGAAGTTCGAGGGGCCGATGGTGGATCGTGGCATGGCTGAACTCCCGGCGGTGGTGGAGACGAAGAGCCCGACTTCGGCGTCGGTGACGATCGTCCCCGACACGCGGATGCTCGGCGGCGAGGGTGTGGATTTCCCGCTGTCGATCGACCCGTCGGTGGACGGGGTCTCGCTGAACCAGTGGACCGTGGCAAAAAGTTCACCACGCAATTTGACCGCACGGGCGGATTCGACCAGGCTAAGAAAGACTTTGAAAAACTGACTCGTGGAGTCGACGTGACGACGTATGAGAACGGTACATCAGTTGCAACGCTTTCTAATGGGACAAAAATCAACGTCCGGCAGAAGAGTTCTCCGCCCCTAAACCGGCCAACTCTTGAGGTGGTAACGCCGGGTAGCCCGACGGTGAAGTTCAGGTACTGACGGTGCGCCGAGTCTCAGGGCGCGACACCCCCGTCCAGGCGGTTCGCTCGATGGTTCCCGACTGGCTCCTCTTCGGCCAAGATTGGCTCGAGAGCACCGGGCGTGTTTGTGCGGCGCAACGTTCAAATATGGACATTTCGCTTGATATTGTGGCGAAGTATATCGACCTTACCGAGGATGAGCCTGCCCAAATTTTCATTATAACGTGCGATTCGACCCTCAATGAACAGTTCGGATATGGGCTTGAGTCCACCAGCGATATCTATTTAGGGCTTGATCAAGTTTACGGTCTCCCATTTGCCATGTTCGCCTATAGTAATGACGGAGTTTCCGGGCCTGCAATCCTCTTGACGGATGCGGATTATGTCCTTGTCGCTGGAAGGGTGGAGGAAGTGACGCACCTCCTAGGCGATCCGAGGGATGTGCGGGAGGAGTTCGCGGAGGACGCTCTTGATCCGGACCCTTTAAGGAGGGCGGTATTGGCGCGAGCGTTAGCTGCTATGGATTGGATCCCCTTCCGGTCCTGAGTATGAAGCGGATCTGACCAATCGCCGGTGTTTTCGGCGTTTGCTGTCTCCCAAGGCTGTTCGGCCTTGTCTTCGTGCGACGCGGCCGTCCAGGCTGGGCAGGTCGACGAGTTCATGCCGTAGACCCTGACCGCGGGGTTGGGTCGACCGAATGTGCTTGGGTTTGATGAAATTCTGGATTGACACGTTTCGGGCGTTCGAGGATCTCGGCTGTTTTTCAAGTGGTGGGGCGGACTCGGAAACTGGAAGAAGGGGTTCGACATTGAGGTTCAGTTCCTGAGAGACGCTTCTATGTCTGTCAACTCGTGGGTGCGAGGGTGTTCTGCCTGGTCAGGAGTCTGTGGATCTTGCGGGTTAGGTAGCGCTTGAGTTGTCGGCGGATTTCGCGGTGGGTTCTGCCTTCTGCGGTCCGTTTGTGCACGTAGGAGTGTGTTTCATCGTGGTTGCGCATGCGGGAGAGGGTGGCAATGTGCAGGGCGCGGTTGAGGCGGCGGTCGCCGCCGCGGTCCAGGCGGTGGTGGTCGGCGCGGTTGCCGGACGAGGCGGGGATGGGTGCGGTGCCGGCCAGGCGCGCGAACGCGGCCTCGGAACGGACCCGTCCCGGGTAGGCCCAGGTTGCGAGGATGACCGCGGCGCAGTACGGACCGATGCCAGGCTCGGCCAGCAGGTCTGGGGCGTGTTCGGTGACCAGGTCTCGCAGGGTCTTCTCGTTGTCGTTGAGCTGTTCGTCGAGGTCGGCGATGCGCGCGGCGAGACGGATGGACTCAGCGCGGGCGACGCGCTGGTCCAGTGATTCGGTCCGGGTGCGCCAGTTCTTGACGACGCGGATCTGGGCGGCACTGAGGGAACTGCCGGCGTCCAGACCAAGGTCGTGGGTGCGCAGGAGCCCGGTCAACGCGTTGACCTGCGCGGTGCGCTCGGTGGTCAGCCGGTCACGCGCCGTGGTCAGGACCTGCAGCGCCCCGGCGACGGCTCCGGTGCGGTGGTCGCGCAGCCGGTCGGCGGGCAGGCCGAGGACGTCGCGCGCAGCTCTCTGGGCGTCGAGCTCGTCGGACTTGGCGCGGCCCTTGCCGCGCACCGGGGTCAGTGCCTCCACGATCCGGTATCCGAGCCCGGCCAGTTGGGCCGCGGCCAGTCGGCCGTAGGATCCGGTTCCTTCCATACTGATCAGGACCGCTTCCGGCGTGTCGACCGTGCGACGGGCGATCCACGCCGACGCGCGGGCGAGCCCGGCCGGGGTCGTGGGGAACGACTGTGTCTCGACCACCGCGCCCGTGATCGCCTCGATCACCGAGTAGACGTGAGCGCGAGCATGGGTGTCGACGCCGACGACGAACATGTATGCCTGTGCCACGGTCGGCGCCGTGGATGTGGCTTCTGCGAGCATGGACACCGCGATGTTCTCCTTCGCCTGGACGGACGTCGTAAGCCGGCGTCGGTCTGGGAAGGAATCACCACGGGACGTTACTGTCACGAGCCACGATCCTGGGCAGCACCAGGTCGGACATGCTTCTGATCAAGTCATCGAGGCGGGCCAGGCCGACGTCGGCCAGCTCTGGCGTCCGGACAAGTCAACGCAGAGTGCACGCTCTCTTGTCACCGCGCACGCTGCGATCTCATCATCAACACACCGCTGCCCCGCACCGGGTCCGTCGCGAAGCAGGTGCCCGGTGATGAACCTGCGGTCCGTGCGAAGCACATCCCGTCACCGCCAGACCGTCGCGATCGGGAGCGCCCAGATGTTCTTGCCGAGTGGATAGGAAGCCGCTCCCGAATGGAGCACGATCCCCTTCACGAAGGTGTCGACGAGTTCGTCCTGGAGCCACTCGAGGTGGCGGGCATCGCGTGGCTCCGGGCTTGCCTTGGCCTTGATCTCAATGCCGACGACCCTTCCCTGGGCACCTTCGAGGAGGTCGAGGTAGACACGTGCGGTCGAGGCGTCGATGCCGGCTGCTGTGGCGATCGTGGCCAGAGCGGGTGTGCCGGCGCTGGACACGGCCGTTGCCTGGAGCAGCGCGGCGAGTCGCTCTGGCGAACGGACTTCGGCGAGTGCGGTGACGTCACGGTGGACCAGTTGATCGACGTACCCCGGGAACCAGAAGCCGCGCTGACGCTCTGTCATGGTGATGGCCTCGGGGAACCCGCCGCGCACCGCCATGTCGATGTAGTCGGGCAGGTTTGGGGCGTCTGGCATCGTCATGGCTTCGAACGGAGACGCGTCGAAGCACCGGTCGAGACGCCCTATCCCGCATCTAGCACACTCGCTAGTCTCCTGAGTCTGGAATTCTGTTCAGAAGATAGTCTTGCCTGATGGGGCAGGTGGGCAGGCCGAAGGCAGAGCTGCTGCTGAGCGAGGATGAGCGTGCGGCGTTGGAGGGGTGGGTGCGTAAGCGCTCGACGCCTCAGTCGTGGGCGTTGCGGTGCCGGATCATCCTGGAGTGCGCGACGGGTGCCACGAATCAGGCGGTCGCGCAGAAACTGGGGGCGACGCCGCATGCGGTGGGGCGGTGGCGGGCGCGGTTCGTGGAGCACCGGATCGCAGGCCTGGGTGACATGCCCCGTTCGGGTGGCCCGCGGTCGGTGACCGACGAGCAGGTCGCGGCGCTGGTGACCCGGACGCTGGAGACCAAACCCAAGGACGCCACGCACTGGTCGACCCGGGCGATGGCGGCCGAGATGGGCATGTCGCAGTCGACGGTCTCGCGCATCTGGCGGGCCTTCGGTCTGCAGCCCCACCGCGTCGAGGGGTTCAAGCTGTCCACGGATCCGTTCTTCGTGGACAAGGTCCACGACGTGGTGGGGCTGTATCTCGACCCGCCGGAGCGGGCGCTGGTGTTCTGCGTGGACGAGAAGTCCCAGATCCAGGCGCTGGACCGCTCCCAGCCGGTCCTGCCGATGATGCCCGGCGTCCCCGAGCGCGCCACCCACGACTACGTGCGCGCCGGCACCACCACGACCCTGTTCGCCGCCCTGGAGGTCGCCACCGGCCAGGTCATCGGCTCCCTGCACCGCCGCCACCGCGCCGAGGAGTTCAAGAAGTTCCTGGTCAAGATCGACAAGCAGACGCCGAAGGGCCTGGACGTTCACCTCGTACTGGACAACTACGCCACGCACAAGACCCCGGCGATCAAGACCTGGCTGGTCGCCCACCCGCGCTTCCATCTGCACTTCACCCCGACCGGATCCTCCTGGCTCAACCTCGTCGAGCGCTGGTTCGCCGAACTGACCAACAAGCAGATCCGCCGCGGGGTCCACAAGTCCGTCCAGTCCCTGGAGAAAGACATCCGGGACTGGATCGCCGGCTGGAACACCAACCCGCGCCCCTACGTGTGGACCAAGACCGCCGACGAGATCCTTGAACGACTCGCCGCATATCTGAACAGAATTCCTGACTCAGGAGACTAGCCGGTGTTCAGCACATGCTCTGATCAGCGTTCAGCACACCGTCGACAGCACTCGGCTGCACTTTCGGCTCACCTCGGCCCGTCCGCCCCTCACCATGTCAGCTTCAGCGGCCGGTACTTCTCCTCGCTGGGCGGGACGTCCATCGTCTGCAGGGTGAAGCTCATGATGTCGCTGAACACCGGCGCCGCGACCACGCCGCCGTAGATGCTGGAGTGCGGGGACCGGAGGAAGACCCCGACGGTGTAGCGGGGGTCGTCGGCGGGCGCCACCCCCACGAACGACGCCATGTAGGTCTGCCCGCCGCCCTCGAGCCACATCTGCGCGGTACCCGTCTTGCCGGCCACGCGGTACCCGGGCACCTTCGCGTTGGCTGCCGTGCCCTCCTCACCCGTCACGGCCTCCATCATGTGCAGGAGGGTGTCCGCGGTCCCGGTGGAGATGACCCGCTCGCCGGCCGGGCGGTCCGGGACCGACTCCTCGCCGTCGGCGTCCGTGGTGCCGGCCAGCAGGGTGGGAGCCATGCGGATGCCGCCGTTGGCCACGGTGGAGAAGACCCCGGTGACCTGCATGGCGTTGGCCGAGAGGCCCTGGCCGAACAGCACGGTGTCGCGGGTGCGCAGGTCCCATTTCGTCACGTCGTCGGGCGGCATGAGCCCGGCGGACTCGCCCGGCAGGCCGAGTCCCGTCAGCTGCCCGAACCCGAACTTCTCCAGGTAGTCCTGGCGTGTCTGCAGCGGGATCCCCTCGCCGGCCATGACGGTGCCCACGTTGGAGGACTCCGCCAGTACCCCGGCCAGCGTGAGGTGTTCGACGGCGTGCTCGTGCGAGTCGCTGAACGTCTGCCCGGACGGGGCCGTCCACCGGTAGGGCACCGTGAACTGCGAGTCCGGCTGCCAGGCACCGGTCTCCAGCGCGGCGGCCATCGTGACCACCTTGCCGGTGGATCCCGGCTCGAAGACGGCGGTCACCGCCTGGGAGGGCTTGGCCACAGCGGCTGTGGAGCGGTCGTTCGGGTCCGGCGCCCCGGAGTCGGCCAGTGCGATCACCTCACCCGTGCGCACGTCCTGCACGACGGCGATCCCGTACGCCGCTCCCGTCTTCCTGACCGCCGCGTCGACGGCGTCCTGCGCCTTCCACTGCACGTCGTGCACGAGCGTGAGGTGGATGTCGTCGCCCGGGACCGCGGGCGTGTACTCCTGCTCCGCGGCCGGGATGCGCAGGCCGTCGCGCGAACGTTCGTACGTCTCCGAGCCGGCCGATCCGGCCAGCACGTCGTCGTACGCGGCCTCGACGCCGGCCTGGCCGGCCTGCTCGCCGTTCACGAAGCCCAGCAGGCCGCCGCCCACGGTGCCCGCCGGGTAGGTGCGCTTGCTGACCAGATCGGTGCGGATGTATGCGCGCAGTCCGAGCTCCGCGATCGCGCGCTGGGCGCGCGGCACGACGTCCTTGGCCAGCACGACGTACCGGGACTCGCCCACGAGCTTCGCGGCGAGTTCGGCGTCGGGCATGTCCAGGACCGGGCCCAGGAGCTGGGCCACGCCCAGCGCACCGTTCTGCACGGCCCTGCCCCGCGAGTCGACACGGCCGTGCCCGCGGAACGACTGGATCGCGACGGGGTCGGCGATGACCGTGTAGCGGTCCACGGACGTGGCGAGCACGACGCCGGCGGAGTCGGTGATGTCCCCGCGGTGCGCCGGCGTGACGGCGGTGGCGAGCCGGGACGCCTGCGCGTCGGCCGCCAGCGCCGGGCCCTGGATGACCTGGACCTGGACGAGCCGCGCCACGAACACCAGCACGATCACGGCGGTGACGCCGATCAGCCAGCGCTGCCGCAGCTCAGGGCTGCCGGGCGCCCGGCGCATCGGCGTGAAGCGACGCCCCTCCAGCGGGGCCGGGCGGCGCGCACCTGCCGCGCCGCGGGGCCGCGCGGACGCCGCCGCGGGGCGGGTCCCGGCGTTCGGCGACGACGGCGCACGCCGTGCCGCGGGCGGGGCCTGCAGGCCGAGGCGCGACGTGGTGGTGCGCTTCCGGGCGGACGCGGACCGGTTCCGGGACGACGTCCGGGGCGACGGCTTCTTCCGGGCCGCCGCGCCGCCCCCGGCGCCCGGTGTCTTCGCGCCACGAGCCTTGGCGCCACGCGGCTTCGTGCCACCCGTCTTGGCGCCACGCGGCTTCGTGCTCTGGGACTTCGCGCCCTGGGACCTCGCGCCCTGCGTCTTCGTCCCCGGTGTCTTCCTGCCCTGAGCCCTCGCGATCGGCGTCCTGGTGTCCGCCGTCTTCCGGGTCGCGGACTTCCCGCCCTGCGCTGCCGGGCCCGATGCCTGTGCACGGGCGGTCCTCGTGCCCGACGACGTACGCCCGGCGGCCCGGCGGCCGCTCTTCGACCCGGCACCGGCCTTCGACCCAGCACTGCTCTTCGACCTGACACCGGCCCTCGATCCGGCACCGGCCTTCGACCCGCCCACCTGGGACGTGCCGGCGTCGTCGGCCCGGTCGCCGTTCCTGGGCCTGCCGGCGGTCCTGGGCTTGCCGGTGGTCCGGGGTTCGCCGGACTTCCTCGACGCCGACGCGCCCTTCGACCCCTTCGACGCGCTCCTGGCCCTGGTGCTCGCCGCGCTCGCGGACGAGCGCGGCGAGGCGGTGTTCCGCCGGGACGACGAGGTCCCGCGCCCCGGTTCCCGCGGCGCCGTCACTCGTCGTTCTCCCGCACCACCTTGCCGGTCTTCACCGAGAGCATGGTCGGGTTCTCGGCGGGCACCATCCCGTAGGAGCGGGCGGTGGTGGCCAGATCGGCCTCGGACTGGGCGATGTCCTCCTGCAGCCCCTGCACGTCCTGGGCGGTGCGCCCCACGTCGCTCTGCAGCCGGGCCATCTCGTACGAGCCCCGGGCGAGCGTCGTGTTCAGCACGAGCGCGCCGACGAGCGCCACGAGCATGATCGTGGCGCACAGCACGAGGAACGGGATCTTGGACCGGGCGTGCAGGGGTGCGCGGACCGCGTCGAAGCGGCGGCCGGTGCGTCCGGCGCCGCCGGCGATCGCGGTCAGCGACGGGCGACGGTTCGCCGGGCGCGACGGCGACCGGTGGGGTGCGGCCGTGGTCCGCGCGGCGGCTGCGCGTGCTGCGCTCATCGGCGGTCCTCCTTGCGTGCCTGGTGCTTGCGGGGATTCCCCTGAACTGGTCGGGAACGCTGGTCGTGCGAGTCGCGCAGATGGTCCGGGGTGGGACGCAGCCGGCGGGCGGCACGCAGCCGGACCGAGGCCGAGCGAGGATTGCGCTCGATCTCCGGCTCGTCCGCGGTCTCCGCACCCCGGGTCAGCGCCTCCAGGTAGGGCTTGTGGGTCTCGGGCTCGACGGGCAGGCCGGGCGGTGCCGACGACGTCGTCCCGCGCTGGATGGCCCGCTTGACGATGCGGTCCTCCAGCGAGTGGTACGACTCCACGACGATCCGCCCGCCGACGGCCAGCACCTCGATCGCGGCCGGGACGGCGCGTTCGAGTACCTCGATCTCGCCGTTCACCTCGATCCGCAGCGCCTGGAACGTGCGCTTGCCCGGATGCCCGCCGGTCTTGCGGGTCGCGGCCGGGATCGTGGCGCGCAGCAGGTCGACCAGGTCGCCGGAGCGTTCCCAGGGCGCCGACTCGCGGCGCCGGACGATCGCCCGCGCGATCTTCGGGGCGAACCGCTCCTCGCCGTACTCCCGCAGGATCCGGGCCAGCTCGCGCTCGTCGTACGTGTTGAGCACGTCCGCCGCCGTCTGCCCGCGGGTGGGGTCCATCCGCATGTCGAGCGGCGCGTCCTGGGCGTACGCGAAGCCGCGGTCGGTCTCGTCGAGCTGCAGCGAGCTGACGCCGAGGTCCATGAGCACGCCCTGTGCGGCCCCCGGCGTGGGACCGCCGTGGGTGTGCTCGGCGACGACGTCGGCGATCTCGTCGTAGACGGCGTGCACCGGCGTGAACCGGTCGCCGAAGCGCGCCAGGCGCTCCGACGCGAGCCGGAGGGCCTCGGGGTCCCGGTCGATGCCGATCACGTGCGCCGTGGGTATCTGCTCCAGGACGCCCTCGGTGTGGCCGCCCATACCGAGCGTGCAGTCGACCAGCACGGCGCCCGGCTCCGTGAGTGCGGGGGCGAGCAGGTCGACGCAGCGCTGCAGGAGGACGGGCACGTGCCGGTCCGCCGCGTCGCCGGTGCGGTCTTCGGTGGCGTTCATCATGTCCCGCCCTCCTTCCGATTTCATGTCGTTCTCGTTGCTTGCCGGATTCTTTTGTTTTGCCCAGGTGCCGCGGGCCACGGTCCGTGGACGAGGCCGTCCGGTCAGGTCTCCCTCCGCGTTTCTGGCGCCGGGGAAGTGCGCCAGATCTCGCGGGAGGAGGCCTCACCGGACGGCCGGCGGGCCTGAGCGGAGTCAGATGCCGAGGTCCGATATCGCCTGGGCGATATCGGCGTAACCCGCCTCCTTCTCCTCCGAGTAGGCCGCCCAGGCCTCCGCGTCCCAGACCTCCACGCGGGTGCCGACCCCGATCACGACGACGTCGCGACCCAGGCCCGCGTACTCGCGCAGGGGAGGGGGAATGGAGACCCGGCCCTGCTTGTCGGGCACCTCGTCCGAGGCGCTCGACAGGAACATCCGCAGGTAGTCGCGCGCCTGCTGGCTCGTCACGGGCGCGGAACGGACCTGCTCGTAGATCCGGCTGAACTCGTCCATCGGGAGCAGGAACAGGCACCGGTCCTGGCCGCGGGTCATGACCAGACCCCCGGCAAGGCGCCCCCGGAACTTGGCGGGAAGGATGAGCCGGCCCTTCTCGTCGAGCTTCGGGGTGAACGTGCCCAGAAGGAGGCCCAGGCCGCTGGACGGGCTCTCCGGCAGTCCGGATGTCGCAGTGTCCACGGCTCGCACCTCCCCTCGCGCTCCCGCGGCCTCCACGCTACTCCACTTTGCTCCACATAGCCTGAGATTTGATCGGGGCAACTCGTGCAGGTAATGTCAATGCGCAGGTCAAGAACCTAAAGACGCGGTGGAGGAATGGGGAACCCGCGCGTGTCCCGTCGGCCCGGCGCCCCGTGGGCGCAGGCGGCCGCGAATTCCGGGGGCCGTTCGGCATCCGGGTCGTGCGGGCTGCCCCTTCCGGCGGACACACGGAAGACGGGGCGGGCGCCGACCGAACCGGACACCCGCCCCGGGTCCCATGGTGGAGGATCGCCTGCCTGCCGGGCCGAGAGGACAGGGGCCCGAGCCGGCGGTGGCGCCACATCTAGGGACTGGTGCAGGCGACGCCCCCGAGCCGGATGTCATCCGCCGACGGCGTCGCCCCGTCCGGCGTCGTGGCCACGAAGCCCACGGTCGCGGACTCCCCGGACGCCAGGCCGGTGTCCCACGCCGGTGCCGTGGCCGTGACCGACGTGCCCTCCTGGACGACGTCGGCGCCCCAGCCGCTGGAGATCTCGACACCGGGCGGGAAGGACCACTCGATCACCCACGGGTCGAGCGTCCCGGTGGCGGTCCTGGTCGCGGTGACCTCGCCCTGGAAGCCGCTGCCCCAGTCGTTCACGACCCGCCACCCGGCCGTGCAGCCCGGCGCCGGATCGGTCACGGTCGGCTCCGGGCTCGGCGTCGCGGACGGTGTCGGGCTCGGAGTGGGCTCCGGGTCCGTGGGCTCCGGTGTCGGCGTCGGCGTCGGCGTCGGCGTCGGTGTCGGCTCGGGCGACGGCGCGGTGCCGGTGAACTCGCCCATGACGATGCCGCGGCCGTTCGTGCCGACGTAGACGCGGCCGTAGACGTCCGGGTCGCCCGTGATCACCTGGCCGGTCCAGGCGAACTGGTGCTCGTCGTCGTTGATGCGTACCCAGGACGCTCCGGCGTCGTCGGACCGGAACAGGCCGCGCACCGCGTCGATCTGCGCCGAGACGTAGATCGCGGGGTGCTCGAAGCCGGGCGCGGGGGCGCCGAACCCGACGGCGTCCGCCTCCTCGACACCTGGCAACTGGTCGAACGTGGCGCCGCCGTCGACCGAGTGCCACAGCCCGTACGGGCCGTCGTCGTCGCTGCCGGCCACGAAGATCTCGCCCGGTCGTCCCGGCACGGCGCCGAACCGTACGTCCCCGGTGGGCAGTCCGCCGGCCCCGGAGGCCGTGAACGTCTCCCCGCCGTCACCGGACAGGTAGAACGTGCCGCCGGCCATCGCGTAGAAGCGCTGCGGGTCGGACCGGTCGGCCTCGATGCGTGCGCCGGCCGGAACCCCGGACGACGAGGTCCAGCTCGATCCCAGGGTCGTGGACACCTGCACGTCCGTCCCGTCCGGGCTCCACAGGATCCGCGAGCCGTCCGCGTTCACCGCGACCGTGCCCGGCCCGGTGACACCGGCTGGCTCCTGTGCCGCCCACCACGAGTCCCCGCCGGACGTCGACACGCCCAGGTGCCCGGCCCCCTCGTCGTCGGACTCGCCGGCACGGACCATCGTGTCCGGTGCGTCCTGCGCGAAGTCCACCGACACGACGCCGGTCTGATAAGGCTGCGTGTACTGGAAGCCGCTGGGCACGGTGTGCACGTCGTCGTGCACGAAGCCTCCGATGTCGTACATCGCCGAGATCAGGTCGACGTCGCCCGGCGGGGCGGCCAGGTCCTGGACCGCAGTCTCCTCGATGCCCTGGGCGCGCACGCCGATCCCGACGGTGCCGCCGGAGTCCCAGGCGGTGAGGTTCTCGCCGCCGTAGACGGTGGCGCCGGTGCCGTACAGGAAGGCGTCGGAGTCGAAGGGGTCGATCTCGAAGGACTCGGTCATCCAGCCGAGCTTCGGGCTCGGGTCCTCAGGTGCGTCCTGGTGGCCGAAGTCGAGCCAGGGCGCCCCGGAGATGTCGAGCGAGTAGCGCAGGTTGCGCTGCGGGTAGGAGGCCCATTCCCAGATCGGGCTCCACGTCTCGCCCCGGTCGGTGCTGCGGTAGACCTGAAGGTCCGGCCACCACGAGATCTGGCTGACCACCATGATCGTGTCCGGGTCCTGACGGTCGATCGTCAGGCCCGAGTAGCCGAAGTACGCGTCCGGGTCGTCCGACGGGACGGGGCTGATCCGCGTCCAGGAGTCCGTGGCCGTGTCCAGGCGCCAGACGTCACCGAGCGAGCCGTCGTACGGGCCGCCGGTGTCGGACGTCGCCAGGTAGAACTGGCCGCCCTCGGTGTCCAGCACCGCCTTGTGCGGGATGAAGCCCGTGGGCTGGCCCGGTACGCGCTCCCAGGTGACGCCCGCGTCGGTGGAGCGGTAGACGTTGTTCTCCGTGTCAGCCACGCCCACGTAGATCGTGCGCGACGGCGACCCGGTGGGTGCGCCCGCCGGGTCGAACTCCACCCACAGGACGCCCTGGTTGGTGCCCAGATAGCCGTCGGGGTCCGACGGGTCGGCGACGTAGTTGCCCGGGTTGGGGAACGCGGTCACCTCCGACCAGGTCACACCGCTGTCGGTGCTGCGCCACAGCCCGTTGCCGCCCTCCGTGCCGAGATACAGCACGCTCGGGTCGCTCGGGTCCACGGCGAGCCGCTCGCCCATGCCGCGCCCCGGCATGTTGCCGCCCACCTGGAACGGGAGGTCGGTCCTGGCCCAGGTCTCGCCCCGGTCGGAACTGCGCAGGATCGCGCCGTCGTTCGGATCCCAGGACGTCGTGTAGGACCCGACCATCGCGTAGACGCGGTCCGCGTCCGACGGGTCCGGGGCGATCGACAGGACCCCGCTGTGGCTCCAGTCCTCCCAGCCCACATGGTCCAGGAGCGGGGTCCAGCGATCCGATCCGGGGTCGCGCCGGTACGCGCCACCGACGTCGGTGCGCGCGTAGACCAGTCCTTGCTCGGCCTCGCTGTACACGATGCCCGGGACGAAGCCGCCCCCGACGATCTCGACGTTGCCCCACTCGTAGTCCGTCTCCTGGGCGGCGTCGTCCTGCTGCGCGGTGACGCCTGCCGGGCCCGCCGGCTGCCCGGCCCATGCCGTGGCCGGGCCGGCCGCCGCGATGCCGATGGCGCCCGCCCCCAGCCCGGTCGCTCCGAGTCCCAGCCCGGTCAGGGCTGCGACGACTGGCCGAAGTCTCATCCTCAGCTCACCTCTTCGTGCCGACTCCTCAGGGGCCGGCCGGCCCCTGCCGGGCACGGCGTCGTGCCCGGCAGGGGAGAACGTAGTTGAAGCGCTTCGACGATCGCAGGGGGCTAATCGGTTAGGAGCCGCGCCACCACGGCAGGCGGAACCCGCTTGTCCGGCGAGCCCCCGGGGCCGCACACTCGCCCCATGACGACGAGTGCCGCGACAGGGACCGCGCACGGCGCGACGCGACGATCACGCGGGTTCGCCGTGCTCCTGGCCGTCACGTTCCTCGCGCTGGCGAACTACGCGTCACTGCTGTCGGTCGTCCCCCTGTGGGCCGCCGAGGGCGGCGCGGGTAGTGCGGCGATGGGCAGCACGACGGGCGTCATGATGGCCGGCACGGTCGCCGCACAGCTCGCCATGCCGTGGCTGTTCCGCGTCCTGGACCTGCGCACCATGGTGGTCGCGGGCGCCGCGCTGCTGGGCGTGCCGACGCCCTTCTACCTCCTCACGCCCGACCTGTGGCCCGTCCTGGCCCTGTCCGTCGTGCGCGGTGCCGGGTTCGCGCTCGTCGTCGTCGCCGGCGGAACCCTGGTCGCCGAACTGTCGCCCGAAGGCCGTTTCGCCCGCTCGGCCGCGCTCTACGGCACCTCGGCCGCCCTGCCCAACCTCCTCGCCCTGCCCGGAGGACTCTGGGCGGCGCAGACCTGGGGCTTCGGCACCACCTTCTGGTTCGCGGGCGGCGCGTCCCTGGCAGGCTCCCTGATCGCCCTCGGCCTGCCCGGTCGCAGTCGCGGGAGCTTCACGCTCGGATCACTCTCCGCTGCCCGGCACATCGTGCGGCCGGTCGGGATCTTCCTGCTCACCGCCGCCGCATTCGGCGCCACGACCACGTTCCTCCCGGTCGCCGGCCCGGGAACGGCGCAGGTGGCCCTCGCCCTGCTGGCCGCGTCCGTCGCGCTGGTCGCCGCGCGCCTGGCCGCGGGTGCCGCCGGCGACCGGATCGGCACCGGCCGGCTCCTCCTGCCCGCCGGCCTCACCTGCGCCGCGGGTGCCGCCGTCATCGCCGTCTCCCTGCACGGCGGCCCATGGCTCCTGCTCGGAGCGTTCCTGCTCGGCGCCGGATTCGGCGCGACCCAGAACGACTCCTTCGTCTCCGTCATGCACACCCTCGGCCCCGGCCACCACGGCGCGGCCAGCACCATCTGGAACATCGCCTACGACGGCGGACTCGGCGCGGGCGCGTTCACGATCGGGCTGATCATCGCCCGGACCGGCTACACGGGGGCGTTCTGGACATTGGCCGCCGCGATCGCCGCGGTCGTCCTCGCCCTCGCGAAGCGCGGGATTCCGGGGCGGGGCGCACCCGCCGAACACTGACATCCAGGTCCGTCCAGCGCGGCTGCGTACGGCAGGAGCGCCCGCAGACGGTAGGTTCTACCCCGTGACATCCCCGCAAGCTCGGATCCGCCCGGATCGCGTGACACCACATCGGGCGAGCGACCTGGCCGCGGCCCTAGGAGCACCCGTCCCGGACGTGGACGCCGAGGTCACGGGCGTTGTCTCCGACAACCGTGCCGCTGGACCGGGCGACCTCTTCGTGGCCCTCCCCGGCGCGCGTGTCCACGGAGCCCGGTTCGCCGCCGACGCCGTCGCCCGCGGCGCCACGGCCGTCCTGACCGACCCCGCCGGCGCCGCGCTCCTGCCCCGCGAGAACCTGCCCGTCCTCGTCGTGCCCGACCCTCGCTCGGCCGCCGGCCCTGCCGCCGCCCGCGTGTACGGCACCCCGGCCGACCGGCTGACCACGTTCGGCCTCACCGGCACCAACGGCAAGACGACCACCACCTACCAGCTCGACCACCTGCTGCGTGCCCTCGGCCACCGCAGCGGCCTGGTCGGGACCGTGGAGACCCGGTCCCACGACCGCGTGCTGCCCAGCGTCCTGACCACGCCCGAAGCCGCGGACCTGCAGGCCGTCCTGGCCGCCATGGTGTCCGACGGCGTCGACGCGCTCGCCATGGAGGTGTCCTCGCACGCCATCGCGCAGCACCGCGTGGACGGCGTGGTCTACGACATGGCAGGGTTCACCAACCTCACGCAGGACCACCTCGACTTCCACGGCGACCTGGAGACGTACTTCGCCACCAAGGCCGAGCTGTTCACCCCCGCCCGGTCCCGCCGCGGGGTGGTCGTGGTCGACGACGACCACGGCGTCGCCATGGCCCGCCGCGCGCAGGTCCCCGTGGCCACCCTGACCACCGGAACAGGAGTGCGCCCCCTGGACCCGGACGCCGACTGGACCGTGTCCGCCATCACGCCCGACGGCACCGGATCCGCCTTCACCCTCACCCACCGCGACGGCCGCGCCCTGCACACCCGCACCTCGCTGCCCGGCGGCTACAACGTCGCCAACGCGGCGCTCGCCGTTGCCATGGTGCTGGAGTCGGGCGCCGGTGCCGAGGAGGTCGAGAGGGCGCTGCGCTCCGCCGACGGCCTCACCGCGACCGTGCCCGGCCGGATGGAGGTGCTCGCGACCTCTCCGCGCGTCGTCGTCGACTTCGCGCACAACACCGAGGCGCTCGAACTGGCACTCTCCGCGCTGCGGCCCACCACGAGGGGCAGACTGTCCGTGGTCTTCGGCGCGACCGGCGACCGCGACCCCGGCAAACGCCCCTTCATGGGCGCCGCCGCGGTGCGCGGCGCCGACGTCGTCGTCGTGACCGACGACGACCCGCACGGCGAGGACCGGGCGGCGGTACGCGCCGCCGTGCTCGACGGCGCCCGGGAGGCGCTCGCCGCACTGGCCGGAGGGCCGGGACCGGTGCCGGAGCTGACCGAGGTCGCCGACCGGGGCGAGGCGATCGCCACCGCGATCGGCCGGGCGGACCCCGAGGACACCGTGCTCGTCGCCGGCCGCGGCCACGAGACGATCCAGGAGATCGCCGGGGTCGACCATCACCTGGACGACCGCGAGGAGGCCCGCGCGGCGCTGGCGCGACGCCTGCCCCACGAGGGCTCGGACGCCCCGCACGGGGCCGGCCACCACGTGGCCGACCACATCAAGCAGGAGAGGACGAGCTGAGCATGATCGAGCTGACTGCGGCGCAGGTCGCCGCAGCCACCGGGGGAACGCTGCACGGCGACCCGGACACGAGGGTGACCGGACCGGTGGTCACGGACTCGCGGAAGGCGGAGCCCGGTGCGCTCTTCGTCGCCTGGGAGGGCGAGGCCGCGGACGGGCACGACTTCGTGCCGGGCGCCGTCGACGGCGGAGCCGTGGTCGTGCTGGCCGCGCGTGAGCTGCCCGGTGCCGGCGTGCCCGTCGTCGTGACGGCGGACCCGCAGCGCGCGCTCGGCGACCTCGCCCGCCACGTGCTGACGCGGGTGCGGGAGACCAACCCGGACCTGAAGGTGGTGGCCGTCACCGGCTCGGTCGGCAAGACCACCACCAAGGATCTGCTCGGGGCGCTGCTGCGGCCCGAGGGAGCCACGATCGTGCCCGCGGGGTCGCTGAACAACGAGGTCGGGCTCCCGATGACGGTGCTGGAGGTGACGCCCTCCACGCGGTACCTGGTGCTGGAGATGGGCGCCGACGCGCCGCGCAACATCGAGTACCTCACCTCGATCGCGCCGCCCGAGGTGGGCATCGTGCTCGCGGTCGGCGTCGCCCACGTCGGGAAGTTCGGCGGCGTCGAGGCGATCGCGCGGACCAAGGGCGAGATGGCGGAGGGAACGAGGCCGGGCGGAACCGTCGTGCTGAACGCCGACGACATGCGCGTCGCCGCGATGGCCGACCGCGTGGACCGGGCCGCGGGGACACGCGTGGTCACCTTCGGCACGATCCCGTCCGCCGACGTCCGCGCGCAGGACGTGACGATCGGGGCCGACGGCCGCGCGTCGTTCACGCTGCGCGTCCTCCCGTCCGTGGCCGGAACCGGCGCCCCGGCGTCCGGGCCCGTCGAGGTCCCCGTGACCCTCGCCCTCGTCGGCGAGCACCACGTGACCAACGCGCTCGCGGCGGCGACGGCGGCGCTGCGGCTCGGCATCGACCCGGTCACCATCGCCGGCCGGCTGGCCGGGGCCGGCCCCGCCAGCCCGCACCGCATGGCCGTCGCCGAACGGCCCGACGGCGTCACGGTGATCGACGACGCCTACAACGCCAACCCGGACTCGATGCGGGCAGGTCTCAAGGCCCTGGCGATCATGGCCGGGCGCGAGCGGCGGTCGGTCGCCGTGCTGGGCGAGATGCTCGAGCTGGGCGACGACTCGCGTGTCGCGCACCACGACGTCGGCCTGCTGGCCGTCCGGCTCAACATCAAGCTCCTCGTCGTGGTGGGCGAGGGTGCGTACCACATTCATGAGGGAGCTACCCAGGAAGGTTCCTGGGGGGAGGAGACGGTGTTCGTGCCGGACATCGAAGCGGCGGCGCACTACCTGGACGGCGAGCTGCGCTCGCGCGACGTGGTGCTCGTCAAGTCGTCACTGGGAGCCGGGCTCTGGCGCCTGGGCGACCACCTCGCCGGGACCGGCGAGACGATCGCGGCACGGCCCGGACAGGAGGCCACCCGGTGATCGCGATCCTGGTCAGCGCGGCCGTCGCGCTCCTCGTGTCCCTGTTCGGCACGCCGCTGTTCATCCGCTTCCTGATCCGCAAGAACTACGGCCAGTTCGTCCGCCAGGACGGGCCCACCGGACACTTCACGAAACGTGGCACCCCCCAGATGGGCGGCGTGGTCATCATCGGGGGCACGGTCATCGGCGTGGCCGCCTCGATGCTGGTCAGCCAGCAGCTGCCGAGCATGTCGGCGCTGCTGTGCCTGTACCTCATGGTGGGCCTGGGCGTGGTGGGCTTCCTGGACGACTTCACCAAGATCCGCAAGCAGCGCTCGCTCGGCCTGAGCCCCCGGGCCAAGCTGATCGGGCAGGGCTTCGTCGGCATCTCGTTCGCCGTGCTCGCCCTGGGCTTCCCGAACCAGCACTCCCGCACCCCCGCGTCCACGAAGATCTCGTTCCTGCGCGACACCGACCTGGACCTGGCGTTCCTCGGTGCCACCGTGGGCCTGATCCTCTTCGTGATCTGGGCGAACCTGCTGGTTGCCGCCTGGTCCAACGCCGTGAACCTCACCGACGGCCTCGACGGCCTGGCCACGGGCGCCTCGCTCATCACGTTCGGTGCGTACGTGCTGGTCGGGATCTGGCAGCTGAACCAGTCCTGCCAGCGCCTCGCGGCGGCCGGGCCGAGCTGCTACGACGTCCGCGACCCGCAGGACCTCGCGATCGTCTCCGCCGCGGTCATGGGCGCCTGCTTCGGCTTCCTGTGGTGGAACGCGAACCCGGCCAAGATCTTCATGGGCGACACCGGGTCGCTCGCCCTCGGCGGCGCGCTCGCCGGGCTGTCCATCCTGTCCCGCACCGAGTTCCTCGCCGTGATCATCGGCGGGCTGTTCGTCATCATCGTCATGTCCGACGTGATCCAGATCGGGTTCTTCAAGGCCACCGGCAGGCGCGTGTTCAAGATGGCCCCGCTGCACCACCACTTCGAGCTGTCCGGATGGGGAGAGGTGACCATCGTCATCCGGTTCTGGCTGATCGCCGGCCTCTTCGCGGCGCTCGGCATGGGGATCTTCTACGCCGAATGGGTGGTGTCGTGACCCCAGGGCCGGCACCGTCCGGCTCGGACGCCGGCGCCGGACAGGAACCGGCACCGTCCGGCGGTGCCCTGCCGGGCAGGGGGGCGGCCGGTGCGGGCCGGCCGGTCGTCGAACCGGCCGTGCCGCTGGAGCGCGCACGGGTCGTCGTCGCCGGGTACGGCGTCACCGGCCGTGCGGTGGCGGCCGCCCTGCGTGGCCGCACCGCGAGCGTCGTCACGGTGGACGCCCGCTCCGACCTGTCTCTTATACACATCTGACGCTGCCGACGATAAGGCTCGTGTAGAT
>NZ_JABBYC010000027.1 GCF_016742955.1 Myceligenerans indicum | reverse complement strand
CCTTATCGTCGGCAGCGTCAGATGTGTATAAGAGACAGGGGCACGGGTCAGGGCACGGGTCAGGGCACGATGGTGGGGTGTGTTCGGAGGTACGGGACCGCGGAGCGCATCGGGGGTACGGGCGCGTCAGGTGTGCGGAGCTTGTCGGGAGAGCGGCGCATCAGGAGTTCGGCGCATCAGGAGTTCGGGGTGTGTCGGCGGCGGCTCAGGGCGCGGCGGCTGCGGTGGCGCCGTCCACGTCCGGGCACGGGAGGAGCTGGTGGAGTTCGGCGTCGGGCACGGCGGCCCCGCGACGGCCGTCGCGGTCCCGCCCGTTGCCGTCCCCGGCGGCGAGACGGGAGAGCAGGTGGAGTGCACGCACGCCCATCTCCTCGCGCGGTACGGAGAACCCGGACCAGCGCCGCCCGCCCCGGCGGGGATGGTGCGGCTGACCGAGCAGGAGGACGGACACGGCGTCGGGGACCCGGCTCCCGCGTCGTTCCAGCTCGTCGGCGAGTTCCTCGGGATGGTTCTCCGGGGCGACGACGACGGCGGTCAGCGACCGGGCACCGATCTCGTCGGCGGCCGCCGCGACGTCGTCGGACTCGACGAACACCGTGGCCAGCCCGCGCGCCTTGAGGGCCTTGCGGTAGCCCTCGACCCGGTCCAGCGTCGGCTGGTCCGTACCGCGCACCCCCACGTAGCCGATGCGCTCGTGCCCGAGCCCGACGAGGCGGTCCACCTGCCGCACCGTGGCCCCGACGTAGTCGGCGCCGACGTAGGGCAGCCTGCCGCCGTCGCTGCCTCGCTTGCCGATGAAGACGAACGGGTAGTTGGTGTCGAGCAGATGCTGCAGCTCGCCCCGGTCCTCGTGCTGGCCCAGCAGCAGGCAGCCGTCGGCGACGCCGAGCCGCTGCCAGCCGTCCCGGGTGAGCTGGCGCCGTCCGCCGACGGCGGGCGCGCTCGTGAACAGCAGGAGGTCGACGCCGAGCCGTTCGGCGGCGTGCTCGATCCCGACGAGGAACGGTCCGTAGAAGTCGCGGCTCGCCCGGGGGAACGTCGCCTCGTAGGTGAACACGCCCAGGATCTGGGTGAGGCCGCCCGCCAGGCGCTGCGCGACGGGGTTCGCCGTGTAGCCGGTGATGCGGATCGCGTCCAGCACGCGCTGGCGGGTCTCCTCCCCGATCCGGACCCCGGCCGGCGTGTTGCCGTTGAGCACGAACGACACGGTGGCCTGGCTGACGCCCGCCATGGCGGCGACGTCGGTCTGGGTGATGCGGCGACGCGGCATGGCTCCTCCTCGAACGTCTCGCCGGTCCTCGGTGACGCCATGAGTCTTGCCGCACGCGGTTCACTCGGTCAATTCGATAATGCGCATTATTAGCGGGTTCGACCCTGCCAGAGGCGGACGCGAGCCCGGACCGGCCCCGACGAGGGCAGCCGCCATCACGCGGGACCGGGGACGCCGGTCCGGCCAGGTGGGCGTGCGAGACTCCTCCTGTCGGCCGTCTACGTCAGGAGCAGCGAGTGGCCATCAGGTCGTCCCGCACCACGAAGATCGTCCTGGGCTGGGTGGTGGTCCTGGCGATGCTGGTCCCCGTGATCCTGCAGTTCGCCGCCATCACGCGGGCGGATCCCGCGCTCCTGTGGGGTCTCGCCGCGGTCGTCCTCCTCGGCGTCTGGCTCTGGCGCATCGTCACGCGCCGGGCCGCGGACGCGGCCCGGCGACAGGACGGCCTCGATCAGAGCCAGGCGGCACGCGGCGACGACGGCTGGTGACCGCGCCCGGAGGGGTCCAGCCGTAGGGTGCGCGGGCTCAGGTACCGTCGCCGGTCCGTCACGACGATCGTGGCCAGCAGTGCGACGGCGAGCCAGGCGGTGAGCTCGACGACGCCGGTGAGGAAGCCCGGGCCGCCGGTCGCGACGGCTCGCATGGCCAGGATCGCCCCGTGTGTCGGCAGGAGGTTCGTGACCGCGTACAACGGGGCGGGCAGCGTCGACACGACGCCGGTCGCCACGGCCAGGACCGCGATCGTGAGGGAGATCAGGCGACCGGTGGTCCCCAGGACGGCGGCGAGCGCATGGTTGATCGCGACGAAGCTGCCCGCGGCGAGAAGCGCTGCCAGGAGGAACCCGATCGCCGCGCCCGCCCGCAGGCCCAGGACGGGGACAGCGATGATCGAGATGACCGCTGCCGCGCTCGCCGCCGCGGTCGCGCCGGGCACGGCGGCTCGCACCGTGATGCGCCAGGTCGGTTCCCGTGACGTGAGGATCCCGGCCGGAACGGGGCGGGTGGCGATGTAGGTCACGAGGGCCAGGGCCCACAGCGCGAGCGTGGCGAAGAGGGTGATCGACAACGCCCCGAACGGCGCCGAGAGCACGTCCGCCACCGTCGGGTTCGAGGCCACGCCGGAGAGATGCTCCTTTTCCTTGTCGGAGTACGTGGGCACCTGGTCGACCGCGTCGGCGAGCCCGTCGGCGAGCTGGTGCGCTCCACCGTCGACGTCGCGGGCACCGGCGGCGAGACTCCGGGAGCCTGTGACCAGGTCATCGGCTCCCGCGGAGAGCCTGCCCGCGCCGTCGGCCACCTGGTGCGCGGCGCCGTCGACCTGCCGTGCCCCGCTGTCGAGCTCACTCGCTCCCGCCTTCACCTGCGCGGCCGCGGCGTCGACGCGCCTGGCTCCGTTGGCGACCTCGCGCGCGCCGGCGTCGACCTCATGCGCGCCGTCCGCGGCGGTGGAGATCCCGGCAGCCAGGGCGGCGGACCGGGCCGCGAGCCGTTCGTTGCCGTCGGCGACCTGCCGGGACCCGGTGGCGAGCGCCTGGACGGAGTCGCGCGCGGACACGATGTCGCCGCGGACCTCGGCCTTGCCGTCCTCGAGGCGCCGGGCATCCGCCTCGGCCTCGCCGGCCGCGCGCTCCAGGGACGCGCAGAAGTCGGTCCCGTCCGTCACGCGGCCGGCACACTCGTCGGCGAGGCGACGGAGCTCGGCGGCGCCGTCCCGCGCGTCCGGAAGGCTGTCGAGGCCGTCGATCGCGCTGTTCGCGACGGGTACGACCTGGTCGGCGAGCTGTTCGTTGCCGTCGGCGACCTGGTCGGCCCCGTCCGCGAGCTGCCGGGTCGCGGCGGGAAGCTCCGCCGTCTGCCGCGCGGCCGTGTCGAGACCGGACGAGAGTTCGCCCGTACCGTCGGCGAGCCTGGCCGACCCGTCCGCCAGGTCGCCGGTGCCCGCGGCGAGCCGGGCGGTGCCCTCCACGAGCTGGGCGGACCCGGCGGCGAGCTGCGAGGTGCCGTCCGCGAGGCGGGCCGATCCGTCGGCCAGTGTCCCGGCGCCGTGCGCCAGTGACTCGGCGCCGTCGGCCAGCTCGCCGGCCCCGCGGGCGAGGTCGGACGTGCCGTCCGCCAGCTCGGAGGCACCGTTCGAGGCCTCCTGAAGCTGGTCGTGCATGGTGGTGAGGCCCGTGTAGATGTTCTCGAGGTAGGTCGAGACGATGGTGCGGTTGAGAGCGTCCTGCATGTCCGCGGCGACGCCTTCGGCGAGGTACGGGTCGGCGACGCCGGCGGCGGAGGTGGTCTCCACGTCCAGACCGGCGCGGACGGCGCGAAGCGGGTCGTCCTCGGTCGCGGCCGAGGTCGCCCGCGCGGAGAAGTCTCCGGGAATGGTGACGACGGCGGCATAGGTGCCGTCGTCGAGCCCGGCTCGCGCATCGTCGGCGTCGGTGAGCACCCAGTCGTAGGCGGAGTTCTCGTCGTGGGTGAGGTCCCCGGCGAGCGTCCGGCCGAGCGGCACCGTCTGTCCCTCGACCTTCACCGGCTCGTCGTTGTTCACGACGGCGGCCCGTGCCGTGTCGTGGGCGGTCCCCGGGGACCAGAACGCCCAGGTGAGCAGGCCCATCACGACGAGTGGAACGGCGACCAGCGCGGTCCAGGCGCGCCAGGTGAGCGGACGAGCCGTCAGGGCTCGGGCGGTGATGGCCGGCGGGTTGATCATCACAGGACCTCTGCGGGTCGGGGGGTCATGGCATGGAGCTGGGTGGCGCCGGGCGGGAGCAGGTCGGCGACCCGGTCGGGGTCCTGGCACGTCAGGACGAACGCGACGGACCGTCCTGTGGCGGTGACGCGCCGGGCGAGCTGGTGTCGCAGCCGGGCCCGCTCCGCGGAGCGGAGCACGAGGTCGGCATCGTCCACCAGGATCAGCCGGACGTCGTCGGCCAGTGCCGTGGCGACCGTTCCCGCCGGGTCCGCGTCGGTACGGACCCCGACGACGGCCACCTGTGGCCGCAGCGCGTGCACGTGCTGCGGCAGCACGTGCCCCAGCACCTTCAGGTCACCGCGATGGGTCGTGACCCGCCCGGCGAGCGAGAGCAACAGTGCCGTCTTGCCGACGGCCCCGGACCCGTGCAGGACGAGCACGGTGCCACGGGGCACGTGCAGTTCGACGTCGCGGTACACGGGCAGGCCGCGGTCGTCGTCGAGGGCCAGGGCGTGCGCGCTGACGGCCTCGTCGCTGCCGGGAGCCGGCCAGTCGGCCAGCCGCAGCTCGTGCAGGAGGCCGTCGCCCTCGGCGTCGAACACCGGCAGCCGGCGGTCGATCGCGGGCGGCAGCCCCCAGGCGCGGTCGCCCAGCAGCGCGAGCACGGCGGGGACGAAGGTCATGCGCACCAGGAACGCGTCGACGAAGACTCCCACGGCCAGGGAGAAGGCGATCGGCTTGATGGTCGCGCTGCCCTCGGGGACGAACGCGGCGAAGACGCCGAACATGATGACGGCGGCCGCGACGACGACGCGGGAGGCCGAGACGAAGCCTTCCTCGATCGCCTCGTGTGCGTCACCGTGGTGCGCATAGTGCTCACGGATCCGCGAGACGAGGAAGACCTCGTAGTCCATGGCCAGGCCGAACAGCACGCCCATGAGGATGATCGGCAGGAAGCTGATGACGCTTCCGACATGAGCCACGCCGAACAGTCCGGCGCCGTGTCCCTGCTGGAAGACGAGCGACGTCAGACCGAACGCGGCGCCCACCGACAGCAGGTACCCGAAGGTGGCCTTGACGGGTACCCAGACCGAGCGGAAGACCATGGCCAGCAGCACCAGGGAGAGCCCGGCGACGAGCAGCCCGAACGGGAGCAGCGCCGCGCCGAGCTGCGCCGAGACGTCGATGCCGACGGCGGTGATGCCCGTGACCGCCGTCGCGGTGCCGTACTCGTCCAGCCAGCGCCCCTCCTGGTCCCGGATCCGTTCCACCAGCGCGTCGGTGCGGGCGTCGTCCGGCGCGGTGGTCGGGATGACCTGGATGATCCCCGTGTCGCCCTTCTCGTTGGGCGTGGCCAGCGGCACCGACCGGACCCCGGGTATCCCACGGATCTCGTCGGCGAGCTCGTCGACGAGTCCGACGGGATCCGTGGACCGGATGATGTCGGCGGTGACGATCAGCGGACCGTTGTAGCCGACGCCGAAGTGCTCGGCCACGGCGCGGTAGGTCTCGCGTGCCACCGAGCCCGGTTCCTCGGTCCCGTTGTCGGGCAGCGCGAGCCGCAGGTCGGCCGCGGGCACGGCGAGGGCGCCGAGCCCGATGACGACGACGGCGATCGTGACCGCCGGCCGCCGGGTCACGAACCTGACCCAGGGCCGGGCGACGCGGGGCCGGGAGAAGCGCAGACGCCTGCGCCTGCTCACCGCGGTGGATCGCTTCGGCGTCCTCGGCACGAGGCGGGTCCCGGCGAACGCCAGGAGGGCGGGTACGAGAGTCTCGGCGACGCACACCGCCACGGTGACGCCGAAGGCCGCGGCAACCCCCATGGTCGTCAGGAACGGGATGCCCGCGACCGACAGGCCCAGAAGCGCGATGACCACGGTCAGCCCCGCGAAGACCACGGCCGAGCCGGCCGTGGCCGCGGCCCGGGCGATCGACTCCTCGACGTCCAACCCCTCCGCGAGCTGATCGCGATGCCGGGACAGCAGGAAGAGCGCGTAGTCGATGCCGACCGCCAGGCCGAGCATCACGGCGAGCATCGGAGCGGTCGAGGAGACCGGCACGACGATCGTGGCCAGGTACACGACGGCGACGGAGACGCCCACACCCAGAACAGCCGTGACCAGTGGCATCACCGCCGAGATCAGCGAGCGGAACATCAGCAGCAGCACGACGAGCGCGATTCCCAGTCCGAGGGCCTCGGTCGGGCTCAGCCGGGGGACCCTGTCGGAGAACGCGTCGCCACCGGTATGGACCTCGGCGCCGCCGCCGATCCGGGCCGCCAGGTCCTCGGCTGCCCCGGTGAGACCGGACCTCGTCCCGGCGGTGACCTGAGCCAGGTCCACGTTCAGCGGGACGGCGATGATCGCCGCCCGGCCGTCGTCCGAGACCGCACCGTCGACGTCGTCGGCGAACGGGTCGGCCACGAGCGCGACCTGCGGCAGGTTCTCGATGCGTGCGACGGCGTCCGACACGGCCCGGCGCGTGCCGGCGGTGTCGACGTCCTCCCCTTCCGGCACCACCAGGACGAGCTGCGCCGACGTCCCGCTGACCTCGGGAAAGACATGGCCGAGGTGGTCCAGGGCGTCCTGCGACTCCGAGCCCGGGATCGCGAACGTGTCGTCGGTGCCCTCGTTCAGCAGCGCGCCCGCCGCCCCGCACACGAGCAGCACCACGAGCCATGCGGCGACCACCAGCCCGCGCCGTCGCGCCGCGGCGCGGCCGAGCCGGTAGAGGAATGACGACACGACGGCCTCCGGACGCTAACGGATACAGAGTGCATCCTCGATACATCCTGTATCTTAATACACAGCGTATCGAGAGACGCGACTCCTCGCATCAGGAACTTCCGGGACGGGAGGTCGACCATGCAGGTCCCGTAGCCGAGCAGCGGTCCGGCCCCGCCTCCGACGACGCCGGGCCCCGCACCGAGCCGACCGCCCGCCCGTTCCCCACCCACGAAGGACGTTCTCCATGAGCCGCGCACGCCGCATCGACACCCACCAGCACCTGATCCCCCCGCGCTACGCGGACTGGATGCACGCGGAGGGCATCCGCCCGGGCGGGGTCGACCTGCCGAGGTGGTCCGAGGGCTCGGCGCTGAGGTTCATGGACGGGCACGGGGTGCGGACGGGGATCCTGTCGCTGTCGACCCCCGGCGTCTGGTTCGGCGACGACGCCCAGGCGCGGCGCTGGGCGCGCGAGATCAACGAGTACAGCGCGGACCTCGTCCGGCGCCGGCCCGACAGGTTCGGCTTCTTCGCCACTCTCACCCTGCCCGACGTCGAGGGCGCCGTCGCCGAGGCGGAGTACGCCCTCGACGAGCTGGGAGCGGACGGGGTCGTCCTGCTCGCCAACAACGACGGCCGCTACCTCGGCGACCCGGGTTTCGCACCGCTGCTGGAACTGCTCGACCGCCGCGAGGTCACGACCTTCGTGCATCCGGGCGAGCTTCCCGCGCCCGAGGTGCCCGGCATCCCCACCTTCACCGCCGACTTCCTGCTGGACACCACCCGCACCGCGACGAGCCTGATCCTGTCCGGCGCCATAGACCGCCACCCGGGCATCAAGTTCATCCTCGCCCACGCCGGCGGGTTCGTCCCCTACATCTCGTACCGCATCCTGCTGACGATGCTCAGCCAGAAGAGCAAGGCACGGCAGGCCTGGACGATCCTCGACCAGGGCCACCAGGTCCCGAAGCTGATGGAGGTCTTCAAGCGCTTCTACTTCGACATCGCGCTCTCGGCGAGCCCCGCGGCTCTCCCCAGCCTGCTCGAGGTGGCCGCGCCGGACCACATCACCTACGGCAGCGACTTCCCGTTCGCCCCTGCCCCGGCGATCGCGTTCCTCAACCGGCAGTATGAGAAGTACCCGCTGGACGCGACGCTGCGGAACGCGATCGACCGGGGCAACGGCGAGGCCCTCTTCCCCCGGCTCAGGGCCTGACGCGGACCGGGACCGGCACGAGCCGCTGAGCAGGAACCACGGTCCGGCGGGTCGCGACCCTTGGATACCCTTCGAGTCGGCGGCCGGGGGCGCGGTCGCCGACACGAAGACCCCTGGAGGTGAGGAGCACGGTGCAGCCGACGGACCCGGAGGCCACGTCGAAACGGCTCACGCGCCGGCGCGCGGAGACGCGCCGGCGCCTGATCGACGCCGCCTACGAGGTGTTCGCCGAGGTGGGGATCCGCGATGCGCCGGTGGAGCTGATCTGCGAGCGCGCCGGATTCACGCGCGGGGCGTTCTACTCGAACTTCGGTTCCAAGGAAGAGATCTTCCTGGCCATGTACGAGATCCAGATGTCCTCCCGCGCGGAGCGGCTGGCCGCCGGCGCCGAGGCCGCGCTGCGGGCGGTCGGCACGCCGGGCCCCCGGGGTGCCGGGAAGGCGGTGGCGCTGATCGCCGCGCAGTTCGTGGAGGGCCTCGGTGACGATGTGCGCTGGTACCCGGTCTTCGCCGAGTTCCGGGCCCAGGCGCTGCGCCGGTCCGAGCTGCGTGCGCCGACGGCCGCCGCGGAGGCGCGGTTCGAGGCGACGCTGGCCCACGCCCTGCAGCAGGCCGCCCGAGCCCTCGGTCTCCGGTTCACGGTGAACGAGAACGACCTCGCGCTCGTCGTGCGGTCGATGTACGAGGCGATGCTGACCCGCATGCTGTTGCGGGAGGTCACGGACGGCGGCGCCGAGGAGATGGCACGGTCCCTCACCGAGCTGATGCTCGGGGTCAGCGCGCCTGCGTCCGCCGGCCCCGGCCCAGCAGATCGAGAGCGACGTCGGTGATCATGTCCTCCTGTCCGCCGATCAGCTTGCGGCGGCCCACCTCGACCAGGATCGCGCGGGCGTCGAGGCCGTAGGTCGCCGCGGCACGTTCGGCATGGCGCAGGAAGCTGGAGTAGGCGCCCGCGTAGCCGAGCGAGAGCGTCTCGCGGTCCACCCGGACGGCCCTGTCCTGCAACGGGCGCACCAGGTCGTCGGCGGCGTCCTGCAGGGCGAACAGATCGGCGGCGACGTCCCATCCCTGCAGGCGGGCCACGGCGAGGAAGGCCTCGATCGGCGTGTTGCCCGCGCCCGCGCCGTGTCCGGCCAGCGACGCGTCCACGCGGAAGGCTCCTTCCTCGACCGCGGCCACGGAGTTGGCCACCGCCAGCGAGAGGTTCTGGTGCGCGTGGATGCCGATCTGCGTGCTCTCGTCCAGGACGTCACGGAACGCGCGGACCCGCTCGCGCACGCCGTGGGTCGTCAGCCGGCCCGCGGAGTCGGTGACGTAGACGCACCGGGCTCCGTAGGACTCCATCAGCTTCGCCTGCCCCGCCAGCGTGGCGGGGTCGGTCAGGTGGGCCATCATCAGGAAGCCCGAGACGTCCATGCCCCACTGCCGGGCCGCGCCGATGTGCTGGGCCGCCACGTCGGCCTCGGTGCAGTGGGTGGCCACGCGCACCGAGCGCACGCCCAGCTCGAACGCTTCGCGCAGGTCACGCAGCGTGCCGATGCCCGGCAGCACCAGCGTGGTCAGCACGGCGTCCTGGACGACGCCGGCGACGGCCTCGATCCACTCGCGGTCGGTGTGCGACCCGGGACCGTAGGTGAGCGAGGAACCGGACAGCCCGTCACCGTGCGACACCTCCATCGCCTCGACTCCCGCCGCATCGAGCGCCCGGGCGATCTCGGCGGCCCTCGCGGGCTCCAGACGATGGCGGACGGCGTGCATGCCGTCGCGCAGCGTGACGTCCTGCAGGTAGACCTTGTGCACCGGCCTCGTGTTCATGCCACACCCTCCCGCGCGTCCGCCGCGGCGGCGCGCACGATCCGTTCCGCGGTCCGCATCGCGGCCGAGGTCATGATGTCCAGGTTCCCCGCGTACTCCGGCAGGTGGTGCCCGGCGCCCTTCACCTCGAGGAACACGCCGACGCGGGTGTAGCCGGCGGCCTGCCGCGCCCCCTCGGGCACCAGGACGTCGTGATCGGCGAGCTCGTCGCCGAACTGGACGGGCTGCTTGAGGCGGTAGCCCGGCACGTATTCGGCCACCTCCGCCACGCGCCGCTCGACGGCCGAGACGACGGCGTCGCGCCCGCCGGCGTCGAGACGGCGGGTGAGGAGCTGCACCGTGTCGCGCATGATCATCGGCGGCTCGGCGGGATTCAGGACGATGATCGCCTTGCCCCGCGCCGCTCCTCCGACCTGCTCGATCGCCCGGGCCGTGGCCTCGGTGAACTCGTCGATGTTCGCCCGTGTGCCGGGGCCCGCGCTCCGGGACGCGATCGAGGCGGTGATCTCCCCGTAGAGCACAGGTGTCACCGCGGACACGGCGGCGACGACGGGGATCGTCGCCTGGCCCCCGCACGTCACCATGTTCACGTCCCGCTCCCGCAGATGCTCGGACAAGTTCACGGCGGGCACCACGAACGGCCCGGCCGCGGCCGGCGTGAGATCCACGAGGGTCTTGTCGTAGCGTGCGAGCCGTTCCGCGTTGGCGAGATGCGCCTGCGCCGAGGTGGCGTCGAACACGATGCCGACGTCGCCGAACTGCGGGCTCGCGATCAGCCCCTCGACCCCCTCGTGCGTGGTCTCGTAGCCGAGACGCGCCGCCCGCGACAGGCCCTCCGACGCCGGATCGATGCCGGCCATCACTCCCATCTCGAGCACGTCGGAAAGCTGGATCACCTTGAGCATCAGGTCCGTGCCGATGTTGCCCGACCCGATGATCGCCACCTTGGTCCTTCTCATACGGTTCACTCCTTCTCCCTCGTCGCGGCGGCCGTCACCGCGACCGGTCCGAACCCTTCGGCGGCGGCCTCCCACCTGGTGCCGGGCGTCAGCGGAACCGCTGCCGCCACGGCTCCGGCCAGGACGACGTCGCCCGGGGCGAAAGCCCTTCCGTGGCGCCCGATCGCCGTGGCCAGCCAGTGGACGGCGGCCACCGGGCCGCCGAGGACGGCGCTCCCGGGCCCCGCGGCCACCTCCTGGCCGTCGCGGCCGAGCGTGACCACGGTGTCCGGGATCCGGCTCAGCACCTCCGCGGTGGCCCGGCGCCACCGCCCGACGGCGAGGCACGCGCTGGACGCGTTGTCCGCGACGGTGTCGACGAGCCCGATCCTCCAGTCCCGCACCCGGGAGTCGATGACCTCCACCGCCAGGGCGACGTCGGTGATCGCCTCCCGGACCTCGCCCATCGAGGGGCTGGTCACCAGCGGCGCACCGACCCGGAACGCGAACTCGGGCTCGATCCTCGGCGCGAGCAGCGCTTCCGTGTCGATCCGGCCGCCGTCCGGCACGACCATCGCGTCCGTGAGCGTGCCGAAGTCCGGCTCGGACACGCCGAGCTGCGACTGCATCGCCCGGGACGTGAGCCCCACCTTGTGGCCGACCACCCGCTCGCCCGAGGCGACCCTGCGTGCCACGACCGCCCGTTGCACGGCGTAGGCCTCGTCGAGGCGGAGTCCGGGGTGTGTCGTCGCGCTCGGCCGCTCGATCGGCTCACCCGACCGTCGCGCCTCCCAGAGGGCATCGGCCAGCGCCTGCAGCTCAGGCCGCAGCGCGGCCGTACGGCTCGTGCCTTTCATCGTCGCTCCCTCGCGATCGGGCCGCCGGAGGGGGCGCACGTCTGGCACGCACCCCTCCAGCAGGCCGGTTGACATCGCGAGAAGCGTACCTGATGATTTCATCAATCCATCCGTCGAAGGAGGAGCTGATGACGACGACGTCACCGCGCACGGGAGCGCCACGGACGCAGCGCACGGTCCGGGTGGGCCGCCGCGAGATCTTTCTCACCGAGGCGGGTGCGGGACCACCGGTCGTGCTGCTGCACGGCGGCGGGCCGGGCGCATCCGGCCTGTCCAACTTCGGCCGCAACCTGGACGCGCTCGCGGCCAGGTTCCGCGTGGTGGTCCCGGACCTGCCGGGCTACGGCCGCTCGACCAAGGGCATCGACCGTCACGACCCCTTCGGGGACCTCGCCGGGTTCGTCCGGGGCCTGCTCGACGCCCTCGACGTCGAGCGGGCGCACCTGGTGGGCAACTCCTACGGCGGCGCGGCCGCGCTGCGGTGCGCGCTGGACCGCCCCGACCGGGTCGGCCGCCTGGTCCTCATGGGCCCCGGCGGGATCGGCACCACCCGCCGGCTGCCGACTCGTGGCCTCAACGCGCTGCTCGACTACTACCGGGGAGACGGACCATCCCTGCGGAAGCTGGAGAGCTTCGTGCGCACCTACCTCGTGCACGACGCCGCGTCCGTGCCCCGGGAACTGATCGAGCAGCGCTACGCCGCCAGCGTCGATCCCGACGTCGTGGCGAACCCGCCCCTGCGACGGCCGAGCGGTCCGGGTGCGCCGGCCACGCTGCTGCGCATGGACCTGCTGCGCGATCGGCGGCTGCGCCGGCTGCCCGCCGAGACGCTCGTGCTCTGGGGAACCGAGGACCGGGTCAACCGCCCTTCGGGAGGCCGGGCGCTGCTCGCGACGATCCCGCGGTGCGACCTGTACCTGATGGCCGGGACCGGACACTGGGTGCAGTGGGAACGAGCGGACCTCTTCAACACGCTGACCACGGAGTTCCTCACGCGGGGCGAGTCATGACCGCCGCCGCGAGCGCCCGGTCCACGCCGGTCTTCGGGGCCGTGCACCTGGGCTACGTGGTGATCCAGACCGAGCGGTTCCCTGCGTGGCGCCGGTTCGGGTCCGACGCGATCGGGCTCCACGTCGACGAGCTGGACCGGGACGCGATGCGGTTCCGGATGGACGACCGCGCGTGCCGTTTCCTGCTGCGGCGCGGGCCCGCGGAGGATCTCGTCGCGGCCGGCTGGCAGGTGGACGACCACGAGACGTTCGACGAGATCCTGTCCCGGGTCACCGGCCGGGGAGTGCCGGTGAGCGAGGGCAGCGCCGAGGAGTGCGCCCTGCGCGGGGTGGAGAGACTGTGGCGGTTCCCCGGCCCCAAGGGCATCTCCACGGAGATCTTCACGCGGGCGGTGACCACCCCGGCGCCGCTGCGGATGCTGAACTCGGCGTTCGTGACGGGTGCCGCCGGCATGGGGCACCTGGCCATCACGACCAAGCACCCGGAACAGCTGCGCGGCTACTACGACACCGTCTTCGACGCGCGGATCACCGACTTCATCGACGAGAACGTCAGCGGCCTCACGCTGAAGATCAGGTTCCTGAGGGTCAACGAGCGGCATCACTCGATCGCCGTCGCGAACGTCAACGGCATCGCCGTCGACCCGGTCCGCACGAGCATCCAGCACATGAACATCCAGGTCGAGACACTCGACGACCTGCTGGCCTCCTTCGAGAGAGTGACCCGGCTCGGTTTCGCGATGGCGTGGAGCGTGGGCCAGCACACCAACGACCGCGAGCTGTCCTACTACTGCGTCACCCCGTCCGGTTTCGAGCTCGAGGTCGGATGGAATCCCGTCGTGATCACCCCCGAGCTCGAGTCCACGTGGGACCCGTCGACCTACCAGGGCATCTCCGTCTGGGGACACACGCCGGTCGGCGAGACCGTCGTCACGAAGATGGCGCAGTTCCGGCGCGCTCTGCGGTCGCTCCGCGAGCGCGAGGCCGTCGTCGCCGGGCTCGGCGGGGAGGCGCGATGAGGGGCGTGGCGGAGCAGGACGGCGACACAGCAGGAACCACCGCGAAGGAGACCATCGAGATGGACGCGACGAACCCGGGTGACGACGTGTCCGAGGACGTGTACGACGTGGCGATCATCGGCTACGGACCGGTGGGTGCCACCGCGGCCAACCTCCTGGGCGCCTCGGGGGTGCGGGTCGCGGTCCTGGAGCGCGAGCCGTCGCCGTACGGGCGGGCACGGGCGATCTCGACGGACGAGGAGGTCCTGCGTATCTGGCAGGGCGTCGGCCTGGCGGAGCGGCTCAAGGCCGACATGCTCGGCGACCGGCCGATCGACTTCGTCGACGCCGGGGGACACTCGTTCCTGAGCCTCGCGCCGGAGCCGAGGGGCAACGGGCACCCGACCCAGATGTTCATCTACCAGCCGGCCGTGGAGCAGGTTCTGCGCGCCGGTGTCGGCCGCTACCCGAACGTGACCGTCATGCTGCGCCACGAGTGCGTCGGTCACGAGGAACTGCCGGGCGGGGTGCGTCTTCTCGTCCGGGGTCCCGACGGCGTGGGCACGGTGCGGGCCCGGTACGTGATCGCGTCGGACGGCGGCTCCAGCCCGACCCGGACCCGTCTCGGCATCGGTTTCGAGGGCCGGACGTACGAGGACCGGTGGCTGGTGGTCGACACGAAGGTGAGGCGGCCCTGGCCGGACATCGACAGGTTGCGCTTCCACTGCAACCCCCGCAGGCCCGCCGTCGACTGCCCCACCCCGCTCGGACACCATCGCTGGGAGTTTCCCGTGCTGCCGGGCGACGACGAGGACGAGCTCGTCCGGCAGGCCGCAGTACTCCGGCTGCTGGGCGAGCAGGGAGTCACCGCCGAGCACGTCGAGGTGGCGCGGGCGGTGGTCTACAGCCATCATGTCCGCCTCGCGGAGCGCTGGAGGGCCGGGCGCGTCTTCCTCGCCGGGGACGCCGCGCACGTGATGCCGCCGTGGATCGGCGAGGGCATGGCCTCGGGAGTTCGCGATGTCGCGAACCTGTCCTGGAAGCTCGCGGAGGTTCTCCGGGGCACGCTGCCGGAGACGGTGCTGGACTCCTACGAGGCCGAGAGGAAGCCGCACGTGCGCCGGGTGACCGCGTGGGCGGTGCGGTTCGGGCAGCTCGTGATCGAGCGCCGGCCGTTCGCGGCGGCGCTGCGCGACCCGGTCCTGCGTGCGGTCATGCGCGTGCCGCTCCTGGGGAGCTGGCTCCGCGCGGGCAGATGGTTCCCGGATCCCCGGTACCGGCGGGGCTTCTTCTCCGGCGGGAGGCGGGGGATGCGTCTCGCCCGCGCCGACTGCGTGGGGTGGCTGCTCCCCCAGCCCTGGGTCGCCGACGCGGAGAACGTGCACGTCCGGCTCGACGACGCCCTTCCGGAGGGGTGGGTCGTGCTGCGGCGCACCGGCACAGCGACCGGGGCCTGGGCCGATGCCGGCGTTCCGGTGCTCGACGTGCTCCCCGGGGGCTCGGGCACGCGGCCGGACGCGATCGTCGACGTCGAGGGCACGCTCCTGCGGTGGATGGCCGCGCACCGGTGCGATGTCGTCGTTCTCCGACCGGATCGGTTCGTCTACGGCTCCGCTCGGGCGTCGGGCGCACTGGTGCCGCCGCCGTTCCCGGGCCGGGTCACGACGCGTGCGGCGGACATCCGGGAGCGGACGACGGCGTGGGAGTCGTCGCGGTCCGGCCGTCGTGGCTCGGACCGGGTGTCACGCCTGTGAGAGCGACGGCGGGGAGTCCAGCGTGACGCCGCCGTCCTCCCCCAGCAGGCTGGGGCTCGGGGGCAGGGGGCGGCCCACGATCTCCCGGGCTTCCCGCTCCTCCAGGCCGAGCATGACCAGGACCCGTGCCGCGAACTCGTCGGAGAGGGGGCCGTCGTCGAGGGAGGCGTCCGAGGCGAGCATCTGCAGCAGGCCGAGCAGCGCTCCCCCCGCCACCATCAGGGCGAGTTCGGGTGAGGGCCCGCGGAACCGCTCCTGAGCGATTCCCTCCGCGATGTCCGCGAGCGCCCGGGGCCGAAGCCCCTGGTCCTTCGAGAGCACGGCGGTCCCCGTCCTGAGGACGACCGCGACCAGTTCGGGATACCTGCGCTGCATGCGCCCGGTCATCCGGAAGCTGACCGCGAAGATCTCCGCGGGGTCCGTCAGGCCGTGGACGGCCTCGTCACGCAGGGTGCCCCACGTGTTCAGCGCCGCCTCGACCGCGGCCTCGAACAGGTCGCCCTTCGTGGCGAAGTGGTTGTAGAAGGAGCCGAACCCGACTCCGGCGAGGTCGGTGATCTCCTGGATGCTGACGTCTGTCCGTCCTCGTGCGAGGAGGAGCTGGCCGGCGGAGACGAGCGCGGCGCGGGTGCGTGCCTTGCGCCGGTCGGGCCAGGGAACCGTCACGTCCTCCACGGGGTGGTGCCTTCCTTGACGTCGCGTGATGAACTCCCTGATTCTTCCACGCCCGTACGCGGCGGGGGCCGTCGCCACGGCGGGGGCCGCGGCGGCGGGCGGCCGGTGTCGCGCGGGCTCAGGGTGTCTTGGCGGTGCGGTCGCCGCGGGGTGTGGCGACGGCGAACAGGATCGCCAGTGTGCCCGCGGCGGCGAGGACGAGGAAGCCGGACGTGTAGGCCCATTCGTGGGGGATGTCGCCGCCGCCCGTGGCGGCGGCCACGAGCGCGCTGAACGCCGCGGTGCCGAGGGCGCCGCCGATGGTTCTGGCGTTCTGCACCGCTCCGGTGGCCGCGCCGGTCTGGCTCGCGGGCACGTTGACGACGACAATGCTGGTCATCGCGGCGAAGCCGAGGCCGAGGCCGAGCCCGAACAGGCCGCCCGCCGCCAGGGTCGGGCCCAGTGACTCGTGCAGGAGGGCGTAGGCCAGCGAGCCGGACGCCATCAGGGCCGCCCCGCCGGCGAGCTGGGCAGGGAGGGTGACGTACCGGGTCGCGGGGCCGGCGACGATCCCGCCGAGCGTCATGCCGACCAGGATGGGGAGCATGACGAGTCCGGCGGCGCCCGCCGACAGGCCGAGCCCGTAGCCCGTCGACGGGTCGGTCTGCAGCAGGACGGGCGCATAGGTGAGAAGGGCGAACTGGGCAGCACCGAGGAGTGCGGCGACGACGATCGTCCGCCACACGACGGGCCGGCGCATGGTGCTCAGGTCGATCAGCGGCCTGGCGCTGCGCGCCTCGGTCCGCACCCACCAGAGGACGGCCCCGGCCGCGAGGAGGAACGACCCGATCGTGGCGGGCGAGCCCCATCCCCAGGTCGGCCCTTCACTCAGAGGCAGGAGAAGAGCCACGAGCCACGTCGCGAGCAGGACTGCCGAGAGGGGGTCGAACCGGGCGGTGCCCTGGCGTGGCGAGGCCGGCACGCCGGTCGTGACCAGGATGGTGGTCACCGCCAGCAGTGCAGCGGGGATCCAGAACAGCCCGCGCCAGCCGGTCGTCTCGATGATCGGCCCGGCGAGCACCGTTCCCAGTCCGCCGCCGGCCGCGAGAACGGCAGCCATGGCTCCGATCGCCGAGGGGACACGGCGCGCGGGGAACGTGTCCCGGATGATGCCGAACGCCAGCGGCGAGACCGAGGCGCCGAGTCCTTGCAGGACGCGCCCGGCGAGCATGACCGGAAGTGTCGACGCGGAGGCCGAGACGAGCGATCCGACGATCACCACGGCGAGAACGGCCAGCAGGGCGCGCTTCTTGCCGATCCCGTCGCCGACCCGCCCCATGATCGGCGTCGCGACGGCCGCGGCGAGCAGCCAGGCGGTCATGGTCCAGGCGATTCCGGCGGGGGTGGTGCCGAGGTCGCCCTGCAGAGCGGGAAGGGCGGGACCGAGCAGTGACTGCAGGGCGGAGAAGGTCGCGGCCCCGATCGCGAGGCTCGTGAAGATCAGGGGTGGCAGCGCGCGCCGGGAGGCTCCCGGCGTGGGGGCGGTGCGCGCGAGGAGTCGTGGTCGCTCGGTGGTGGTCATGTGCGTGCTTTCGGACGGAGGGATGGTGCCGTGGGACGGGTGCGGGTCATGCGGCCGGGTCGGTCGTGGCGACGGTGGCCGTCCTGTTCGTTGCTCGTGGGCGCTCCGCCTCGTCGAGGACGGCGAGGGCGTAGTCCGCGTAGCTGATGTGGCTGCGCCCGCTCGGGTCGCGCAGCACGACGTCACCACCGAGCTGGTAGGAGCCGGTGCGCGGGCCCTCGGGCAGGAACTCGACGGCCGGGGCCAGGTAGGTCCAGGTGACTCCCGCACTGTCCAGGAGGCGCTGGTTGACCTGCTGGAGGATGCGGGACCCGGACCGCAGGGGTCCTGCGGGGAGTTCCGCCTCGTAGTAGCGGCGGGTGCGACTCGCGTCGGTGAACAGGTGCCCGGCGCTGCCGACGACGATGAGCCTGGTCGGCGAGCCCCGCAGGAGGCCGATGAGGTGCTCGATGACCGGGAGGTGCTCGGCCTCGCGGTCCAGCGGGACGCCGTAGGCGGACACGAGGACGTCGAGCCCGCGCAGGTCCGCCGCCTCCAGGTCGAGGACCGCCTTCTCGACGACGGACTCGTACCGGCTCGGGAGCGAACGGGCGTCACGTACGAGGGCACGGACCTGGTGCCCCCGTGCGGCGGCCTCCTCCGCGATGCGAGCTCCGGCTCGCCCTGTGGCTCCGATGATCCCGACCCGCATGTGACGCTCCTGACTGTCGCCCGCCGAGAAGGGCGGCTATGGTCGATCCTTAGCGGAGAGTTCTCCGCTAAGGACACCGACATTAGCGGAGAGTTCTCCGTTTAGCAAGTGCACTCCTTGGGAAGGGACCAGATGCCGAACCGACGCGAGCCCTCACGCACCGACGCGCTCAAGAACCGCGAACAGATCCTCAGGGCGGCGCACGAGGCGTTCACCGAGGACGGCGCAAGTTCGCTCAATCTCGTCGCGAAGCGGGCCGGCGTCGGCCCCGGAACGCTGTACCGGCACTTCCCGACGCGGGAGGACCTCGTCCTTGCCGTCTACCGGCGCGACATCGAGCACCTCGTGAACGAGGTGGACGACTTCCTGGCCGACGACGAGCCGCTCGCAGCCCTCCGCACCTGGTTCGAGACCCTGGCGGCCTACGTCCGGGTCAAGCACGGACTCGGCGAAGCCCTGCACTCCGCGGCGGCCCGCGACGTCGTGGACGAGACCTACGCCCCGGTGATCTCGGCCGTCGCGAGACTGCTGTCGGCATGCCAGGAGGACGGCAGCCTCCGGCCGGATCTCGACCCCGCCGACGTCCTGCTCCTCATGGGGTTCCTGTGGCGGGTGAGCGACGACCGCGAGGGCGCGGACCAGGCCCGTCGTGTGATGGACCTCGCGATCAACGGCATGAAGCCGTAGGAGTGCCGACATCGTGATAGTCACTTTGTTGAATACTTGCCTTGGTGGGTATAGGTTGCGGGCATGGCACTGCGACACGCGATCCTGGCGACCCTGGCCAAGGGCGAGTCCTCGGGCTACGACCTGGCCAAGTCGTTCGATGTCTGGGTCGCCAACTTCTGGGCGGCCACACCCCAGCAGCTCTACCGCGAGCTGGAGAAGCTGGAGGCCGAAGGGCTTGTCCAGGCACGTCTGGTGCACCAGCGACGGCGGCCGGACAAGCGCGTCCACTCGCTGACGGATGCCGGCCGGACCGCGCTGCACGAGTTCACCGCCCGGCCACCGAAGCCCGTCGCGATCCGCGACGAGCTGCTCGTCCAGGTCGAGGCGCTCGCGCTGGGTGACGTGGCACAGATCCGCTCCCACCTCGCGGAGAAGCTCTCGGCTTCCCGCCGGAAGCTCGAGCACTACGAGCAGTCCCGCGAGCAGCTCCTCGACGGGCGCCCCGAGGAGCAGTACCTCGCGCGCGACCCACGGATCGGCCCCTACCTCACCCTGGCACGCGGGATCGCCTTCGAGCAGGAGACCGTCCGCTGGTGCGAGTTCGCCCTGCGGGTGCTCGACGCCCGCGAGAACGGACACGACCTGCGGACGGCACGCCCCCCGGAGCCGCCGGAAGGCCCATGAACCACCGATCGGACGGAGTACACGAGATGAGTCAGGGACACGACACGCTGTCGTTCGAGCACGATGCCACCATGGACGTTCCCGCGGACGAGGTGGACGTCACGGGCTGGCTGTTCGGCATGTCCGACCGCGACTACCAGGACACCGCCCGCGGACACCAGGCGTTGGGAACCTCCACCGACCGCGACGGCAGGCACATGGTCAACGTCGAGTCGATCGGCGGGAACCTGCTGGTCCAGCACTACGTCCTCGAACGCGGCACGCGGAGCGAAGCGGTGATGCACTCACCCCGGTCCACGATCTACCTCGCGCACCTCATCCCGGCCCGCCTCGGCGTCCGCTGGACGATGGCCGTCCGACCTGCGACGTCGGACAGCTCCGTGCTGACCTGCCGGGTCGAGCTCGACCTGCCCCGATGGATGAATGCCCTGGGGCGCGTCGTCGGGCTGCGCCGGTCCACCCAGTCGCACGTCGACGAGGAGGCGGCCGGCTACGCCCGGGACCTGGCACGCAAGGTCCTGAGCCGGTCGTAGACCTGCCTGCCGGCGCCCCGGGTCGAGGCATCCGGCGAGGTCAGCCTCCGAGCGCCTGGAATCCCTGGTACACCATGAAGGCCGGCCAGAAGATCCCTTGGACGACGGCCCACACGTACTCCCAGAATCCGTCGGCCTGCTGCCAGAAATAGAACCAGGCCCCGATCATCCCGAGCCCGTAGATCGCGCCTCCCGTGGCGCCGCTCCTGTCAGCCATGTCGCACCTCCGCCACCACACTATGCCTGCGAGTCCGCGGGAGCAGGCCATGAGCGGGTGAACCCGGTCTCGCTCGCGCGATTCCGCGGTGCACGACACCCGGCCGGTCGACCGGGAGCACTGCCCGGTCGACCGGCGGGTTCCGGGCCGGGTGGCCTCAGTCCTGTGTGGGATCCGCGATCTCGACCGCGCCGCCCCACTGCGTGAAGGTGTTGCTCGTGGTCGCGGAGAAGCCGCCGAACGATCCGGTACCCACGGCATACGCAGGGAGGTGGTTGGAACGCAGGTAGAGCTCGAAGTCGCTCACGGCGACACCCATCATCGTCATCGGGGTGTCGGGAGTGAGCAGGTAGGCGATCGTCGTGTCGGCGTCGTCCACCGGCGGGTTCTCGTCGCCGACTACCGTCCAGCTCTCCGACGTCGCGAGCCCGGCGGCCATGACACGGGGATCGGAGAAGACGCGCACGAGGTCGACGATGCCGGTAGCCATCACCACGGCCGGATCGGTCGACGACGAGTCCGCCTGGACCCACCCCTGTCCGGGGAACCGCACCCAGCCCGTCTCGCCCTGGACCACGACCTCGCGGTCGCCACCGTCGATGCTCATCGAGTAGTCGGGGTCCCACCGGAAGTTCACGACGTCGTCGGTCCCGTCGCTGGACTCGACGCGTTGCACGCCCGAGCCCACGGCCACCATCGCCGCCGCAACGCAGTCCCCGAGCGCCTGCCCGGACACGGTCCGCCCGGCGCGCAGTTCGACGTCATCGCACTCGGAGACCGCGGGCTGGTCCGGTCCGGCTGCCTGCGCCTGCTCGGAGGCCGTCGCGGTGGCGGCCGCCGTCGCCGGGCCGACGTCACCCGGCTCGGGTGCGGCGGTGCCGCACCCGGCCAGCAGACCGGCGACGAGCATCGGGACGATCGCAGGACCCCTGCGCAGGATGGTCTTCATAGGGCCAGACGCTGTCAGCACGCAGCGTGGAACTCAAGGAAAGTACGGGAGTTCACGCACCAGGCGGCGCCGCTGCACGTTCCGGCTGCGGACGCGGGCGGCGGCGGGCAGTGTGGACCACGGAACAGCGCCCACAGACCGGAGCCCGCCATGACCAGTCGCCGTCCCCGTGACATCGAGCTGAACCCGATCTTCGCACGGCCCGGTGAGACGACGTCGGCCCCGCGGGACCGCTTCCCGGCCGACCGGATGCTTCCCGAGACGGCCTTCCAGGTGGTGCACGACGAGGCGATGCTCGACGGGAACGCCCGTCTGAACCTCGCCACGTTCGTGTCCACGTGGATGGACGAGCACGCGGACCGGCTGTACGCCGCCGCCTACGACAAGAACATGATCGACAAGGACGAGTACCCGGCCACGGCGGCGATCGAGACCTACTGCTGGAAGATGCTGGCCGATCTCTGGCACGCGCCGGACCCGGACCGGGCGATCGGCAGCTCCACGACGGGCTCGTCGGAGGCGTGCATGCTGGCCGGGCTGGCGCTGAAGCGGCGCTGGGCCGAACGCCGCCAGGAGGCCGGGCGGCCGGCCGACCGGCCCAACCTGGTACTCAGCTCCGCCGTGCAGGTCTGCTGGGAGAAGTTCTGCAACTTCTTCGAGATCGAGCCCCGCTACGTGCCGATCAGCGCCGAGCACCCGACGCTCGACGGCGACGTGGTCCGCGACCATGTCGACGAGAACACGATCGGGGTCGTCGCGATCATGGGCGTCACCTACACCGGCATGTACGAGCCGGTGGCACGGATCGCCGCCGCGCTGGACGCCCTCGCCTCGGAGACCGGCCTCGACGTGCCGATCCACGTCGACGGGGCCTCCGGGGCGATGATCGCGCCGTTCGCCCAGCCGGACCTCGCCTGGGACTTCCGCGTCGAGCGCGTGGTGTCGATCAACACCTCGGGTCACAAGTACGGGCTCGTCTACCCGGGCGTCGGCTGGGTGGTGTGGCGCGGCACGGAGTTCCTGCCGGAGTCGCTCGTGTTCCGCGTCAGCTACCTCGGCGGCGACATGCCGACGCTCGCCCTGAACTTCTCCCGCCCCGGCGCACAGGTGCTGTTGCAGTACTACACGTTCCTGCGGCACGGCGTCGCCGGGTTCTCCCGGATCCAGCGCGCCACGCTCGGCGTGGCGCAGCACCTCGCGCGTGAGATCGCCGCGCTGGGGCCCTTCGAGCTCTGGAACGACGCCTCGGACATCCCGGTGTTCGCCTGGCACCTGCGCGCGGCCGGCGACGGCACACCACCATGGACCCTCTACGACCTGTCGGACCGGCTGCGCATGCACGGCTGGCAGGTGCCGGCCTATCCGATGCCCGCCGATCTGGAGGACGTCACCGTGCAGCGCGTCGTCGTGCGCAACGGCCTGGGCATGGAGCTCGCCGACAAGCTGCTCGACGACATCGGCACGTCGGTCACCTACCTGAACGGCAGCCCGCCGGCGCACCCCACGACGGACCGGGACCGCGCCTCGGCGTTCCACCACTGACCTGCGGGGCGGCGCGGTGTGTCAGCCGATCGTCCAGAGCTGGTTGTCGCCGAGGTGGCACCGGTACACGTTCACGCGACTGCCGTTCTCCGTGGCCGCGCCCTCGACGTCGAGGCACAGCCCGGTGGCCACGCTCCGGACGCTGCCGTCACCGGGTGCGCTCCATCGCTGGGTGTCGCCGCCGTGACACTCCTGGATCGTGACCGGTGTGCCGTCCGCCCCGCCGCTCGCGTCGTCCAGGCATTTCGCACCGCCGACGCGAAGCTCGCCCGCGGCGGTGATCGTCCACCGCTGAGCGGAGCTGCCGTTGCAGTCGAAGATCTGCAGGGTGGCGCCGTCGGCCAGGTTCCCTCCGGGGACGTCGAGACAGCGCCCGGACCCCGCACCGGTGAGCGCGACGACCGGTGGCTCGGGTGACGGCGCCTCGCCGGGCAGGGCGCTCGGCGACGCCCCCGGCTCGGCATCCGGCGACGCCGACGCCGACGCCTCAGGAGATCCGCCCGCGACCGGCTCCGCCGAGTTCCCGGCCGGCGTGGGAGACGCGCCGGGATCAGGAGACAGGTCTTGGGTGAACAGCCATGCCAGGCCGAGGAGTGCGCCGATCACGAGCAGTGCCGCGAGCACCCACGTGATCAGGCTGGCGACGCCGGCCCTGGCCGGCGGTCCGGCGTCGTGCATCGTCTCGTCCCTTTCCTGCGACGAACCGAGCAGACCCTACCGCGCATATCTGACATCGCTCACGCCACGGCCACTTTCGCGCGGGCGAGGGCCGCGGCGTCGGCCCCCGCCCGCGCGACTCAGCCGCTCAGTCGCCGGCCGGGATCTCTCCGGTGATCTCGAAGACCGCCCGGCCGAGCGTGTGGCCGGACATCGCGAGGCCCAGGAACGCGGGTGCGGCCTCGGCCGGAACGCCGATGGACTCGACGTCCAGCGCATGAACGACCACGAAGTAGCGGTGCTCGCCGTGACCGGCGGGCGGCGCCGCGCCGATGAAGCGGGCCATCCTGGCGTCGTTCGGGAGCTGCAGGGCACCGTCGGGCAGGCCGGCGCCCTCCTCGGCGCCTACGCCCTCGGCCAGCTCGGTGACGTCGGCCGGGATGTCTGCCACCGCCCAGTGCCAGAAGCCGGAGCCGGTCGGGGCATCGGCGTCGTACACGGTGACCGCGTAGCTCCTGGTCCCCTCGGGAGCGCCGCTCCAGGCCAGGTGCGGCGACACGTCCTCGCCGCCGGGCACGCCGAACACGCCCGAGAACTGCGCGGCGGGCCACCGGCCGCCGTCGGTGAGGGTCTTGCTGGTGAGAGTGAAGGTCGCGGTCTCCGGGAGACGAGCGAACGGGTTGTTGCCGCTCATGCGTCGGTCCTTTCCATCGGCCTGTCCATCGATTCGGATCCGAAGCTCAGTCCGGTCCCCCGGCACCATCCGGCCAGGTGGCGCAGACCGTAACACTTAACTCCGATGATACATAAACCGCTTGTCGAGATAGTGCGCGTGTGCAAGTATCGAACCGTTCGCTCCACCCGGAACTACGAGAGGAACTGACATGCCTATCGGGCTGATCGCCCTGGCACTGGGAGGGTTCGGCATCGGGCTGACGGAGTTCGGCATCGTCGGCCTGCTGCCGGAGATCGCCGATGATTTCGGCGTCACCGAGTCGGTCGCAGGGCTCCTGGTCTCGGGTTACGCACTGACCGTCGCCATCGGCGCGATCGCGCTCACGGCGGCCGTCGTGAAGTTCGACCGCAAGACCGTGCTGGTCTCCCTCATGGTGCTGTTCATCCTGGGCAACCTGATCTCCGCGGTCGCTCCCGACTACCTGACGATGCTGGCCGGCCGTGTGGTCGCCGCACTCTGCCACGGCGCGTTCTTCGGCGTCGGGGCCGTCGTGGCCACGAAGATGGTCAAGGAGAACCAGCAGGCGAGCGCCATCTCGCTGATGTTCGGTGGTCTCACCGTGGCGACTGTCGCCGGTGTCCCGCTCGGCACCTTCCTCGGCCAGCAGCTCGGGTGGCGCTCCACGTTCTGGGCCATCACCGCCATCGGCGTCGTCACGCTCATCGGGATCCTGGTGCTCGTCCCGGCCATCGAGGCCGCCAAGGGCAGCAACCTGCGCCAGGAACTCGTCGCCTTCCGGAAGTTCCAGGTCTGGATCTCCATCCTGGTCGGTCTCCTCGCCTTCGGCGCGGTCGTCGGCGCGTTCACCTACATGGCCTTCACCCTCACCGAGGTGAGCGGCTTCTCCCACTCGGCGGTCCCGTGGCTGCTGGTCGTCTTCGGCGTCGGCGCGTTCATCGGGAACCTCGTCGGCGGGAAGCTCGCCGACCGCGCACTGACGCCCGCGCTGATCACGCTGATGGCGCTGCTGGCCGCCGTCCTGGCAGTCTTCGCCCTCACCGCGCAGAGCCAGGTCGCCACCGTCGTGGGGCTGGTGCTCATGGGCGCCGTCGGCCTCGGCACCGCACCAGGCCTGCAGCTGCGGATCATGACCTTCGCACCGGAGGCGCCCACCATGGCCTCCAGCGCAAACGTCGCCGCGCTCAACGTGGGCAACGCCTTCGGAGCGTGGCTCGGTGGCGTGACGATCGCCGCGGGGTACGGGTTCGTCTCGCCGCTGTGGGTCGGCGCGTCGCTCGCCGCGGCCGGCCTGGTGGTGCTCCTCGTGGGCACGGCGGCGATGCGCCGTCCGTCCGCGACGCGGAGCGAGGCCTCGCTCGGCTCTGCCGGGTCGGCGTCCCAGGACACACCGTCGGCCGTGTCCGCGCCGTCGCGCTGAGGCATCACCGCGCCGTCCGTCGTCGCCGCGGCGGCCGGCCGTCGTCACCAGTCGTCGTAGTGGAGCAGGAGTCCGTGCCGCCGGACGAGCGGCGCGGGCCGCGGGGAATCCTGCCTGTGTTACCGTCAGGGCCCAGCCCAGCCGGTCCCTCGGGAGGTCGATCCGTGGTCATGCCAGATGACGAGGTCGAAGCCCTCGTCCACGGATGGCGCCTGCTGGCAGTTCTCCACTCCAGGATCGAGGTCCGCCTGGAGCGGATGCTCCAGGAGCGCTACAAGCTGAGCGTCAACGAGTACGGAGTGCTGGAGCTGCTCTCCCGCCAGGAGAAGCACCACCTGCGGATGGGTCAGCTCGCCATGGCGATGGTACTCAGCCAGGCGGCGACGACCCGGCTGGTCACGCGTCTCGAGGGCCGCGGGCTCCTGGCCCGCGCCCTGTGCGACGACGACCGCCGCGGGATCTACACGAACGTGACCTCCGAAGGCCTTGCCCTGCTCGGCCGCGCACGTCCGGACCACGACGCGATCCTGAGCGACGCCCTCGACGAAGCCTCGCGCAACCCCGACCTCGCGCCCATCGTGGCCGGGATCCGCGCGGCCGAGTCCCAGCCTGCCTCGTGCTCCTGAGAACGCAGCGCTGACCCACCCCGCCGGTTCCCGGCGGTCGCACCACCACGTCACCATCTCACCCCGCAGTGCGCCGACCGCGTACGGGGGTGACCGCGCCATGCAATTTCCCGCCGTCACGGCGGGCGACCCAGAAGACAGCACCATTCCTCGGTAAGGAGTGTGCACCATGGCTCACGGAACATCGACGATCTCCCCGGCACTCGAGGGCGGCACCACCGCATACCTCGACGCGGCCGACGCCGGGCACCGCAGCATCGTCGAGTCGCTCTACCACAAGGACCTGGCCGCGGCCTCCCCCCACTCGATCACCGAGTACCTCGCGCAAGGACGCGAGGCGCGGCTGGTCGGGATGTTCCCGGGGCTGGGCAGCCGGGCCGCCTACCGGAACCTCGGCCCGCTCCTGCGGGAATCCGGGATCGAGGAGGTCACCAGGATCTATCACGAGGCGGCGGGCGCCCTGGGCATCGCCCCCGAACATCTCCAGGGTGCGCCCGAGCACCTGCCCTCCGGCCGGCTCGAACGCCAGGGCCATGTCGGTGCGCTGGTCGTGACCCACAGCCTGGCCCTGGAGGCGTACCTCCGCGCGACCGCGGAACGGAACGGCGCCGCGCTGACCTTCCGGGCCTACACCGGTGAGAGTTTCGGCATCCTGAGCGCCGCCGTGGCGAGCGGCAGCCTCTCCGTGGCCGACGGCGCCCGGATCGCCCGCGTGTTCACTCCCCTGTCGCTCGTCGTCGCCGAGGGCTTGCACGACGGTGAGCCGCTTGCCCGGGAACTGGCCGAATATGTTCCCGAGTCGGCCGTCGGCAAACCCGTGGTACCCGAGCCCTTCCACGTGCTCGGCGTCCGCGGAGCGCCGGACGCGCTCGCCGCGGCTCTCGAGGCCGTCGCCGGTGCGTTCGACACGCAGGACGTCGAGGTGCACAAGCGTTACTCCCCCACCCAGACCAACGTCTATGTCCGCGACGGCGCACGACGGGCCTTCGACCGGCTGCTCGGCGGCCTCGGCCACGTCGACGTCGTCGAGCTGAAGGAGCCGACGACGTTCCTGGCCCACTCCGCGCGTATGGAGGCCCTGCGCACCGGCCTGGGATGGTTCATGGAGGCCAACGGGATCCAGGCCGTCGCACCCCGTGTCCCCGTGATCGCGAACCACCGGACGGGGGTGCTGACCGCCGCCGAGGACGTGCACGAGGCCGTCCTGGCCATGACCGACCAGGTCATGGACTCCCACGCGACCGTGGAGACCCTGGACAGCCTCCACGCCGACCTGGCGATCGAGCTCGGCCCCGGCCGCAGGTCGGTCACGCTGCTCCAGGACAGCAACGTGCGCACGCCGGTCACCGCGTACACCGGAACCTCCGCGGAGGCCCGCCGGCTCTTCCGCGCGATCAACGGCGTCAGCGGTCTCAAGCGGGAGCTCGAGCAGATCCGCCCCGAGGGCGACCACCTCGAACCCCGCCACCTGGACGTGCTGCGCGCCCTGTTCCGGTCCTTCGCCCAGGACCCGTTCATCGAGGCCTACACCGCACGTGCCATCAGCCGTGTCATCACCCGCGAGATGCTCCGCGCCGACCAGGACGGATCTCCCGCCTACTACCGGCTGCTCGAGGCGTTCCAGCACACCCTGGCGCACCGGGCCGAGGTGGACGTCGAGGCCGGCGAGCTCGTGCTCCGGGCCCGGCGGAAGAAGCGCAACGTCGGTGACGCCGCGAACCTGGGCAGGAACTACCTGGAACTGCGGACCGTGGACGGGTGGGGCACGTTGTCCGACCGCTGCGTCGAGGACAGCGGCAGTCCCGAGACGCTCGTGGTCCGTTTCACCGGCCTGCCCGGCGCCGACGAGATGGCGCTGCGCCGGCAGGTGCGGCGACTGGTCACCGACCAGCCGCTCGCCCGCATGGTGCGCGAGAGCCTGGCCGAACGCGCCGAACGGGCCGTCCCGGCCACGAGCACCGCGGACCGGATCACCTACCACCACACGCTCTACCATCTGATGCGCCTGCACCGCCCCGCCGTTCTGGCCCAGCGCGACCGCTACCTGCGGGGAGACGACCCCCTCGGCTGGCTGTCCGCACTGGCCGTCTCGGGCGCCGCCACCCCTGCCGACGTCGTCGAGCTCTACGAGCTGCGGCTGCACGGAACACACGACCGCGAGGTCCTCGGCCGTGCGCTGGACCGGCTGGACGCCGCCCTCCAGGATGCGCAGACCCCGGTGATCGCCCCCGACGGCGTACCGCTCTACGCCCGGCGCGACATCGCCACCGCCACACGATCCGTGTTCCTCGCCGGCGCGCTCGACACGGGCGTCGCGGCGACGCACCTCGCCGGTGACACCTGGAGCATCGCCTTCGACCCCGGGGCCGTACCGGACCCCGGGCGCGAGGCGGCGGCACGGACGGTCGTGATCTCGTCGGACCTCGACGTGTCGAAGCGCGGTGTCAACACCCCGCTCGACCGACTCGACGACAGCTCCGCGCTGGAGCTCACCGTCGAGAAGGGGCTGGTCCTGCACCACGCGCAAGGCCGCCGGATCCTGAGCACCACGGTCAACGCCTACATCGAGACCGACGAGCGCGTCGTCGGCTTCGGCGCAGGTGGAAGCGAGTCCATGACGGTGTTCCTGGTCAAGGACGGCAGCACGCGCACGGTCGTCCGCAAGATCCTCAGCGAAGCGCTCGTCACGGCGGCCTGGCGGGCGGACGGCGAGGGAGTCATGCTGCCCCCGTTCGCCAAGGCACGTCAGCAGGCCGAGTTCCTGCGCCACCTCCCGGAACCGGTGAGCCGGTACTTCCCCGAGGTGTACGACGTGCTGGAGCGCGAACTGCCCGTCCCGGGCGCCGGGCCCGACGGACCGGGCACCCACCACGAGGTGATCTACGAGATGAGCTTCGTCGCGGGGGACGAGGTCAGCCGCTACGTCGAGCGTCACTCCCCGCCGCCGCGCGTCGTCGCCAAGATCTACCAGGCGGTCTACCAGGTGCTCGAGCGCGACATCCACGCGGTCAACCGCGTGCCCGCCCCCGGCGGGACGCTCGACGAGTCCTACCTGCGCAAGATCGAGGACCGGCTGGACCTGTGCCGCCGGACCGCGCCGCAGACCTTCGGCCCGCAACTGCTCGACCCCGAGACCATCACCATCAACGGGCACACGCAGCGCAACGCGACGGCACTCGTGCGCTGGTTCCGCGAGCACCCCGAGTACCACCAGGTCCTCGAGCCGCGCTTCCACTCCCTCGTGATGGGCGACACGAACACCGAGAACATCAAGATCTCCCACACCGGTCCGCTCCGGACGGCCCAGGACCTGATCGAGCACGGGGCATCCCGGCGGGAGGTCGACGCGGCACTCGCCGCCATCACGCCCACGACGCTGGGGATCAAGTTCCTCGACCCGCGGGCGATCGGGTACCGCAGCACCGGTCGGGAGACCATCGACGACCCGATGTACGACAACAAGCCCTGGCACAACTCGATCGGGCACTACGACGAGATCCACTTCGAACACTTCCAGCTCGACGTCCGCACCTCCGGCACCGCCCCGCAGGTACGCGTCGAGTTCGACGAGGGGAACCCGTTCCAGCGCGCCTACCGGGTCCGGGACGTCGTTCCGCACGGCCTGGCCGTGCATCCCGCGGAGCCTCGCGGCATGGAGGACCATTTCGCCGCGGTGATGACCGAGGCTCTCGGTCTGGACGACCCAGCCTCCCCCTACCTCGCCGACGACCCGTACTGGCTGGTGCGGTTCGTCTTCATGATGGGCACCCATTTCACGGCGATGCCGCCCTTCCACTTCCAGGCCGAGCTCGACGGCACGCTCACCGACACCTACCAGGTGCAGCGGCGGCCGGTCGCGATCTACTGCGAGGGCGTCAAGTGGCTCAACTGGGCGGTCGAGATCCTGGAGGGCGAGCGGACGTCCTTCCTCGGTATCCCCGTCCCGGCGCTGCCCTGACCGGGTCGCACCGCGCAGACGGTCCCGAACGACGGAACAAGGGGGAAACCACCATGAGAACAGCTTCGACCAAGCCGCCCGTGGCCGGACTCGACGACCTGGGGAACGAGTCCCGTGTGATCGCCACGCCCTGGAGCAGGCTGGTCCGCGGCATCGGCCTCGGCCAGTACCCGGCCGCCTTCGACCCGCAGGCGGCGGACCGGATCCGTACGGCGTTCGCGCTGATCGGCAACCGGGTGACGGACGCCAACTCCTACCACCGGTTCAGCAGGCTGATGGCCGGCTTCGTCCTGGACGTCACCGATCCCAGGGTCGCGCTCGACCGCCGAGAGACCGAACGGCACGTCACCGAGGTCCTGAACGCGGTCCGGAGCGTCAAGGACCCCTACTGGCGCGTGATGGCCGGCTGCATCCTGCTGGACGGGGTCGCGAAGCTCGGACTCGACCTCTCGCTCGTCTCGGGCGACGGCATCGACGTCCCCGCCGAGATCGTGTCCATGGCCGACGACATCGAGCCGGACCGCATCCGGGACGAGAACCAGGGACGGCACGGCGACTACGAACGTCTCTCCGCCGGTACGGCGATCCTGCTCTCCCACGGTCAGCTGGGCATCTCCGACCGGCTCGTCACGGGCCCGCGGAACTTCGTGCTGGAAAGCCTCGATCTCCTGGACCGCATCCCGGGGCCGTTCTTCCGGGGGCGCGGCGGCTCGATGCTGCTGTCTGCCACCTCCCTGCTGGGGTACGACGAACTGGCGCTCGACGGGGACAGGGATCGTCTGCGCGACGTGCTCGACTATCTCGACCGGGCGGACGAACTGCGGCTCCCGCCGGCGTTCCCGCAGGCGATGACGGAGTCCTTCGGGCGGATCTATCCGCTCCTGACGATGCTGAACGCGATCGCGGTGACCGGCCGGGCGGAGTACCTGACCCACGGCAGGGACCGCCTGGGGGAGGCCCGAGACCTGTTCGAGGCGATCTCGCCCGCGGAGCGCACCCACATGGGGCTCTACTACCTGGTCGCGCTGCACAACCTGGGGCGGACACACGAGGAGCTGCCGTCGCTCGACCACTTCGTGGAGGAGATCGTCGGCACCTGGCGGAGCGTCGATCCGGGCGACAACTTCTTCCTCAACGGGATCGCCTATCCGTACATGATCCAGACCGCGATGGTGACCGGCCGCACGGACCTGGTGACGGACGACATGCTCGACCGGGTCGTCGACTCCTACCCCGACCTGGAACGGAACGAGATCGACCGGGTGAACCGCCCGTATCCGTTCGGGTATCTCGTCAACGTCCTCGGCGAGCTCGACGCCCTGGACCGGCTGTTCGAGCCGCGGGACCGGTACGCGGGCAGGTCGGCCTTCGAGTGGGTCGCGACGCAGCTCTCCCCGGACGCCACGGCCGAGGGCAGCCGGCTCCACATCCTCGATCACGCGCTGATCGGGTACGCGCTGAGGCAACGCGGCGCGGACAGTACCGATCCCGGCATGTTCCGGGACTTCACGTTCACGCTCGGCGAGCCGCAGGGCCGCCCGTGAACTGCTGAGACCGGCCGTGCGTGAGCTTCGGGGGGAGCCGCGCACGGCCCTGAAAGGCGGGCAGGCGTCGCGGCAGGTCGCGGCGCCTGCCCGTCCTCGCTCAGGGGGGCGCCGCCCGGGATCCGGACGTCGTGATCAGGCTCGGATGACACTCACGGCGACACCATCGGCCGACGACACCTCTAAGGTTGGACCAACCCGATCACGATTGCATGGGAGCGAGCGTGTCGAGTCTGGATGACACCACCGAGAGATACATCAGGAACCTGGTATGCGACATCCTCGACGTCAACCCGCGCGACGTCCCCGAGACGGCTCCGCTCGAGCGCCACGGCGCCGACTCCCTGGTCATGGTCGAGATCATCACGACGCTGGAGAACACCCTCGGCATCACGATAGACCGGGCCGACCTGCCCAGGATGACCGACCTCAACGGGGTCTACGACGTCGTGGCCGGCGCGTGCCGGCGCAAGGACTGAGCCGCCGGCGCCGCGAGCACGTCCCGGCCGGGCCGTCGGGCCGACGCCACGCGCGACGAGAGCCGGCCGTATCGTGGTTCGCATGCACATCGCGATCGTCGGCGGCCACGGCAAGGTCGCCCTGCGGCTCCACCCACTCCTCGCCCAGGCCGGGCACACGCCCGTCGCACTCGTGCGGAACAACGCCTACCGCGACGAGCTCCACGGTCTCGGGGCAGAGGTCCGCATCCTCGACATCGAGAACGCGAACGCCGCCGCCTTCGCGGCGGCGTTCGCGGGCTGCGACGCCGTGGTGTTCGCGGCGGGCGGCGGTCCCGACGGCAACATCGTGCGCAAGCGCACGGTCGACCTCGAAGGGTCCCTGAAGTCGATCGACGGCGCCCGCCAGGCGGGGGTCACGCGGTTCGTGCAGGTGTCGGCCATCGGCGTGGACAACCCGCCACCTCGTGACCGCGGCGAGGTGTGGCGGGCCTACGTCGAGGCGAAGCGCGACGCCGACGCGGCGCTGCGCGCCTCCGGCCTGGACTGGACGATCATCCGCCCGGGACGGCTCACCGACGACGAGGCCACCGGCCTGGTCGCGCTCGGTCCCCACGTCCCGCGCGGCGACGTCACCCGGGCCGACGTCGCGGCCGTGCTCGCCGCGGTGCTGGAGAACGACGACACCGCCGGCCACCAGTGGAACCTCGTCGGCGGCGACACGACCGTTCCCGAGGCGGTGGCGGGAGCACTCGCGGCGTGACGGCCCCCCGGGACGTCCCGGGACACCCGCCGTCAGGCGTCGTAGTCGACCGTCACCTGGTCGCTGACCGGGAAGCTCTGACAGGTGAGCACGAAGCCGCGCTCCACCTCGCCGGGCTCGAGGGCGTAGTTGCGCACCATGTCCACCTCGCCGGCGCACACCTTGGCCCGGCAGGTGCCGCAGACCCCGCCCTTGCACGCGAACGGCAGGTCACCGCGAACGCGCTGGGCGGAGTCCAGCACGCTGCTGTCGCGCGCCATCGGCGTCGTCGTGCTGCGGCCGTCGAGGATCACGGTGACGTCGCTGGTCACGCCCTCGACCACGGCATCGGGGTGGCGGAGCTGCGGTGGCGGCTCGTCGACGTAGAACAGCTCGAAGTGCACCTTGTGCCGCGGCACGCCGAGCTCGTCGAGGACCTGTCGGGCGTCGGACAGCATGCCGAACGGGCCGCACAGCCAGACATGGTCCATCTCCGTGGCGGGCACCAGCGTGGTCAGCAGCAGACGCAGCCGACCGGCGTCGAGGCGGCCCGAGAACAGCTCCACGTCGCGGGGCTCCCGGGACAGCACGTGCATCAGGTCGAAGCGCCGATGGTGCGCGTCCTTGAGGTCGGCAAGCTCCTCGGCGAACATCACCGACGTCGTGGTGCGGTTTCCGTAGAGCATCGTCACCTGCGCGTCGGGATGCGCCAGCACCGACGCGGCGACCGAGAGCATCGGCGTGATCCCGGAGCCCGCGGCGATGCACAGGTGCCGCCCGCCGGCGGCCGGGTCGGCGCGGAAGCTGCCCGACGGCGCCCCCACGTCGATCCTCGTGCCGGGCCGCACCTCCCGGACCAGCCAGGTCGAGAACAGCCCGCCCGGGATCTCCCGGACACCGACCCGAGGACGGGCACCCGCGGGGGCACAGATCGAGTAGGTGCGGCGATGCTCGACGCCGTCGATCACCCGCCGGAGCGTGAGGGACTGCCCGGGGGCGAAGTCGAACACCTCGCGCAGTTCGCCGGGCACGTCGAAGGTGACGGCGACGGCGTCGTCCGTGAGACGCTGCACGTCGGCGACGGTCAGCGTGTGGAACGACGCCGACCTGCGAGGCTCCCGCGCCTGCACGGTGTCACCGTCCACGGTGGCCGGCCCCTCGGCACTGAGCGTCATCAGATCTCCTTCACGTGGTCGAACGGCTCCAGACAGGCGCGACAGCGGTACATCGCCTTGCACGCCGTCGACCCGAACTCCGAGATCAGCTCGACCTCGGCCGAGTCGCAGCGGGTGCAGCGCACCTGCCGGCGCGTCGGGCCGAGCGTGAGCGGAACCGGAGCGCGGCTCGCGGAGCGCAGCGCGCCCGCCGCCGCCCGGGGGGCAGGCGGCGAGATGCCGGCCTCCGCGAGCGCCGCCCGCCCCCGGTCGGTGATCCAGTCGGTGGTCCAGGCCGGGTGGAGCGCCACCCGGACGCGGACGTCGTCGTACCCCTCCTCCTGCAGGCGGCGCACGAGGTCGTCGCGCATCGTGGCCATGGCGGGGCAGCCGGAGTAGGTGGGCGTGATGGACACGACGACGGTGCCGTCGTCGGTGGCCTCGACGTCGCGCAGGACGCCGAGGTCGGCGAGGGTGAGCATGGGCAGCTCGGGGTCGACGACGGACGCGGCGACCTGGCGGGCTCGCTCGACGCCGGAGGCGACTCCGGTGCGTGTCGGGGCCATGCTCACCATCGCCCTCGGGGATGGGCGCGCGCGACGGACTGGGTCTCGGCGAGCATCCGGCTCAGCGCCTCGGTGTGCACGCCGTCGCGTCCGGTGCGCCCCTGGATGCCGGCGCGCGGCGCGGTCTCGGGCCGTTCCACGCCGCTGACGGACAGCACCTGGCCGAGCACCCCGTCGACCTCGTCCGCGACGTCGGCGGGGTCGACGCCGGCTCCGGCGGCGGCCGCGGCAGCCTCGACGGGGTGAGTCTCGGTCAGTTCGGCCCAGTAGGGCATGAGCTCGCCGAGGGCGGCGATCACGCGGCGGCGGGACTCGTCGGTGCCCTGGGCGAGGGTGAGGAACCAGCGGCCCGCGAAGTCGCGGTGGTAGGTGAGTTCCTTGACGCCCTTGGCTGCGACGGCTGCCAGGACCGCGTCGCTGCTCCGGGTGAGGCGCTCGAACAGGGCGAGCCGCCAGGTGGCAAGCAGCAGGATGCGGGTGATGATCTCCGCGAAGTCGCCGCCCGGCAGCTCGGCGAGGCGCACGTTGCGGAACTGCTGGTCGTCGCGGAAGAACGCCAGGCGGTCCTCGTCGGGTACGGGTGAGTCGCCGGGCAGCGCGGGTACGACCGAAGGGTCGGCGGCGGCCGCGCGGGCGAGCAGGAGCCGGGCCTGTCCGAGCAGGTCGAGGGCGATGTTCGCGAGCGCGATGTCCTCCTCGAGGTCCGGGGCGCGGCTGCACCACTCCGAGATTCGTTCGGACGCCACGAGGGCGTCGTCGCCGAGCATCAGGCAGTAGCCGGCGAGCACGGACGGTTCGACGCCGTCGGGCACGGTGGTGTCCACACCGGCCAGCGGGTCCTCGAAGTCCGTGCCGAAGGCCCAGTGGGCGTCGTTGACGAGGAGGCCCGCGTAGGCGTTGTCGTGCTCGTCGGGCCGGGTGGGCTCGGTGACGACGGGCTCCGCGGCGTTGAGGTCCGCGGCGGTGGGGTCTGTCACGTGGTCGTCGGGCATGGGTGGTTCTCCGCTACATGTGGGGGACGTTCTCGGGGATGGTGTAGAACGTCGGATGCCGGTAGACCTTGTCGCCGCTCGGCGCGAAGAGCGGGTCCTTCTCGTCGGGGCTGGACGCCGCGATCGCGTCGGAGCGCACCACCCACAGGGAGACGCCCTCGTTGCGCCGGGTGTACACGTCACGGGCGTGCCGCAGTGCCAGCGCGTCGTCGGGAGCGTGCAGGGAGCCGACATGAACATGGTTCAGTCCGCGCTTGCCGCGCACGAACACCTCGTACAGGGGCCACTCGGCCCGGACCTCGTCACTCATGCCGCCTCCTGCTGTTCCATGCGGGACACCCGCACCCGGTCGGCCGGCACGAGCGCGGCTCCGCCATGATCACTCATGCCGCCTCCTGCTGTTGCTCCTGTTTCCTCGCGAACGCCGTGGCCGCCTCACGGACCCAGGCGCCGTCGTCCCATGCCTTCTTGCGGTGGGCGACACGCTGGGCGTTGCAGGGGCCGTCTCCCCCGACCACGCGCCAGAACTCGTCCCAGTCGATCTCGCCGAAGTCGTGCGCCGCGCGCTCCTCGTTCCACGCCAGCTCCGGGTCGGGCAGCGTGACGCCGAGCGCCTCGGCCTGCGGGACCGTCATGTCGACGAAGCGCTGGCGCAGCTCGTCGTTGGTGTGCGTCTTGATGCCCCAGGCCATGGACTGCGCGGTGTTCGGGGAGGCGTCGTCGGGCGGGCCGAACATCATCAGCGACGGCCACCAGAAGCGGTCGACGGACTCCTGCACCATGGCGCGCTGCTCGTCCGTGCCGCGCATCATCGTCATCAGCAGCTCGTAGCCCTGGCGCTGGTGGAAGGACTCCTCCTTGCAGATGCGGATCATGGCGCGCCCGTAGGGGCCGAAGGAGGTGCGGCACAGCGGCACCTGGTTGCAGATGGCGGCGCCGTCCACGAGCCAGCCGATCGTGCCGACGTCGGCGTAGGAGAGCGTCGGGTAGTTGAAGATCGAGGAGTACTTCTGGGCGCCGGACACGAGCCGTTCGGTGAGCTCGGTGCGCGTGACGCCGAGGGTCTCCGTCGCGGAGTAGAGGTAGAGCCCGTGGCCGGCCTCGTCCTGCACCTTGGCGAGCAGGATCGCCTTGCGGCGCAGCGACGGCGCGCGGCTGATCCAGTTGCCCTCCGGCTGCATCCCGATGATCTCCGAGTGCGCGTGCTGCGCGATCTGCCGCACCAGCGTCCTGCGGTATCGCTCGGGCATCCAGTCCCGGGGCTCGACACGGTCCTTGTGCGCGAGCGTGGCCTCGAAGTGCGCTTCGAGCTCCGCCGGGGCGGCACCCGGCTCCCCGCCGGGCACGGTGCCCGGCTCGACGGCCGACGTCATCGTGACCTCCATGATCCGGCTAATTACTGACCGAACGTTCGGTTCCTAATGTGTCACAGGTCCGCTGTGCGGCGCAACGCTCCACGGGGGACGCCCGCGGGTGGGAACCACGCCGCCGGGCGCGAACGGCGGCATCCCGGCGGCATCGCGGCGACGCACCGCGGCGAGGCACCGCCGACGTCGGTGGAGGGCGCGAGGCGAAACAGGCTGTACGGTCCGGCGAGGATGGGCGCATGAGCACACCCACGACCGTCGTCGTCGGCCCCGCCTCCTGGAACACGCTCGTGCGGCTCGACGCGCTGCCCGAGCCCCGGCCCCACACCGTCTTCGCCCGGGAGACCGTCCGCACGGTGGGCGGGACCAGCGCCGGGAAGGCGCTGCACCTCGCGGATCTCGGCACCGCGGCCACCCTTGTCACCGCGGTCGGCGACGACCCGGAGGCCGAGCTGGTGCTCGGGGCGCTCGCCCGGGCCGGGGACCGCCTGGAGGTCCTCGCGCACCGCGCGCCCGGCCCCACGGAACAGCACCTCAACCTCATGACCGACGCCGGCGAGCGCGTCTCCGTCTACCTCGCGGTCCCGGCGGAGCCCGCCCGCCTCGACGACGCCCACGTCGCCGAGCGCCTGGCCGCGGCCGACAACGTGGTGCTCGACCTCGCCGCGAGCAGCCTGGAACTGCTCGACGCGGCTCGCGCCGGCGGCGCCGAGCTGTGGACGGACCTGCACGACTACGACGGGGTGAGCGAGTTCCACCAGCCGTTCGCGAACGCCTGCTCCCACATCTTCCTGAACGACGACGGCACCGATGACCACGCGGGCGTGATGCGGGCGCTGCTCGACCGCGGGGCGACCACGGTGGTCTGCACGCTCGGGGCCAGGGGCGCGGTGGCGCTGACCCGCGACGGGTGGGCCGAGTGCCCGGCCGAGCCGGCCGAGATCGTCGACACGAACGGCGCCGGGGACGCGTTCTTCGCCGGGTTCCTCACGGCGCACCTGACGGGGGCGAGCACGGGCGAGTGCCTGCGTGCCGGGGCCCGTCAGGCCGTGCGGGCACTCGGGTCGCCGCACCTCGCCCCCCTGCTCGGCTGAACGACGACGCGACCGGGGACAGGGGTACGGCCAGGAACAGCGGTACGGCCGGGGACGGCGGCAGGCCGGGACGGGCGGCGCGCCGGGGACGGCGTCCCCGGCGCACGTCGCCCCGGCCTGCCGTAAACGATTCGCCCCCTGGCCGGGGCACGGCGGCGATGCCCAGGCTGGCGCCACACCGAGGGGTCGCCCACCCGGACGGCCCGGAGCTCGAGGAGGAGCATCCCATGACAGTGCGTGCGCGAACGCGCGGCCTGATCCTCGCCGCCGCCATGGCGCTGGCGGCCCCGATGGGGCTGGTCGCCGCCGTCTCGGCGGACACCGCCATGGCACCGCCGGCAGCGGCCCACGGCAGTGTCACCGACCCGCCCAGCCGGAACTACGGCTGCCTCGAACGGTGGGGCGACGACCACCTCAACCCTGAGATGGCCACGGTCGACCCCATGTGCTGGCAGGCGTGGCAGGCCAACCCGAACGCCATGTGGAACTGGAACGGCCTGTACGTCAACGGCCTCGGCGAGAACTACGAGCAGGCCATCCCGGACGGGCAGCTCTGCTCCGGCGGGCACGCCGAGTCCGGCCGGTACGACTCGCTGGACGTTCCCGGCGAGTGGGTCGCGACAGGGGTGGACCCGCAGTTCCACCTCACCCTGACCGACGGTGCCGAGCACGGCGCCGACTACCTGCGGATCTACGTGTCCCGGCCGGGCTTCGACCCGACCACGGAGGCACTCGGGTGGGACGACGTCGAACTGGTCCAGGAGACCGGCTACTACCCGTCGCAGGGCACGTACGAGACCGACGTCGACCTGGGTGACCGCAGCGGCCGCGCCGTGCTGTTCACCGTCTGGCTGGCGGGGCACATGGACCAGAAGTACTTCCTGTGCTCGGACATCAACATCGGCGGGGGCGATCTGTGGCCCGAGGAGCCGGGGCCCGACCCGGACCCGACCGAGCCGGAGCCCGAACCCACCGATCCCGGCCCCGAGCCCTCGGACCCGGGCGACGGCACCGCGGGCTGCACCGCGACCGTCACGGTCACGAACTCCTGGAGCGGCGGCTACCAGGCCGACGTGACCGTGACCGCGGGCGACTCGGCCATCAGCGGCTGGCAGGTCGCGGTGGACGGCGCCACGATCACCCAGGCCTGGAACGCCACCGTGTCGGGCGACACCCTGACCAACGCCGACTGGAACGGCGCCCTCGCCGCAGGAGGCTCGACCACCGCCGGGTTCATCGGCAGCGGCAGCGCGGACGGCCTCGCGGCCGCCTGCTCCGCCGGCTGACGACCCGCCCGGCGGCAGGCCGGGACGGCCGCCCCATCCGTCCCGGTGACCCCCGACGCCGGGGCGCCGACCTCACGCGCGGTCGGCGCCCCGGCGTTCGCTCATGGCGATCACGGCGGGCGATGCCGTGCCGGGCACGGCCACGAGCGCGGCGCCTCCGGCTTCCCGCAGGACGGCGCCGGTCCGGCGTCCGGAGCGACGAGGATCAGAGCCTGGACGCCACACATCGACGTGACCAATCAGTGAGACCGATCTTGTCGATCTGTCGCGCCGAGGCTAGGCTCGCCACATGCGGATCGTCCGAATGTGCCGCCTCTGTCGGTAGAGCGTCCACGCCACGTCTGACCCGTGTCGACACCGTGCCCCCACGGACCACCGGTCGCGACGCCCGTGTGACGCTCCCGAACCATCCTGACCCCTCCTGACCTCAGGGACAACCGGCAGCGCCATGCACGGTGCACAGCCACGCGCACGCACCTGCCGCTGGGCCGCCGAGCAGAAGAACCACCGCAAACGCCGGACGACACGAAGGAAAGAGACACCATGGCCCGCATCTACGACGACGCGACCAAGCTCATCGGGAACACTCCCCTGGTGAAGCTGAACTCCCTGGCGAAGGACCTGGAGGCCACCGTCCTCGCCAAGCTCGAGTTCTACAACCCCGCCAACTCGGTCAAGGACCGGATCGGCGTCTCGATCATCAACGCCGCCGAGGAGTCGGGCGAGCTCAAGGAGGGCGGCACGATCGTCGAGGGCACGTCCGGCAACACGGGCATCGCCCTGGCCTGGGTCGGCGCCTCCCGCGGCTACAACGTCGTCCTCGCCATGCCGGAGACCATGTCCAAGGAGCGCCGGGCGCTGCTTCGGGCCTTCGGCGCCGAGATCGTGCTCACCCCGGGCGCGGAGGGCATGAAGGGCGCGGTCGCCGCCGCCGAGAAGATCGCCCAGGAGCGCGACGGCGCCATCCTGGCCCGCCAGTTCGCCAACGAGGCCAACCCGAAGATCCACCGCGAGACCACGGCCGAGGAGATCTGGGCCGACACCGACGGCGACGTCGACATCGTCGTGGCGGGCATCGGCACGGGCGGCACCATCACCGGCGTCGGCCAGGTGCTCAAGGAGCGCAAGCCGGAGATCAAGATCGTGGCCGTGGAGCCCGAGGAGTCCCCGATCCTGAACGGCGGCCAGCCCGGCCCGCACAAGATCCAGGGCATCGGCGCGAACTTCGTCCCGGAGATCCTCGACACCGAGGTCTACGACGAGGTCGTCGACATCAACTTCGCCACGGCCGTCGAGACCGCCAAGCGCTCCGCCGCCGAGGAGGGCCTGCTCGTGGGCACGTCCTCGGGTGCGGCGTTCGCGGCCGCCCTGGAGGTCGCCAAGCGCCCCGAGAACGCCGGCAAGACGATCGTCGTGATCGCCCCCGACTTCGGCGAGCGCTACCTGTCGACCCCGCTGTTCGAGGGACTGGTGGACTGATGGCGACGTCCTGGGCGCCCGCATTCTGGCGACTCCTCAAGGAGGACGCCGAGACGGCGCGCGCCCAGGACCCGGCCGCGACCTCACTGAGCGCGGTCATCATGACCTACCCGGGCGTGCACGCCGTCTGGCACTACCGCATCGCGCACGCGATGTGGCAGCGCCCCGGGCTGCGGCTGCCCGCGCGGGTCCTCTCCCTCGTCTCCCGTCTGCTGACCGGCGTGGAGATCCACCCGGGGGCGCGGATCGGCCGGCGACTGTTCATCGACCACGGCATGGGCGTCGTCATCGGTGCGACGGCCGAGGTGGGCGACGACTGCCTCCTGTTCCACGGCGTGACGCTCGGCGGGCGCTCGATGCGGCCCGGCAAGCGGCACCCGACGCTGGGTGACCGCGTGCTGGTCGGATCGGGTGCGAAGGTGCTCGGGCCGCTGTGGATCGGGGACGACGCCAAGGTCGGTGCCAACGCGGTGGTGACGCGGGACGTGCCGAACGGCGCCGTGGCCGTAGGCATTCCCGCGCGGAACCGCACGCCCGCACCGGCACGAGCGGCGTCACCGGTCGAGGACCCGTCGGAACTGATCGAGTACGTGATCTGAGGCGCTGACCGGCGGCCGGTGCACCTGGCCGGGACAGCCGCCGACACCGCTGTCACGAGGCTCACCCGGGCGCCACTTGTTCTAGTTGCAGTAGATGAACTAGTCTTGCGCACATGATCTTCCGGATCGACCCCGCGAGTGACCAGCCGCTCTTCGAGCAGTTGGTCACCCAGGTGCGCGTCGGCATCGCCCGCGGCCGCCTGGTACACGGGGAGAGGCTCCCGGCCGCCCGCGAGCTGGCCGATGCGCTGGAGATGAACGTGCACACCGTGCTACGCGCCTACCAGGTGCTCCGGGACGAGGGACTGATCGACCTGCGGCGCGGGCGGGGCGCGATCGTGACCGGACGCCCGGAGGCGGACCTGTCCGCGGTCGAGCAGGCGATGACCGAGCTGATCCGAGCCGCCAAGGCGGCACAACTGTCACCGGACGCCACGGCGGCCCTCGTCAAGGAGGCGATGAGATGACCACAGGAATCCTGCTGCGCCGGAGATTCGGGGACAACCACCGGGGGCGGGTCCTGATCGCCGCCCTGGTCGCGTTCTCGGCGCTCCTCCTCGCGGGCGGCGTGGCACTGTCCTGGCGGCGCGACCTCCCGGACCCCGTGGCGACGCACTGGTCTGGCACGGGGACTCCGGACGGGTTCATGGCGCTCGGCATGTTCGTGGGCGGCATGGTGGGGATCGGCGCGACGCTCACCGCCGCGTTCGCCGTTCTCGCCGCCGCCCGTGGGCAGGCCTCCTCCACGCGCCGCACCGCGATCGGGTCGATCGTGTGGCTGAACGCCTTCCTGGGAATCGCCCTGCTGGGCAGCCTGTGGATCCAGCGCGATCTCGACGACGCCCGGAGTACCGGGGGTTTGGGTACGGTGACGGCGCTCGCCATCGTCGCACCGCTGCTGCCTGCCGTGGCCGCCGCGCTCCTCGTGCCGCGGGACGCCCCGGCACCGGCCACGGGACCGGTCGCGGCGGATGCACCGCGGGCCGCGCTCGGCGACGCCGAGCGGGCCGTGTGGCTGGGGCGCGCGTCGGGCGGCCCCGGAAGCGTCGTGGCGGTGGGGTCCATCGCCGTGACGACGGTGCTCGCCGTCGCCACGCAGACCTGGGTGATGCTGACGGTCCCGGCACTGCTGGTGCTCCTGCTCGCGGCGATGCTGACCTTCACCGTGCGCGTCGACGCCACCGGGCTCACCGTTCGCTCGGCGCTCGGCTGGCCGCGCACGCACCTCCCGGCCGACGAGGTGGAGCGCGCAGATCGGGCGCAGGTGCGGGCGTTCGCCGAGTTCGGCGGCTGGGGCTGGCGCGTCGGGCGCGGCGGCCGCACTGGCGTCGTCCTGCGGTCGGGCGACGCTCTGGAGGTACGGCAGACCAACGGCCGGGCGTTCGTCGTGACGGTCGACGGCGCCGATCAGGCCGCGGCGCTGCTGAACACGCTGGCGGACCGGTCGCGGACCGCTCCCGGCGGCATTACCGGCCACCAGGGCGATCAGGCGTAGCACGCCGGCCGACGCCGCCCCCGCACCGAGGGTGCCGGGGCGGCGTCGGCCGCGGATCAGGGCTGCTTCGCGAAGAACACCCGCAGATCCTCGACCACGAGTCCAGGGACCTCCAGTGCGGCGTAGTGGCCACCTTCCGGGTACTCCGCCCAGTGTTCGATGCGGCTGTTGTCCCGCTCCGCGAAGGCGCGGATCGTCTGGAAGTCGGAGGCGAAGACGGCCACCCCGGTGCGCCCGTCGCTGACCACCGGCTCCGCCCCCGAGTGCCCCTCCTCGTAGTGGTAGCGCACGGCGTTGGCGGAGGTGTTGGTGAGCCAGTAGAGGCTGACCTGCTCCAGGACCTGGTCCCGGCTCACGAGGCTGGTGCCGTTCCCGAAGCTCTCGAAGAGTTCGCTGTAGGCGAGCTGCCCGACGGGCGAGTCGCTGAGACCGGCAGCCACCGTCTGTGGGCGCGAACCGTTCATGGCGTTGTACCCACCTACGCTCTGGAACCACCGCAGGTGCTCCAGGGCCGCGAACTCCTTCGGGCCGAATCCGTCCATCTCCCCCGCATCACCCCGCGGGAAGGAGAAGAGCTGCAGCACGTGCGCCCCCAGGAACCCCTCGGGGTTCAGGATCGCCAGCTCGCGGCTGACGAGGGCACCGGCGTCACTGCCGTGGGCGCCGTAGGAGGCATACCCGAGCCGGCGCATCAGGGTGTCCCACGTCCGAGCGACCCGTGCGAGGGTCCACGCGCCCTCGGCCAGCGGAGTGCTGAAGCCGAAGCCAGGGATCGAGGGGATCACCACGTCGAACGCGTCCTCGGCCCGGCCGCCGTGCGCCACCGGGTCGGTGAGCGGTCCGATCAGGTCGAGGAACTCGAGGAACGACCCGGGGTAGGTGTGGGTCAGCACCAGAGCGCGTGCGCCCGGCTCCGCCGAGCGCACGTGGACGAAGTGCACGTCCTGCCCGTCGATCGTCGTCACGAACTGCGGGTATGCGTTGGCCCGCTCCTCGAGGGCGCGCCAGTCGAACCCGTCGCGCCAGTGACCGACCATCTCGCGCAGGTAGGACGTGGGAGTGCCGTAGTCCCACGAGTCCCCCGGGGCGGCGACGGGAAAGCGGGTGCGGCCGAGCCGCTCGCGCAGGTCGTCGAGGTCGGACTCGGGGATCTCGATCCGGAAGGGGCGGATGTCGGGGGTCGTGTCGATGCTCATGGTTCCTCCTGCGTGACGTCCATCTCGGGGATCGTGCTGATGAGAACGACGGTACGGAAGGTTCAGGAACAGATCTTTCCGCTATTCACGGGGCATGGATACGCTGCCGGGATGAGTACGACAGCAGGCCGGCTCCTCGCGCTCCTCGGCCTCCTCCAGGCTCGCGCGGAGTGGTCGGGGCCGGAGCTCGCGGCGCGGCTGGACGTCACCGACCGGACGATCCGGAACGATGTCACCCGCCTGCGCGACCTCGGCTATCCGGTCGACTCGGCCCGCGGACCCGGTGGGCGTTACCGGCTCGGCTCCGGCGGCAAGCTCCCGCCCCTGCTGCTCGACGACGAGGAGGCGGTCGCGGTCGCGATCGGCCTGCGGGCGGCGACCGCCGTCGCCGGGATCGAGGAGAGCAGCGCCCGCGCGCTCGGCAAGCTGGAGCACGTCCTGCCGGACCGCCTGCGCCGCCAGGTCTCCGCGCTGCGCTCCGCCACGAGCGCCGGCCCCGCGAACACGGACAGCAACGTCGAGGACCCGGCGGTCGACCCCGGGCTGCTGACCGCGCTGGCGACGGCCATTCGCGACCACCAGGGGCTGCGATGCAGATATCAGGAGGAGATGCGGGAGGTGGAGCCGTATCGGCTCGTGGCCTGGCAGCGCCGCTGGTACCTGGTCGGACGCGACGCGAGCTTGGGCGGATGGGCTCCGTTCCGGGTGGACTGGCTGGAACTGCGCACGCCGGGCGGGCGGCGGTTCACCCCGGAGGAACCTCCGTTCGACCTCACGGAGTTCGTGGTACGCGAGGTGGCGCGCACCGGCTGGGCGGTGCACGCGAGGATCCGGGTCCACGCACCGGCCGGCGTCGTGCTCGAACGCATCAACCCTGCCGTGGGGACCGTGGAGCCGGTGGACGAGCACACCTGCGTCCTGGTCACCGGCGGGGACAGCCTCGAGGTCGTCGCCGTGTGGATCGGGATGCTCGGGCTCGACTTCACCGTGCAGGATCCGCCGGGGCTGGTGGATCACCTGCGGGTGCTCGCGCGCCGGTATGCGGCCGCCGGGGGCTGAACGCGGGCCGGGTGTCCCCTGGACGGCCCGGCGCCCGCGCCGCCCCCTGCCGCTCCCTGCCGCCCCGCGGACGGTCACCTCACCGGCACGCGGGCCTACCGCATCGCCGGTTCGGGGACCGCGACGCCGTCCGCCTCGGGGGTGACCTGCCTCCTCAGGATCAGGGCCGTGACCGCGATCCCGAGGCACACCAGGACCGCCATCACGGTGAATCCGCCCGCCAGGCCACGGTCCAGCAGCAGACCCGCCGCCACAGGGCCCACGATGGTCCCTGCCTGGAACGCTCCCGCGTTGACCGCGTTGTACCGGCCCCGCAGGTGATCCGGGGCCAGGTCGTTGACCAGGGCGGGCATCGCGGACTGCAGCAGGGTCTCCCCTAGCGCGAACATCCCCATGAACCCGAGCACGACGGCGACGGCACCCCAGGTGCCGGGCATCACCCCCGCGGCCCCGAGCAGCAGCCAGGATGCCGCCCAGATCAGCCCCAGCGCACAGAGCACGGAGGTCCTGCGACGCCCCCGGGCGCGTTCCATCACCCAGAACTGCAACAACACGATCACGGCCGTGTTCACCACGAACGCGAAGCCCACGGTCCGGGTCGAGACCTCGGCGAACTGTCGCGCGAACGCCGGGAACCCGCTCTCCATCTGCCCGTACCCGGCAAACGCGCCGAGCCCCGCGAGCAGGGTCAGCCAGGCCACCTCGGGCCGCCGCAGGATGGCGAGGTACCCCGTGCTCGTGGCCCGTCGCGGCCCGTCCGGCTCACCCGTCTCCCGCGAGGCGGCGTCCCCCCCGGCGGTGCCGGCACCAGAAGTCGCGCGCCCGGTCAGGTGCCGCAGCGGGCCGAACAGCACGACGCCGGGGATGCAGAACGTCAGTGCGTTCACGAGGAAGGCCACCACGAACGTGACGGGCCGTTCGACGTCGACCATCAGTCCGCCGACCACGCCTCCCACCCCGATGCCGAGGTTGACCAGCGCGAAGTTCACCGCGAAGTACCGCTGCCGCAGATCCCCCCGGACCACCGTGGAGATGAGGGCGGTGTTGGCGGGCCAGCCGATGCCGAACTGGGCCCCGAACAGCGCCAGCCCGACGGCGACCACCCAGGGCACGGTGCCGAACGCCAGGATGACCTGCCCGCTGACCGCGCAGGCCAGCCCGATCAGCACCACCTTCCGCGCGCCGATCCGGTCGATCAGCACCCCGCCGGGACCGGTGGCCAGCAGGCCGGACACCGCGATCAGACCCATGAGAAGGCCGGCGAGCTCGAGTGAGAAGCCGCGAACCTCGTGCAGGTAGATGATCGTGAACGGCAGCGTCAGGCCGCGGCCGAACGTGTTGACCACCACCGTGGACAACAGCCAGCGGCCGTCGCGGGGCAACTCGGACCAGAAGCCGAGGGCGCCGCGGGATGGAGAAGATGTCACGGGCCGATCCTGCCCCCGCGGACCACGACGCGGCGAGCAGATTTCGGACGCCGCCCGATCGCCGACGCCCCTGGTGACGGACTCACGATCACTCCTGGCGGCGGCGTCCTGCCAGGCCGGGAGGCGCCTTCGCGCACCATGCGTCCTCGACCGCCTCGGCGAGGTGTGTGCCCGACACCACATCGAGCTGGACGAGGAGTGCGGCGTAGCCGTCGAAGTGCTCGATGGTGAACACGCCCGGTCGCCCCTCGGCGAGCACCGCCTCCTTCTCACCCAGGTCGTCGACGCTCACGGCGAGGATCGGCCCGGCCGGCACGTCGTCGTCCCCGAACCGCCGGACATCGGCCTTCGAGAAGGGGCGCTCCCACGCGAACGCCCGGCCCGCGACGAACCAGGCCCGGCCCCGGGACCGGGTTCCCTCGGCGGTCTCGGGGAGATCCGCGACGAGACGGGCCACGTCGTCGTAGGAAGCCATGGTCCCGAGCGTACGACCGACCGCCGCCGCCGGCCCGGCAGCACCCTCCCGGGACCGCGGACATGCCCGGATCCGGCCACGAACGCCGTCGTCCACGATAGGGTGGCAACCGGTACCTGAGACGCGCAGTCGCAGGAAATCCTGCCCGCCTGACCCCGACCGCTCGACGACGAGGACTCACCATGCGCATCGGCATCCAGACCGGCTACTGGTCACGCAAGCCCCCGAAGGGCATCCAGCAGTCCATCCTGGCGGGCGACCGGCTGGGCCTCGACTCGGTCTGGACCGCCGAGGCCTACGGCTCGGACGCCTTCACACCACTCGCCTGGTGGGGCTCGCGGACCAGGAACGTCCGCCTCGGCACCGGGATCGCGCAGATGGCCGCACGCACGCCCACCGCCACCGCCATGCACGCCATGACCCTGGACCACCTGTCCCGCGGGCGCTTCGTGCTGGGACTCGGCGCATCCGGACCGCAGGTCGTGGAGGGCTGGTACGGCCAGCCGTACCAGAAGCCCCTGGCCCGCACGCGGGAATTCGTCGACATCGTGCGGGAGGTGATCGCCCGCGAACACCCCGTCTCCTACGACGGCTCGTTCTACCGCATGCCGCTGCCGGCCGACGAGCCCGGCGCGACGGGCCTGGGCAAGGCGCTGAAGCCGACGGTGCACCCGTTCCGTCCCGAGATCCCGATCGTGCTGGCGGCGCAGGGCCCGAAGAACATCGCGCTGGCGGCGGAGATCGCGGACGGCTGGATGGGGTCGTTCTACGCGCCCCGGCTGGACGGGGAGTTCCGGGAGCTGCTGGACGCAGGGTTCGCGAAGCGCCGTGAGGAGCGCTCGCCGGCGAGCGGGTTCGAGGCGATCGCGACGGTCCCGGTGTTCGTGCGCGACGACGTCGAGGCCGCCGCCGACCTCATCCGCCCGTACGTGGCGCTGTACGCGGGCGGGATGGGCGCCAAGGGCGCGAACTTCCACAAGCAGTCCCTCGACAGGATGGGGTACAAGGAGGCCATGGACGAGGTCCAGGACCTGTACCTGGCCGGCCGCAAGGAAGACGCGGCCCGGGCGGTGCCGACCGAGCTGGTGGACGAGGTGGCGCTGATCGGTCCCGCGAAGCGCATCAGGGAGCGCTTCGCCGCCTGGGAGGACACCCTCCTGACGACGATGCTGGTGCAGGGGGACCCGTCCTCGGTGCTCACGATCCTGTCGATCGCGCAGGAGCACGCCGCGCGGGATGCCGGGAGCAGCCCGCGGGCCCGCCGGACCGCGCGCACCCGCTCGGTGGCGGGCCGTGCGCTGGCGGCGCTGGCGCCGTCCAAGGTCCCGGGCGCACGCTGAGTGGACGAGGGGCGCGGCTCCGAAGTGTGCGGTGGCCAGGTGGTTCTCCGCCTACGATGCCAGGTGTGGACCGGAAGCTGCGGGCGGACGACGGTGCGGGCGGCGAACCGCCCCAGGGCGCTACGGCGCTGACGGATGCCGAGGAGTACGCGGCCGCCGTGCTCGGGCTCGTGCGGAGGATCCCGCCGGCCCGCGCGATGACGTACGGGCTGATCGCGGAGATCGTGGCGGAGGACCTCGGGCGTGGCGGGCCACGGCAGGTCGGGAACGTCATGGCGGGGTCCGGGGACCGCTACCAGCATCTGGTGCCGGAGGACGCCGTCGTCGTCGGTCCCGCGCAGGACAGCTTCGACGTGCCCTGGTGGCGCGTCGTCAACGCGGCGGGCTCACCGCCGGCCCAGCACCTGACGGCCGCGCTGGACGCGCTGCGCGCCGAGGGCTGCCCGCTGACCCGCGACGGCCGCCGCGTCGACCTGAAGCGCGCCGTCTGGTTCCCGGACGGTCCCGACCCGGCGCGCTGACCTGCGCCCGTACGGTCGTGATCTGCCGGCCTCACCAGATCCAGCTGCACACCGGGCGAACCGGCCAGCCGAAGGCCGTGGCGGCAGCGGCGAGCACGCCCGGCGTGTGCTCGGTGACCAGCCCGGCCGCGGCGAGCGACATCAGAGAGGTCCCGCCCAGGAAGGCCGCACCGAGCTCACGGACGTCGAGGGACAGGTCCGCGCGATCCGCGACACGGTCGCACGTGGCCTCGCCGAAGGCCCGGGCCCGGAGCCGGTACGTTCCGGCGTTCCGGGGAATCCGGGAGTCGGTCACCGCGAGCGTCACGTCGAGGTCGGTGGAGTACTGCCGTCCGGCGAGCGCGGAGGGCACGTCGACCAGCCGGACCCACACGTTGTCCACGACGCGCGGCTGCGCCGCACGGGGGTCGGCGAGCAGCTGGGTGACGGTGTCGTCGACCGGCAGGATGAACACGGCCGTCTCGGTCGTCAGGTCGAAGTCGATCAGCACGCCCCACAGCGCGCGGGCGGCCGCGGCATCCAGGGCGACGGCCTCGACCACGACCGTCGAGCCGCGCGGGCCGAACGCCTCCCAGTCGAGCTTCCGGCGGAACAGCGCGTAGCCGCGCGGCTCCCCGCCGCGCTCCACGACGGCGATCCGGCGCGACTCCCGTCCGCCGCGGTGTGCCGGCGGATCGTCCCAGAAGTGCGCCTGCAGCTCCTCGGTCTCACGCTCGCACCAGCCGGGCCTGTTGATCCCGTCGACCCCCGCGGGCCGCTTCCCCGCCGCCCGGTGAACCCGTTCCACCAGGTCGCCGTGCTGCGCCCGGGACGCGTGCTCGATGCGCACGCGGTGTTCGCCCGCGCCCGCCACGTCGCGCAGGACCGCCCCGCGGGCGATGGTGAGCCGGACGTCGTCGGCCGCCCGGCCGTAGCCGAACCGTCCGTAGATCGGCGCCTCGGCCGCGAACAGGGCCGACAACGGCTCGCCACGCCGGCGGCAGCGCGCCAGATGGCAGTCCATCATGGCGGTCAGCAAGCCGCGGCGGCGGTGCTGGGGATGCACCCCCACCCAGGTCAGCCCGCCTGTCGCGAGCGTGCCGCCGGGCACGCCGAACTCGCGGAACGGATAGGAGCCGTGCAGTGCGGCGAGCCCGTCGAACCCGTCCGCCTCGACGCCGATCGTACGGTCCCAGCCGAGGGGAAAGGGATGCCGGACCGCGTCGTCGAGCGCGACGCCCGAGGGGAACGCCCACAGGTCCAGGTCGACGACGGCGCGGCGGTCCGACTCGGTGAGCGTGCGGAGCCGGTAGCCGTCCGGCAGGGGCACGTCCGGGAGGGTGGCGGTGTCCATGAGCCGATGGTGCCCGTCCGCGCTCGCGGGCGCGAGACATTTGGCCCCGACGTCGCCCGGTCGGGTCCGGCAGGCCTGCCCGGTCGGGTCCGGCGGGCCTGCCCGGTCGGGTCCGGGGAGCCTGCCCGGTCGGGTCCGGGGAGCCTGCCCGGTCGGGTCCGGCGAGCCTGCCCGGTCGGGCGGGGCGGGTACCGCCGGGTCAGGTCTGGCAGGTTCCGCACCAGAAGAGATTGCGGCCCGCGAGCTCCTTGAGCAGCACCGGGGCGCCGCACACGCGGCAGGGCAGACCGTCGCGGTGGTAGACGTAGAACGCCTGGTCGGCGGCGACCGCATCGGGTGTCCCGTCGGTGTTCTGCCGGGTCTGGCGCTGGGTCTGGCGCCGGGGCGTGGGCCCGGCAGTGGGCCCGGCAGTGGGCTCGGCGTTGGGCCCGGCGTTGGGCCCGGCGTTGGGCCCGGCGTTGGGCCCGGCAGCGGGCATGGTGCCAGGTCCGGCGGGCGACGGTGCCGCGTCCCGGTCGGCCGGGCGTGTGGTGACGATCGCGCCGGTGCGGGCACCCTCGCGCATGAGGACGACGAGGTCGTCCCAGATCGCGCGGACCGACGGCGGCGCGACCTCCCGGCCAGGCCGCAGCGGGTCCACGCCGCCCCGGAACAGGGCCTCCGCCCGATAGATGTTGCCGACGCCGGCAATCACCGCCTGGTCCATGAGGAGCTGCCCGATGGTCACACGGGAACGCCCGGCCTTCGCGACGAACGCCTCGGCGTCGTGCCCGGGCTCCCCGTCCCGGATCGGATCGGGCCCGAGCCGCCCGGTCACGGCCTCCTTCTCGGCCGTCGTGATCACCTCGCACGCGGCGGGCCCGGTCAGATCGGCGACGGCCCGCCTCCCGAGCACCCGCACCCGCACCTGCCCCCGAGGCGCGGGCGGCGTCCACTCCGCGCCGGGCGCGCCAGGTCGCGCGGCGGGCTGGGCGAGAACGCCGCCTTCCGCGGTGGACGCACGACCACCGCGGACGGCGGCGTCGTCGAGCGGACCCTGTGCGGTACGGACCGAGGCCGACGCCGCAGCCGGGACTGCGGGCGGTGACGCATCCGGGGCCGGGGCCGGGGCCGGGGGAAGGGTCTCGCGCTCGCCGATGCGTTTGCGGGGTGCGCCGATGGCGTGAGCCACCTCGGACGCGCCCGGCGCCCCCGCGAAGGTCCAGGCACCGTAGAGGCCGAGGTGCGTCCGCAGCCACAGCGTCCCCTCGCCGGCCCGAGGCGAGGCCCCGGCGCCCGGCATGGTGCGGTGTCCGGAGTCGTCGGTGCCGGCCGCGAATCCGCAGAACAGCTGCTTCCCCCACGCCTCCACGGCCACCAGCCGCCGGCCGTCGAGCACGGCGGCGCCGTCGGCGAACCGGCCCTGCGGGCTGGTCACCCGCAGCGCCTGGTCGCCGAACAGTTCTCGCAGGGTCCGCGCGAGGCGGTGGACGGTGTGCCCCTCGGGCAAGTCAGCGGGTCTTCTCGTAGGCGGCGAGCTGGTCGATCCGGCGCTGGTGGCGCTCGTCGCCGCTGAAGGACTCGGCCACGAAGGCGTCGACGATCGCCGTCGCCTCCCGGACCGTGTGCATGCGGCCGCCGACGGCGACGACGTTCGCGTCGTTGTGCTGGCGCCCGAGCCTGGCCGTCTCGATCGACCAGGCCAGCGCGGCGCGCACACCGTTGACCTTGTTCGCGGCGATCTGCTCACCGTTGCCGGAACCACCGATCACGATGCCGAGGGAACCGGGCTCCGCGACGACCGCCTCCCCCGCGGCGAGGCAGAACGACGGGTAGTCGTCCAGCGGGTCGAGCTCGTGGGCGCCGTGGTCGGTGACCTCGTGCCCGGCGTCGGTCAGGTGCTGCACCAGGTGAGTCTTGAGGTCGTACCCGGCATGGTCAGCGGCGATGTGCAGGTGCATGAAACCATCTTCCATCACGAGCCCGGGTGGTCTCCAGCACGGCCCGCACGATGGACGACGACGGCCGCGCGTACCCTGACGCCATGACGACCGAATCCACCCCCGTGAAGTCGGGAATCGACCTCGACGCCCTCGACCCCGGAGTCCGTCCGCAGGACGACCTGTACCGCCACGTGAACGGCCGCTGGATCGACTCCCACGAGATCCCCGCGGACCGTGCGATGGACGGTGCGTTCCGCGCCCTGCACGACCAGGCGGAGGAGCACGTCCGCGAGATCATCACGGACGCCCCGGCCGGCTCCCCGATCGGTGACCTGTACGCGAGCTTCATGGACACCGAGCGCATCGAGGCGCTCGGGGTGGAGCCGCTCGCCGAGGACCTCGCGCTGATCCGCGGCGCCGCGGATCACGCCGAGCTCACGCGTGCCCTGGGCGCGCTGCAGCGTACAGGCGGCGCGGGGGCCGTCCAGTTCTGGGTGGACAACGACGCCAAGGACACCGAGCGCTACGTCGTCTACCTGGTGCAGGCCGGGATCGGCCTGCCCGACGAGTCCTACTACCACGACGACCAGTACGCGTCCGTGCGCAAGAAGTACGAGCCGCACGTGGCGCGCATGCTGGCGTTCGCGGACGTCTCGGGGGCCTGGGGCATCGGCGCCGACGACGCCGCCGCGCGCGTCGTCGAGCTGGAGTCCCGCCTCGCGGAGCACCACTGGGACGTGGTGAAGCGGCGCGACGCCACTCTCACCTACAACCCGATGGCCCTCGGCGAGCTGGCCGAGGACGCCCCGGGCTTCGACTGGCTCGCGTGGGTGGACGCGCTCGGCACGCCCCAGGGCGCACTCGACCAGATCGTGGTCCGCGAGCCCAGCTTCGCGACAGGCTTCGCGGCCCTCTGGAACGACGTGTCCCTGCTCGACTGGCAGCTGTGGATGACGTACCACCTGATCACCGCACGGGCGCCGTACCTGACCGAGGAGATCGTCGAGGCGAACTTCTCGTTCTACGGCCGCGTGCTCACCGGCGCGCAGGAGGTGCGCGAACGCTGGAAGCGCGGGGTGTCGCTGGTCGAGGGCGCGCTCGGAGAGGTCGTCGGGGCGGAGTACGTGGCGCGCCACTTCCCCCCGGAGCACAAGGAGAAGATGGACCACCTGGTGGGCGCCCTGGTGGCCGCCTACCGGGAGTCCATCGAGGGCCTCGACTGGATGACTCCGGAAACCCGCGAGAAGGCCCTGGTCAAGTTGGAGAAGTTCACACCCAAGGTGGGGTACCCCACCAAGTGGCGGGACTACTCGGGCCTCACCGTGGACCCGGCCGACCTGCTGGGGAACGTGCGCCGGTCGAACGCGTTCGACCAGGACCACGAGCTGGGCAAGATCGGCAGGCCGCTGGACCGCGAGGAGTGGTTCATGACGCCGCAGACGGTCAACGCCTACTACAACCCGGGGATGAACGAGATCGTCTTCCCCGCGGCGATCCTGCAGCCGCCGTTCTTCGACCCGGCCGCGGACGACGCCGTGAACTTCGGCGGGATCGGTGGCGTCATCGGGCACGAGATCGGCCACGGGTTCGACGACCAGGGGTCCAAGTACGACGGCGACGGCCGGCTGGAGAACTGGTGGTCGGACGCGGACCGCGAGGAGTTCGAGAAGCGCACCAGCGCCCTCATCGCGCAGTACGACGCGTTCCGCCCCGCGCAGCTCGACGCCGAGGAGCACTCGGACGTGCACGTCAACGGGTCGCTGACGATCGGTGAGAACATCGGCGACCTGGGTGGCCTGTCGATCGCGATCAAGGCGTACCGGATCGCACTCGGCAAGCCGCTGTCCGAGGCACCCGAGATCGACGGCCTGAGCGCGCTGGAGCGGATCTTCCTCGGCTGGGCGCAGGTGTGGCAGTCCAAGGGCCGCGACGAGGAGATCGTGCGGCGCATCGCCGTGGACCCGCACTCCCCCAACGAGTTCCGGTGCAACGGCGTGCTGCGCAACGTCGACGAGTTCCACGAGACGTACGGCACCCTCCCGGGTGACGGTCTCTACCTGTCGCCCGAGGAGCGCGTCAAGATCTGGTGACCTGTCGCGGCGAGGCTGCCGGGACCGGCCACCCGGACACGGCCCCGGCCGCCTCCCTCCCCCCGTCCGGGCTCACCCGGGCTCACGACTGAGCCTCGCTCGGCGGGGCCGAGCGGGAGGGAGGGCCGAGAGGGAGAGGCGGGAGGGAGCCGCGGACCGGAACAGACAGGCGGCGGTCGGCCCCGCGCCGGCGGAGCGGCTCCCAGGTCACGCCCGGCGGAGTGCGCGGCACCTTCTCAGGGGCGGCGCTCCCCCGTGCCCCTCGGGATGAGGTGCGTGGCCAGCGTGACCGTCCTCGGCGAAGCGGCCGGGTCGTGCGGTATGACCGCCAGCTCCGCCGCGCGGCGGCCCAGCTCGACGGCGTCGTACGCGACCACCGTCACGCCCAGCAGGTCCGCGAGATCGAAGTCGTCGAAGCCCACGAGCGCGACACGCGCACCACCGGGCGCGTCCGCCAGCGCGCGCAGCGCACCCTCGGTGACACGGTTGTTCTCGGCGAGCACCGCCGTCGGTGGCTCGGGGCCGTCGAGCAGGGCCGTGACGAGCGATCGCGCCTCGGCGGCGTCGTGCGCTCCCGACCGCACCCAGTTCTCCGCGCCCGGGTTCCCCAGCTCCGCCATCACCTGTAGGAAGGCCGCACGCCGCTCCCGGAACGTCCACACCTGCGGGTTGTCCCCGACGAACGCGATCCTCCGATGCCCGTGATCGCTCAGGTGCCGTACGGCGGACCGGACACCACCCCGGTTGTCGATGACCACCGTGTCCGCCACCAGGCCGTCGGCCGGCCGGTCCACGAACACCAGGCGCGTACCCGCGGCGAGCTCGCCGGCCAGTGAGGCGTGGTCCCCCGTGGCAGGGGTGACCACGAGGCCGCCGACGCGCCGTTCGAGCAGTTCCTCCGTGAGCAGGCGCTCGCGCTCCCCGTCCTCGCCGCACGACGTCGTGATCAGGTGCATGTCGTGGTCCCGTGCCACCTGCTCGATGCCGCTGGCCAGCGCCGAGTAGAACGGGTTGCCGATGTCGCCGGAGATGAAGCCGAGCAGTTTGGACACGCCGCCCCGCGCGAGATCGGCCGCCACCGCGTTGCGCCGGAACCCGAGCGCCGCCGCTGCCGCACGGACCCGCTCCCGTGTCGCCTCGGCCACGTTCGGCTCGCCGTTCAGCACGCGGGACGCCGTCTTCAGGCTCACTCCCGCATGGTCGGCCACTCCCGCGAGCGTCGGCCGACGGGCTCCTCGCACCGGCATCCTCAAGCCTCCTGACGACGACGTCGCACCAGCATGTCGACGACGATCGCACCCAGGAGCACGGCGCCGGTGACCATGTAGCGCGTGGCCTGGTCGAGGTCGAGCAGCGTCAGCCCGTTCGCGACGGACTGGATGACCAGCACCCCCAGCAGCGCCGACCAGGCGCTGCCGCGCCCGCCGAAGAGGCTCGTGCCCCCGATCACGGCGGCCGCGATCGCCGTCAGGTACGTGTCCGCTCCCCCGGTGCCCTGGTTCGCGGCACCCAGTCGGCCGGCCGCCAGGACGCCGCCCAGGGCGGCGAGCGTGGAGCAGGCCACGAAACTCGAGACCACGGTCCGGTGCACGGCGACCCCGGAGAGCAGCGCGGCACGCCTGTCGCTGCCCACCGCACGCACGGATCGGCCCCACCTCGTGCGCCGCAACGCCACGTCGGCCACGATCACGAGGACCACGAACAGCACCACCGAGTAGCCCACGCCCCGGGCCGTGGAGAGATACCCCACCGCGGCACCGAGCACCGCCGCGAGGGCGCCCGTCCGCAGCACGACCTGCGACCACGGCGCACACGCCAGATCCGCCCGCCGGCGGCGCTCACGCCCCCAGACCTGCATGGCCAGGTAGGCCAGAACCCAGAGCACCACGAGCGCCCACGCCACCGCCGGGTCGAGGAATCCCTGCTGGATCGAGCGCACGAACCACGACTCGAACGGAAGATTGATCGAGCCCAGCGGCCCCAGCACCCGCAGCTGAAGGCCCGCGAGGAAGAGCAGCCCGGCCAGCGTGATCACGAAGCTGGGCAGGCCCAGCCGGGAGGACAGGATGCCGTAGACGAGCCCGACGGCCATGCCGCAGGCGAGGGCGACGGCCACCGCGAGGACGAACGGCCAGCCCGCCGTCACCGTGCCGACCGCCACGATCGCGGCCGCCAGCCCGCTCACCGAACCCACCGACAGGTCGATCTGCCCCACCAGCAGCACGAGCACCACACCGAGCGCGATCACCCCGACGGGAACGCTCTGCAGCGTGAGATTGACCAGGTTCTCCGCGGAGAGGAAGTCGGGCTGGATCACCGCGAGCACCACCCACACGAACGCCAGCCCGACGACGATCGGCGCGACGCCGTGCTCGCCGTGGAACCACTGCCCCAGCACGGCTCGCAGGCCCACCCGGGTCCTGGCCTGTCCGGGATCGACCGCGGCGAGCGTGCTCCCGCCACCGCGTGTGCCGTCGGCGTTCATCGGGCCCCACACTCCCGCGCTCCATCGGATCTCATCGAACTCTCCACCCCACGCACTCCGCGCGCGCTCGCAGGCCTCATCGTCCCCCCGAGCCCGGGAGCACCGCGCCGGTCATCGCCGCCAACAGGTCCTCGTACGACGTCTCGCCGGTGTAGGTCCCGTGCACCCGGCCGAGCCGCAGCACCAGGATCCGGTCCGCGACGGCCTGCAGGTCGCCCGCCTGATGGCTGACCAGCACGACGGCGTGCCCCCGCCCGCGCAGCCGTGTGATCAGGTTGAGGACCTCCGCCGTCTGCCGCACCCCGAGCGACGCCGTCGGCTCGTCGAGCACGACGACGCGCGGGGACCCGAGCAGCGCCCGCGCCACCGCGATGACCTGACGCTGCCCGCCCGACAGGGCCCGTACCGGCTCGCGGACGGAAGGGACGCTCGCGGCGAGCTGGTCGAGGACCTGCCAGGTGCGGCGCTCCATCTCCACCTCGTCGAGGAAGACGCCGGAGCCCACCTCGTGCCCGAGGAACAGGTTCTCGACCACGTCGAGGTCGTCGACCAGCGCCAGCTCCTGGAACACGGTGGCTATCCCGAGGGCACGTGCGGCAGCCGGCGAGTCCAGCACCACGGGCGACCCGTCGACCAGAACCTGCCCGGCGTCCGGCCGGTGGGCGCCGGCCAGCACGCCGGCGAGCGTCGACTTGCCCGCGCCGTTGTCCCCCACGACGGCGAGCACCTCGTGCTCGTGGATGTCCACGTCCACGTCGACGAGGGCTCGCACGCCCCCGAAGTGCTTGCTCACCCCGCGCAGCGACACCACGGGGGCGCCCGAGGCGCGCGGAGGCGTGGCGCCTGGCTCGATGGGCTCGGTCATCCTTGCTCCTCCTGGGTCCCTCCGACGAGCCCGCGTGCCTCGCACGCGGCCCGGTACGAGGGGGTGCAGATCTGGTCGGCCGTGTACACGTGCCCGTCGACGATGACGTGCTCGATGTCGTCGGCCCCGACCGCGCGGGGCGCGAGCAGCAGGGTGGGCACGCCGTCGGTGACGGCCGTGGTGCGGGGGTCCTGGCCGCGCAGCACGCGCACCGCGAGCTCGGCGGCCGTGGCCGCCTGCTGGTCGGTGGCCTTGTAGATCGTCATGTACTGGTCCCCGGCGACGATGCGCTGCACCGCCGCGAGCTCGCCGTCCTGGCCCGTGGTCGGCGGGACCGGGTCGAGGCCGGCCGCCTTGGCCGCCGCGACCGCACCCCCCGCGACGCCGTCGCTGGCCGCCAGGATGCCGTCGACCTGACCGCGGTATCTGGTGAGCATCGCCTCGACCCACTCGGTGGCCTTGTCGGGGCTCCAGTCCGGCGTGTGATATTCCGCGAGGACGTCGATGTCGGTGCCTTCGAGGGCTCGGTGCGCGCCGTCGGCGATCGCGCGGGAGTTCGGGTCGGTGACCGCTCCCTGGACGAGCAGCACGCCCGGCCCCTGCGTGGTCCCGGCGGCCGCCCGGGCCTCGATCGTCGTCAGCCCCGGGTCGACGTCCGGATCGAGTGCCCCGGCCAGCGCCGACCCCATGAGGTAGCCGAGGAACTCGTAGTCGTAGGACACGTAGTAGTCGGCACCGTCGACGAACCGGTCGTAGGCGATCACCTTGGCGCCGAGCCGGTGCGCCTCCTCGACGATCCCGACGGCGGCAACCGTGTCGACGGCGTCGAGCACCAGCACGTCCGCCCCTCGCACCAGCATCGACTCGGCCTGTTCCTGCTGGCTGGCGACGTCCTGGCCCGCGTTGGCGTAGAGCACGTCGCAGCCCGGGCAGCGGCTGGAGACGACGCGCGCGAACGTGGGATGGTCGGACGCCTCGTAACGTGCCGTCTGGGACTCCGGCAGCAGGAGTCCCACCGTTCCCGAGGGGGTCGCCGCGGCCCCGGAAGTGGCCACGCAGGCGGAAAGCATCGCGGCGGCCCCGGCGGTGAGCAGCGCGGCAGCCAGGCCGGCTCGCCGTCGTCGCCCTCGTGGCACCTCGTTCCCTCCTGCTCGTGGTGCGATCATGATCCCACCACGCCGAGGACGCCGGCCGACCGGGCCGAATCGAGAGCGACCGCCAGCGCGCCCCGGACGCCGGCCGATCCGCCGAGCTCCGAGCGGACGACGTCGACCGGGCCCCGGGAGGTCGCGACCACGCGCTGGCCGAGGGTCGTGCGCAGGGGCTCGAGCAGGAGGTCCCCGACCTCCACGAGCTGCCCGCCGACGACGACGATCGCCGGGTCGACGATGTTGCACAGGTTGGCCAGCGCCACTCCGAGATGGCGGCCGGCGTCGTACACCACCCTGCGGCAGCCGGGATCGCCGCCGGTCGCTCGCGTGACCAGGTCGGCGAGCGTGAGGTGGCCGGCCCCGGCGGGCAGCATGCCCAGCAGGCTCGTCGCGCCGACCAGCATCTCCAGGCATCCCCGGTTGCCGCAGCGGCAGACGGGCCCGTTCTCGTCGACCGACACGTGGCCGATCTCGCCTGCGACACCGGCTCGGCCCCGCACGGCATGCCCTCCGATGACCAGGCCCGCACCGACGCCGTGGGAGACACGGATGTAGGCGAGGGAGTCGAACCCCTGGGCCGCTCCGTAGCGGTACTCGGCGATCGCGGCGAGGGTGGCGTCGTTGTCGACGGTGACGGGAACACCGAGTTCGGCCTGGAACAGGGCCGCGACGTCGACACCGTCCCAGCCGCGCATCATGCCCAGGGTGACCACCTCGCCGCTGGCGGGGTCGACCGGAACCGGCACTCCGACGCTGACGGCGAGCAGCTCGTCCGGCGACGCGCCGACGGACTCGATCATCTCGGTGACCAGCAGCGCGGTGCGACGCATCCCGACGTCGGCGCGGTGGTCGGCGGCGAGTGGCATGCGCTGCTCGGCCAGGACGCGCATCGAGGCGTCCGCCAGTGCGACGCTCAGGGACCGCACGCCGAACCGGACTCCCGCGACGAGCCCGAGGTTGCGCGCGAGCGTGACCTGCAGGGCGCGGCGCCCGTTGCGCACGGACTGGGAGGTGGCAAGGACGCCGGCGGCCGACAGTTCCTTGACGATGTTCGAGATGGTGGCCGGGGACAGCCCGGTGACGCCGGCCAGCTCGATCTGCGTGAGTGAGCCACGCTGCTGGACGGCGCTCACGATCCGGGCTCTGTTGGCCTCCCGGAGGGAGGTCTGCGAACCCGGGGTCACCCGATCCGCGCGCACAGCCACACAATAGACCGCTGGGCGGGCCCCATCTGCGATATCGCGGGCGCCCCAGGCACGTGCCCGCGTTGAATACACGCCATGAACGAAGTCTCACCAGCGAGGCGGCGTTGCGTTCACTTCTTGACATCAAGGCGGGATACCCGTTTGATAGGGCGCGGTTCTCGGGCGCCTCAGACGCCCGGCCACCTCCGGACGCGCCACCGTCCTGCCCCGGGATCGTGCCGCTGCGGAGGAGGGTTCGATCCACCGACCAACGAAGGTTTGAGGGACACGAAATGCGAATCAACAAGAAGTCGGCCGCTGTGGCCGCTTCGGTCGCCGCCCTGGGCATGACCCTGGCGGCATGCGGCAGCGGCGGCGGGTCCGACGACGCCGGGTCCGAGGGCGGCGCGGACCAGGTCGAGGTGTTCACCTGGTGGGCCGCGGGTTCGGAGAAGGCCGGTCTGGACGCGCTGGTGGGCGTGTTCAACGAGCAGCACCCCGACATCGAGTTCGTGAACGGTGCGGTGGCCGGTGGCGCCGGGTCGGCGGCGAAGGACCTGCTGCAGACCCGTCTGCAGGCCCAGGACCCGCCGG
>NZ_JABBYC010000026.1 GCF_016742955.1 Myceligenerans indicum | reverse complement strand
TCAGCCCGGCCGGCTACGACACGACCGCGACCCCCGAAGAAGGACTCTGGACCCGCAAAGGCTGGGCCGGACGCCCCAGATGACCCACGACACGCCCGAGACAGACACACATTTTGGCCGCTAACCCGACCTACTGGATATCCCGTACCCGGAGCCGAGCTGGTGGCCATGATCCAGGAGTGGGCCCACGTGCTCGCACAAGAAAAGGCGGGATGGTCCAGTGGACACATCCCGCCTGTCATGAAGTGGGGCTACGAGGACTTGAACCTCGGACCTCATCGTTATCAGCGATGCGCTCTAACCGCCTGAGCTATAGCCCCGAGCCGAACCAGGAACCCCATCCGTCTGGACAGGTGCTCTCTGGCAGCACCCAGACATTACCCCAGCGAGCGGCTCTGCCCCAAACCGAAATCGTGGATCCGGCGAAGTTCGTGGTGTGACGTACGCCGGAATGCGTCAGCGGCGCCCCTCCGGCCGAGGGACGCCGCTGACGGTCGGGCTCAGTCGTCGGTGAGCGTCATGTGCACGCCACCCACCAGAGCCGCCGTGATGTTGTACAGGAACGTCATGATCGTCGCGAGCGCCGTCAGCAGGACGACGTTGCAGATGGCGACGAGCGTGGACAGGGAGACGACGCGCTCGAACTCGACATACTGCATGACGTTGAAGTTCGTCTCCTCGCCGATGGCATCGGTCACGAACGTCTGGATCTTGTCGAAGACCCCCAGGCTGTCGATCACGGACCAGAACACGACGGTCGCGACGACGGTCATGATCGCGATCGCGACGGAGAGCAGGAATGCCAGCTTCATGACCGACCACGGATCGATCCGTGAGATGGCAAGGCGCACGCGGCGAGGCCCCCCGCCGGCCTTCGGCGTGACGCCCGGCATCGAACCGGGCGTGGTGTCACCGTCCGGACCGGCGTTCCCGCCCACGGGCACGGTCTCCTCGAGTGGTACTGACGCCGAGCCATGCACCGCGCCGGCGCTGTAGTGCATCTCAGCAGGTACGGGCGATGCGGGCTGCTGAGGCTCCGTGGAGGACGTCGAGGTTTCGGGCATCGCCGAGGACACCTTCCTCGCCGCGTTACGGGCCGCAGCGAGTGCTGCCTGCGCAGCCTTGACGGCGCCCTGCTTCATGGAGGCGGCCTCGTCGGCCTCCCCGTTCTGGGCGACGCTCTCGGACGTCACAGCAGTGCCCTCGGCCCCTGCGGCTGGCGCATCGTCGGCCTGCGGCGACGGCGTGGACTGCCAGCCGTCCCCCGGCGAGTTCGTCTCGCGCGAGACCCGCGGCTTGGTGGTTTCCTCGATGTCTTCCACCTCTGCTTCCGCCGACGATGCCGTGCTGGTGCCGGGAGAGTCGGAGGAAGGGGCAGAGTTCTCCGGAGCGCCGTTCGACGCCGCGGCCGAATCCGTCGTGTGGCGGGATGACGGCGCGTCGGCTCCCGCTTCGTACGCGGCTCGCCAGAAGCCGCCTCGGGCCGGCTCCGCCTCGGGTTCGGTCGAGGCCTCGACGGCCGGGGAAGCACCCGCAGCAGGCACGTCGGTGTCCCTCCCCGTGGAGCCGTCAGCGGCCTCCTGGCCCTCCTCGGCGACCTGATCGGTTGCGTCGCCGCCGTCCGCGGCGTGGTCAGCCGACGCCTTGCCGGCGGCACCTTCCGACTGTCCGGCTCCCGAAGTGGTGCCGTCCCGGACCTGGGCCTTCTCGAACTCGTCGTCGACCTCCGTCGTCGTCGATCGGGATCCCTGTCCGGTGTCGTTGCCGCTTGTCATCAGCTGTCCTCGCGTCCGGTGCCGTCTTGCTCTGGGGTGCTCAAAACCTCGTCGGGGCCAGGTACCTCATCGCCCACGGTAACGCCGTCCGCACCAGCCTCGCCGTTCGTGGGGGCCTCGGGGCCGCCCTCCTGCTCGGCGTCTTCCTGCTCAAGGTTGCGTTCTGCGTTCCGCGCCACGGCGATGATCCGATCGCCCTTGTCCGGTTTCGCGAAGGTTACTCCCTGAGTGTTCCTGCCGGTCAGGTTGACCTCCGCGACAGCGGATCGCACGATCTTGCCACGTTCCATGATCACGAGGACCTCGTCGTCCGCATCTGTGACCAGCGCTCCCACAAGGTCTCCCCGTGCCTCGACCAGATTCGCCACCTTGATGCCGAGACCGCCACGGCCCTGCACCCGGTATTCGTCGATCCGGGTGCGCTTGGCGAAACCGCCCTCGGTGACCACGAACAGGTCCGTGCCGGGGGTGACCACCTGGGCCGCGAGAAGCTCGTCGTCCTCCCGGAACTTCATGCCCGTCACGCCTGACGTTGCCCGGCCCAGCGGCCGGATCGTGTCGTCGGCGGCGTGGAAGCGGATCGACTGCCCCTTGCGGGAGACGAGAATGAGGTCGTCGTCGGCGTTCACCAGTCGTGCGGCAACCAGCTCGTCCGGGAGTCCTTCGTCGTCCTCCCGCAGGTTGATGGCGATGAGGCCACCGGATCGCGGCGAGTTGTACTCCTGCAGCCGGGTCTTCTTCACGATGCCGCGCCGCGTGGCGAGAACCAGGTAGTCCGCGGCGTCGTAGTCAGGGATGTCGAGCACCTGAGCGATGTGCTCACCGGGCTGGAACGCCATGAGGTTGGCGACGTGCTGGCCCTTCGAGTCACGGCCCCCCTCAGGGAGCTCGTAGCCCTTCGCCCGGTAGACCCGGCCCAGGTTCGTGAAGAAGAGCAGCCAGTGGTGCGTGGTCGTGACGAAGAAGTGGTCGACGATGTCGTCCTCGCGCAGCTGAGTGCCTCGCACTCCCTTGCCGCCGCGCTTCTGCTGGCGGTAGTTGTCGCTGCGTGTCCGCTTGGCGTAGCCGCCGCGGGTGATCGTCACCACCATCTCTTCCTCGGGGATCAGGTCCTCGACGGACATGTCACCCAGATGCGGGAGGATCATGGTTCGACGGTCGTCGCCGTACCGCCCGACGATCTCGTCCAGTTCCTCGCCGACGATCGAGCGCTGCCGCTCCGGCCTGGCGAGAATGTCGCGGTAGTCGTTGATCATCGTCTCGAGCTTCGCGTGCTCGTCGAGGATCTTCTGGCGCTCGAGCGCCGCGAGCCGGCGGAGCTGCATCGCCAGGATCGCGTTTGCCTGCACCTCGTCAACACCGAGCAGTTCCATGAGTCCGCCGCGGGCCTCGTCGACATCGGGGGAGCGGCGGATGAGCGCGATGACCTCGTCCAGCGCGTCGAGAGCCTTGAGGTAGCCCACGTAGATGTGGATCTGCTCCTCGGCCTCCTTGAGCAGGTGCTCGGTACGCCGGCGGACCACCTCGATCTGGTGGATGACCCAGTGCCGGATGAACGCGTCCAGGCTGAGCGTCCGGGGAACGTCGTCGACGAGCGCGAGCATGTTCGCGCTGAAGTTCTCCTGCAGCTGCGTGTGCTTGTACAGGTTGTTCAGCACGACCTTGGCGACGGCGTCGCGCTTGAGCACGATGACGAGCCGCTGTCCGGTACGGCCCGATGTCTCGTCGCGGATATCCGCGATGCCCTGGATCCGGCCGTCGTTGACCATGTCCGCGATCTTCGCGGCAAGGTTGTCGGGGTTCACCATGTAGGGCAGTTCGGTGATGACCAGGCAGATCCGGTTCTGGATCTCCTCGACGTTCACCACGGCGCGCATCGTGATCGACCCGCGGCCCGTGCGGTACGCCTCCTCGATGCCCTTGTGGCCCAGGATCTGCGCCCCCGTGGGGAAGTCCGGACCCTTGATGCGCTCCATCAGCGCCTCGAGGAGCTCCTCGCGGGAGGCCTCCGGATGGTCGAGATACCACTTGGCCCCGTCAGCCACCTCGCGCAGATTGTGCGGCGGAATGTTCGTGGCCATGCCGACGGCGATCCCGGCGGAACCATTGACCAGCAGGTTCGGGAAACGCGACGGGAGGACCGTCGGCTCCTGGGTCCGTCCGTCGTAGTTGTCCTGGAAGTCGACGGTGCTCTTCTCGATGTCGCGCACCATCTCCAGCGCGAGCGGTGCCATACGGCACTCGGTGTATCGAGGGGCAGCCGCCGGGTCGTTGCCGGGGGAGCCGAAGTTCCCCTGGCCGGCGACCAGCGGATACCGCAGCACCCAGTCCTGCACGAGCCGGACCAGCGTGTCGTAGATCGCGGTGTCGCCGTGCGGGTGGTACTTACCCATCACGTCCCCGACCACGCGGGAACACTTGCTGAACGAGCGGTCCGGCCGGTAGCCGCCGTCGTACATCGCGTAGAGCACGCGACGGTGCACGGGCTTCAGGCCGTCGCGCACGTCCGGCAGGGCACGCCCCACGATCACGCTCATGGCGTAGTCCAGATAGCTGCGCTGCATCTCGAGCTGCAGGTCCACCTGTTCCACGCGGCCGTGGTGCACGGCCAACGCGGCGTCACCGACGCCGTCGGGGAGGTCCTCCACGCCGGGGGTCTCGTCCGTCACGTCTCTTCCTTCCCACGCCGTCCGACGGCGCGCTGTTGTCTCCCCGGTACCTCGTCACGCGGTGGCCGGGCCGCGCTCGCTCCACCCATTGCCGTTCTGACGGCATCGTGCGGGCTCGCGAACTCGCTCAGATGTCGAGGAACCGCACGTCCTTGGCATTCCGCTGGATGAAGCTGCGGCGCGACTCGACGTCCTCACCCATCAGCACCGCGAAGATCTCGTCCGCCGCAGCGGCGTCGTCCATCGTCACCTGAAGCAGGGTCCGGTTCTCCGGATCCATCGTGGTGTCCCACAGCTCCGAGTAGTCCATCTCACCCAGACCCTTGTACCGCTGGATGCCGTTCTCCTTCGGGATCCGCCTGCCCTGGGCGATGCCCGCCTCGAGGAAGGCGTCCCGCTCGCGGTCGGAGTAGACGTAGTCGTGCGGAGCGTTCGACCACTTCAAGCGATACAGCGGCGGCTGCGCCAGGTACACGTGCCCGTGTTCGATGAGCGGGCGCATGTACCGGAACAGCAGTGTGAGCAGCAGCGTGCAGATGTGTTGACCATCGACGTCGGCGTCAGCCATCAGGACGATCTTGTGGTAGCGCAGCTTGGCGATGTCGAAGTCCTCACCGATCCCGGTACCGAACGCCGTGATCAGCGCCTGCACCTCCTGGTTCGAGAGAGCCTTGTCCAACCGCGCGCGCTCGACGTTGAGGATCTTGCCACGAATGGGGAGGATCGCCTGGTTGTGCGGGTTGCGCCCGCGGACCGCTGAGCCGCCTGCCGAGTCACCCTCGACGACGTAGACCTCGCACTCCTCCGGGCGTCGCGACTGGCAGTCCTTGAGCTTGCCGGGCATCCCACCGCTGCTCAGGATCCCCTTGCGGCGCGTGGCCTCCCGTGCCTTGCGTGCCGCGATACGCGCCTGGCTCGCCTGGATCGCCTTGCGGATTATGTCCCTGGCCTCGTTCGGGTGGGCGTCGAACCAGTCGGTGAGCTGCTCGCGCACCACGCGCTGGACGAACGTCTTGGCCTCGGTGTTGCCGAGCTTCGCCTTGGTCTGGCCCTCGAACTGCGGCTCGCTCAGCTTCATGGAGATGACGGCCGTGAGCCCCTCACGGATGTCGTCACCCGTGAGGTTGTCTTCCTTCTCCTTGAGGATGGCCTTGTCACGTGCGTAGGTGTTGACCAGGCTGGTCAGCGCGGTGCGGAAGCCTTCCTCATGCGTGCCGCCTTCCGGAGTGGAGATCATGTTCGCGAAGGTGTGCACGGACTCGCTGTATGCGCTCGTCCACTGCATGGCGACCTCGGCCGAGATGTTCCGCCCCTCGTCCTCCGCCTCGAAGGCGACGACCTCGGGGTGAACCAGGTCGACCTTCTTGGCCGCGTTGAGGTGGGTGACGTAGTCGACGAGGCCGCCGTCGTACCTGTAGGTGACCGTCCGGCCGCCCGACGACGAGGCCCGGTCCGCCTCCACGCCCGGCGCACCGTCCCCGGCGACGGCCTCGCCGTCCGTGGTGGTGATCGTGCCGGCGACGTCGCCGTCCTCGACCATTTCAGGCGTCACCTGCGGGATCTGACCGGTGACCTCGTCCTCGTTGCCGGCGTGGCCGGCACGCTCGTCCGTGAGGGTGATCTGCAGGCCCTTGTTCAGGAAGGCCGTCTGCTGGAAGCGGGACCTCAGCGTCTCGAAGTCGTACTCGGTGGTCTCGAAGATGGAGTCGTCCGCCCAGAAGGTCTGGATGGTGCCGGTCCGCTCGCCGTCCGCCATCGGTCCGAGGCGCTGGACCTCGCTGGTCGGCTCGCCGCCGTCGCGGTACTCCTGCTTCCAGTGGAAGCCGTCACGAATGACCTCGGAGACGAAACGAGTGCTGAGCGCGTTCACCACTGACATGCCGACACCGTGCAGGCCACCGGAGACGGCGTAACCACCTCCGCCGAACTTGCCGCCGGCGTGCAGGATCGTCATGACGACCTCGAGAGTCGGCTTGCCCTCCGTCGGGTGCATCGCCACGGGGATCCCGCGACCGTCGTCGACCACGCGCACCCCTCCGTCCGCCATCAGGGTGACGTCGATGGCGGTGGCATGGCCCGCGAGGGCCTCGTCGACAGCGTTGTCGACGATCTCGTAGACCAGGTGGTGCAGTCCACGTTCGCCGGTCGAACCGATATACATGCCCGGTCGCTTGCGAACGGCCTCGAGACCTTCCAGGACGGTGATGTTCCCGGCGTCGTAGCCGCCGTCGATTCGCTCTGTCACGGGCGGTGTAGCTCCTCGTCTTTCAGGCGCACGCCGGGCTGGAGGAGTGGTCCGGGCCCGGCGTGATTGTCCATGTCAGTCTACCGCCAGCACGCGGAAAACACTGGATTCCGAGCCGTCTGGGGGCAACTCTCCACAGGGTCTCCTGTTGAGTGAAATACACGTTTTGATCAGGTTGTCACCCCAGTAGTGGGTGAAATTTTGCCCTTCGCGCTCGAAGCAGTCGGATGGGTGGCCAGCAGTACGGATCGCTTTGTCGGGATCGATGCCTTCCGATCAGCCAACGGGCAAGGAACTCGAACGGACTCGCCGCGGGAGACACCCGTGCGTTGCTTGTCGGAGCGGGCGCCGCGGGCCCCTTGCCACTCCCAGTGAGCCCTCGGCCGGCACCGGATGTGACGCACTCGACGTCGCTCCCGCGACGAACCTTTGACCCGCGTCGTGGCAGTGCTCCGCTCGGTGGCGGTGAAGACCCAGGAGCTGACGCTCCTCACTCCCGCGCGAGGGGATCTGGACCTGCAAGCGCAAGCGCTCGATGCGCGCAGGGTAATCGGACAATATGGTCTTAGACCTTATTTCCTATTTTGGCAGGTTTCTGGTCTAATCCGACGTGATCCCCGGCAGCGCCCCCCCCAGCGCAATGTTCGCAACTTCGAAGGATGACACCGTGAAGAAGTTCCTCGCCGGCAGCGCTCTCACCGCCGTCGCACTCGGTGGGATGGTCGCCATGGCTCCCGCCGCATCCGCCCACATTCCCAACACCACTGCCGACTGCAACGGCCTCAACGTCGACCTCAAGCAGTATCACGGCGGCTCCATCGAGGTCGTGATCGACGACAAGGTCGTCGACTCGACCGAGTTCCCCGGTGGCTCCGAGTACTGGAGCAGCTTCGTGAAGCAGTACCCGTTCGAGGACGACACCGTCGAGCACACGTGGTCCGTCACGGTCGACGCGTACGACGACGACCAGTACGACTATGCCGACCAAGGCAGCGTGGCCGCCTGTGCCACGCCACCGGCCAAGGAGACCGCGGTCCCGGCCACACCGGAGGTCGTCGCCGGCTGCGCCGTGAGCATGGACGACGTCGTGCTCCCTGAGAACTCCGACACCGTGTCCTACTCGAAGAACGACGCGGGCGTCGTTGCCGCTCTCGTCTCGGACAACTTCGAGTGGATCAAGGACCTCGGGGCCTGGACACCGCAGAACGACGGCTCCGTGCTCTTCCCCGCCGACCTCCTCCTGGTCGAGGAGAAGTGCGAGGAGGCGCCCACTCCGCAGCCCTCTCCGTCGGTGTCCACCGAGACCGAGCCCTCGGGCGAGCCGTCCACGCCGTCCGCCGAGGAGGAGCCGCCCGTGCTCGCGGCGACCGGTGCCACTGTCGGCGGCGCCGCGACCTTCGCCCTCCTCCTCGTCGGTGGCGGCGTCGCACTCGTCATCGCTCGGCGGCGCATGGCCAGGAACTGACGCCTCGAGCGCGACACACGGCAAATGATCAGGTCCGCCGCCCCGGTCGGGGCGGCGGACCTGATCATTTGCCGGCTGGGTGGCATGGATCGACAGCCGATGACAGACAGGACGGGCGAACAGCTCAACCGAACGTGTCCCTGGGACCTGGGCCACGCACCGACCTGGGCCCTCGCCGAAAGCCTGGCCCGGCCGGTCCCAGCACCGACACCTCCTCGACGACGCCTTCTCCGATCTCCTCCGCCATTCGTCGCAGCAGGTTGGGCACCAGCATCCGCAGCTGCGTCGCCCAGGCGGTGGAGTCGGCACGCACCACGAGCACCCGCTCCTCGAAGGTGACGGGCGTGCAGTGTTCCGCGACATCGTCTCCGACCACATCCCGCCACCGGCCCATGACACCGCCCACCGAGACGTCCTGCGTCCAGCCCTTCTCCCGAAGAAGCCGCCCGACCACGGAGCCCAGAAGTTGTGGATCCCGCGCATTCGGGCCCTGGGATTCCTTGCGCGGCTCGGCCAGCGGCGAGCGGCGTGCAGGGGAGCCGGGGCGAAGCCCCTTGGCCCGCGCGGCGGCCTTGGCACGGTTGAGGGCTGCCCGAGCGACCTCTTCCGGGGGTGTCGCAGGGACCTCGTCGGAGACCCCGGAAGCTCCTGACGCCCCACCGTTATCCACAGCATCTTGTGGATAACTTCCGGAGGCTTCAGTGGCCCCGAAACGATGTCCGGCACCCCTTCCCGCTGGCCTCCCCGGCCGCTCCTCGTCACTCACGTGTGACCGCTCCTGGTTCCACGTGAAACCTCACGCCGTCGAGCGATGCGGGAACATCCTCGGGTACGGCTGCCGTGACGAGCACCTGCCGCGCAGGAAGAACGAGCTCCGCCAGACGCTCTCGCCGACGGGCGTCGAGCTCGGCGAAGACGTCGTCGAGTATGAGCACAGGGTCCGCATCTGTGCCACGGTCCGGGTCCCAGAACGCAGGCGCCGACGGGGGAGGTGTACCGAGCTGCGCAGCGCCTCCCAACAGCCAGAACGAGGCCATCCGTAGGGCCAGGGCGAACGACCACGACTCCCCGTGGCTCGCGTATCCCTTGACGGGCAGACCGCCGAGGGTGAGCAGCAGATCATCCCGATGTGGGCCCACAAGGCTCACGCCACGATCGAGTTCCTGCTGCCGGACCGCGTCGAGCGCGGCCACCATCCGCTCCCGGATCCAAGCCACCGACGTGGCGCCCTCCACGCTGTCGCCCGACCCCCTGAAGGCTTCCGTCCGCACCCCCTCGTCACCGGCGGACACCCCACCGGATGCCGCCGGCGCGGGAGCCGATCGGGACAACCCGGGACCGCCTGAGCCGCCTCCGGACGGAGAGTTATCCACAGGTTCTGTGGACGACGACTTGTAGTCGAGCAAGGCCTCGCCCTTGCCCTCGCTCACCAACTCATAGGCGGTGGCGACGACAGGACGAAGCGCCTCGACGAGTTGAAGCCTCAGCGACACGATCTCCGCGCCAAGTTCCACGAGGCGCCCGTCCCACACGTCGAGTGTTGCGGTCGCCGCTGCCTCAGGCCCTCCCGAGCGACGAACGGCTCGGGCCGACTTGAGCAGCGCCGAGCGCTGCTTCAGCACCCGGTCGTAGTCGGCGAACACTGCCGCGAACCGCGGAACCATCAGAACGATGAGCTGGTCCAGGAACCGACGCCTGCCGTCAGGATCACCCTTGACGAGCGCCAGGTCCTCCGGCGCGAAGAGCACAGTGCGCAGAATGCCGAGCACGTCCCGGGCGCGGCCCGGCTGACCACGGTTGATCCGGGCGCGGTTGGTCTTGCCCTGTGAGATCTCCAGCTCGACCGTGCTGGCCCGGTCTCCCCGCACGATGCGGGTGCGTACCACCGCGCGAGACGCCCCCGCACGAATCAGCGGCGTGTCCGTGGCGACCCTGTGCGAACCCAGGGTCGCCACGTATCCGATGGCCTCGACAAGGTTGGTCTTGCCCTGGCCATTGGCCCCGACGAACGCATTGACCCCGGGTTCGAGCTCTACGTCGACGCTCGGGTACGAGCGGAAGTCGAGGAGGCTCAGGTGGGAGACGTACAGCGGTCTACTCGGCCTTCTTCACCGCATGACCGCCGAACTGCTGTCGCAGCGCCGCCACCGCACGCATCGCCGGTGAGGACTCCTGCCGCGAGGCGAACCGTGCGAAGAGAGCGGCCGAGATCACCGGCAGGGGCACGGCGTTGTCCACGCCCTCGTCGATGGTCCAGCGGCCCTCGCCGGAGTCGTCGACCCAGTCGTCGAGACCTGCGAGGCCCGGGTCCTCCTCGAGTGCCTTGACCATGAGGTCGAGCAGCCAGGATCGAACGACGGTGCCACGCTGCCAGGCCTTCATCGTCCCGTGCACGTCGGTGACGACGTCCTTCTTGGCTGCGAGCAGCTCGTAGCCCTCCGCGTACGCCTGCATGAGGCCGTACTCGATGCCGTTGTGGACCATCTTCGCGAAGTGACCCGCGCCGACGGTCCCCGCGTGAACGAAGCCCTCCTCGCGCGGACCTTCGGGACGCAGCGCGTCAAAGACCGGCATGACCGTCGCGACGTGGGACGCCTCACCGCCGCACATCAGTCCGTACCCGTTGTCCAGACCCCAGACGCCACCGGAGACGCCGCAGTCGACGTACCCGATGCCAAGCTCGGCCAGCTCGGCAGCTCGCTCCTGGTCCTCGACGTAGTGAGAGTTGCCGCCCTCGACCACGATGTCGCCCGCGGTCAGCAGGCCACCCAGCTCGTCGATGACGCCCCGGGTCGGGTCGCCGGCCGGGACCATCACCCACACCACACGAGGCGCAGGGAGTGCGGCGACGAGGTCGGCGAGCGAGGCAACGTCGGACACCTCCGGGCGGGGATCGAATCCCGTGACCTCGATGTCGGAGCGCCGGAGACGCTCCCGCATGTTGTTGCCCATCTTGCCGAGACCGACCAGGCCGATGTGGCTGACCATGTATTTCCTCCAGGAAGTCCTTCGCGGGCACGACACACATGGCCTGTCAGGCGACGAGAGCGCACGACCGGCCGGGCGGAGGTCAGCCCGTGAAGCGAATCGGGACCAGCAGGTAACGGTAGGTCGAGTCGTCCTCGCCGTCGAGCGAGTCCTGCCCGGTGAACTCGACCGGCTTGTTCGGGTGGGTGAACGAGAGACGCACGAAGTCGGTGCCGAGAGCACCGAGGCCGTCGAGCAGGTACTGAGGATTGAACGCCACGGCGATGTCCTCGCCGGTAAGCACGGCCTCCAGCGCCTCGGAGGCCTGGGCATCGTCACCTTGGCCCGCGTCCAGCACGACCTGACCCTCGCTGAACGACATCCGGATCGGCGTATTCCGCTCGGCCACCAGGCTGACCCGCTTGGCCGCATCGATGAGCGGCGCCGTTGCCACGACCGCGTGGATCGGCGAACTGTCGGGGAAGAGCCGGCGAACTGGCGGGTAGTCGCCATCCACGAGTTGGGACGTGGTGTGGCGTCCGCCGGCCTCGAAGCCCACGAGATCCACACCGTTCCCTGTGGACAGGCCGACGTTCACCGCGCCGCCGCTCGCGCCGAGCGAGCGGGCGACGTCGTTCAACGTGCGGGCACGGACCAGCGCGATGGCGGAGAACCCAGGGGTCGACGGAGTCCAGGTCAGCTCCCGCAGGGCGAGCCGGTAGCGATCCGTGGCCAGCAAGGTGATCTTCTCGTCCTCGATCTCCACACGGACGCCGGTGAGGAGCGGAAGAGTGTCGTCCCGGCTCGCGGCGACGGTGACCTGTGCAACGGCGGCAGTCAGAGCTTCACCTGGAACCGTCCCGCTCAGCTCCGGCATGGCCGGCAGCGCAGGGTACTCGTCGACCGGCATCGTCAGCAGGGTGAAGCGACTCGCGCCACAGGTGAGGACGACCTTGTTGCCCTCGAGAGTGACATCGACCGGCTTGCTCGGGAGCGCACGGGAGATCTCGGCGAGGAGCCTGCCGGAGACCAGAACCGTTCCGGGCTCTGCCACCTCCGCGGGAAGCTCGGAACGAGCAGAGGTCTCGTAGTCGAAGCTGGCGAGGTTGAGAATGCCGGAGGGATCCGCCTCCATCCGGACGCCGGCCAGAACCGGTGCCGGAGGCCTCGTGGGGAGAGTGCGCGCCGTCCACGTGACGGCGTCCGCCAGCACGTCACGCTCGACCCTGAACTTCATCCCGTTCCATCTCCCTCGCAGAGCCTCGTTCCGTACGTGCCAGAGCCTACGCGAGGTGACTGACGTTGACGACGGGGGAGGAGCGTTCGCATGGAGGTGCTTGCTCACAGCGATGAGTCGTACTAATGTTCGAATGGTCAGATTCGGCTCCCACAGCCTATGAAGGCGTTCGAGTTCCCCTTCTAAGAAATCTGTAGTCGTAGTAGTAGGGGTTGTGGATACTGGGGATAACCGCTGTTTTCGCTGGTCAGGCGGGGTTTGCGGGTGTGGACAGCCTGTGGGTGGAGCTGTGGGAAAACTAGGGGTACATGTGGACGGCCGATTTTTACCCACAAGCCATCCCCAGTTCTGGCTCTGTTGCCCACAGGTTTCAGCAGGTTGTCCACACGTCTTCCACAGGTTCATCCACAGGGGTGTTCCTCCATGGATCGCCTCGAAGCGAGGTTATACACAGATTCTGTCCACAGGCCTGGGGATGGAGGATAGTCACCCCCGGAATCCTGCGGATCTGGTTGTGCACAAGTCTGTGGATTCGTGGGTGTGGAGCAGGACCAGAGTTATCCACACCGCAATCCACAGGCCTGTGGAGATGTGGATGAACGAGCGACACAGCAGCGTCGTCACAGGTCAGGAGTGTGAGCGTGGTTGTGTACAGGCCGGCGAGGGTGCATGACACCAAGTCGCGCGGAAGGAGCCCTCAGGGGGCCGCCTGAGGTGTCAGGACACGCGGTGCTGCTGCTTGATCCGTGCAGTGAGCTCTGTGACCTGGTTGTAGGTGGACCGGCGTTCAGCCATCTGCCCGGCGATCTTCTTGTTCGCGTGCATGACCGTTGTGTGGTCCCGGCCGCCGAACTGCTGGCCGATCTTCGGCAACGAGAGCTCGGTCAGCTCACGACAGAGGTACATGGCGATCTGTCGGGCGGTGACCAGCACGCGTGAACGCGAGGTGCCGCACAGGTCCTCGATCGGCAGACCGAAGTAGGCAGCGGTCTGGGCGATCACGACGGCAGGTGTGATCTCCGCGGTGTCGTCGTCGTCCGTGATGAGGTCCTTGAGGACGATCTCAGCGAGCGTGAGGTCGACCGACTGCCGGTTGAGGTTCGCGAACGCCGTCACGCGGATCAGCGCACCCTCCAGCTCGCGGATGTTCGTCGAGATCCGTGAGCCGATGTAGGAGAGCACCGGGTCGGGCACGTCCAGGTGCTCGGATGCGGCCTTCTTGCGCAGAATGGCGATCCGCGTCTCCAGATCCGGCGGCTGGACGTCCGTGATCAAGCCCCACTCGAAGCGGGAGCGCAGCCGGTCCTCGAAGCCGCTCAGTTGCTTCGGGGGCACGTCCGACGTGATGACGACCTGCTTGTTGGCGTTGTGCAGCGCGTTGAAGGTGTGGAAGAACTCCTCCATCGTCTGCTCCTTGCCCTGCAGGAACTGGATGTCGTCGATGAGGAGGACGTCGACGTCGCGGTACCGGCGCTGGAACGAGCCTGCCTTGCCCTCGCCGATGCTGTTGATGAAGTCGTTCGTGAACTCCTCCGAGTTCACGTACCGCACGCGGATGTGCGGATAGAGGTTGTGGACGTAGTGCCCGATCGCATGCAGCAGGTGGGTCTTGCCCAGTCCCGAGTCCCCGTAGATGAACAGCGGGTTGTACGCCTTGGCCGGAGCCTCAGCCACCGCGACGGCGGCGGCGTGCGCGAACCGGTTGGACGAGCCGATGACGAAGGTCTCGAAGATGTACTTCGGGTTCAGACGCGTCTGCTCGCCCGTCGGCTTCGGTGCAGGCTGCGGAGCCACCGGCATCTGCGCCTCGGCCGGCTCGGGAGCCTCGTCGGTCAGGCTGGTCGGGGCGTGGGAGATCTGCGACGGTCCGGCAAGCGACGAACTGCTCAGCTCCGGGTCCACCGTGATGCCGAAACGTACGTCCCGCCCGAGCACCTCCGATACGGCAGACGACAGCTCGTCACGGACCGCGGTCTCGAGGTACGTGCGGGTCTGCTCGTGCGGGACCGCGACGAACACCATGTCGTGGACGATCGCCATCGGCTTCGCCAGCCGGATGAAGGCGAGCTGCCGTGGGCTCATGTCGGGACGCGCCTCGAGCGTGGTCAGCACTTTTGCCCAGACATCGGCGAGGTTGTCGTCCGGGTCGGCCACGGTCGTTCCTAACGGGTCGGGTCGCGCGATGCTGCGAGACCGGTGCTGAATCTGTGACGGAGAGCCCGTCCGCTCGACGTCGTCTCGTAGCGCGGGGACTCTCCGGAGTCTGCCATGATGAGGCACCGTCCACACAGTTGTCCACAGGTTGTGGATACTGTGGACGGCGGTTATGCGGGCAGGACCCGTGGCGTCGCAGGAGCCCGGTGGCGAGCTGTCGGTGTGGCAGGAACGACACCGTCGAACGCCGTTCGGGTTTGACCGAAGGCCGCCCGAAAGCGTAACGTCAGACAGCCGTTCCAGGTACTTTTGCGCGCTCGCCGCCGGTCATCCGCCGGGCTGCGTGGCCGGGCCCGGGTCGGCAGCCCGGTCGATGTGAGTGTCGACCGGACGAACCCTGCATCGGCACTCGCCCCTGCATCGACTTGTTCGTCGAGGACAGGCTGTGCCCTTCCCGACGTCTTCCAGGAGTACCTCGTGAGCAAGCGGACCTTCCAGCCGAACAACCGTCGTCGTGCCAAGACGCACGGCTTCCGTCTGCGTATGCAGACCCGTGCGGGACGCGCGATCCTCGCCAACCGGCGCGCCAAGGGCCGCGCCAAGCTTTCCGCCTGATCATGCTGCCAGCGGCGCACCGACTGCGCCGTTCCGTTGACTTCGAACGGACGGTGCGCCGCGGCACGCGTGCGGGACGACCGACCTTGGTGGTCCATCTGTTCACCGATCGCGGTGAGGACAGTGGAAGACCGCCTCAGGTCGGTCTTGTCGTTTCCAAGGCGGTCGGCAATGCCGTGCATCGCAACCTGGTCAAGAGGCGCATCCGCGCCTCTGCTGCCGCCTGTGTCGATGCACTGCCACACGGTGCGAGCGTCGTCGTGCGGGCATTGCCGCCGTCGGCGTCGGCCTCCTACCAGGAGCTCGACGATGACCTCCGTTCTTGCCTGTGGCGCGCCGTGAAGAAAGATGCACGGGGAACCAGCGGTTCCGGACGGTCGTTGGCTGAGACGAGGGCCGGCTCGGCGGCCGACCCGACAACGGCGCCGACGAACCCCATGAACGGCGGAACGACAGCATGACCTCGTGGACCGATGGTTTCCGGCTCGCGGCGCTCCGGCCCGAGTCGTCAGGTGGTCGCCTGGGTGACCTTCCCGTGATCGTGCTGGTGGCGATGATTCGGGTGTACCAGGCATTCATCTCGCCGATGAGTGGTCCCACCTGCAAGTACTACCCCTCCTGCTCGCGATATGCGGTGATTGCGCTGCGTCGCCATGGTGCACTCCGTGGGCTGGGCCTTGCTCTCTGGCGCCTGCTGCGCTGCAACCCCTGGAGCCTGGGCGGTGTCGACGACGTCCCGCCCGCGCGTGATCGTCGTCGTCGGGCAGGTGCCCCGAACGACGGCGCCACGCCCGCCGCGCCGCACCTGCACTGAGCACCGCTCGTGCAGACTCGTCCGTGCGCGACGACGGCCTGAGGGGTCGTCGTCGCGCGTGGCTGCCGGGCAGCGGCCCCGGTTTCCCCCGACTTCCGCAACAATCAGGAGTGACTGAGACCGATGGGTGACTTTTTCCTCTGGGTCTGGCTGAAGCAAGGCGTGTCCTGGATCATGGTCGGCTCGCACGAGCTGTTCACGTTCCTCGGTCTGCCGGACGGCCCGGGCGTTGCCTGGGTGCTCGCGATCGTGATGCTGGTGATCGTGATGCGGATCCTGCTGATCCCGCTGTTCTTCAAGCAGATCAAGGCGTCCCGCGGGATGCAGATGATGCAGCCCGAGCTGCAGGCCGTGCAGAAGAAGTACAAGGGCAAGACCGACCCGGCGTCGCGCGAGGCCATGACCCGCGAGACGATGGATCTCTACAAGAAGCACGGGACCAACCCGTTCGCTTCCTGCATGCCGCTGCTGCTGCAGTCACCGATCTTCTTCGCATTGTTCAGTGTGCTTCGCGGCCTGAAGCCGATCGCGGACGGCCAGAGCGAGCCACTGACTCCCATCACGCAGGAGGTCGCCTCGGACATCGAGCAGTCCACTCTGTTCGGTGCACACCTGTCCGACGTCTTCATGCAGGACTCGACGGTCACGGCGAAGATCGTCATTGCCGTGATGATCCTTGCGATGTCCGCCACCACGTTCTTCACGCAGCGTCAGCTGACCATGAAGAACATGCCGCCTGCGGCCCTCGAGGGGCCGATGGCGCAGACACAGAAGATCATGCTCTACATGCTGCCGGTGATCTTCATGATCTCTGGTGTGAACTTCCCGGTCGGCGTGCTGATCTACTGGACGGTCACGAACCTGTGGTCGATGGGCCAGCAGTACTACACGATCAAGCGCATGCCGGCTCCCGGATCGAGGGCCGAGAAGGAAATGCAGGAGCGCAAGGCCCGCAAGGCCAAGGAGCGGGCGCTCAAGCGTGGTGAGCCCGTCCCGGAGGAGGTCGTCGAGGTCCTGGAGCCGAAGCAGCGCGGTCAGCGCGTTCAGCCCAAGCGGAAGGACCGCCGGAAGGGCGCTCCCCGTCAGCCCGTGGCAACAGCTCAGGCCGCGCCCTCGGACGAGTCGTCGGATGATGATGGTGCCCCTGGTGCCACGGCCGGGTCGTCGTCCACGTCGAACGCAGCGTCGGCAGGTGGTACGTCGGAGAACGGGTCGCCGAACGGGGACAAGGGCAAGGCGAAGACGAGGCCTGCCGGCAGCACGCCGTCGGGCAAGCGGAAGAAGAAGTAGGAGGAGTGCGATGAGCGAGTCCACTGCCGGTGCGTCGACGACTGACGACCGTACCGTCCGCCTCGAGGAAGAGGGCGAGATCGCGGCCGACTACCTCGAGGAGCTGCTCGACATCGCCGACCTCGACGGCGACATCGACCTGGATATCAGGTTCGGCCGGGCCGCCGTCGAGGTGCTCTCGGAGGACGGCGGCAAGGACCTGGACCGGCTGGTGGGGCGTGACGGTGAGGTACTCGATGCGCTCCAGGAGCTGACGCGCCTTGCCGTTCAGGTGAAGACTGGTGAGCGGTCTCGGCTGATGCTCGACGTCGCAGGTTTCCGTGCGGCACGGCGCGCCGAGCTGACGAAGCTGGGGGAGTCGGCGGTCGCCGAGGTCCGGAAGTCCGGTGAGAAGGTGGCCCTGGAGCCGCTCAACGCGTTCGAGCGGAAGGTCGTGCACGACGTCGTCGCGGCTGCTGGACTGGTGAGCGACTCCCAGGGCGACGAGCCACACCGGCATGTGGTGATCCACCCTGCGGATGCCGCGGAAGGGACGTCTTCAGCTGACGACGCGCACACCGAGTCAGCCGCCGGATCCGTCCGATCAGGTAGTGAGGTGGCAGAGGCGACGTCCGATGCGCCCACGGAGTCGGCCGGCATGGTGGAGTGATACGACGTCCGGTGGTGACCGGACGGTGGAACGAGTGAGGGCCGGTGCGGTGTCGCACCGGCCCTCACCATGTTGGTCGGGCCATCACAAGGTGACAGACCGAATGCACGTGCGCGTGAGGGGAGTGAGTGATGAAGACTGAGGGCATGGATGATCTGGTGCCAGACATGGAGACGCTCGGAAGGAGCAATGCTGTCCGTGAGTACTTCGGAGATCGGTATGACACGGTGCACAGGTATGCACAGATGCTCCTGGACCAGGGTGAGCTTCGAGGGCTGATCGGGCCGCGGGAGATGCCACGCCTCTGGGAGCGGCACATCTTGAACTCCGCTGCCGTGGTGCCATATCTCGCGGAGGCACGGTCAGTGGCCGACGTCGGCTCGGGGGCCGGGTTGCCCGGCGTGGTGGTGGCGATCATGCGGCCGGATGCCGAGGTGCTCCTCGTGGAGCCGATGGAGCGGCGTACCACCTGGCTGCTGGAGGTTGTCGAGGAGCTCGAGCTGTCGAATGTCGTGGTGAAGCGCGGCCGTGCCGAGGAGTACGGCGGGGCATTTGAGGTGGACGCAGTGACGTCGCGGGCCGTGGGCGCGCTGTCGAAGCTCGTCCGCGTCTCCATGCCTCTGGTTCGTGTCGGTGGGGAGCTGGTGCTGCTGAAGGGGCGGAACGTGCGCGATGAGTTCGATGCGGCACGCAAGGTGCTCCGGAAGTTCGGTGCGGGGGATCCAGAGGTACTGCCGGGGAAGACCATCGAGGGGGTTGAGGTGACGACGGTCCTCCGGGTGGAGAGGCGGAAGTAGCCAAGCGGTTTCACGTGAAACGCCATGGACGGTCGACAGGGAGCACACTCAACTCTCGCAAGCCACCCGTCATCAGACGGGGCATGTTGCCGTGCCGCCCGGAGGTTGGTGGTCGGGGCGTGCTGTGCCGGCCGAGTTCTCTGCCGCCCCTGCATTCAGGGCTGGGCGCTGAGTCCGTCTCGAGCTCTGCAGCGGGATGAGGTGATTCAGCTCGGACCCAGGGCGTCAATGCTGTCACTCGCATGCCCACGGGGCATCAACAGGACATCAGTGGGGGAGTGTCACATGGCGGGTCGAGCGTTTCACGTGAAACGGGCACGAGGCCGTTGTCGGCCTTGTTGCATATTGACGCTTCGACAGGCCGGTCAGGGCGTACCTGCCTAGCGTGAGTGGGTGCACTCAATTTGGGGATGGTTGAAGCGGAGGATCAGGCAGCAGGCAACTGCACGCAGCAAGGTCGACGAGGGCACGGCGTCCAAGGCGACAAGAGCCGAGAATCGTGTGGAGCCAGGGCCAGTTGAGTCGCACGGCCCAGGGGGCAGTGAGAGCGAGCCAAGCGGTCATCATGGCGAACCCGGGGGCCTGGGCAGGATGGTCCTGGCCGATCAAGCGGGTGACGTGGAGGCTGAACCGGAGGAGTCAGGCCTTGGCGGCATGACGTCCAGGCCCACTCCCGCCGGCTGTGTGGAGCTACCGTCAGACGTGAGCGACGTTTCACGTGAAACGCTCGATCACATCGAGGACACTGAGCCGCGAACCGGTCGGGCAACGGAGTTTCAGAGCGCTCATGAGAACCCAGAGGGGATGGCGACGGCTATGGACGTGCCTGATGGCGACGGCACCAGCCTTGGGAGTCACATGCCAGGGGAGTGGGCCCTTCCGGAGTCGGAGGTCAGGGACCGCAGTGAGGGCTCTGATCACCACCATGACTCCAGGAGGGTCCAGCACCTACGTTCGCTCCCAGGTTCGACTGGTTTGGCCGAGTTCTCACCAGGTGACACAGATGCAGGGCCAGATCGGACGTCACGAGTGCTCGACCCGGCTGTAGTAGCCCGCCTCAGAGGGGCTCCTCAAACGGTGGTCCCCGAAACAGGGGTCTCCCAGAACACAGCTGAGGGCACAGGCGCTGCCACGCCGCGGAGTGTTGTTGCAGGTAATCACCTGTCAGGCATGGAGGGGCCGAGCAACAAGGTGAGGATGACAGCCGCACTCGCAGAAGCTGCAAGGGTCACGACCGTGCGAGTCCTCCCTGGTGCGGCAGGCACTCCTGGTGTCGGTCAGAGCTCAGAGGCACCAGGTGATGTTGTGGAAAGTTCAGGCGAGTCCGGTCACAGGGACACGTCAACGGATTACAGTGTCAGCGTGACCGATCCGATCTTTGTGCAAGGGCTCCAGGGTCCGGGCGTTTCACGTGAAACGCCCGGTGCTGGCGCGCCCTCGAATCCAGAGTCCACGGACGGCGGGTACGACGGCGACGATGAGCGCCGAGAGGCTCTGATCGCGTCGGTTCCCGCCGTCGACGAATCCACCCCCCTTGCTGCACAGCTGGCGATGGACGCCCGGCGTCGCATCGAACTGCAAGGTCGCACATTCCCCCGACCCTCCAAGACCCGGGTCATCACCGTGGCCAACCAGAAGGGCGGGGTCGGCAAGACAACCACAACCGTCAACCTGGCCGCCGGACTTGCCATGTCTGGGCTCAACGTCCTGGTGATCGACAACGACCCACAGGGCAACGCATCCACAGCCCTTGGCATCGAACATCGTGCGGGTACTCCTTCGGTGTACGAGGTCCTTGTCGAAGACGAGCTGCTGGTGAACACCATGCAGGAGTGCCCCCACATCGAGAACCTCTGGGGCGTGCCTGCAACCATCGACCTCTCGGGCTCCGAGATCGAACTGGTGTCTCTCGTTTCACGTGAAACGCGACTGCGGAAGGCAATCGACAGGTTCATTGCTGATCGTGAGGCGGCAGGCGAGTCGCAGATGGACTACGTGCTCATCGACTGCCCTCCCAGCCTGGGCCTTCTGACCGTCAACGCCTTCGTTGGCGGCCGGGAAGTGTTCATCCCGATCCAGTGCGAGTACTACGCCCTGGAGGGACTGAGCCAGTTGTTGAAGACGATCGACCTGATCCGTTCGCATCTGAACCCTGATCTCAGAGTGTCATCGATCCTGCTGACGATGTATGACGGACGCACAAACCTTGCGCAGCAGGTGGCTGGAGAGGTGCGGTCACACTTTCCGGCAGAGACGTTCCGGACCACGATTCCACGTTCAGTCCGGATCTCCGAGGCGCCGAGCTATGGGCAGACGGTGATGACCTACGACGCGACATCGACCGGTGCACTCGCATACCTTGAGGCGGCGCGCGAACTTGCTGAGCGCGGCCAGGGGTCGTCAAGTCCTCGTCGGCCGGCGCAGATGCAAGAGGCGCGGTCCTGAACGCAACGGAGCACCACCGGTCCGCTCGGCATGGCTGCTGCACGGTGGAGACGAATGAGGAGAAGCGATGAGTGCGAAGAGGCGAGGCCTCGGCCGGGGGCTCGGCGCCCTGATTCCCACAGGGCCTGACGGGGACGAGGGGGCGTTCCCATCAGAGTCGGCGGTTGCCACACTGCCTGCAGACTCCGACCTTGGAGACCAACCCACGGCCCTGGCTGGCGCTGAGGCCCCGGTATCGGTCGCCTCCGGAAGCGGAACGCCGGTGGTAGCAGATGTGTCACAGGACCCAACTCCATCAACGTCGTCCGTACGCAGCGTTGCCGGTGAATCACGTGGTGCCCGTGGCCTGGGCCGCAACTCCACAGAGAACTGGGACTCGGCGATCGCAAGTGGACGCCTTTCGGTGTCAGGGGAGGGGACGTCCGGTGAGACAGCCATTGACTCCGCGTTCTTCAGATCCCAGGAGTCAGATGTTTCACGTGGAACCGAGGTAGACCTTCTTCCGGTTCCTGGCGCACGCTTCACCGAGCTCGACCCTGCCGCGATCCGGCCGAACACGTGGCAGCCACGTACCGTCTTTGACGACGGGGAACTCGATGAGCTGGTCGACTCGATCAAGGAGATCGGCGTCCTGCAGCCGATCGTCGTTCGCCCGGATCCCCAGGATCCCGGCAAGTACGAGCTCATCATGGGTGAGCGCCGCTGGCGGGCGACACAAGCCGCAGGCCTCGACACGATCCCGGCAATCGTCCGTGACACCGAGGACGGTGACATGCTCCGGGACGCGCTCCTGGAGAACCTGCATCGTGCGGCGCTGAATCCGCTGGAGGAGGCTGCGGCCTACCGACAGTTGCTTGACGACTTCGGCTGTACGCATGAAGAGCTCGCCACACGGATCGCTCGCAGCCGGCCGCAGATCTCCAACACGCTGCGACTGCTCCGGCTCCCGCCACTGGTCCAACGCCGGGTCGCGGCCGGAGTGCTCAGTGCGGGACATGCCCGCGCTCTGCTCGGGCTCACGGATGGTGCAGAGATCGAACGCCTTGCCCAGCGCATCGTCTCGGAGGGACTCTCGGTGCGTACCACCGAAGAACTCGTCACGATGTCTGATGGCAGCGACAAGGCCGGTAACGCGCGCAAGATTCCACGTGCGGGAGCCCGGACTGAGGCGATGGACGAGCTTGCGACACGACTGTCCGATCGCTTTGAGACACGCGTCAAGGTCGCACTCGGCAAGAACAAGGGCCGCATGACGATCGAGTTCTCTGACGTGAGCGACCTGAATCGGATCCTGGGAGTGCTGTCCCCGAACGATCCAGGTCTGCTCAGGAGTGGTGAAGACCCTGCATAGCCCGGCGTCGACCATGTGGACCTCCATGCGCCCAAGGAGATGACCCAGCTCAGTGGACGGGTGGACCACTGAGGGCAGAGAGAAGGCCCGGGCTCCGATCAGATTGATCGGAGCCCGGGCCTTCCCGGCGCATGAAGCCGTGGGACGGGTCAGACGGCGCCCTGTGAACTGCTGGATGCGAGCACGCTCTCGATCTCCTCCGTGAGTGCGCGCTTGGGACGAGCACCCACGATCGACTTCACGACCTCACCGCCCTGGTACACGTTCAGGGTCGGGATGGAGACCACGTTGTAGGCCATCGCAGTGGCCTGGTTCTCATCGGTGTCGAGCTTCGCGATCTTGATCTTGTCGCCGTACTCCTCCGACAGCTCCTCGAGGATCGGCGCGACCATGCGACACGGGCCGCACCAGGTGGCCCAGAAGTCCACGAGGACGGGGACGTCCGAGTCGAGGACCTCGCTCTTGAAGGTGTCGTCGGTGACCTTGACTGTGCTCATGGCCTGCTCCTCAGGTGATGTGGAACTTGTGGTTGGAGTGACGTTCAGACAGTTGATGGGGTGCTGTCGTTCAGGGTGTCGAGGTATGCCTGCGCATCGAGGGCTGCGGCACATCCGGAGCCGGCAGCCGTGATCGCCTGGCGGTACGTGTGGTCGACCGCGTCACCGCTGGCGAACACACCAGGCAGGTTCGTGCGTGTGGAGCGGCCCTCCACAAGGATGTAGCCGTTCTCGTCGAGGTCGACCTGTCCCTTCACGAGGTCCGTGCGGGGCTCGTGTCCGATGGCCACGAACAGGCCCGTCGCGTCGAGCACACGTTGTGCACCGCTCACGGTGTCCTCCAGGGTCACCGACTCGACCTTCTCCTCGCCCGAGATCTCGACGACCTTGCTGTTCCAGGCGAACTCGATCTTCGGATCGTTCTTCGCGCGATCAGCCATGATCTTCGAGGCTCGCAGTTCGTCACGCCGGTGCACCACGGTGACCTTGGACGCGAAGCGAGTCAGGAAAGTCGCCTCCTCCATCGCGGAGTCCCCACCACCGACGACGACGATGTGCTGGTCGCGGAAGAAGAATCCGTCACAGGTCGCACACCAGGAGACGCCCCGACCGGAGAGTCGCTTCTCGTCCGGCAGACCGAGCTCACGATAGGCCGAACCGGTCGCAAGGATGACGGCACGTGCGCGGTACACGTCGCCGAGCCCTGTCGTGAGAACCTTCACGTCCTCCGTCAGTTCTGCCTGCTCGACGTCGTCCCAGACCACCTGGGCGCCGAACCGTTCGGCCTGCGCGCGCATGTTGTCCATGAGGTCAGGGCCCATGACGGCTTCAGGGAAGCCGGGGAAGTTCTCGACGTCAGTGGTGTTCATGAGCGCCCCGCCCGCGGTCACGGAGCCGGCCAGCACGACGGGCGCAAGCCCGGCGCGCGCAGCATAGACGGCGGCGGTGTACCCGGCGGGGCCGGACCCGACGATTACTACATCGTGGATGGTCTGCTCTTCGGTCAACGTCTTCTCCTCGAGTCTCGCCCGCGTCAACACGGATGGCGCTCCCAGTGTTCCAGCCGACCGCGGGATCCGGGCTTTCAAGCGCGTGAAGCGCGGCACACCCGACTATATCGAAGTCTGTCAATACAGCGTCGAGTGCTCCTGGTGCGCCCGTCTTGAGCGACGCTCTCGCCGGAAGGCTCGCGGCATGCCGGAGGGCCGCCTTCGAGGTGGTCTCCGTTTGCGCTCTGTCGAGCACTCCTGGAAACCACCTCGAAGGCGGCCCTCCGGCGGTCGCCTGGCGGGTCAGCTCAAGGTGACCTCTTTCAGCTCGATCCGGTACTTGAGATCAGGAAGATCAGGAAGTGGCTCGGACTCGGGCAGAGCCGTGAACCAGATGACGAACGAGCTACCGACGACCGGCTCGTCCAGCGAGAACGTCGTGCTCGACGACACGGGCCCCTCGGCGAGCAGTTCTCCACCGGCCGGATCGTCGGGTGTCGTCGCGCGGATCTGGACGTTTCCGCCTTCGCTGTTCGTGGACAGCTCGATCGTGGAGACGGCCGCTGCCTCCTGCAGCGTGAGCGCGACACCGCTGCCGCTCTTGATTCCCCCGAAGTCGGGTGACGAGAACGTGCGGGTGTACCAGAACGTCGTGGGATCACCGTCCGACGCGCGGGCTGCGGTCTCCGGGTGGTCGGCGTCCTCGCCTTCGACCGGAGCGCCGTCGGCTGCCACGAGCGTGGAACCGGTGATGACCGGCCGGGCCTCGGTCGTCGGTGCCTGTGACTCCTCGCCGTTGGCGGAGCCGTCGCCTCCGTTCTGGCCGTCGCCATCGCCGTTGCCGGTATCGGTGTCGGTGTTCGCGGTCGAGCCCGCCCCGACGACCGGCGTGTTCTCCGAAGGCGCCAGGATGGCCATGACCGCCCAGATCAGTCCGGCGACGACGGCGACACCGACAACCCCGAGCACGATTGGCGTGGGATTGACCCCGCCGCGCTTCGGCGCCGGCTGCGTCTGGAATCCTTGGTTCTGGTTGTAGTACTGCTGCTCGTAACCCGGCTGGGCGTACGCCTGCGGCTGAGCCTGATACGACGACGGGTCGTAGCTCTGCGGCTGCGCGTACTGCTGCTCGTAGCCTTGCTGAGGTGCGTACTGGGGCGGCTGCTGGTAGCCGGACTGCTGAGCGGTCTGCTGGTGAGGCTGGTAGCCGGGCGGGGGCGGGGGCACCGGCGGCGGGTACCCCTGCGGAGCTCCCTCGGGCGGGACGGATGACATTGCTGGTGCCTCCTCGGCTCTGGCGATGCGGCCGGTCACCACCGGCCTCCGGACCGGCGGCGCCGGGGGCGCCTGCCGCTCGGTCGCTTCGGGTTCTTGCTGGACGAACGAGGGAAGGGATGCCAGGACCGACACCTCACCCCACGGCTCGAGGGCCGCGACGACATCGTCCGGAGTCCTGGGGGTGCCCGCCTCTGGGACAGGGGCGAACGCTCGGGCGACCAGGGCGTCGACCATCGCATCGACGTGCGGCACGAGCGATGACAGACGGACCACCGCACCGTCCTCGTCACGCCGTGCGGGGAGCGGGATCACGGTGTCCTTCGTGACCCACGGCACTTCGAGATCGATGCCGGGCCACCTCGCCGTCATCGCATAATAGAGCAGTGCAAGCGCTCCCTGCGCATCTCCCGTGGCCGGAGACTGATCGATCTCCCGGCCGGCCATGCCGCCGTCAAGGCCAAGACCCGTGACCACGACACGGTCCCGCTCGATGCGGATCGCCTCGGGCCGCAGGACCGTGTGGTGCACACCGCGGGCACTTGCGACGGCCAGCGCGGCCGAGACCTCACCGGCGATCGCGCGAGCCTGCTGTTCGTCGACGAGACCCTGTGAGACGACCTCGGTGAGCGTCTCGCCCGGGTACGGCTCCGTCACGACATAGGACCCGACGTCCGCCGTGCCGACGTCCAGGACCCGACAGATCCGCGGGTCCACCACCAGGGCCGCCCGCCGCGCGGAGTCCAGGGCATCGGCGGCCCGTGGCCCGTCCACCAGGGTGAGCCGGACCTGGCGGTCCAACACCTGGTCGAAGGCCTCCCAGGCGACGGCGGCTGCGAGGTCGGTCCGGAGCTTGGAGCCCAGGCGATAGCGTTCGACGACGACGTCGCCGGGTCCGGGCGTACCCACACTGCCTCCCTCGCTGATCAGACGGCCGTCGGTGGACGGCGGGATCTTTGCCCGCAATGCTACGCGGCGATACCGACAATCCGTGGATCCGGCAAGGTTCGTCCACAGCGTGTGCACGGACGGCTGTGGCTGGCCCCGGCATTCAGGAACGACACGACCGAAAGGCAGAGTGCGCCGATGCGGTCCCTTCGCGGGTCGCGCTCCGGTGGTTCGCCACGGCCTCCGTCGGCCCTGTCCTCACCGCCCGAGACGGCGGCGCAGCGGGACCATGAGCGTGTCCAGTTCACGTACGCGGAACAGCTTGAGCAGTGCGACGTAGACGATCAACATCGCCAGTCCGCAGGCCGCGGTGATCCACAGGCCGCTGAGGAAGGTGCCACCGACGCCGCGGTCGAACTGCAATGCGTCGAACCCACCGATCCACTGGTACAGAGCCCAGCCCGCCCAGGCAGCCAGGAGGCCCGCAAGCAGTGCCCAGGAGTGCAACAGCAGGACACGGCGGCCGTCCATTCGGCCGTCCAGCATCTTGCGCAGGCCGTGGGTGCGCAGGACACAGGTCACCCAGTTGGCGAGGGCGAACGACGCGCCCGCAGCGGTGACCCAGTTCTCGCGGGGCAGCCAGAGTTGGGCGGCGAGCAGACCGAGCACGAGTGCGACGGTCGCAGGAACAGTGATCCAGAAGACGCCGCGGCCGTCCTCGTATGCGAAGTAGACCCACTTCATGAGGACCATGGCCCCAAGAGGAATCAGACCAAGGGACAAGGCGAAGAGGACCGGTGCGATCGCTGCCGTGCCCGCTGCGCCGGCCGTCGGCACGATCGTCGCTGTGAGAGGTGCCGCGAGTACGGTGAACGCAGCCGTGGCGAAGACCGTGAAGACCCCGACCGTTCGCAGGCCGAGCGACAGATCCGAGCGGACCTTGTCGGTCTCGCCGCTGGCAGCGGCCTTGCTCAGGCCCGTGAACAACGCGGTTGCGATGGAGACGGTGACCAGGGAGTGGGGGAGCAGGTAGATCATCAGTGCCTGGGTGTAGGCAGCGTTGCCCGCGGCCGCGTTCGAGAGCTCGCCGGCGACCGCATTCTCCGCGCCTCCCTGGGAGGCGACGCGTGTCAGATACAGGACACCGAGTTGCTCCAGCACGACTGCGGCGAACGTCCACCCGACCACCGAGCCTGCCGACCGCAGCCCGATACCCCTGTATCCCAGGCGGAACCGCCAGGCGAACCCTGAGCGCATCAAGGGCACGAGGAGGACCAGTGCCTGAGATGCGATGCCGAGGGTGGCAGTGCCGGCGAGCAGGATGGTGCGGGGGGTATCCCACGAGCTGACCTCGTTGATGCCGCCTTCTGGTGCGCTCCCGTAGATCACCCAGAAGAGGCCGAAGCCGATGATGGAGATGATGTTGTTCGCCACCGGGGCCCACATGTAAGGGCCGAACTGCTCGCGAGCGTTGAGGACCTGCCCGAGCAAGGTGTACAACCCGTAGAAGAAGAGCTGGGGGATGCACCAGAAGGCGAAGATCGTACCCAGGGCCAGCTGTTCATCGGTCCAGCCGTCGGTGTACAGCCACACGATGATCGACGATGCCCCGGTGAGGATCGCGGTCAGAGCGAGGATCCCGACACCGGAGAGAGTGAGCAGCTTGTCGAGACGCTCCTGCGCGTTCTTGGCCTGGAACGCACGAACGATCTGCGGCACCAGGATCGCGTTCAGCATGCCGCCCGCGAGAATCGCGAAGAGGACGTTGGGCAGCTTGTTGGCGACGTCGAACGCATCCGCAACCAGGCCCGTGCTGCCGATGATCGCGACCATTACCATGTTCCGGACGAGCCCGCCCAGTCGAGACACGGCTGTCCCGGCAGCCATTACCAGCGAGCTGCGTCCCAGCCCGCGGTTGCCGGTGGCCTGTGAGGTCATGTGGGGTTACTCCCGTCCGCCCCGGGCTGCCCCAGGAATCAATCCGTCCGCTGCGCGGTGCCGGCCGTCGTCGGCCCGGCGGTATCCGTGAACCTGGCCGTGGCTTCGATCTCGCCGGTCGCCGCCCGGACGTCCTCTACCGTGGCTCGGTTCGGAGAACGCCCGCGCCGTACGGTACGCCAGATTCCTGCCAGAAACAGCAGTCCGACCAGCCCTGCGGCGATCCAGGTGCCGACCTCCTCCCACCCGGCACGAACGCGCACCTCGAACGAGGTCTCCGACCCGAGCCGGACCCCCGAGGGAGCCAGCAGTTCGGCGGTCACGGTGACATCGCCGGACCCGATCGCCTCGACAGGGATCGGCAGGTCCATCTCCTTGCCGGAGGGAACCGTCCCACTCACCGGGTGTGCCACGGTCAGCCGCGGGTTGTCGGGCCGCAGCAGGACGGTCACCGTGACGTCAGTGTCCAGACGGTTCTGGACGCGTATCGGCAGATCGCCGCGGTCCGAGATCAGATTGATTCCCTCGCGGGGAACGAGGGTCACGGCGCCGAGTACCTCTTCGGCGTAGTTGATGCCCTCGTCGACCGCCGCCTGCCGCTGCTCCGGGTCGGCGCGATACGTGATGGACAGTGGTGTGACCAGGTGCCACAGAGAATTGCGGCGGAGCTCCGCGGAGTCGTCCGCGATGGAGGAGAAGTCGATGACCCTTGTGCGGGTCTCATCGATGAGGGACACCTCGTGTACGTCGAGCTCCTGCTTCGCGGGCTTGTCGCTCTGCAGCGGCGTACGTTCGACCGAGGGCGCGTCGGAGGCGAGAAGGGAGCCCAGTGGGGCGACGTCGACCCAGTCGGCGTTGTCAAGGGCGGCCAGGATCGTGTCGACCGCGTCCGCATCGGGGTACCAGGAGCGGTCGAGCGCAACCAGAGCACGCGGCGGGTGCGATGCGGCCTGGGCGACGATCGTCGAGGTCTCGGCAACGAGCCGCTGCGCGGCAGCCGCCCCCGAGCGCTGTGGAGCTGCGGGTCCTGCCTCCGCCCCGCCTGCTCCGGAGTCGTCGGCCTCTGCGGACTCGGCCGCGCGGAGTGCCGGCGCGAGGTCCGTCCCGCTGGTGAAGAGCTCGCTGAGCACCTTGTCCGCCACCACGGTCCGTGCCGTCTCGTCGTCGAGGCTCACGTCCGCGCGGCTCTCGGCGCTGTTCGCCGCCAGCGGTGCGTGTGTTCCGTTCGCAAGCACCACGTATGGCCGCTTCGCGGAGGTGGCCGCGGCCACGGTGACTTGGTCGGCGACCCCGTCCGCAGGCCAGGCCAGCCCCTCGCCCCACGACTTCGGGACCTTCCATTCGCCGGCCACCGGCGTGTTGAGGATGCCACGCATGCGGCCCGACGAGACCCCTGCATGGGCGAGCGCCGCGATGTCCGTGTCCCAGGAGGGGAGCGCGAACGTGCTCGTCGCCTCGGTGGCCGCCAGGAACTGGGCACCCCACGCTCGCAACTCGTCGTCCTCGGCGGATCGTGCGAGACCGATGACGTTCGGATCCACGGCCAGCGAGATCTTTCCCGTCCTCGCGACCTGGAGCATCTGATCGAGTCGCCCCTCGTCGGCGGCCTCCTGGGCCAGTCGGAGCCGGGCTGCCTCCAGGTCCGCGGGATCCACGGTGCCCGAGGTCACGGGCGCCGCGATGGTCAGGCGCATCGGAGGTGACGCGGTCCGGGTCGTTCCGTTGTCGTACATCAGGTAGGTGCGCAGCACGCCGACCCTGCTTGAGGCATCACGGATCTCGATGGACATCTCGCGCGGTCCCCAGCCCTGCAACGTGTACGTGGCGGTGGGGAAGGTGAGCTCGATGGTCGTCGACCGCCCAGGGCCGAGCTTGCCCAGGTCCTGAGGGCTGGGGCCGCTTCCCGCGACGCGGTCGACGAGCGACAGCGATTCCCATGCCGACAGAGCGGAGCGCTGCGTGAGTGCGACCGCGTTGACGGCGATCCTGGCGGTCAGGCCCGTGAGCGCCCGGTCGGTGTCGTTGGTGATCTCCGCGGTGACCTTCACCTGGTCGCCTGGCCGTGCCACCGTGGGGGAGACGGTCCGCAGGACCACCGAGACGGGAGCGGCCGAGTCGCTCTCCTGGCCGACGACGGTGCTTGGGGAGCCGGCCGCGGAGATGTGCGCCTGGTCCGCGGACGCCTGGTTCGCGAACGCCACCGTCGCGGCGTCCGCGACCGAACCGTTCCCGGCCGGGCGCGCGGTGGCGGATGACGTGCTCATGGGCAGGTAGGTGCCCAGGAGTACGAGACACGCGGTGAGGATTCCTGCGGTGGTGCGGGCGCAACGCCGTCGGGCACCGTGATGCTGCGTCATGGGTGGTCTGGAGTCTCCAGGTGGGACATGCCGGATCGCAGGGCCGCGAGCAGTTCGGGGGACGAACCCAGGCGCTCGGCGGCGACGGCGGCCAGCCGCTGCTCGTTCGGGTAGGAAAGCTTGTCAGGAAGGTCGCGCATACCGACCCAGACGGCGTCCTCGGCCTCACCGTCAGGATCGTTCTCCACCGTGAGGGCGCCTCCGTCCGCACGCAGCAGGAAGTGGTGCACTACCTTGTGCACACGCCGGTCCTCGCCGGTGAACCAGTAGTCGATGACGCCGAGATCGACCTGGATCGAGCCAGAGATACCGGTCTCCTCCCGGATCTCGCGGATTGCCGCTTCCTCCGGGGTCTCCTCGCCTTCCAGGTGTCCCTTCGGGAGACACCACTCGATCCGTCCGCTGCGGTTGCGGCGCAGGAGTACGGCGGCATCGAATCCGTCGGGGTCTGAGGCACGTCCGTGGTTGGAGCGCAGGACGAGCCCGCCGGCGGACGTCTCGTCCACGACGGGGAGATGTGCTGTCGCGGCGGGCATGGCGACCACACGTGACGGATCCACCCGGAGAGGCGCCCCGCCAGGTGGCGTGGGCACGTCGGGGCGACCGATGTGTCGATCGCCAGCCGGCGCGGGGGTGGACATGCCCCAACACTACCGACTACGCGGACCGTTCCCGATCACACGCACCGCACGGAACGCGGTCTGCCGCGTTCCTGGACTACGTACACGCGCGGTCGTCTGGGAGAATCGATGCTCGTGTCAACCCCTTCTGGTGCCAAGCCCGAGCTGGAACTCCTGCGCCGCGCACTTGGCGTGCTGACCGAGATGGCTCCGGCCGCCGTCGACCTCGGTGAAGTGTTCCGGGCGGCCGGTCACGAGCTCTCGCTGGTCGGCGGGCCGGTGCGGGACGCGTTCCTGGGCCGCGCAAGCAACGACCTCGACTTCGCGACGTCCGCGACGCCTGATGAGACTCAGCGGCTCCTCGCGAAGTGGGGCGATGCCCACTGGGACATCGGCAAGGAGTTCGGCACCATCGGCGCGCGCAAGGGCGATGTCATCGTCGAGGTGACCACCTACCGCACGGACAAGTACGACCCGAACTCCCGCAAGCCATTGGTGGAGTTCGGTACGTCGCTCGACGGCGATCTGTCCCGACGCGACTTCACTGTCAATGCGATGGCGGTACGTCTGCCCGGCCTGACATTCGTGGATCCTTTTGACGGGCTCACCGATCTGGCGCGCAAGGTGCTGCGCACGCCCATTGCGCCTGAACGGTCGTTCGATGACGACCCGCTGCGAATGCTGAGGGCGGCAAGGTTCGCCGCCCAGCTCTCGTTTCACGTGGAACAAGGAACGCTGGCCGCGCTGGTGGCGATGGCCGGGCGGATCGAGATCGTCTCGGCCGAGAGGGTTCAGGCGGAGCTGAGCAAGCTCGTGATGTCACCGAACCCTCGCGCCGGGCTCGAGGTTCTCGTCGACACCGGCCTTGCCGACCATGTGCTGCCTGAGTTGCCGGCGTTGCAGCTGGAGATCGATGAGCACCATCGACACAAGGACGTGTACGAGCACTCCCTGATCGTGCTGGAGCAGGCGATCGCTCAGGAGACCGGACCGAACGGGGCGGTTCCGGCACCGGATCTCGTGCTGCGGCTCGCGGCGCTCCTGCACGACGTCGGCAAGCCCGCCACTCGCAGGTTCGAGCCGGGTGGGGGAGTGTCGTTCCATCACCACGAGGTGGTCGGCGCCAAGATGGTGTCGAAGCGGCTGCGTGCCCTGAAGTACGAGAAGCAGGTGGTCAAGGACGTTTCCCGGCTCGTGGAGCTGCATCTCCGGTTTCACGGCTACGGCGACGGGGAATGGACCGACTCGGCCGTACGGCGGTACGTGACCGACGCCGGCCCCTTGCTCGAGCGTCTGCACCGGCTGACGCGTGCCGACTGCACGACCCGCAATCGCCGCAAGGCCAAGCGACTCTCGGACGCGTACACGCACCTCGAGAAGCGGATCGACGTCCTCCGCGAGCAGGAGGAGATCGACGCCATCAGGCCCGACCTGGACGGGAACCGGATCATGGAGATCCTCGGTATCGCACCCGGTCGTGAGGTGGGGCAGGCATATCAGCATCTGCTCGGGCTGCGGATGGAGCACGGCCCGTTGGGTGAGGAGGCCGCGACCGAGGAACTCAAGAAGTGGTGGACGGCGCGGCAGAGCTGACCCGTGGGGCTCAGACGTGAGTGGGGTCGAAGAGAGCGCTGACGGACTCGCCCGAGTGGATGCGGCGCACCGCTTCGGCGAAGGCCGCGGCGACACTGATGACGGTCAGCTTGTGATGGACGATGAGCTCCGTGGACGGGACGGTGTCCGTCGTCACGATCTCGACGACGTCCGGGTCGGCGGCGATGCGGTACACGGCATCACCCGCGAAGATGCCGTGGGTGCAGGCGATCCGGACCGAGCGGGCGCCGTGCTCGCGGAGCAGGTCGAGGATGGCCGCGATCGTTGTGCCGCCCGCGATCTCGTCGTCGAGCACGATGATGTCCCGGCCGCCGACGTCACCGATCAGCGACGTGATCTCGACGCGATCGCCATGGAAACGCTCCTTTGCCGCTGCGGCCACAGGGACTCCGAGCATCTTCGCGAACGCACTGGCCGGCTTGGCGTTGCCGAGATCAGGAGAGACGACCGTCGTCTTGGACAGGTCGTTCGAGGCGAAGTGCGAGGCGAGTTCGCGCAACGCATTCAGCTGATCCGTCGGGACGCGGAAGAAGGCGTGCACCTGCGGCGCGTGCAGCGTCATGGTGAGAATGCGCCCGGCACCTGCCGTTTCCAGCAGATCAGCGACAAGGCGACCGCCGATCGAAATGCGTGGCGCGTCCTTCTTGTCGGATCGCGCGTAGGCGAAGTGCGGCATGACCGCGGTGATGCGTCGTGCTGAGGCTCCCTTGGCGGCGTCGATCATGAGGAGCAGCTCCATCAGGTTCTCCTGCGTGGGAGTGATGACGGGCTGGACCAGGAACACGTCGCGTTCGCGGCAGTTCTCCATGAGCTGCGCCTGGAGGCAGTCGTTGGCGAAGCGGCTGATCTCCGCTGGGCTCAAGGGAACGCCGAGGTCAGCGCACATTTTCTGAGCGAAGCGCTGACCTGCGGAGCCGGCGAAGACCCGAACCTCGGCCATGGTCGAAGTGTAGGCGTCACCGCAGTTCCCCGCGCGGGTTGGCGGGCCCAGACCCGCCGGCGGAACCGTCGGACCGGGACGACGACGCGGCGGCCGCCGAAGCTGCCGCCGCGCCATCACCCCGCATCCCGGACCGAGGCTCCGGGGACACCATCAGTGGGCCGCGCCGCCCTCGACCCGCTTGATTCGGCTGGCCAGGAGGATTGCCGTGGCGACGATGATCGCCCCGACGGTGAACGAGAGGCGGGCACCGCCCGTGAGTGCCTCCGCGTCGGAGGCACCGGCGTCGGTCATCGTCGTGGAACGGATCGTCATGAGCGCGACGAAGAGTGCGGTACCGGCGGCACCGGCCACCTGCTGCACGGTGTTGATCGTGGCGGAACCGTGGGAATACAGGTGTGGCTCGAGGTCACCCATCGCCGAGCTGAACAGCGGCGTGAAGGTGAAGCTCAGGCCCACCATCAGCACCAGCTGCGCCGTGACGACCAACCAGGGCGGCGTTCCGACGTTGATGGTCGCCAGAAGCGCTACCGCGAGCGTCACTCCGGCAAGTCCGGGGAGCATGAGCGGGCGCGGGCCGACCTTGTCGTAGAGCCGGCCGACCACCGGCCCGAGGAGACCCATCGCCAAACCGCCCGGCAGCACGACCAGTCCCGCGAGCGTGGGCGAGTAACCCATGGCGTCCTGCAGCACCAGTGGCAGGAGGATCATCGCGCCGAACATCGCGATCATCGCGATCGCCATGATGCCTACCGCGATCCGGAAGTTCCGTGAGCGGAACGTCCGCAGGTCGAGGAGAGCCGAGTCGGTGCGCTGGCGGGCGATCTGACGCCAGACGAACACACCGAGCATGACCACACCGACACTCAGCGGAACGTACGGGCTCACGAGAGATGCCTCGTCCCCGGATTCACCGAGCTGCGAGAGCCCCCAGACGACTCCGCCGAACGCGAGGAGCGAGAGCGGGACCGACAGCGGATCGATCGGCTGGAGCTCCTTCTCCGCCACGTCGCGGATCCACACGAGTCCGGCGACAAGAACGAGGAGGGCCACCGGCGCCACCACGGCGAACACGGCGCGCCATCCGGCGAGGTCGACCACGATGCCCGACATGGTCGGACCCGTCGCAGGTGCCAGCGCGATGACGAGCGTGATGTTCCCCATGATCTTCCCGCGGATCTGGGGTGGGACGATCGTCATGATCGTGGTCATGAGCAGCGGCATCATGATTCCGGTGCCCATCGCCTGAACGACGCGGGCGCCCACGAGGACACCGAAGGTCGGCGCGAGCGCGCCCAGCACCGTGCCCGCGGTGAACACCGCCATTGCCAGGATGTAGGCGTTGCGTGTGCCGAGCCGGTTGATGAGGTATCCGGTCGTCGGGATCACGACGGCCATGGTCAGCATGAACGCCGTCGTGAGCCACTGGCCGGTGGTCTCGGTGATGCCCAGGTCCGTCATGATTGTCGGCAGAGCAATCGTCATCGTGGTCTCGTTGAGGATCACGGTGAAGGCCGACACCATCAGCAGGGCGATGACCCGGAAATGGCCGGGTGCGAGCTTGATCGCCGCCTCCGCCTCCGGTGCTTCGGTCGTCATCGACCCCGTGGCTCCCTCACCGGGGGGTAGAGCGTGCGGACTGTCATCAATCGTATCGGTTCGTGCACTCATGTCGGGGTCCCTCTCCTGGGAAGTGTGGGGGCCGAGACCGCGAGCACCATCGCGCACGACCTACGCCAGTACGACGCACGTTCATGGTCAGGTATTCCGTGCCCCGAACGCGACCTCTTAATGGAGACGTCTGCCATGGGCAGAACTCATCGGTGGGTCACGAACAGGGTTGCGTGTGGCTTGGCGGGGTACCGAGGCTGCCCGCCGATGCTCGAGCCATCCGCACGGAATGCCTGCTCAGGGAGCTGCCTGGGCCGAATCGACCGCCGGCTCGTCACCCGGCCTCATCGGCTCCGGCACTCGCGCCGGCGCAGCCGTTCCCAGCATCACTCCCTGCTGCACCATGAACGGTTCGGGATCCACGGCCCTGGCGTTCAGCCGCACCTCGTAGTGCAGGTGGCAGCCCGACGACGTCCCGGCGCCCGCCGGGTCGACCCGGGAGTCTCCCCCCATCGACGCGATCTGCTGCCCTGCCTGGACGACGTCCCCGACGGACACCAGATTCGTTCCGGTCAGAAGGTGCCCGTAGGTGGTGTCGAGCCCGAGACCGTGCTCGATCCGGATCGTGTTGCCAGTTCCCCAGCCCGTCCCACCGGAGATCACGACACGTCCGGCTGCTGCGGCGTACACCGGGGTGCCACAGGTCGCAGCGATGTCCTGCCCCTCGTGGAAGCGGGAGGCACCCGCGATGCCCGTGTTCCGCGGCCCGAAACCGGAAGCCTTTGACCCTACGGCCGGGTTCGCCCATCCGCCGGCGCTGACTGCCGCCTGGCTGATGGCCCCCGTCATGCACGGAGCCGCAGGCGTGGCGCCTCGGATCGACGCGGAAAGGGCCTCCAGGTCCTGCTCGTCCGCTCCGCTGACCAGCCGCATCGCCTGAAGCGCCCGGTCCCACTGGCTCGCGTAGTGGTAGGGATCGGCGTTGTGCTGCGCCTTGTGCGCGGCGATGGTCGGCTCCATCGCCTGCCAGCCCTCCACGGCGAGCAGCCGGTCGTAGAAGCGGCCCGATGACGCCACGGGGTCCAGCCGCTCCTGGACCGTCCCGAACCACTTCTGCTCCTGGAACATGCCGATGGAAGAGGTCAGAGACCCATCCGGGTTCCGTACGCCGAACCGGTCGTCGCCATAGGTCAGGTTCCGCATCCCCGACTCGCCGAGTGCGGTCATCACCGCGATCGCCTGCGCCTTCGCCGGCACGCCGCGCTCTGCACCGACCTGTAGGATCACCGTCGCGTTCTGCAACTGCTCGGCCGTGAACCCCCCAGCGGCGACCTGCTCGACGTGGTCGCCGGCCGCCACGACGACCGAGCCTGATATCCCGCACCCGCCGCCGCCCATGGACTGCTGCCCGCCGATCATCCCTGCGACCAGCACCACCATGCCGACGAGGGCAGCCGGCAGTGCAAGGGTCACGGTTCCCAGGACCGCGAGCACGACCAGAGCCCGCTTCGTGTGGTCGTCCTTCCTGGGGTCCTTGCCCGACGTCGCCGCCCGGCGAACTGCCCGCCCCGTTGCCTTCGCGGCGAGCCGGCCGCCCTGCTTCGCCAGCTGTGATCCGTTCACGACGGTGGCCCGATCCGCTCGGCGAGCCAGGGTGAGCCCCCGTCGGCGCGGACGAGCACGACGGTGTAGTCACCGATGTCCGTCGGCACCGTGACCTCGGTGAGCAGCACCGCGGACTCGTCGACGACCAGCGCCGGCCCCGTGACCTCGCGTACGGGGACGTTGCGCGGATCGACGTCCTCGTACACGGCACGTGCCTGCGGGGTGAGCAGCGGGGACAACTCCGTCCACCAGGAATCGGCGGGCTGGTCGACATCGGAGAACGCCGTCACGGCCGCGGTGGCGGCTTCCCGGGCGGACGCCCGGACGCCGTCGTCCCAGGCCGCTTCGACCTGCGTCGTGGGTTCGCCGTCATGGTCGAACTCCGGCTCGTCGACCACGTCGAGTGCCGGGTCACCCGGGTCGACCGTGCCGTCGGAAGCCGTCTCGGATCGCGCTCCGGGGTCGTCGGCGTCGTCGTTCGTCACGGCACCGCCGTTGCCAGGTTCGACGGCGTTCCCGGAACCACTCGCGAACTCGTTGCCCTGGTCCGATGTGCCTTCCCGGGGCCAGCCGATCCAGGCCGCCACCACCAGCACGACAACGGTCAGTACGATGATCGTCGCTCTGCGCATCAGCGGCCCAGGTCTCTCAGGTCACGCGAGCTCGGGCGGGACACGACGCCCGGCGTGGAGCTCCGCTGACCCGAACGGCGCCCTCCTAGCCTCCGTTCCAGGTCGGCTCGGCGCTGGTAGTAGTTCGACATGGCGCGGGCACCGCTGCGGACCGCGCTGCTGACCTTTCTGGCCCGCTGCACGAAGCCGAGGGCGCGCGACCCTCCGACTGCTGCGGCGGACGTGCCACCGGTGGCGGCGGCCGCGCCCATCTGAAGACCAGTTCGGGTGACAGCCCGAGTAGCGTTCGCCATGCGGTCGCGCAACTTCTCGGACTCGGTGCGTGGCGGGGTCTGGTCGGTGTGCTTGTCGTGCAGGTTCGCGTCCGAACCGGGATCCTGCGCTCCGACGACCGCCGGGACGTGGTCCCGGTCCTGCTCGCGCAGGGTGTTCGCGGCGTCGGACCACTCCCCGGCGGACCGTCCGCCCGCCGCACCAGGCCCGCGAGCATCGGCGCCGTCCGCCGGCGCGTGATCATCGCCGGGTCGTTGAGCTCCCGCCGCGACCGCTCCGGCTCCCTTGTCGTTCAGGTCCATCTCGGCGGGGTTCGGGGAGCCGGGCGTCGTGTCGGAACCTGAATCCTCGGAGCCGCCGCCCGACCCGGCGCCGTCGTCGCCTGACGCGGGCGCCGGCCCCAGACCGATGCCGGCCCAGTCCTTCGCCTTGTTGTACCGCTCGGTCCACTTGGCCTGGCCTGCCCAGGGCATGGCCTGCGGTTCGCCCACCTGGGACGGCACACCAGCGGTGGCCAGCTTGTCGGCGAGGTTGCGCAGCCCGGCCCGTACGCTCGTCCCCATCAGGACGTAGAACACGGCGCCGGCGACGACCAGGGTGTTGAAGAGGTACAGGCGGACCAGGAAGGGCATGCCGTCCGTGGCGTCGTAGAAGCCGAGCAGCATCTTCATCCACGCGACGAGGAACATCGTTGCCATCGCCACGAGGATGCAGCCCAGTCCGATGCTTGCGAACGTACGGAAGAGCTGAGCACGGGTGCCGCTGGAGACCACGCCGACGGGAAGTTGCCAGAGGAGCTTGATCGCCGACCAGCCCAGCAGCACAACCGCGAAGAGCGTCCCGCCCACGATGACGACGCTCAGGAGCAGGAAGACGAACCCCGTGCTCAGCAGGCTGAGGGTGGAGACCACCTTCGGTGCGTCGATCTGCTGCGCCGCCTCGGCATACCTCTCGTCGCAGTCACCGATGCGTTCGACGGCGTCGTCCGTGCCCACGGCATCGGTGTAGGTGGAGGCGCAGCGGGTGCCGTCGATCATCGAGCCGTAGTTGATGATCTGGTGCGGAGTGCGGATGAGGGTGTCCACCAGCTGGCCCTTGAGCCCGTCGCGAATGGCCGCGGCGTCGCGCTGGAACGAAGCCCCCTCGGTGGCGAACCCGGTGGCGATGTCCATGCCCGCGTCACGCGACTGCATGATGACGCCGTTGTCGCCGCCGATCGTCCCCATCGGATTGGCGAGGAAGCCCGTGGCCAGCGCCGCGATGACGCAGCCGATGATCAGCTCCATGAAGCCGCCCGCGTACCGGCCCTTGAGCAGCCAGAACCCGACGACGAACGCCAGGATGATGAGGGTCAGGCTGAGCAGGCCGATCTGGGAGATCATCGACTGCACGATGAGGCTCAGGCCGGCCAAGGGAGACAGCACGTAGCCGAGCCAGTCCATACCGAGGACCCAGTCCAGCACCCAGATCTGAACCGCGACGATGTCGCGGTACCACGACCAGAACATGCCGGCGAGCGTGGAGAAGATCTCGGAGTCCACGTTCATCGGGTTCCAAGCCGATCCGGTGTCCCACTGCAGAACGAAGCGGTCGGTGGAGACGCCGCTCGTGTCCTCGAGGTGGAGGCTCGCAGTACCTGCCCCGTCGGATTCCTCCGCCGCACGCAGCACGGAGCCGACGACGGCCGTCTCGAGGATGCCGGATCTGTGGACGGCCGCGTTGACGAGGGTTGCGATCATGAGCGGATCACCGTTCCCGTGGAGCTGGTGGGCGTCGTCTTCACGGTCTCGGCGCGCGACACGACGAGCGGCGCCAAGACCTTGGCACGTCCGTACCGTGACTGGAAGTCCCGCACGAGACACTCACCCCGGCGCTCCTCGGGCACGCCCACCGCGCCATCCATGACGGGGGCTGTGCCTTCGGTGATCAGCTTGATGAGTTGAGGGTCGACCTGCGCGTCCGACTGCTGGCCGTGCAGCCAGCGCAGGCCGCGGCGGGCGAGGTTCTCGTCGCGGTGCCGCAGCAGCACCCGGAACGGGATGAGCCCGCGCACCACTTCGTTGCCGAAGTCCTCCTCGGCGTCATGGCTGCCGAGAAGCAGCGCGGCCTTGTGCTTGCGGCCGTCGCGGATGAACATGCCGATCTCCTCGGCCGCCTCCGGCGACGACATCGTCTTGTGCGCCTCGTCCGCGGCGAAGATGTCGAGGCGCGTGCGGTCCTTGAAGCATCGGTGCCGGGCGAGGGCGGCGATCAGCGCGAACACTGCGCGACCGAACACTTTTTCCGCCTTCAGCTCGGCGAACAGGTGGCTGTGCTCCATGTCCGACCTGGACGGGAGTTGCAGCCGATTCGTGTGCATCACGATCGCTGGGGCGTCGAGATCGATCGCGGGCAGGGTGTCGTCGAAGACGGCCCGGCCGAAGTCGAGTTCGGAGAAGATCCGCATCTCGTCCGCCAGGGTGTGGGCACCGGCGAGTTCGCACTCGGACTCCAGGTGCCGCGCCAGGGAGCCGAGCGAGGTGATCCCGTACCGTCCCATGTAGCTCGGCTGAAGCACCTTGGACAGCAGAACGTTCTGCTCGGACTTGGTCTGGACGCTGAGCAGCACCGTGAGGAACGAGCGGGTGACACGAGGCGCCGTGGCCGGCGGTAGGCAGCGCAAGGGGTCCATCGACAGAGTGGCGTCCTCGGCGATCTCGACCACCTGGGAGCCGGCCACCTCCGAGACCGCGGTGCCCCACTCACCCATGTCGGTGTGATCAACCGCGATCAGCGTGGCTCCGCGATCGATGTTGTCCAGGGCGACGGACTTCAGGGCGACGGACTTGCCACTCCCGAGCTCGCCGACGAAGCCCATCGCGAGCGCGACATCGAGCTTGTCGGACGCCCCACCCAGGTTGACGAAGACCGGGTTCGGACGCGAGGCTCCGTTGCTGATCTCCAGGGCGAACAGCGATCCCGAGGTGTCGCCCAGGTCCGTCGTCGCGAACGGGACCGCCGCCGCGAACGAGCGCGCCGTGGTGATCTGCGAATACTCGCGCACGGCCCGCGGCGTCGGGATGCCGGGCAGGGTCGCGTCGAACAGGGCAGGTTGGACGGTCGGGTCGTTGCGCAGTTTGAACTGCATGGACGCGAAGTACTTGGTGAGGTCGCGGGCGTCGTCGAGCACCTGCTCCGCGCTCGGGCCGGACACCGTGAACATCGTGGTGGCGTCGACCTCCACCTCGAGCTCGTCGGCGTCCATGACGGCCTGGTACTCGCCCAGCGCACGGGCCGTGCCGTCCAGGGACGACCCCGCACGCTCCTCCTCGGATCGTTGGTCGAACTGGTCGTTCAGGGTGCGGACGGCACGCCGGTTGCGGCCGGTCACCTCTTCGCGTGAACGGACGGTCATCCGGATCGCCCAGTCGCACGGGACGCTCGACTCGTCCACGCGCCCGATCCACTCGCAGCCGGGATAGACGATCCCGCCGGACGGCGTATCGCTCACGACGAGCGTCGACTGGTACGACGCACGGTCCGGATACTCCGGGTCGATCACCTTGACGTACGGGCGCTTGAGGATCTGCATCGGGGTGAGGCGCCTGGTGGCGTCCGTCTGCCCCGCGGGGTCGATGAGTGCTGCCGGCAACACGGCAGCCCCGGTCAGGTGCAGTTCGGCGTCCAGCGACCCGTGGACCGGGACATCCATGTCCAGGCCCAGGCCACGCTGCATCGCGTGGCCGAACAACCAGGCCATCTCCGCCACCGACGCTGGCCGGGGGTCGAACGCGGATGGCATCTCCTTGCGCAACATCTCCGCCTGAGCAGCGCGTTCGCCGATTGCGTGCTTGGAGGGAACCGCGCGCGGGAGCATCAGCTGATCCTTCAGCGCCGCCCAGCTCGCCTGCAGCGGTTCGAGTACGGCCTTGGCGCCCGGGTTCGGCAGCGGTGCCGCGATCCAGTGGACGCGCCGTCCGATCTCGATGTGCTCCAGGAAGTCGAGGGTCGCGTTGCACTCCGCGGCCCATGCCTCGTGCTCCGCCACGTCCACACCCTCGACCATCGCCTCCACGACGGAGACCGGGTCCGTTGCCGCGACCAGCCCCAGGTGCAGGGATTCACCGCGCAGTGCGCGGTACAGGGCGGTGTGGTGCCGCCGTGCGGCGTGCTTCTTGTCGTCGGGCTGGTAGGCATACGGGATGGGCGACACCCGCCAGACGGCCCATACGATCCCGGAGCGGGTCCACATGAGGCCGTCTGTCAGGGCGGAGATGTGGCTGAGCATCAGCCGTCCTTCCTGCGAAGCTTGCCGGCGAGGAGTTCGCCGACGCCGGTCAGCGACGCGGTCTCCCGATCGTCGTCGCGGATGAGGTCGGTCGGGGTGAGTGGGGGCAGCGGCATCTCGCCGGTGCCGGTGGCGACCTCGCGCTGGTCGACGTCGTCCACCGGTACCAGGTCGGGGCCGGTCCAGCCGCGCGTCCGCGCGAGCCGCGCGGCGCGATCGCCGTCGGGCAGCAGCACCATGACCCGATGATTGAGCCTGCGGGGTCGCGCGATCACCAGCCGGCCGCCGGAAAGCCTCCCTGGGCTCGTCGTGAGGTTCAGGGCATCCATCAGCCAGGTCGCCGGATTGCGTCCGGTACTGGGGATCTTGCCGGTGAGCCACACCGTCCCGATCACGATCCCCGCGGCCAGGACCACGTTCATGAACCCGCCGAGCTGGGCCCACAAGGGTGCTGTCTTCCACAGCACGAACCCCACCAGGGCCCCCGCGCCGATCTGCGTGATCGTGTACGGACCGCCCCAGATCCGACCCCCGCTCGGCATCTTCCCCACCAGCATGGGGATGCGCCGGGCGCGCGTATAGAACTTCGCGGTCTCCAGCTCCCGTTCGTCCACCACGACCCCCTAGTGCGTGATCGGCCTCAGACCGTTGTGGTACTGACGACGGCCGGCATGCTGAACTCGTCGTCCGTCAGTTCCTTGGTGACGTTGATGCCTCCGTTGACCAGCCAGAGGACGACGCCGCCGACGATCGCCGACATCAGGATCGCGGCGATCGACATCTTGGTCTTCACCGCCGTGATGACGACCATGAGGATGACGATCACAAAGGTCACGGACTCGATCGCGGCCTTGACCTCTTCGGACTTCACGGTGATCAGGTCGAGGAAGCCCTCGGCGCGGACTGTCTGGGCTGTCGCGGTCAATTCGGGGGCGGCGGTCACGATCTCGGTGAACATGGTTCCCTCTCCTGTTACTCGGTGCCGGAATCGCCGGAGCCGGCGACCGGGATCTCGGTGCGGACGGTCTGGTCCAGGCCAGATACCTCCCAGCGGCCGTCCCGCGCCACGAGCGTCAGGACGTACTGGGCGGTGGTCTTCTCCCCGTCGGGGCGGGTCAGCTCCGCGGTGACGAGGGCATGCGTACCGTCGCCGTCGGACGGGTGGTCGGAGATCTCGTGGGAGCCGCCGATCGAGGTCACGGACACGGCCGTATATGGCGCGGGTGTCACGGGCTGGATCGCCGTGCCAGGGCGTAGATAGCGGGTGATCTCGCCGTCGCCCGCCACGAGCGCTCCCAGGAACGCCGCGACGGACTCGCCCGCGTCCGACGTGATCGGGATCGTGCGGGGGTAGTCGAGGCCGGGAGAATCCGCACCCGACGGTCCCGGCACGGGAGCCGGAAGTGCCAGCGCTGCGACCGCGAACGGCTCGTCCTCGTCCGCGGGCCGCTGTATCAGCACCGGTACCTGGAAATATCGGCGAACCCACACGAGCACGGGCTCGGAGGCCTCCGAATCGTCGCCCGATTCGCCGCGCACGGGAACGGTCGTCCCCGGGGCCGGCTCCGCGACGTCCACGCCGACGGTCACCATCCACGTCGTGCCTGTCGGGCTCGGGTCGCCCGCGGTGACCGACGCGACCGAGCTGTCCCGGATCGTCAGACCGGTGGCCGGCAGGGTGCTGATCGACGCCTCGGTGAGCGAGGCCACGAGTGCCTGGTCGTCACGGTCCGCTCGCAGCCAGGTCTCCGTGAGTTCGACCGCCCTCTCGGCAGCGGCCGCCGCCGCGCCCTGGTCAGCCGAGACCGTGCCGGCCGCGACGGGGCCGCCTTCCGGGCGGAGCGCGGTCCATACGAGTGCGACAGGTCCGGAAACCAGGGCCAGCACGAGCAGTGCCGTCCACGCCTTCGAGGCGAGTGCCGAGCCTTGCGACCACTCCACCACCTGCGGCGGCGGCGCGTCGTCGGCCGGGAACGCCGGGTCGGGGCCGGCGGGTGCCGTTCCGTCGGTTCTCCAGGGGTTGGCCGACACCGGTCCGCCGGCCCCTTCCGCGGCGCGCTGGGGGTGCGCCGGGATGGTCGACGGGGACGCCGCGCGCTTCTTGCCGCGGCGCCCGGTCAGGAGGGAACTCATCGCGTGCGCACCTCGTCGGGCAGGTCGTTCGAGAGGTCTCGGGACAGCCGGGCGCGGGCAGCCCGCGCACTGCGGGTGCGGGGGCTCTCCAGGGCGTCGGCAATCTTGTGTGCGGTGTCGTCGTTCCCGAGGGGGTCCTGCTTGAGTGCGGCCACCAGTGCGTCGATGACTGGCCTGACCTCGCCGCGGACGGCATGCACCTCGGCAGTGTCGCGCAGGAGCCCCAGGGTCACGTCGTCGTGGTGGAGCTCGGGGGCGGGTTCTTTGCTCATCTCGCTTCTCCCAGTCACCGGTGCGGCTGCTTGTCTTCCTGCTGCTGTCGCTTCGTCACCTCGAACAAATGGGTCACGAGGGGTTCGTGTGACCTGGAGATTGCCGATCAAGAGAGAAATGTGAGCTAGGTCACATCAAGGGTAAATCTGCGGGCAACAGTAGCGGGCAACAGTCTTCGGGTGCACTGGCCCGTAGGCGCTGACCAGCGCTCCGGCATCTCGCCGCCCAGACGACCGAGGAGTCACGTCCATGCCAGGCATGTCCTCAGCTGCCTCCGGGACGCTCATGACCGAGCTCGATCATGACTGGGCCGACCTCGTGGCGACCCGGTCCTTCGCCGACGAGATCGATCGCTTCAGTCGCCGTTTCCCGCAGCTCTCGGGCCTGGCCGACGGCCGTCCCGTCCGATTCACCGCGAACGAGGCCGACGTCGTGCTGCACGCGCTCCTCGTCGAACATGCCCGTGGGAGCTTCGCCGCCGGCCGCGCCGTGCTGCAGTGCATGCTGCCGGCGGTGCGTTCCATCGTGCGTCGTTCGCGTCGGCACTACCGCGACCTCCAGGACCTCGAACAGGAGGCCGCCGCGGCCATGTGGGACGCGATCTGCCACTACGACCTCGCGCGCGAGGACAAGGTCGCGATGCGGCTGCAGGGTCACACGCTCACCCGGGTGGTGGGTGACCAGGCGCCGTTCGCGCGCGGTACACGTGCGAGCCGGGCGCCACAGGTCGAGGAGATTCCCACCGATGTGGCCGTACTGCCGCATCTCGAGCGCGCCGAACCCGAGGAACAGGGGCCAGCAGCGGTATATTCGCTGGCCAGCGCGTCGCTAGGGGCCACGGGCGAGGTGCTCGACGTGATCGCCTGGGGCATTGACGTTCGTGTTATCACAACAGAAGAAGCGTCACTTCTCGCTCGCGTTTACGCTCCAGACCCAGAGTTGCCCGAGTACGCCGAGCTTGGCGCCGGGAGAGGTACATACCAGAAGCGAGTTGCCGACGAGCTCGGCATCTCGCACGCAACACTTCGCCAGCGCGCGAGCCGAGCGGTTCGCCGACTGGCGGAAGCCGTCCGCACCGGAGGTCTGTCTGGGGGATCACCGAACGGGCGGAAGGACGAGGGCCGTGGAACGGCATCGGGAGAACCACTGGGGGGTGCGTGACTCTCGGGGGGTTCCACACCAGCCCCGTCCCTTGGCATGGGGGGTCGTCCGCCTCCAGTCGGCGGCCCCCCATGTCGTGTCTTGATCGAGTGTCGACAGGTAAGACACTCACCAGCAGGAAGAGCCCGCATGAGGCCGAGCTTGATCCGCGCGGGTGAACTTCCCATTTCGAGCGTTTCCCCAGGTCAGCGCCACTGTTGACGTTTACTCGACGTCCAGGGCATCTCCACAGCATGTGAACTTTCGTTGACCTTCCCTTGCCCGGAGTCATCCGGCTACCGTTCAACCTGCCGGGTTCGCCCGCGTGCATCAGGATTGCCTGCGGGAGTACATGACCGGGAGGGGACGGCAAGTGAGCAGTGAGACGAGCGTCGGCGCGCGACGCACCGGTGTGGGCGGGGGTGGGACCCCGCCCCCCAGCGGAAGGGACGCGCGCGCCGCGAGTCCCAGGATTCCCGCGCCCCAGAAACCGACGCGCGCCCGTCGCCGGCCAGCTGTCGTTGCCCTCGGTCTGGCTCTGGTCGCCCTCGGCATTCTCGCGTCGGTCTCCCTGACCACCACACTGGGAAAGACGCACAAGGTCCTGGCCGTCACGTCCGAGATCCAGCGCGGGCAGAAGATCACGGAGAGCGTCCTCGTCACCGTCGACCTGCCGACCAGTCCCACGCTGCTGGAGCCGGTGGACGCGACACAGTTCGCGGCCGTCACGGGGCAGTACGCCAGTGTCGACCTGCCCGCGGGCTCGCTGCTCACTCCCGAGAGCTACACGACGGAGCTGAAGCCTGCCGCCGGGCGGTCCATCGTCGGTGTCGCACTCAACCCGAACCAGATGCCTGCATATCCGCCGCTGCACGCGGGTGACTCGGTACGCATCATCGAGACGCCGGTCAGCGGCGGTGACGCACCGGTCGAGGAACCCCTTGCGATTGCCGCCGTCGTCGTCGAGGCGCATCCGGCCGAGATCGGCGACCAGCAGATCGTCAACGTCGAGGTCGCCCGGGACCAGGCCGGAGCGCTCGCGGCGCGCGCCGCGACCGGGCGGGTGGCTCTCGTGCTCGACACGGTCGCGTCCGACGGGAACGGGTGATCCAGTGGCCCTCGTCGCACTCGCGAACGCGAAGGGCTCGCCGGGAACGACCACGACGGCGCTGGTGCTCGCCATCTCCTGGCCCCGGCCGGTCCTGCTCGTGGAGGCGGATCTCGCCGGTGCCTCGATCCTGGCGGGATACTTCCGCGGCCAGCTCGTGCACGACCGCGGGTTGAGCCAGCTCGCCATCGCGCACAGCCACGGTGAGCTCGAGACCGCACTGTGGGACCAGACCCTCACGCTCGTCCAGAACAGTCAGGACAAGAAGCTGCTGCCCGGCATCGTGTCCCCGCACCTCGCACCATCGGTGGCGAATCTCTGGACCGCGCTCGCGAACCAGCTCGTCGCGCTGGAGCGCGGAGGCATGGACGTCATCGTCGACCTCGGGAGGCTGGGGCCGGCCGGCCGGGACGATCGCGAGCCGCTTCTCCGTCTTGCCGACCAGGTGATCGTCACGACGGGATCGCGTCTGCCCGACATCGCCGTCAGCCGCGAGCTGGTCCGGTCGCGCACGTCCGTCATCGAAGCTGCCGCGCGTGACCTGACCAACCTGGCCACCCTGACGATCGGCCCCGGCCGGCCGTACGACACGAAGGAGATCGCGAGGACGCTGGGACTCGGGTCGCTCGGCTCGCTCGCTTGGGACCCGGTGAACGCCGAGGTGCTGTCCGTCGGATCGCCGACGGGGCGCAAGTGGGGGTCGTCTCCTCTGGTGCGTAGCGCGGGCCCGGTGATCTCGGCGATCCAGGAGCGAACGGCAGCCCGGCGGGAGCGGTTCTCCACGAGCAGCCCGGCCCGAGGCACGTCGACGGGGAACGGCTCGACCGGAGGTATCGGGCGATGAGCCGGAAGCGTGAGGATCTGGACGGGCTTCCGATCTTCGGCGGCGACGGCCGGTCACGGGCACGCCGACCGGAGAAGGGGCGTCCCGCGACGGCCGGGTCGGCGGACCCCAAGGACCCGGACACCCGGACCACGCAGCCGCCGCCCTCGGCCGGAGGTCTGAGCGGCGCGGTCGGGGCCGTAGCCGCGGGCCGTCGCCCGGCACCTCCGTCGGCTCGCCCGGCCGATGTGCAGTCAGGGGACCGCCGCGCCTCCGCCGGCCCGTGGACGGGCGCTGTTCCGACCACCATCCGGCCCGTATGGCAGCCGGTGACCGAGCAGCCTGCCGCGGCAGAGACTCCGACTGCGCACGCTCCGACTGCGGAGCCGGCCGCGCAGGGTTCGGCCGGCCACGATGGTGGTCCGGCGGGAGCCTCTCCCGCTACGACCCCACTCGCCCGTCCCGACGGCGGACCGGGCGGGGACTCCCAGGTCCCGGCCGGCGGTGGTGGGATCGACGCGTGGGTTGCGGGCGGACGTCAGGTACGGACGCTCGAGGCATCGAATCCCGGAGGGATGCGGGACGCCGAGTTCTGGCGCCAGGTGAACAGCCTCCGCGGTGAGGTGTCCTCTCGCCTCACCAACGCCCTGGCCGCACGTGAGCTCGACGAGGAGGAGCGCGAGGCACTCGGCCAAGAACTCATCCAGCAGGTGGTCCGCGACCACAACGACGGGATGCTGTCGGGAGGTCAGCGGCCCTGGACCGCCGAGTACCAGGTCGAGATCACACGAGCCTTGTTCGACGCGCTGTTCCGGCTCGGGCGGCTGCAGCCCCTCATCGACACCCCCGAGGCGGAGAACATCGAGATCACCGGTACGCAGCCGGTGCTGATGCTCATGGGCGACGGTCGTCGCATCTACACCGACCCCATCGCCGACTCCGACGCCGAGCTGATCGACTTCCTGCAGTTCCTCGCGGCCCGCGATCCCGCGAACGAGCGCTCGTTCACCCGCGCCAACCCCTTTCTCAACCTGGACCTGCCCGGCCGTGTGCGCCTGGCGGCGGTGGGCTGGGTGGTGCCCTCGCCGCGCGTCACCATTCGTCTTCAGCGCCTGCAGTCGGTGGATCTCGGGGTGCTCCGCGGGACGGGAACCGTGGACACCGTCCTGGAGGAGTTCCTCGGCGCCGCGGTGCGCGCGCGCAAGTCGGTCGTCGTCTCGGGGCAGGGACAGGGTTCGGGCAAGACGACTCTGCTCCGCGCGCTCTGTGCGAGCCTCTCGCCCTGGGAGTCCGTCGCCACCATCGAGACCGACTACGAGCTCTACCTGCACCTCGAGCCCGAGAAGCATCGCCGCGTGGTGGCCCTGCGCACCCGTGAGGGCTCGGGCGAGATGAACACGGCCGGCCGCCGGGTCGGGGAGATCGACACCAACATCAATGTGTACGAGTCGCTCCGCCACAACATCTCCCGGGTCATCGTCGGCGAGGTCCGCGGGCCGGAGATCGTCTCGATGTTCCAGGCGATGCAGATGGGTAACGGCTCCTTGTCCACCGTGCACGCGGACGGCGCTCGCGACGTCGTCGAGCGTCTGGTCGGCATGGCCGTACAAGACAGCACCCTCAGTGAGACGTACGCGTATCGGCAGGTCGCGCAGTCGATCGACCTCATCGTGTTCCTCCGGGTGAACATCGATCCGGAGACCGGGCTGCGCACACGCTACGTCTCGGAGGTCATCGAGGTGACCCGCGGTGAAGCCGGCAACCCGGTCGCGATCACCGACGTGTTCCGTCCCGGCCCGGACGGTCGCGCGGTGCCCGCACATACGCCGTCGTTCCTCGACGATCTGACGGCGGTCGGGTTCGACCCCAACCTGCTCAACTTCCACGACGGCCTCTGGGAGGTCACCCGATGACCACCTTTCTCGCCGTCGCCGCCGGTCTCGGCGTGGGGATCGGGATCTGGCTCGTCATCGTCGGTCTGCTGAAGCGCGAGGCGACCCCGCGGCCGCCGTCGTCCAGCCGCAAGCCCTTCGAGGGGCTGCTGCGGCTGATCGGGCTCGACGAGGGCGGTCCGCTCCACTCCAAGCGCAGGACCGTGCTGGTCAGCGCGGCTGCGGGACTCGTGGTCGGAATCCTGACCGGCTGGTGGTCGCTCACCGTGATCGTGCCGGTCATGGTGGTCGGACTCCCGGCGCTGTTCCGTACCACCACGCAGTCGAGCGAGGTCGAGAAGCTCATCGACCTCACGGCCTGGGTACGTTCACTGATCGGTGTGCTCAGCGGTGGAGCCGTAGGACTGGAGCAGGGCATCGCGGCGACGCTCCCCTCGGCCGCGCCCTCCGTGCGGCCGTCACTCGCCCGGCTGGTCGCGCGCCTGGAGGCGAGGCAGCCGATCAAACCGGCGTTGTACCGCTGGGCCGACGAGATGGACGACTACTCGTCGGACATGATCGCTTCGGCACTGATCCTCGAGTCGGACAACCGCACCGGTGCGGTCGCCCCGGCGCTCAAGCAGCTCGCGGAGTCGCTCTCTGCCCAGGCACGCGCCCGGCGTGAGATCGAGACCGAACGGGCGACGGGCCGCGCGACGGTTCGCTGGGTGACGGTCGTGACCCTGGTGGTGCTGGGCGGGACGGCCATGACGGGCTACCTCGACGGGTACGACTCCCCGGTAGGGCAGATCGTGGCTATCACCTTGTTCGCGGCGTACTGCGGCTGCCTGCTGTGGATGCGGCGGATCTCGATGGGGCAGCCGATCCCGCGGTTCCTCCCGCACGAGGGAGGCCTGGGATGATTCTCGGCAGCATCTGGCCGTCCGCCGTCGCGGGGGCCGTGGCCGGCCTCGGGCTGTGGCTGGTGGTACGGACCCTCGTGCCGACACAGCCGGGACTGCAGTCGGCGCTCGATCGGCTGAGCGGCGAGGACAAGCTCGCCGCGATCGAGGTGTCCGACGACGACGGCTCCGGGCTCAGCCGCACCGAGCAGATGACGCAGAGGTTCGGGGCCTGGGCACAACGACGGCTACCGCTGCCGATGCTCATGCGGGCAGGTCCGAGTGCGGCCGATCTCGACCTCATCGGCAAGACCGCGACCGAGCACTACGGGGCCAAGGCGTTGGGAGCCGTGGTCGTCCTGGTGGGCGTGCCGTTCATCGGGCTCATGGCAGGACTGCTCAAGCTCGGCCTTCCGGTGGGCCTGCCGTTCGGTGCGGCCCTCGTACTTGCCCTCGGTGCCTGGTTCCTCCCGGATCTGGAGGCGCGGAGCAAGGCACGCAGGGCGAGGCAGGAGTTCACCCGTGCCGTATCGACCTACCTGGAACTCCTGGCGATCGAGCGCATCTCCGGTGCCGGGGCGACCCAGGCGACGTTCGCCGCCGCGCAGGTGGCGGAATCGTGGCCGTTCCGGCGGATCGCGGAGGCGCTGGAACGAGGGCGCTGGGAGGGCGAGCCGCCCTGGACGGCACTGCGGGACCTGGGCAGGGAGGTGGAGGTCGACGCGCTGGGTGAGGTCGCGTCGATCGTCGAACTGGCGGGTACGCAAGGCTCGGCCATCCACGATCAGCTGCAGTCGAAGGCGGCCGCCATGCGTGATGCGCAGCTCGACGTGGAGCAGCAGCTCGCGCACGACGCGACGGTCCGCATGACGGTGCCCGGGACGCTGACGGTGTTCGTCTACTTCATCATGCTGATCTTCCCGATCGGCGTGACCATGTTCCAGCAGCTTCCGTGACGATCTGCTTCGGCGAACGCCGACGCCTTCGGTGAACTGCGGGCAACAGATCATGCCCAGGTCTTCACAGCCGCGCGATTTCCGCGAAGACTCGTGTCGCACGTGTCACACGAACCGGATCTTGCCCATTTGTTGATTTCGAGAGCACCCCAGGAGCTGTTATGTCCATTGAAGAGCACCGGCCAGGCCGAAGGATCGACGCCGCGGCGTCCGGCGTCGTGCAAGCGCACCTTCGCCTGACCGGGGTCAGCGGCCTGATGGGCCGGACCTCCGCGCGGTTCGCCGAGCGGACCGCCGAGCTGCGCGCGCGCCTCGCCGCGCGTCGGCAGGGCCTGCCTGAGGACGCCGGCCTCGAGTCGATCGAGGTCGTCGTGCTGTCCGTGGTGGGCCTCGGCATCGCGGTAGGGCTCGGCCTCGCGATCAAGGGACTCGTCGACAGCTACATGGCCGACCTAGTACGCGGAGGATGAGTGAGGGAGCGCAGACGCCCTGAACTGCCGCTTCGGATTTCGGCCCAGCCGAGTTCCTGGCGGGAGCGCGGGGCTGCCTCCATCCAGACAGTCATCACCTACCCCGTGGTGCTCCTGCTGATCTTCGGCATGGTGCAGGGCGTGATCTACTACCACGCCCAGAACGTCGCCCGCTCGGTGGCGAACGGGGCGGTTCAGGCGGCCCGGCTCGAGAACGGCACCGTCGCCGACGGGTATGCCGAGGCCGCGGCTCGGCTCGACCGAGGACGGGATGTGTTCGCCTCGGTGGACATCCTCGTGGAACGCGGGGACGAGGTCGCGACGGCGACGGTGGTGGGTCTGGCGCCGTCGCTCGTGCCCGGGTTCCGGGGACTGCGCATCGAGCAGACCGCGACCGGTCCGGTGGAGCGCTTCACACCGGCGGTGGGCCCATGACACGGAGCAGAGACTTCCCACGTCACCGGAGCGTCGTGCCGTTCCGCGCCGCCGTAGCGCGTCGTCGCATCGGGGGCGGATCGTCGGGTGACCCGGTCGGTGAGCGTGGCAACGTCGCGATCAACACAGCTGTCGTCTTCCCGATGGTGCTGCTCATCGCGATGCTGCTGCTCATGGCCGGCCGGATGGTGCTGGCGCAGGGCGCGGTGCAGTCGGCGGCGAACGAGGCGGCCCGGTCGGCATCGATCAGTCGCACCGCCGCCGCCGCAGAGATCTCGGCATCCCAGACGGCGCGCAGCACGCTGAACAACTCGGGCATCTCTTGCTCGTCGACGAAGGTCACTCCCGTGCTGGACGCCTTCACCCTGCCCCTCGGCACGGTGGGCGAGGTTCGCGTCGAGGTGTCGTGCGTGGTCCCGCTCGCGGATCTCGGACTTCCGGGCGCCCCGGGCACCCGGAAGATGCACGCGACGGCGACGTCCGTGCTGGATGCCTACCGGGGAAGGGGCTGACGTGAGGAACCGTGCCTTCGGAACAGAGGACCGGGATGCGGCGGCTCGTACGGCGTCGCAGCGAGGAGAGATCAACATCCTCGTCGCGGGGCTCGTTCCTGCGTTGATCATCGCCATCGGCCTGGTGGTGGACGGAGGGGGCCGGCTCCAGGCAGCCGACGAGGCGCAGTACGCGGCGGAGCAGGCCGCCCGCGCCGGAGCCCAGGAGCAGGACATCTCCGAGGCGCAGTACGGCCGGCCACCCACGCTCGATCCGGCAGCAGCCGCTGCGACCGCCGAAGCTCACCTTGCGGCGGCAGGCGTCAGAGGCCAGGTCGTATACGTGCAGGACGCGTCCATCCGCGTCCGCGCCACCGTGACCTATGAGACGAAGTTCCTTTCCCTGATCGGGATTCCCTCGCTGTCCGCGGAGGGGTCCGCCGAAGCCAGAGCCGTGCGCGGTATCACCCAGGAGGGATCCTGATGAGCACCACGACCGAACGCAACGCAGGGGCCGCACCGTCGCAGGTGCCCTTCGGAACGCCGTCGCACGGACCCTCGCCCGGCGGCCTCGCAGGTCGTGTGGTCCGCGGCTTGGTCTCCGTGCTGGTGCTGGCCGCCCTCGTGGTCGGTATACCGATCGGACTGTGGCTCACCGGTGTCCCCGTGCTGAACGGTGACCTGTCATGGGCCAGGCTCGTGTCAGTCATGTCCGCCCCGGACGTGACGGGGGAGGTGCTGCTCAGCCTCGTGACCGTCGTGGGCTGGGTCGCGTGGGCAACGTTCGCCGTTGCCGTGCTGGTGGAGCTGTTCGCGGTCGTACGTGGCGTGCGAGCACCCCGACTGCACGGGCTCGGGCTGCAGCAGCGGCTTGCCGCCCTGCTGATCGGTGCCGTGGTGGCAATGGTGCTCGTCACGCCGGTCTCCGGCCAGGCCGTGGCGAGTTCGCAGGTGGTGGACCCCGTGGACGGGCAGGCCACCGACCCGGTCGCCAGCAGCGTGCTGGAGTCCGTCCCGGGTGGCGACGCCTCGCCGGACACCGGGCAGCGCGGCGACGGTCCGGCCACGGAAGGGGCTGTCTCGGCACCGGCCGGGCACCCGGAAACGCAGGCGGATGACGGACCGCACACGTCGAAGGCCCGGATCACGAAGACGAGGGCCGAGACGAAGGCGGAGAGCGCGCGGGCGTCGTCGGACGCGAACACGAAGACCTACACGGTGCAGCCGGGAGACTCGCTCTGGCGGATCGCACAGGAGATGCTGGGCGACGGCACGCGGTTCAAGGAGATCGCTCACCTCAACTACGGCGTGCCGCAGGACGACGGCCGCGCGCTCGACGGATCGCACTGGGTGCGGCCTGGATGGGTCCTGACGCTGCCCGACGACGCCTCGGGACCGTCCGTCGATCAGGTCGTGGACGTCGAATCCGTCTCGGACGTCACGCCCGCCGAGACGCGCGACGTCACGGTGGAGCGCGGGGACACGCTGTGGGACATCGCTGCGGAACAGCTCGGCGACGGGTCGAAGTATCCGGAACTGTATGAGGCGTCACGCTCCACGCCACAGCCCGACGGTCGGAAGCTCACCGATCCGGACACGATCTACCCAGGCTGGCACGTCACCGTTCCGGCCGCGGATGGGACGGACGAAGGCACGCCGGACCGCGAGTCGGCGCCGGAAGCCGGGGCCGACGACAGTGCTTCCGGATCTGCGGCCGACACGTCCGGTGACTCCGCGGGCGCGCAAGAGCCCGACGTCGCCACCGACGCCGCGTCGTCGGGGGACGACACGCCCAGCACACCTGAGGACGCCGCCGAGGCCACACCGCAGGTGCCAGCACCGGAGGGTGCTGAACGATCGGCTGAACGGGCGGACAAGCCGGCCGAGGCCTCCGGCGCCGACGAACCGGGGCCGTCCGACGAGGTTCCTGCGGACCGGTCGGCCGAGGGGGTCGAGAACGCCGGCGCCGACGACGGGGCCGAGGTGGTCACCCGAGGAGCACAGCGCGGCGAGAAGGATGCCGTTCCCACGGAAGCCAAGCAGTCCAGCGGCCCGGCAGACGGCGACGCGACGGAATCTCAGCCCACGCCCGAGCCGCAGGCGCCTGCGCTCGACCAGGTCGAGGCATCCGACACCGAGTCCCCGCAGATTGAGGAGTCCGCTCCGGTCACGGAGAGGCCCGTCGAGGACAACACCCCGTCCGACGAGGAGACGGCGGCCGCCGTCGTACCGCCTGGAGCAGCGACCGACGAGACGTCGGATCGGGACGGTGAGTCAGCGTCGGGCGACGGCGTGACCGCCCCCACCTCTTCAGGGGGGTCGGCCGGGACGGACACCCCTGTTCCGGCGTACCAGGAAGTCACACCCGATGACCTGGCCGCCGAACCGACGCTCGAAGGCGGCCCGCAAGCTGTCCCGGAGATCGCCGAGTCCGCACCGGCGGGGAGCGGCGGTGGGGGCCCGGTCGGCGTCGCGGCGTCCGAGTCCTCCACCGCAGGGTCTACCGCGGCGCCGCAGCCCGACCCCGCCGTCAGCGCAGCGCTGGTCGACGCGAATCTCTCCGACGAACTCCTCGAGGCGTTCGACGTCCGGACCGCGGCCGGCGTCGGCGGGCTGCTCGCCGCTGGCATCCTCAGCCTGCTCGCAGCGCGCCGCGGTCGCGCCCGCCGGCGTCGCAAGCCCGGCGAGCGGATTGCCCTGCCACCGTCCGGATCGCCGGCCGCCGAGCTCGAGACGGATCTGCGTGCCGTCTCGGACGAGCTCGGACGCGAGCAGGTCGACATCGCGCTGCGGACCCTCGCCGGCTGGCATCGCGAACGTGGACTCGCCCTTCCTGGCGTCCGCGTCGCGCGGCTCAAGTCCGGTGAGTTCCTCGAGCTCTACCTCGACCGCGCCGCCGATCTCCCGACACCCTGGGTCAGTACGACCGACCGCTACGTCTGGCAGCTCCCCGCCCGGGAGAACCCAGCTGTGGCCAGCGACAAAGCCACACCCGACCTCATGGAGTCGCCCTACCCCTCCCTGGTCACCCTCGGCCACGACGACGAGGATGCCCACCTCATGGTCGACCTCGAGAACATCGGCTGCCTGGACATCCGAGGCAGCGACGCGGCCGCACAGGCGACCCTTGCCGCGCTCGCGGTCGAACTGGCCACGTCGCTCTGGGCCGACGACCTGCAGGTCACGGTGGTCGGTGCCCTCCGGGACCTGCCGGGAGTCGTCGACACGGGTCGCATCCGTCACGTGCCGTCGGTCGCCGGGATCGTGCGCGAGCTGGAGGCTCGGGCTGCCGACGTCGACCGCACGCTCGCGCAGGTCGGGGCGGTCAACCTGCCTGATGCGCGCGGTCGTGGCCTGGCCATGGACGCATGGACGCCGGAGATTCTCCTGGTCGGTGAGTCGCTCGGAACTGCCGAGCGCACGCGACTGGAGAGCCTGGTCGAGCGGGTCCCTGGCGTCGGGATCGCCGCGGTGACGTCGTGCGCGGAGATCGGTGAGTGGATGCTCGACCTGAGTGGCGAGCTCACCTCCGGCGACAAGTCACGTGGCGTGCTCGTGCCTGCCTACATCGCCGTGCGGCCGCAGCAACTCGACAGCGAGACCTACGTACAGGCACTCGAACTGCTCGGCGACCCGGAGCCGGTGGCAGGGCCGGCATGGGCGCGCAACCTCGTTCCGGAGGAACCGGAGCTGGTCGAGCCGGGGGCGTTGCCGGACTTCGACGAGATCGTCCGCACGGACGAAGGCGCTGACACAGAAGCTGTTGCAGGGGATGTCGTGGAGGCTCCGGTGGGGGAGAAGATTGCGGTCGAGGTCGGCGCGGGGGCCGGTGGGGGCACGGATGTGCGTCCGGCACCTGGATCGGCAGGATCCGCGTCCGTGGACCTGGCCGGGGAGCCGGCAGCGCGGGACACCGAGAGCATTGCGCCGGCACCGGTCGGTCCGGGGACGGCCTCGGGCGACGAGCCTGAGGGATGGGCCGACGCCGCCAACCCGTGGGTGACAGCTCTCGACGAGGATGGTCCTGGTGGCACCGACGGCGGCGCGATCACCGCTGTCGTTCATGACGACCTGGAGGCTCCGGAGGAGCCACAGGGCGCACGCACGCCCGTCGTACGAGTACTCGGCGGCGTAGAACTTGCAGGGTGTGCAGGTATCGACCTGCCTGCCAGCCATCAGCGCCAGGCCATGGAACTCGTCGCGTTCCTTGCGTTCAATCCGGGGGCGCGCGGGTCGGACATCTCGCGGGCTCTGTGGCCTTCGCGGGACCCGAATCTCGCGACGAGGCGAAGCGCTGTGTCGCGCGCGCGGCGCTGGCTCGGCACGGATGCCTACGGGTTCGAGTACCTCCCGCGTTACTGGTCAACGGACGACGGTTCGCAGGTGGATCAGGAGAAGGCCGGCTACCGGCTGCGCGGCGTGACAACGGACTGGGACCTGTTCTGCGAGCTGGTGGGTCCGGATCTGACGGCGACTCCGCTGGACGACCTGCGCCGCGCGCTCGAGCTGGTGCGGGGAGTGCCGTTCCAGGACACGCCGCCGCGCAAGTACGTCTGGGCTGAGGTGTTGATGCAGGAGATGGCCGCGGGTGTTGTCGACGTGGCTCACGAGGTGTCGCGGCGTGCGCTCGCCGAGGGCGATCTCGCTGTCGCTCGTGAGGCGTCGCGCGTGGGGCGGATCGCGGACCCGGCCGACGAGCGCTCCTGGCGCAACTCGATCCGTACGGAGTATGCGAGCGGCCGGATGGATGCGGCCGGACGTCTGATCGACCGTCTGCGCGATCATCTGGAGCAGCTCGACATGGAGCCGGAGCCGGAGACAGAAGAACTGATCAGTGAGATCGACGCCGCAGGACGGAACCGCTGAGTCGGGCGAGGTGAACGAACAGTACCCGGCGCCGGGGCGGCCGAATGGGGTTCATCCCCGGGGTGGCCCGGGCCGGACCAGGATGGTCCTGGCCGGGCCACTTCGGGGATTGCGAGGGTCGTCGGTCAGGAGTCATTGATCCGGCGATGGGCCAGGTCCGCTCTGGTGGTCACGCGCGAGCCCTGGGGTGCCCCGGATCCTCCACGGAGATCTCTGTCCCTGTGAGGTGCCAGGTGTGTCCGTCGTGGACGGCGACGTAGAAGAGGTCGTACTCAGGCGGGAGTCCCGCCGTGTCAAGCTCTGCGGTTCGCCTGCCGATCTCGTCCGGCAGACTCAGATCTTCGGAGACGGACCGGTTGGTGATCGTGTTGACCGGGATCAGGCCCGCGTGGATCCCTCCGCCTCTGACCGTCACATTGACGACGTCGCCTCGTGCCACGGAGTTGGCGCTCACCTCTGCGCTGTAGTGGTTCGCGGGTGCGTCGTCGGCGGGGAGGACTTCGAACGCCGACCAGGTGACCGCGTCGGAGGTGGAGTCCGACGGGGCGACGATCTCGACCGTGTACATGCCGGGCTCCATCCAGGCCGGGGCGGCGAGCCACTGGGAGTCGCTTCCTTCCGTCGCGGTTCCTCTCCAGGTTCCTGCATCGGTTCCGTCGGGTCCGTGCACCTGCCAGGTGACCGAGCTGTGCTCCGGCAGGTTGTGAGCCGAGATCCGCGCGATGTGTCCTTGATGAACAGCTGCCTTGCCGCCGCCGAAATGGATGAACGGACCGGACGGTGGGGGCGAGACCGTGGTCCCGTCCGTGAACCAACCGTCTCCGGTGTTCACGACGAGGACCCAGGAGCTTCCCTTGAGCTCGGCCGTGTCGACGACGACGCGAGAGTGGCCGTCGTGATCGGCGCGGAACGAGGTGATGTGTGCCAGGCCGGAGATGCCCTCGCGGGTGAGGGCCAGTTCCGACACCTTGTCCGACGGCAGCCCGGACACGTGGACAAGCACTTGGCCGTCGGAGCTCGGCGCCGTCCTGAACGACGCCCAGAGTGGCGGCGCGTCCGCGGCCGGGAGCACCTGGAGCGGGGCGTCAGCGACACCACCCCTCGCGGTGTCCGTGAGCTCCAGCGTGTAGTCCCCCGGAGGGGTCGTCAGGGTTGGCGTGACCTGGCGGTAGACCTTGCCGTCGTCGTCGACCGATCCCTCGTCGACCGAGACGACCTTGCCGTTCGGGCTGACGAGATCCCACGTGACCGTGCCACCGGGAGTAAACCCCGAGCCCACGATGCTGATCGTGCGGTTCTGGTGGACGGTGGCGGACTGGAGTTGGGTAGCGGGTGCGGCCTCTGTGGGTGCTGCGGTCACCGTGCTGACGATCCCAGCGCCCGCCGTTGTGAGGAGTATGCCGGTGAGTAGGGCGGACAGGCGTCGGACTCCGGTGAGTGCGGGACTGATCGAACTGCGCAATGTTCGCTCCCTAGATCTGTGTGCGGCCGCTGCCGGGCACGGTCGGGCGTGGGGAGTGCGCGCGATACGACTCAAACATGACGGGCAGTGAACGGCATCCGGTACGGTACGGGCGCCGTCAGCGAGACCGGAGGGGTGGAGCCACAGATCCCCCGACATGGTCTGGCGGATCGTGTTCACCCTCGTCGTTCAGCGCGGCCAGCAGTTCGCGCACGCAGATGTCGTACGAGTGAAAGCCGCTCACGTAGAACTGATCAGGTGTTCCCTGACGGCGTGCGTCGTCGAAGGCCGCGCGCAGCGCTTCCAGGTCCTCGACAGCCTCGGTGATGCGCGTGGTCTGCCTCGGCCCGCGGTTGTGGCTGACGGGTTCGGTCAGCGATCGGCTCAAGCATCGCAGCGGCTCGAGTTCAGCGGCGACCATGGCGGCGATGTGCTCCGTTTCACGCAGGCTCCAGGCGTGCCTCTTCTTGCGCGCGAGAATCTCCCGGCCCGCTTGCCAGTAGAGCCGGAGCATCTCGGCGGTGACACGGCGCGCGGCACGGTGTCGACACCTCTGGGAATGGGACCTCAGATCGGCGAGAAACCCGTCGGATCCTTCAGGCGCCACGCCGTCGGCGACGGCGCGCCGCCGACGTGCGTGGCGAATCGGGAGTTGTCTCATGCTGTCGATGAATCGAATCCGTGTCCGCCGAGCACCCGTCGATCGATGAGGCACTCCGTCAACCGCCGGCGCGGCTCGTGCTCGATCGCGTGTGCGAGCGTGGTTGCGGACCAGCCGTGCTTGATCGCCTTGGCCGCGTACCGGTCGCGGCCGTCCCGCGTGTCGAGTCGATCGAGCAGGACGATGACGTGTTCCCACGGCAGGAGTCCCACAGGGCCCCGAGCGATCACGTCGTCGTCCGGCCACGCCTCTGCGAACTGCCGCATGTGCACGATATCGGCGACAGTCCAACCCTTGGTCATAAAGTCACGGTGAAGGTCCTCTGAGATGCGCTCGACAGCCTTGGTTCCCCAGCCGTACACACTGTCGCGCTCGACGAGCTCCTTGCCGGTACGCCAGTAGACGAGCAGCAGCTCGATGTTTGCAGCCTGCGCAGCGCGCAGGCGACCTTCGCGCAGGCGATTGCAGAGGGCATCGTAGAACTCCGTGTACCCGACGGGCTCCGCAGCAGCCGGGAGGGTGGTCGTCATCGTCATGGAACAATCGTCATAGCAATCTAGCCCACTCGCATCTTGGGTTCCGATCTGCAACTATGACTGTGGAAAACCAACTTATGGTGGCGCTGGCAATCATTCGGTGCGAGCATGGGTGCCTGCGCTCGCACCTGCCGCCGGATGCGTCCGCTCTTGGCGAGATGTTGTGAAGTATCACGCCTTACCCATTGCCTGGCACAGGCCTTCTGCTGGACCCTGTATGCGGTGCCCGGTGGCGCATACGCGCTGGACGCGGACACTAGGCCTAGGAAAAGCCAGAAGCCGCCCGATCCCCAGCGGAGGCCCAGGATGTCGAACAGCTTCAGTACGCCGCTGCGCGTGGGCGCGGTCGTGTTGGGCGTGGTCGTCGTGGTTGCGGCCGGCCTCGTCTATGCGTACGGCCCTGGCGAGGGCAGATGGGTCCAGGGAGCTCTCGGGGCCAGCCCGACTGAACCCGACACCTCGGAACCCTCCCCGGGGAAGTCGCAGACTGCATCGGGCATCGAGCCATCGCCTTCCGGATCGCCCTCGCCGAGCACGGCAGCGCAGATCAAGGCAAAGAATATTGCGGATGCGAAGGCGAGCCTCGTCGAGTACTACGCGACGGTGGCCGAGGTTGCCAACGATTCATATCGTGATTGGGAGGACAAGCTCGGGCCGTTCTGGGGAACTAGGTCTTCGTGGCAAGCAATAACTACCGTGTATGAGCGAAACCGTGAGAGCGGCATCCACACCGAGGGCGCTGCTCAAGTGGTGTCGATGACGGCCAATAAGTACGAGCCCTATACGCGAGGCTCGGAGGAAATCGTCCTAGATGTCTGCATCGATTTTGGTCCTGTAAAGACGTTCGATGGAGACGGTGTCAGAATTCCGCGCGATGCTTCCGTGCCCACTCGATACCATTTCGCATATGGCCTTCGCCATCAAGGCGTAGGCAGCAAGTGGACGCTAATTTCCGAAGAGCGCAATCAGGAGCAAGAATGCTGAGAGAAGTCCTTGGTGTCTTGATTGGGGTTGCGTTTATCGCTTTCGGGGTGTCCGCTCCAGCAAGCGCTGACCCACCAGAAGGTTGCAGTGAAGTTGTCAATCCGGATGGTAGCGTCGAGATAATCTGTGAGGACGGTCCTGAAGGGCCTGGGGGCTGTCTCTTATACACATCT
>NZ_JABBYC010000025.1 GCF_016742955.1 Myceligenerans indicum | reverse complement strand
AGATGTGTATAAGAGACAGGGGTGGGTCAGGCTGCGTGGCGGAGGCGGAGGCTGTTGGAGACCACCAGGACCGAGCTCGCCGCCATCGCGGCGCCCGCGATCATGGGATTCAGCAGGCCCGACGCCGCCAGCGGGATCGCCGCGACGTTGTACGCGAAGGCCCAGAACAGGTTCTGCCTGATGATCCGCAGTGTCCGGCGGGACAGCCGTACCGCCGACCCTGCCGCGCGGAGATCCCCGCGCACCAGGGTGACGTCGCTCGCCTCCATGGCGACGTCGGTCCCGGTGCCCATGGCGAGCCCCAGATCGGCGGTCGCCAGGGCCGCGGCGTCGTTCACGCCGTCGCCGACCATCGCCACCGTGCGGCCCTCGGACCGCAGCCGGGCCACGACGGCGGCCTTCTCGTCGGGCAGCACCCGCGCGATCACGTCGTCGTCGGCGATCCCGACCTCGCGAGCCGCGTGCCGGGCCGCGCCCTCGTTGTCCCCGGTCAGCAGGACCGGCCGCAGGCCGAGCTGCCTGAGTTCCTCGATGGCCGCCGCCGACGTCGGCTTGGCCGGGTCGCGCAGCACCAGAACTCCGCGCGCGGTGCCGTCGAGCGCGGCCACGACGGCGGTCGCGCCGGACGTCTCCGCCCGCTCGACGGCCTCCGTCACCCCGGCGGGCACTGTCACACCCCGGCCGCCGAGCCAGTCGGCACGCCCGACGGCGACCCGGCGTGTGTTCAGGCCCATGCCGCCGGCACCGGGTCCGTTGCCGAGGCCCGCGTGCGACCGCCGCACCAGGCCCTCCACACCGCCACCCGGGTGCGCGACAAAGCCGCTGACCTCGAGTTCTCCCGCGTTCGCCGCCTCGGCGTGTTCCGGATCGCCCAGCTCCGGTGGACTCTGCGCCGCCCCGGCCCGGGCGATCGCCTGCGCGATCGGGTGCTCGCTGAGTGCCTCGACTGCCGCCACGTGGCGCAGGAGCTCGTGCGACGCCTTGTCGCCGGGGGCGTCCGGGACCACGACCTCCTCCAGGGTCATGCGCCCCTCGGTCACGGTCCCGGTCTTGTCGAGCACGATGGTGTCCGCGCGTCGTGTCTCCTCCAGCACCTCCGGTCCGCGGATCAGGACGCCGAGCTGGGCGCCGCGACCCGTGCCGACCAGGATCGCCGTCGGGGTGGCCAGGCCCAGGGCGCACGGGCAGGCGATGATCAGCACCGCCACGGCGGCGGTGAACGCGGCGTCCGGATCGCCCGTCGCGACCAGCCAGCCCACGAGCGTCAGCGCCGAGAGGGCGAGCACCACCGGAACGAACACCGCGGAGATCCGGTCCGCGAGCCGCGCGACCGGGGCCTTGCCCGTCTGCGCCTGGCTCACCAGGCGGCCGATTCGGGCGAGCGTCGTCTCCTCGCCGACTCGCGTGGCCCGCACCAGCAGGTGGCCCGAGGTGTTGACGGTGCCACCGACGACCGCGTCGTCCACCGTGACGTCGACCGGCACCGGCTCGCCCGTCACCAGCGAGGTGTCGACGGCGGACATGCCATGAACCACCACGCCGTCCGTGGCGAGGGTCGCACCCGGCAGGACGGTGAAGACGTCGCCGACCCGGAGCTCGGACACGGCGACGGACCGCGTGCGCCAACGGCCGTCGTCGGACCGGAGGGGCGTCCCGTCCGGCCCGAGCGCGACCAGCTCGGCATCCTTCGCGCCGAGCGCGAGCAGCGCTCGCAGCGCGTCGCCGGCGCGTCGCTTGCTGCGCCACTCCGTGTAGCGGCCCGCGAGCAGGAAGGTCGTCACCACCGTGGCGACCTCGAAGTACACGTGCGGCGTGCCCGGTCCTGACGAGAGCGCGCCCGCGACCAGTGCCCAGAGCGACCAGAGCGTCGCCGCGATCACGCCGAGCGACACGAGGGTGTCCATGGTCGACGAGCCGTGGCGCGCCGCGCGTGCTGCCGCGGAGTGGAACGGCCACGCGGCCCAGGTCGCGACCGGCAACGCGAGAGCCGCGACCAGCCACAGTTTCCCCGGGAACTGGATCGCGGGCACCATCGACAGCACCACCACGGGGACGGCGAGGATCGCCGCGACGCGCAGCCGTCTCAGCAGGTCGGCGCCCCGGTACTCCGTGTGCCGATGCCCGGTGTGCTCACCGGGCGCTCGGGGGGCCTCGGCGGTGCCGGGCCTGGGCTCCGAGCGGCGGGAGCGCGTCACACGGGCCTGGTAGCCCGCGGACTCGACGGCCTCGAGGAGCGTCGCGTCGTCGACGTCGCCGGACAGCAGCACATGCGCCGACTCCAGCGGCAGGTTCACCGTGGCCTCGACGCCGTCGACCTTGTTGAGCTTGCGTTCGACCCGCGCGACGCACGACGCGCAGGCCATGCCCTCCACGGCGAGCTCGACCTCGCCCGTGCCGGCCGTTCTCCGCCCGGTCTCGTGCGCTGTCTCCATGATGACGACTGGTCCTTCCTCAGCCGGCCGGCCTGCCGCCTCCGGACTACTTCTCGACGATCGGCAGCATGTGGGTCGCCTGGCGCCCGGGTGCCTGCGCGCTCGACTCGGCGGCCACCGCGTTCTCCAGGACCTCGACGCCCTCGACCGAGTAGCCGGCCTCGTCCACGGCGTCGCGCAGCGGCGCCTCGGTCAGCGGCAGCTTCGAGACGACCGCGACCCTCGACGTTCCCCCGGCGTGCAGCTCGATGGACACGTCCTGCACGTCGGCGAGGGCCATGAGCTCGCTGGTCACGGCGGACGCGCAGTGCGCGCAGGTCATGCCGGTCACGTTCAGGGTCGTCACCGTGGTCATGTCGGACTCCTTCGTCGTTGTCTCGCTGCGTTGCCCGTGGTCACGGTAGCCGGTGGTCACGCCGCTGAGCGGCGGTCACATCCGCACGAGCCGGCCGATGGCGTCGCTCGCCTCGCGGACCTTGGCGGCGGCCCCGTCGTCGTCCCCGGCACGGGCGGCGTCGACGACGCAGTGTCCGAGGTGGTCCTCGACGAGCGCCAGGCTGACGGCCTGGAGCGCCTTGGTCACGGCCGCGACCTGGGTGAGAACATCGATGCAGTACGCGTCCTTGTCGATCATCCTGGCGATGCCCCGTACCTGGCCCTCGACACGGCGCATGCGCTTGAGGTACGCCTCCTTGTCGGAGGCGTAGCCGTGCGGACCGTCGTGCGGTCCGGAGCCGTGCTCGCCCTCCGGCCCGGCGGCGGCGGCCGTGGTGGAGTGGCAGCCCTGTGCCTCGTTCTCACTCATGGGCATACTATACCCCAGGGGGGTAGGTGTGAAGCAAGGGCTGTGAGCGAGTTGGTGCCGTCAGCCCCTCAAAACGGCGACATTGCAGCGTTTTATTCAATCTATCCGGCATCCTGGATTTCCTGGCGAGAAACCGGTATCTTGCCTGGAAAGCGATATCCGACGGATGTCGTGGAGCCCCACCTTCAACGACGAACGTGAGGAAGACGATGAGACGACCAGGAGCACGAATCGTCGCCGGGGTCGCCACGGTGACGCTCGCGGCCACCATCGGGATGGCCACGCAGTTCATGACCGAGGCCCAGGCCCTGGGGAGCGCTACCGGCTACGCGACCCAGAACGGCGGGACGACAGGGGGTGCCGGCGGTGCGACCGTGCGGGCCACCACGGGGACCGAGATCCACGAGGCCCTGTGCACGCGCGCCAGCAGTGACACGCCGATCATCATCGAGGTCGAGGGCACCATCAACCACGGCAACACCAGCAAGGTGTCTGGCGACAGCTGCAACACGGCGGACGACAAGATCGAGCTGAAGCAGATCAGCAACGTCACGCTGATCGGCGTGGGCAGCGGCGCCGTCTTCGACGAGCTCGGCATCCACGTGCGCGAGGCCAGCAACATCATCATCCAGAACCTGACGGTGCAGAACGTCAAGAAGTCGGGCTCCCCGACCTCCAACGGTGGCGACGCCATCGGCATGGAGTCCGACGTCCACAACGTCTGGGTCGACCACGTCGACCTGCGCGCCTCGGGCGGTGAGTCGGACGGCTACGACGCTCTCTTCGACCTGAAGGCCAACACCCGGTACGTGACGTTGTCGTACAGCACGCTGCGCGACTCGGGGCGGGGCGGCCTCGTCGGCTCCAGCGACAGCGACACGAGCAACACCTACATCACGTACCACCACAACCTGTACGAGAACATCGACTCGCGGACCCCGCTGCTGCGCGCCGGTACCGCCCACACGTACGACAACCACTTCGTGGGACTGGTCAAGTCGGGCATCAACTCCCGCCTGGGCGCGAAGGTGAAGGTCGAGAACAACTACTTCGAGGACTCGGCCAACCCGCTGGGCACCTTCTACACCGACGAGCTCGGCTCCTGGGAGGTCAGCGGCAACATCTGGGACAACATCACCTGGAACAGCGAGGACCACCCGGCGGGCCCGAACCCGACGTCGACCACGTCGGTGAGCATCCCGTACTCGTACACGATGGACGCCGCGGAGTGCGTGCCGAACCTGCTCGCGCAGACCGCCGGCTCGCACACCGACCTGGCGGTCTCGGACGGCAGCTGCACGCCCACCGTGCCGGACCCGGACCCGACCGACCCGGGCGACCCCACCACCGAACCGACCACCGATCCGACGGACCCCGGCGAGCCCAGCGGTGAGAACCTGAGCATCGGGGCCGGCGCGGACGGCTCGAGCAAGGCGAGCGGCACGAGCTACGGCAACGTGATCGACGGCGACATGAGCACGGTGTGGTCCCCGACCGGCTCCACCGGCCGCATCTCGGTCAAGTGGGGCACCGACCAGACCGTGGCGGCCGTCAACATCCGCGAGGCCGCGGGCAGCGAGGGCAACATCGGCTCCTACGACGTCGTGGACCACGACAGCGGCACCGTCCTGACCAGCGGCAGCGGTGCGGGAGTCATCACCTTCCCGGCGGCGTCGCTGCGCAAGATCGACTTCGTGATCACCAGCTCGTCCGGGACGCCCGCCGTGGCGGAGTTCGAGACCTACGCCGACGCGTCCGGGGCCGACCCCGGCGACGGCGGGAGCGACCCGGGCACCGAGGAGCCCCCCAGCGGCGACGCCCTGTACGTCGCGCCCGGCGGTACCGACGGCGCCTCGGGTACCGAGAGCGACCCGACCACGCTGACCGCCGCGATCGCCGGCATCGAGCCCGGCGGGACGATCTACCTGCGCGGCGGCACGTACGCGCTGTCCGAGACGGTCCGCATCGAGCCCGGCAACGACGGGCTCGCGGGTGACCGCACCGAACTGTTCGCCTACCCGGGCGAGACGCCGGTGCTGAACTTCTCCGCGCAGAGCGAGGACTCGTCCAACCGCGGGCTCGCGATCGGCGGCGACTGGTGGCACATCAAGGGGATCGTCGTCGAGCACGCCGGTGACAACGGCATCCTGCTGGGCGGGAACGACGACATCATCGAGCGCACGGTCACGCGGTTCAACCACGACACCGGGCTGCAGCTCTCGCGCTACACCGCCGGGGCGCCCAGCTCCGAGTGGCCGTCGAACAACCTCATCCTGAGCGCGGTGTCGCACGACAACGCCGACTCGGACGGTGAGGACGCGGACGGCTTCGCGCCCAAGCTCACGGTCGGCCCCGGGAACGTCTTCCGCTACACGGTGTCGTACAACAACATCGACGACGGCTACGACCTGTACACCAAGAGCGCGACCGGACCGATCGGCGCCGTGACCATCGAGGACTCCCTCTCGCTCGGCAACGGCTCGCTGTCGGACGGCACCGTGAACGCCAACGGTGACCGCAACGGGTTCAAGCTGGGTGGCGACGGCATCGCCGTCGATCACACGGTGCGGCGCAACGTCGCCTTCGAGAACGGCAAGCACGGGTTCACGTACAACAGCAACCCCGGCACGATGACCGTCTCGAACAACCTGAGCATTGGCAACGAGCAGCGCAACTTCCAGTTCGACGGCGGCACCTCGGTGTTCCGGAACAACACCTCGTGCGACTCGGGGTCGACCGACCGGTACCTCGGCGACGCCGACGGCTCGAACCAGTTCTGGGACGGGTCGAACGGCTCCCGGTGCTCGCAGTACGGCGGGAGCCTGGACTGGAGCTTCGACGCCGACGGCCGCCTCGTGATCACGATCGGTGGCACCGTGGTCGATCTGTCCTGACGCCCTCTGCCCGCCGCCGTCGGCCGTGTCTCCTCCGGCCGGCGGCGGCGTTCCACGGTCCGCTGTCCCGTCGGCGGCCCCGGCCTACGGCTTCGCCGCTGCTGCCGCCCGCGCCGCCGCCGGCAGCGCCTCCAGGATGCGGTTCACGGCGTCGTCGTCGTGGGCCGCGGACACGAACCACGCCTCGAAGACGGACGGCGGCAGCGCGACCCCGGCCTCCAGCATCGCGTGGAAGAACGCGGTGTAGCGGTACGACTCCTGCGCCTGGGCCTGCCGGTAGTCGCGGACGCCGGACACGGCGGCCAGCGGGCCGAAGAACACGCTGAACAGCGAACCCGCGCGTTGCACCACGTGCTCCACTCCGGCGGCCGACAGAGCCTCTCCCGCCGCGTCGGCCAGCGCCGGGGCCGTGCGGTCCACATGGGCGTACACGGCGTCGTCCGCGAGGCGGAGCGTCGTCAGCCCCGCGGCCACCGCGACCGGGTTCCCGGAGAGCGTGCCCGCCTGGTAGACGGGCCCCAGCGGCGCCAGGTGATCCATGATCGAGGCCGGCCCGCCCAGCGCGGCGACCGGCATCCCGCCACCGACCACCTTGCCGAAGGTGAACAGGTCGGGCGTGTACCCGGCCGAGCCGGTGACGTCGGCAGTGTTCTCCGCGTTCTCCAGGCCCCACCAGCCCGACGGTCCCACGCGGAACCCGGTGAGCACCTCGTCCATGACGAAAAGGGCGCCGTGCCGGCTGGTGATGCGGCGCAACCCCTCGTTGAAGCCCTCGTGCGGCGGGACCACGCCCATGTTGGCCGGGCTCGCCTCCGTGACGACGGCCGCGATCCGCGACCCGTGCTGGGCGAACGCCGCCTCCACGGCCGCCAGGTCGTTGTACGGGAGCACCAGCGTCTCCGCGGCGGCGGCTTCCGTGACCCCCGCGGACCCGGGCATCGCGAGGGTCGCGACACCCGACCCGGCCTCCGCCAGCAGCGCGTCCACGTGCCCGTGGTAGCAGCCGGCGAACTTCACGATCATCGGCCTGCCGGTCACGCCGCGGGCGAGGCGCACGGCCGTCATCGTCGCCTCGGTCCCCGTGGAGACGAGACGCACGTGCTCGGCGGCCGGCACGCGGCGCCGGATCTCCTCGGCCAGGTCGACCTCGCCCAGGGTCGGCGCCCCGAACGACAGCCCGCGCGCCGCGGCCTCCTGCACCGCTGCCACGACCTGCGGATGTGCGTGCCCCAGCAGGGCCGGGCCCCACGAGCACACCAGGTCCACGTACTCCCGCCCCGCCACGTCCGTGACGTACGGGCCCCGGGCGGAGGCCAGGAACCGCGGGTCGCCGCCCACGCTGCCGTACGCCCGTACCGGTGAGCTCACCCCGCCGGGGATCGCGCCCTGTGCTCGCAGGAACGCGGCATGGTTCGGGTCCCTGCCCGCTGCCTGCGTCTCGATCTCGCTCACGTCAGCTGTCTCTCCTAGGTCGTCCTGGTGCGCCTCTCGCGACCACACCATTCTGCGGGGGTGGCTCCGCGCCGCCCGAGCACGACGGCGTGGTCGCGCTCGGGCGGCGCAGGGTTTCAGCCGAGCCAGCCGGCGATGTCCAGGGCGAAGTAGGTGAGCACCACGTCGGCGCCCGCGCGCCGGATGGCGGTCACGGACTCCAGCGCTGCCGCCCGCCGGTCGATCCAGCCGTTCGCCGCGGCCGCCTCGATCATCGCGTACTCGCCCGACACCTGGTACGCCGCCACGGGCACGTCGCTCCGGTCGGCGACCGCGCGTAGCACGTCGAGGTACGAGCCCGCGGGCTTCACCATGACCATGTCCGCGCCCTCGGCCAGGTCCAGGTCCGCCTCGCGCAGACCCTCGCGCGCGTTGCCCGGGTCCATCTGGTAGGTGCGGCGGTCGCCCTGCAGCTGGGAGTCGACGGCGTCCCGGAACGGTCCGTAGTACGCGCTCGCGTACTTCGCGCTGTAGGCGAGGATCGTGGTGTCCTCGAACCCGGCCTCGTCCAGCGCCTCGCGGATCATGGCGACCTGGCCGTCCATCATCCCGCTGGGCGCCACGACGTCGGCCCCGGCCCGAGCCTGCGCCACCGCCATGCGCGCGTACCGGTCCAGCGTGGCGTCGTTGTCCACCCGGCCGTCGCCGGTCAGCACACCACAGTGGCCGTGGTCCGTGAACTCGTCGAGGCAGGTGTCGGCCATCACCACCGGACCGGAACCGCCGTCGGCCCCTGCCACGGCGTGCCGCGCGATCCGGATGGCACGCTGCAGGATCCCGTTCTCCGCGTCGCCCTGCGAACCCGTCGCGTCCCGCCGTTCCGGGATGCCGAACAGCATCACGCCGCCCAGGCCCGCCTCGGCCGCCTGCGCCACCGCCCGGCCGAGCGTCTCCTCGGTGTGCTGCACCTGGCCCGGCATCGACGGGATCGGCCGTGGCTCGAGCAGCCCCTCCTTCACGAAGAGGGGCAGGACGAGCTCGGCCGGATGCAGTCGGGTCTCGCCGACCAGACGGCGCATGGCAGGCGTCGCGCGCAGGCGGCGCGGCCGGTACACGATCCCGGAGGTGCTCACGGGGTGACTCCTTCGTGATGGGCGGGTAGAGCGGAACTCATGCTGACAAATCCAGGGCGTGGACGACGGCGGTCGCGAGCGCGTCGTCCGTCGGCCGCGCGGCCACGGCCACGACCTCGTGCCCGGCCTCGCGTGCGGCGCGCGCCGACGGCTCGCCGATCGCGACGACGCGCTGCGGTCCCAGCTGCGCGGCCACCTGGCGCGCCGCCGATCCCGACGCCACGACCACGACGTCGTACCCCGTGGTGCTCGCGTGCTCGACGACGTCCCGGGCCAGGTCCCGCGCGACGGTGCGATAGGCGGTGACGACATGCGGCTCCCACCCCTTGGCGCGCAGCCCCTCGGGCAGCGTGGGAGCGGCCAGGTCCCCGAGCGGCACCAGCACGCGGCGCCCTGGGAGCGGACCCTCCGAGGTGCCCGGTCCGTCCACCACGCCGTCCCGGTCGGTGGAGGTGCGGTCACCGGCTGGAAAGGCAGGGAAGGCGCGTACCAGGGCGGCCGCCGTCATGCGGTCCGCCGGGACGAGAGCGACGGTGAGCCCGTGGCGCTCGATCGCGCGCCGCGTGGCGGGGCCGACACAGGCCCACAGCGTCCTCGCCTCCGCGAGGCCGCTCCGCCCCGGCCCGTCCAGGAGCGCGTCCACCGCGTTCACGCTCGTCAACGCCACCCAGGCGTACTCGCCGCGGGCGAGGGCGGCGCGTGCGTCGGCAAGCTCGGCGACGTGGGCGGGATCCTCGACCGGAGCCCGTTCGACCACGGGCCCGGATACCGCCGTGACCCCCGTTCGGCCCAGTCGGTCGATCAGGCCCGCGGCCCGCTCCGGGGAGCGCGCCACGAGCACCGTCGGTGTGGTCGGCAACCTGGCGGTCACGCCCTCTCCGTGTCGCCGTGCAGGGGCCGCGCGGCGTCGGTGACCGGCGCCGGGCCGACGGCGGACGGGACGCCGGTCGCGAGCGTGACCGGTGACCCCAGGGGTGCCAGCTCGTGGGCTCCGAGGGCCAGGAGCGACTCGGCCATGCGGACGCCCAGGTCCCGGGCGATCTCGTCCAGTTCGGGGTCGGCGCATGCACGGTTCCCGGCGGCATAGGGGCCGAGGTCCGCGCTCATGGTCCGCGTGATGCGGCCGGCTCCGCTGACCGCGGCCACCGCGGACCGCAGGTGCAGACCGCCGTCGGACAGCACCGCGTGCGCACCGACGGGCGCGGCGCAGCCGGCCTCCAGCCGGGCGAGAACGGAGCGCTCCGCGAGAACTGCCAGGCGCGTGGCCGGGTCGTCGAGGTCGGCGAGCGCGTCCGCGAGGCCCGTGTCCGGAACGGTCCCGGCGTCGCCGGGCACGACGTCGGCCGTACGGACCTCCACGGCCAGCGCTCCCTGCCCGGGCGCGGGCGCCATCGTCTCGACCGGGATGTACTCGCTGATCACGTCGGTCTTGTCGACCCGCTTCAGGCCGGCCGTGGCGAGCACGACGGCGTCCAGGTCCGCCTCGGGGCCCAGCGCGCGGTCCAGCCGGGTTCCCACGTTGCCGCGGATGTCGACGACCTCGAGGTCGGGGCGCACCGCGCGAACCTGCGCGGCCCGTCGCGGGGAGCCCGTGCCGACCCGTGCACCGGTCGGCAGCGTGGCCAGGGTGAGGCCGTCGCGGGCGCACAGGGCGTCGCGCGGGTCCTCCCGCTCCGGGGTCACGAAGGTCAGCCCGGGGTGCGGCGTGGTCGGCAGATCCTTCAGCGAGTGCACGGCGACGTCGCAGCGTCCGTCGAGCAGCGCCTCGCGCAGCGCGGTGACGAAGACCCCGGTGCCGCCGAGGCTCGCGAGCGAGCCGGTCCTCACGTCCCCCTCGGTGCGGATCCGGACGAGTTCCACCCGACGCCCGGTCAGGTGCTCGATCCGGCGGGCGACCGTGCCGCTCTGCGTCATGGCGAGGGCGCTGCCGCGAGTGCCGAGGCGGATGGGGGTACCGGCGTCGGCGCCGGACGGTGTGCTGACGGACGTGGGGGTCGAGGTCACCAACCCAGTCTCCACCCAGAAGCGCACCGAAAAAAATCCGACCGTGCTCCGTCGGCGCATCTCACAGCAGCGCGTCAGATCCGCACGGTCCCTCGGCCGGGATCACGCACTCCCGGATCGGCCGGCCGGGCAGGACTTCTGGCCGGCCTCACGGGCGATCGACTCCGCGCCCTCGATGACCTCGGCCTGCTGGGCCTTCGCCCGCTCCCGGGCCGCGGCGCGTACCGCGACGATCCTCGGGTGCAGGTCGGCGTGTACGCGGCGCCGGATGCCGCGGGCGATCTCGTCGGCGTCCTCCGGGGTCGGCCCCGCATCCCCGGCGGCCGTGCGTGCGGCGGCCAGTCGCGCGACAGCGGCGTCGGTCTCGGCCCGCACCCGGTCCTCGGCCTCGTCCAGCAGCGCCACCACGGCGGCGTCGGCCTCACGCCCGAGCCGGGTCTCCTCGAAGGCCCGCGCCGCGGCGCCCACGATGCCCCGCGCGTGCCCGACGACGTCCCGTGCCACCGCGGGCGCGTGCGCCTTCAGCCCGGCGAGGTCGTAGAGCAGCACACCCTCGACGTCCACCACGTGCGGGTCCACGTCCCGGTGCAGCGCCAGGTCCAGGATCACCAGCGCGCCGGGCTCCGGCTCGTCGCCCGCACGGTCGGCCGCGCGCTCCCGGGCCCGCACGACGGCGGCGGCGTCGAGCACGTGGCCGAGGCTCGCCTCCGCGGCGGGACGGTCTCCGGGTGCCGGGTGCCGCCCCGCCGCCGGGCTCGCGTCAGCATCGGCCGTCCTCGTCGCCCCACGAGCGCCGCGTCCGCGGGCACCACTGCACGAGACCACGACGTCGGCGTCAGCCAGGGCCTCGACCAGGTCGTCGACGGCGTCGACCCCATGGGACACGGCGAACTGCGCGGCGCGCCCGGACTGCGAGTACACGCGGATGTCGGCGCAGCCGCGGGCGCGCAGGGCCGCGACCGACGCGCCGGCATACGATCCCGTGCCGATCAGGACGGCACGTGCGGAGTCCCAGCGCGGGACCTCGTCCTCGGCCAGGTCCAGCGCGAGCGACACCACGGACCGGCCGGCCGCGCCGAGCTCGGTCTCGGAACCGACCCGCTTGGACGTGCGGGACGCCGTCTGGAAGAGGAGTTCGAGCGTCTTGGAGGTGGTCTCCTGCTCGCGGGCCACGGCGAGCGAGCGCTTCACCTGGCCGGCGATCTCCCGCTCGCCCACGACCATCGAGTCCAGTCCCGTGGCCACGGAGAACAGGTGCTCGGTGACCTCGGGCCCGGTACGGATGGTGAAGGAGTCGACGGCGGCCTCCGTCGTGACCCCCGACTCCTCGGCGACGAGTTCCGCGACGTGGTGCGTGGCGTGTCCGACGGCGTGGCCGTCGAGCGGTGCGTCCACGTCGAGGTACAGCTCGAACCTGTTGCACGTGGAGATGACCACGGCCCCTTCGACCGGCCCGCAGGTGCGTACGACGGTACGGCCCACGGACGCGGATCCCATGGACAGGCGTTCCAGCGCGTCCAGGTCGAGCTCGCGGTGGGAGGCGGTGAGGGAGAGGAGAACCACAGTCCTCCGACTTTATTGGGTGGCATGCCGCAGGGCACAATCGGTAAGCGTGAACCTCGCCACGCTCGCTCCCGGAGCAGCCCTTCCGGCCGACCATCCGCTCGTCGACGGACGGACGGCGTCGGCCCCGCTGGTTCGTGCCCTCCGGGGAGACCGCCCGGAGCGTCTCCCCGTCTGGTTCATGCGTCAGGCGGGACGGTCCCTGCCGGAGTACCGCGAGGTGCGGCAGGGCACCAGCATGCTCGACTCCTGCCTGCGGCCCGACCTCGCGTCGGAGATCACGCTGCAGCCCGTGCGCCGGCACGGCGTGGACGCCGGAATCTTCTTCAGCGACATCGTGGTGCCGCTCCGGCTGGCGGGCGTCGGTGTGGACATCGCTCCCGGCGTCGGACCGGTCATGGACCAGCCGTACCGCACCGCCGACGACGTCGAACGCCTGGTGGCCCGTTCCCTGGACGACGACGCGCTGACGCCGATCCGGGAAGCCGTGGCGCTCACGGTGGCCGAGCTGGGCTCGACACCCCTGATCGGGTTCGGCGGTGCGCCCTTCACCCTGGCGGCCTACCTCGGCCAGGGGCGCCCGTCGCGGGACCACCTCGCGGCCCGGACGATGATGCACGCCGCTCCCGAGACGTGGAACCGGCTCGTGTCCTGGACGGCGGACCTCACGGGCGCCTTTCTCCGGGCACAGGTCCAGGCGGGGGCGTCGGCCGTGCAGCTCTTCGACTCGTGGGCGGGGTCGCTCTCCCGTGCCGACTACACCGACCGGGTCGCCGGGGCGTCGGCGCGTGCGCTGTCGCACGTGGCGGACCTGGGGGTGCCGGGGATCCACTTCGGCACCGGAACCGGCCACCTGCTCGGCGAGATGCGTGACGTGCTGGTGTCCGCGGGCGTGCGGGACCACGCCGTGGGTGTGGACTACCGCACTCCCCTGGACGAGGCCGCCGGCGTGCTGCCCGGTGTGCCGCTGCAGGGCAATGTCGATCCGGCGCTGCTGGCCGCGCCCTGGCCGGTGCTCGAGGCGCACGTGCGGGACGTCGCGGCTCGGGGTTCCGCCGCTCCGGCCCACGTCCTGAACCTCGGGCACGGCGTGCCGCCGGACACCGACCCTGAGGTGCTGACCCGCGTGGTGGATCTGGCGCACTCGCTGTGATCGGGGACCTGATGCCTGTCCGGCGCGCTCCGGCCGGCCGGGGTCGGCGATGAGGCGAGACCGGTCGGCCGCCGGGACCGACGCCGTCGTCGTCGGTGGCGGGATCGGGGGGCTCGTCGCGGCCTGGGAGCTCACCCGGCGCGGAATGCGGGTCGTGGTGCTCGAGGCCTCGGAGCGTGCCGGCGGCCCGGTCCGCGGGGGAGCGTTCGAGTCGCTCCCCGCTGTGCCGGTCGATCTCGGTGCCGAGTCGTTCGCCGTGCGTGGCGGCGCGGTGGAGCGTCTCGCGGAGGAGCTCGGGCTGCCGGTCGAGGCGCCGGCCACGCTCGGGGCCTGGGGGTTCGCCGCCGGAAGGGCCTTCCCTCTTCCGGCTGCCGGCGTGCTCGGGATCCCGTCGCGCCCCTGGGCCGCGGACGTGCGCCGGGCCGTGGGCTGGCCGGGTGCCTTCCGGGGAACCCTGGACCGGGTGCTGCCGCGGGGCGTCGCCGACCTCGGTGATCTCGGGGCACTGGTGCGCTCCCGCATGGGCCGGCGGATCACCGACCGGCTGGTCTCCGCCGTTGCCGCAGGGGTGCACTCCGCTCCGCTGGACCGGCTCGACGTGGATGCCGTGGCGCCCGGGTTGCGGGCGGCGTTCGAACGGACGGGGTCGCTGTCCGCCGCGGTGGCGACGCTGCGGGCCGCCGCGCCTCCCGGAGCCGCGGTACGAGGGATCGACGGTGGTGTGCACGCGCTCGTGGACGAGCTGGTGGGCCGGCTGGACGTGCGGACCTCGCACCGGGTCACGGACATCGGCCCGGACGGAGGCTGGGTGGTCACCGCCGCCACACCGGACGGGCCGGTGGTGTTCCGGGCCGCCCGGCTGGTGGTGGCGACCGCCGGTGCGGCGCCCCTGCTCGTTCGGCGGTGGCCAGGCCAACCGGGGCCCCGTCCGGGGACACAAGAGGTGCCCTCGCCCTCGCCCGAGCTGCCGGTCCCGGATCCGGGAGCCGATATCTGGCTCGCCGCACTCCTGGTCGCGGCGCCCGAGCTGGACGCCGCGCCGCGTGGGACCGGGATGCTGGTCGCCGCCGGTGACGACCTGCGGCTCGGCGGCCGGGATCAGGCTCCGGTGCGGGCCAAGGCGCTCACTCATGCCACGGCGAAGTGGCCGTGGCTCGCCCGGCGCGTGCGCGACGCGGCCGGACCCGGGATGCATGTGGTCCGGCTGAGCTACGGGCGGATCGGCGAACCAGGCCGGGAACCCACCCGAGAGGAAGCCGTCCGCGACGCGTCCGCCCTGCTCGGCACCGACCTCACCGGGCGTCTGCGGGGCTTCGTGACCCAGCGTTGGGAGGGTGCGCTCCCGCCGCCCACGCCCACATACCGCGCGCAGGTCCAGCACTTCCTCGACGTGGCGCGGGGCGTTCCCGGGCTCGCGGTCACGGGCGGCTGGGTGGCCGGTACGGGGCTGGCGGCGATCGTCGCTCAGGCGCGGGAGGCCGCCGCGGTCGTCGCCTCCGCGGACGCGACGGCTGATCCCGCTTTGCCTCATCTGGACGACAAAATGTGACTCTCGTCACGGAACCTCGGAGTGGGTCACGTCGTGCTCCACCCCGAACTGTCGTGTTGGTGCTCTTTGGCGTGTGGCGAACCACAAGTGCGATGTCGCGCTTCTCCACCTGCCGCCTAATTTCGGCGGCACGCAAGGGGATTCAATTCGCGCAACGCGCCTGATCCAGGGGGTTAGTTCCTTGAAGCACGTAGCACCGAAGAAGAAGGCCGGGGCCGTTCCGGTCTCGCGCACCATCGCGACCGTCGCGATCGTGACCGCTGCGGCCGGCGCGGCCACCCCGGCCATGGCGGCCGAACTGCCCCACTCGGACCTCGGTCTGGACAACCTGCCCACGACCGACATCGTGGACCTGCCGGACCACGACGCCCTGGTCTCCGGCATCCAGGATGTCGTGGCCGGTCCGCGTGGCGCCGACCTTCCGGGCGTCAAGGTCCCGGGTCTCCCTGCCGATCTGGCGGACCTCGGGGACGCCGGAGCCGTCGTCGGCATGGCCGAGGCCGCTGCCGGCGAGGCTCAGGCAGTCGCCGAGGGCGCGATGCCCGCGTCGATCGCCCCGGTCGAGCAGGTTGCCCCGAACTACTCCCTGCCCGGGTTCGCGGGCCAGGGCGACGCCGTGCAGGGCGCGCTGGCCGCTGCCGAGGCCGTGAAGGGCACGGCGGAGAGCGCGACCAGGGGTGCGCCGCAGGCCGCGACGGCCGCGGCGGAGCCGGTGGTCCAGGGCGTCATGAGCCAGGCCGGCGGCGTCACCGGCGTGGCCGGCGTCGTGGACGGCGCGACGGGTGCGACCGGCGTCGTGGACGGCGCCGCGGGTGCCGTCTCTGGCATTCCGGGCGACGACATCGTCGGTGGCGTGACGGGTCAGGTCGAGGACGCCGCCACCGGTGTGGCTCCTCTGGGCGGCGTGCTGGGCACGGCCGCGGGCGTCGTCGGCTGATCCGCCGACCCGCCGCCCGGTCCCGCGTCCGCGGGGCCGGGCGCTTCTTCTTGCGGCGAGACTGCTGCGCCCTGCGGCAGGCCCCTGGCGCGGTGCGATCGTTGCCCCATGAAACCGCTGATGAGAGCCGTTGTGGCCTGGAGAATGTGATCTTCGTCACGGAACCCTGGCGGGGCCGAATTCGTAGCCCACGCTGAATTGTCTTGTTGGTGTGTTTTGGTGGGATCGCCCCCCGCGGAGTCGACTTTTTTCACCCCCTCGTCCGGCACTAGCTTCGGCGCACGCAAGGGGAAATTTGACATCGCGCAACGCGCCAGAGCCATGGGGGTAGCTCCTTGAAGCACGCAGCATCGAAGAAGAAGGCCGGGCCCACCCCGGTCTCCCGGACCATCGCGACCGTCGCCATCGCGACGGCCGCAGCCGGCGCGGCCACCCCGGCCATCGCGGCCGAGCTGCCGCAGCCAGACCTCGACCTCGGCGACCTGCCCACCACGGACGTCGTGGACCTGCCGGACCACGACGCCCTGGTCTCCGAGCTGCCGGTCAGTGAACTGCCCGTCAGCGAGCTGCCCGTCTCCGAGCTGCCCGTCTCCGAGCTGCCCGACGCGTCGGCGGGCCTCGGGCAGGCCGGCGGCGTCGTAGGACAGGCCGAGGCGGTGGCCGGACAGGCCGAGGCGGTGGCCGGCGACGTCCTGCCCCCGGCGATCGCCCCGACCGACTACCTCACCCCGGACTACTCCCAGCCGGCGTTCTCGAGCGAGGGCGCGACCGAGGCGGTGGGCTCGACCGCCGACTCGGCAGCGAGCTTCGCCGGCGCGGCGGCTCCCGGGGCCGTCGAGGCGGTCCCGGGAGCCGTGGCAGAGGTCACGACGCCCGCCGCGAACGTCGTCTCGAACCTTCCCGGCATCACCTCAGGGGTGTCGCGCCTCGCCGCCGGCATGCTTCGCGGTCTGCCCGCGACCATCGCGCCGGGGACCGGTGCGGCGGCGAGCGCCATGTCCACGGCACTGAACGGAGTCGTGCCGGGCGTGGTGGGTCCGCTCATGGACAAGGTCGTGCCGGGCGCGGCCGCTGCCGTGACCGACGACGTCGCGCCCGAGGTGGTCGGGCAGGTCGAGCGCGGGATCGTGCCCGGCGCGCTGGTGGCGGCCGACACCGTCAAGGGATCCGCCCAGGCCACCGCGAAGGGGGCTCCGGGTGCCGTCGCCGACGCCGTGGCGCCTGCCGTCCGGGACGCGGTGGGCGAGGTCGACGGGCTCACTCTCGTGGACGGCGTGGCCGGGATCGTGACCGGCGCGACCGGGACCGCCGGTGTCGTGGACGGCGCGACCGGACCGGTGGACGGCGTGACGGGCGCGGTCGGCGATGCCGCCGGTGCCGTGGACGGCCTGAGCGGCACGGTGGACGGTGTGACGGGTGCCGTCGGCGGTGTGACGGGCACGGCGGCCGGCGCGGACGGTGGTGCCGGGACCGTGGACGGCCTGATCGAGGAGACCGACGGAGTCGCCGGCCAGGTCCAGGGGACCGTGGACGGCGTGGCCGGGACGGCCGGCCTGGACGGTGTGCTGAGCACGGCCACCGGCCTCGTCCGGTGATCGGCGCAGGCCGGTGATCGGCTGAGTCAGACCAGGGCCCGGCCTCGCGTCCGCGGAGCCGGGCCCTGGCCTTCGTGGCGGTAATTTCCCTGTACGGCCCGCATTTTGGCCCTCGGGCAGCGGACTTGACCGCCCGTTACACCATCGTTATGGTGCGCCGCATAGATCGCCCGTTCCGGGGTATAACAGTCAGTCCCGGAGCGGTAGCGTCCGGAGGGCACGGCGCTCAAGGACGTACGGACCGCCTCCACAGGGGAAGCAGCTGATGAAGCAGGCAACGAAGACGACTCGCAAGAGCACGGCCACCAAGCAGGTCAAGCGTGTTGTGGCCACCCTCGCGCTGGCGACGGCCGCGGGGACCGCGGCGGCACCCGCGTTCGCCTCGGCCTCCTGCGACAACGATCGCGGCGACGACGGCGTCGGCCAGGCGTTCGGATCGGACCGCCCTGGTGCGAGGTTCGGTGGTGCGGGGCGCGGCGTCGAGGTCAAGGATGACGGCACCGTCGAGGTGCACACCCGGGGATCGTCGAAGGGTGTGGGCGGCCTCCTTTCCGGTGTCCTCGGCGGGGCGGCGTCGGCCGCCGACGACGCGGTGGACGGCGTGTCCCACGCCGTGGACGAGGCGACGGACCCGGTCGAGGACGTGGTGGACGACGTGACCGGACCTGTGTCCGGCGTCGGGGATCACCTTCCGTCCCCGAAGCCCTCCGCGAGCGGTGCTCCGGGACCGTCCGCGGAGGCGGGCGCCGGCGGGAAGCAGACCCTCGCTTCAGCGGCGACGGGTACTGACGACACGGACTCGACGTCGAAGGATTCCGGCAAGAAGGATTCCGGCAAGAAGGATTCCGGCAAGAAGGAAACCGGCAAGAAGGCCTCCGGCAAGGCGGCCGAGCCGGAGCAGGGCGAGCCCGGCTACTTCGCCATGGCCGACATCGACTACAGCGGCACGCGCGACCGGGAGCTCGCGGCGGAGTCCCTCCCGGGAGTCCCGCAGGAGAGCGACGAGGACGGCGAGGTGCTCGCGTTCAAGGCGACCGCGCGAGTCCTGGGCTTCGAGCCGGAAACCTTCTCCTCCGACCCTGACGAGGACCGGTCGGGTGCCTACGAGCCGCGGCACATGCGCGGGGCGTCCCGGAGCGGCGAGCGAGCACCGTGGGAGACGTACAAGGGCGCGGAGGAGGGTACCGGCGGGTCCTCCTCCTTCATGAACCTGTTCGGCGGGATCGGCGTCGGCGCGGTCGAGCTGGACGCCTCCCTTTCCGGAGATGGTCTCGAACTGCGGGCGGAGACCGACGGCACAAAGGCGGGTGTCCAGCTCGACGAGGGTGGCCTCAGCGCCGATGCCGAGGTCAAGGACGTCGCAGGCGTGGCCGCCGGTGCGAGTGACCAGGGTGTCGACGCGTCCGGCGGCGTGGCCGGGGCGGCGAGCCTGGAGGCGCAGGCTGCTGCCACCGGTGATGCCGCTGTCGTCGGTTCCGAGGACATGTCCTCCTCGGAGGCCGGGATGAGCGGTGTCGAGCAGGAGCTGACCGGCCTGGCCGAGCGCGAGGCCCAGCCGTTCCACAACGGCACGAACGACTTCGTCGGCCAGCGCATGCGTGGTGCGCTCAGCCCCGCGGGCGCGCAGTTCCTGTCGTACGAACCGACAACGGTGGATCGCGTGGCCGAGGAGGCCGATGCCGCGACCCGGGAGGCCACCATCGACGCTCCGCTGCGGGTGGCGACCACCGGCACGGAGGCGGCGGCGCTGACCGGGCTTGCGGGCGCGCTGGTCGTCGGCGGGGCGGGCGCGCTGCTGGTGGCGAACCGCGGAGGCCGGAACGGCGGACCGGCGCACGCGGCCGCGCGGAACACCACCGCCTGACATCAGCCGCCGTTCGACGCCAAGAAGTTCTGTTGGTGCCAAACCGCTATCAGTGTGTGGCGACTGTTGCATATCAGTACCAGATGTGACAGTCGCCTCACACGGATAGACTCGCCTGCATGGCTCAGAACGACTTCGTGCTCCGCCCCTTCGAGGGGCTTCCCGGCGAACCCGACTGGGTCGCGTTCCGCGAGGTGGTGCCGTCGGCGACGGGGACCGCGCGCACGACCTCCGCGTACGGCTCGCGCGACGTCACGATCGTCACCAACCTCCCGGCGGGCTGGGTCGCCCTGCACCGGAGCGACGGTGCGGTCCTGCTCGCGGTACAGGGCATCGTCGGTTCCGGAGATGTCAGCCGTGATCTCGCCGCGGCACTGCTCACCGCGCTCGACGCCGAGCCCGGTACGTCCGTGGAGCCCGCCGGTGTTCCCGCGCCGGACGCACCCCGCCTGCAGGACGTGCTCGACCTGTCGGTGCCGTTCGAGGTGACGGTGCAGGAGGGCTTCGACTACTGGCTGGCGCCGGATGCCGAGATCACGTCCGATGTCCAGGCTTCTCTCGAGGATGCCTCGGCCGGCGCGATCCCCACGGTGAAGCTCGGCGGCGTCGAAGCCGCCTACTGGTGCCGCATGACGCGTGAGTTCGTGCGCTGGGCGCGGCCCGAACCCGAGGACGCGGTCATCGACGCGCTTTCTCGTCTGCACGCCAAGCGCGAGTCAGGACTCGCCGGTGGGCGTTTTGTCGGCGCGTTTCGCGCGTCAGGTCTGATCGTGCCCGTGTGGGAACTTCCGCGCGGCACCGAGGCGGAGGACGTCGAGGAGCCGATCGCCGAGCTCTCGGAGCGGCTCACGAAAGCCCTTGCCGCGGAAGGTCCGCTCGATGCGAACGAGCGACGCGCCAGAGCGGGTATCGTCTCGCGGCAGGTCACTTTGCGCTGAGGGACTCGTTCAATATCACGGGGTGTTCACGGTAATTCCCCAACTCGTGGAGTAGGATCCCCAGGGTAAACCTTTGCATTCTGTTGTGCGGGGCTTGCCCCGAATCACGCAGACCAACGCTCTAGGCAGGACAGGTGTGAACGCTCTTCCGGTCGCGAAGACACGGCGTCCAGGCAGCACACGACAAGGGAAGAACGTCCAGCGGGTCGCCGTGATCATCCCCGCGAAGGACGAGGCAGAGCGCATCGCGTCTGCGGTGCGTTCGGCTCGCGCCATCCCCCACGTCGATCTCGTGCTCGTGGTGGACGACGGGTCCGAGGACGACACGTCGAACGTCGCCCGTGGTGCGGGCGCCGTCGTCGTGCGGCATTCGCACAACCGGGGCAAGTCTGCCGCGATGGAGACCGGAGCTGCCGTCGTCGCGATGCGCGACGCGGACGGCCGCCCGCCGCGCCTGCTGTTGTTCATCGACGGCGACCTGGGCGACACGGCCGTCAACACCGCCCCGCTCGTGCGGCCGGTTCTGGAGGGCGTGGCGGACGTCGCGATCGCCCTGTTGCCCAAGCAGCCGGGCGCCGGCGGGCGGGGGATCGTGGTGGGGACGGCCCGCAAGGCGATCCAGGCCATGACCGGGTGGAGCCCCAAGCAGCCGCTGTCGGGCATGCGCTGCATCACCCGCGAGGCGTTCGAGGCCGCCACGCCCCTGGCCAAGGGCTGGGGCGTGGAGACCGGCATGACCATCGACCTGCTCCGCAGGGGATACGTGGCCGTGGAGGTGCCGTGCGATCTGAGGCACCGCCCGTCCGCCAACGACCTCAAGGGCCAGATGCACCGCGCCGCCCAGTACCGGGACGTGCTCGTGGCGATCAACTTCCGCAAGGTGCGCGGCGCCATGGACTCCGTCCGCCACACCAACCAGGTGCGTCACTGACCGAGCCGCGGCTCCGTCTCAACCCTTGACGGGTTCGAGGACCTCCAGGCCGCCCAGGTAGGGGCGCAGCGCCGCGGGAACGTACACCGAACCGTCCTCCCGCTGGTGGTTCTCCAGGATCGCGACGATCCACCGCGTCGTGCCGAGCGTGCCGTTCAGGGTCGCCACCGTGCGCGTCGACCCGTCCTCGGTGCGTTCACGCACGCCCAGGCGGCGCGCCTGGAACGTCGTGCAGTTCGACGTCGACGTCAGCTCCAGGTACCGCTCCTGCGTGGGCAGCCACGCCTCGCAGTCGAACTTGCGGGCCGCGCTCGAACCCAGGTCGCCCGCCGCCGTGTCGATGACCCGGTAGGGCAGCTCGACCTTGGCCAGCATGTTCTCCTCCCAGGCCAGCAGCCGCTCGTGCTCGGCGGCGGCGTCCTCGGGGCGGCAGTAGCTGAACATCTCCACCTTGTGGAACTGGTGCACGCGGATGATGCCGCGCACGTCCTTGCCGTGCGACCCGGCCTCACGCCGGTAGCACGCGCTCCAGCCGGCGTACCGCAGCGGCCCGCCCGCGAGATCCACGATCTCGTCGGCGTGGTAGCCGGCGAGGGCCACCTCCGAGGTGCCGACCAGGTACAGGTCGTCCTTCTCGAGGCGATAGATCTCGTCGGCGTGCTTGCCGAGGAACCCGGTGCCGCGCATCGTCTCGGGCTTGACCAGCGTGGGCGTGATCACCGGCGTGAAGCCCTCGGCCACCGCCTGGTCCATCGCCATGTTGAGCAGCGCCAGCTCGAGCCGCGCACCGACACCGGTCAGGTAGTAGAACCGTGAGCCCGACACCTTCGCACCCCGCTGGGTGTCGATGGCGCCCAGGCCCTCGCCCAGGTCGAGGTGGTCGCGCGGGGTGAAGCCTTCGGCGCCGAAGTCCCGCGGCGTGCCCTCGGTGCGAAGCACGACGAAGTCGTCCTCGCCGCCGGCGGGCGCGCCCTGCGCGATGTTCGCGATCTCCCAGAGGATCTCGTCGAGACGCTCCTGCGCGGTGTTCGCGGTGGCCTGATGATCCTTGACCTGCCGGGCGAGCTCCTTCGTCCGGGCCAGCAGCTCCGCCTTCTCCTCGCCCGACGCCTTGGCGACCTGCTTGCCCAGTGCCTTCTGCTCGGCGCGCAGGGACTCGAACGCCGCCAGGGACGACCGCCGGGTGGCGTCGGCCTCCAGAGCCAGGTCGACCAGAGCGGGGTCGTCGCCGCGGGCCGTCTGGCTCGCGCGGACGACGTCGGGGTTCTCGCGCAGCTGCTTCAGATCGATCACGCGCCCCAGCCTACTGGCGCAGGGCACCAGGTCCCTGAGGGATCGTTCCGGTCGTTCTGGGGATAATCACCTCATGGAGTGGCAGCTGTGGCTCGGGGTCTCCGCGATCGTCATCGCCGTGACCGCCCTCGCGGTCGCGCTGAGGATCCACGGGCGCGTGACCGTGATGCGCCGTCGCCTCGGACCCGGCGCGGACTACGCGTCCGAGGAACAGGGACCGAGCCGGGTCGCCGTCGTGCTCAACCCGTCCAAGGCGGGCTCCGTCGGCCTGCGGAACCGCGTGCGGGCCGCCTGCCTGGAGCGCAGGCTGCCTCCGCCGGTCTTCTACGAGACCACGGTCGAGGATCCGGGACAGGGGCAGACCCGCCGAGCCGTCGAGGACGGGGCCGACGTCGTCGTCGCCGCGGGAGGGGACGGTACGGTCCGGGCGGTCGCGGAGGGGCTCGTCGGCGGTGACGTCGCCATGGGCGTGATTCCCGTGGGCACGGGCAACCTGCTGGCCCGCAACCTCGAGCTCCCGATCACGGATACGGAGCAGGCCATCGCCGTCGTCCTCGACGGGCGGACCCGGGCCATCGACGTCGGCTGGCTGCGCGTGGAGGAGTTCGCGTCCGACGACGCCCCGGACTACCCGGGAGAACCCCCGCACGACACCGGCACCGAACACATCTTCCTCGTCATCGCCGGGCTCGGGTTCGACGCCGCGATGGTGGCCGGCGCCGACCCGGTGCTGAAGAAGAAGGTCGGCTGGATGGCGTACTTCGTCGCGGGGCTCCCGCACCTGCGGGCGCGGCGCCTACGGGCGCAGATATGGCTCGACGACGGGCCGCCCGCAGAGGCACGCCTGCGCAGCCTCATGATCGGCAACTGCGGGATGCTGCCCGGCGGCATCACGCTGCTGCCGGACGCCGTCCTGGACGACGGCGTGCTCGACGTCGCCGCCGTCGACGCGCGCGGTGGTGTGCTCGGCTGGGCCCAGCTGACCGTCGAGGTCGCGATGCAGGGCCTCGGGGTCCGGTCCGACCTGCCGGAGAAGCTGGGCCGGATCGACCACGCGACCTGCCGCCGAGCGCGCGTCCGGGTGAGCGGAGGCGACGAGGTGCAGGTGGACGGCGACCCGCTCGGCCGGGCGGTCGAGATCTCGTCACGCGTCGATCCCGCGGCGCTGCAGGTGCGGGCACCGTGAGCTGCGGCACCGTGAGCTGCGGCGTCGTAGGCTGACGCGGTGAGGCGACGATCGGCCGCGGCAGCGACGATGCTCCTGGTGCTGGCCGTGATCCTGGTGGTACCCGGCCTCGCCGGGTTCGGTGCGGCCGGTGGCAGCGCGCCAGGCGCCGGGGTCGGGGAACGGGCGGTCCCGGACGGTCCGGTCGTCCTCGTCGGCACGACGGGCGTCCGCTGGGACGGCCTGACGGCGGCTCCCTTTCTGGCCGGGCTGCTCGAGGAGGGCGGACCGGACGGCCGCGCCGCGGCCGACGCCGCCGGGCTCGCGCTCACCACCGGCGCCGCGGCTCGCTGCCCCGTAGGCGGCTGGCTGGCGCTGTCCGCGGGCGGGCTCGCCGAGTCCGCGGCGTCCCCCGGTGCGGAGTGCCGGGATCCCGCCGTCGTTCCCGGGCACGGCACGGGCCAGGAGGCGGCGGTCGCCGGCTGGACCGGATGGCAGGCGTTGCAGCGCGACTCCGCCTACGGCGCGCGCCTCGGACGGCTCGGCGAGGCACTCGGGGGCGTGTGCTCGACGGCCGTCGGCGCGGGAGCGGCCGTTGCCCTGGCCCGCGCGGACGGCTCGGTCGGGCGGTACCGCGACGACGTCGGGCCCGGGGCGTTCGACTGTCCCGTCACCGTGGTCGATGCAGGCAGCGCGCTCCTCACCCGGGCCGAGGCCGAGGGGCCCGACGCCGCCGGACTGCGCGAGGAGCGGCTCACGGACGTCGACGACAGGATCCGACGGGTGCTGGAGAACGTTCCGCGGGACGCGACGGTCGTGCTCGCGGATCTGGCCAACCAGCGCGGACGGCCTCCGGAACTCGGGGTCGGCATGGTGCTCCGGCCCGCCGCCGCGGACGCGCCGCCACCGCGGTACCTCACGTCCTCGGCGACCCGCACCACGGCGGTGGCACGTGCGGCGGACCTGCCCGCGACGCTGCTGGCCGCGGCGGGCGCCGCGGGGGCCGCGGGGGCCGGCGGCATCGAGGACACGCCACTCGTCCTCGGTGGGGACCGTCCCGAGACCGGTCCGGGGACCATCGACGCGCTGGCCGACCTCACGGACCGCGACCTTGCGCGCCGCGCCGCGTACGCGGCGCTGGTGGGCGGCGGGTTCTGGGTGGTGCTGGCGGTCGCCGGCCTGTGCTGGTGGGCCGGCGCACGCGGGCGGGCGACGCGCCGGGCGCGGACGGTCGCGGCCGGGGCCGCACTGTTCCTGGGGGCCCTGCCCGTGGCCGGCTTCCTGGCCTCTCTCACCGGATGGTGGCGCTTCGCCCTGCCGGGCGTCGCGCTGGGCGCGGCCGTCACCGTCGTCGCGGGCCTGGTCGCGGGCCTCGCCGCACTCGCCCCGGCGCGGCCGACGTGGGCGCGGCCGGGAGCCCTGGCGGGCGTCACGTTCGCCGTGCTCACCGTGGACGGACTGGCCGCCACGGTGCTCAACCGGGCAGCACCGCTGGGTGCCGTGCCCACCTATGGTGCGCGCTTCTACGGCTTCGGGAACCCGACGTTCTGCGTGTACGCGGTGGCCGCGGTCGTGTTCGCGGCCGCCGTCGCGCAGTGGCTCGGGTCCCGCGGGCGCAACGGCCTCGCCGCCGTGGTCGTGGCGGGCGTCGGACTGGTCACGGTCGTCGTTGACGTCCTGCCGGCGTTCGGTGCCGACCTCGGTGGAGGACCGGCGCTCGTGCCGGCCTTCGCGGTGCTCGGGATCGCCGCCTACGGCGGCAGGCTCCGGGCTCGCAGGGTCGTCGCGGTCACCGCGGCCGGCGCGCTGCTCGTCGCGGCGGTCGGCGTCGCCGACTGGCTGCGGCCGTCCGCGCAACGATCCCACCTGGGCCGGTTCGTCGCCGACGTCGTCGACGGCGGCGCGTGGTCCCTGCTGGCCCGCAAGGCCGCGTACGCCGCGCGGTCCGTGCTCGCCGGCCCACCCGTGTGGGTGACCGTGCTCGTCCTGCTGGCCGTGGCGCTCGTCGTCCTGATACCCGGGCCGGGACGGAGGCTGGAACCCGCGTGGGCGGTGGCGGCCCGCGAGGCCTGGCCCCTGCTGCGGCCGGCGGTGGCGGCCATCTGGGTGATCGCGGTGATCGGATCGCTGACCAACGACTTCGGGCTCCGCATCGGCATGATCTGTCTGCTCGTCGCCGTCCCCCTCGTGACACTCGCCGCGCTCGGCGCGTCCCGTACAGTTCAGGCGTGACTACTCCGGATCGTGAAGCGGCCGCACGGACGTCGCCGGACGATGCGGGCCCTTGGCTCGTCGCCCTGGACATCGACGGAACGCTCGTCACCTACGACGAGGAACTCCGGGACGCGACGCGCGACGCGGTGGCCGCCGTCCGTGCCGCGGGCCACCATGTCGTGCTGGCCTCGGGGCGCTCGCTGATCGCGATGACTCCCCTGGCCGCCGAGCTGAAGATCGACGACGGCTGGATCGTCGCCTCCAACGGCGCCGTCGTCGCCCGGCTGGACCCGGGCGCCCCGGAGGGATACGAGCTCGAGCACGTCGCGACGTTCGACCCGGGCCCGGCGCTGCGGCTGCTGCGCGAGGAGCTGCCCGACGCCAGGTACGCGGTGGAGGACGTCGGCATCGGCTTCCGGCTGACCGAGCACTTCCCCGACGGCGAGCTGCAGGGCCAGCACGAGATCGTGGACTTCGAGGAGCTGTGGTCGGCGGACGTCACCCGCGTCGTGGTCCGCGCGCCGGGGAGCTCGAGCGAGGACTTCCACCGCATGGCCGAGGCCGTGGGCCTGGAGGACGTGACGTACGCGGTGGGCTGGTCGGCATGGATGGACATCGCGCCGATGGGTGTCACCAAGGCGTCCGGCCTGGAGCGCGTGCGTGAGGAGCTCGGTGTGTCGCCACGGCGCACGATGGCGGTGGGGGACGGCGCGAACGACATCGACATGCTGCGCTGGGCGGCGCGGGGAGTGGCGATGGGGCACTCCTCGGAGCAGGTCCGCGACGCGGCCGACGAGGTGACGGGCGGCATCGACGATGAAGGTGTAGTAAGGGTTCTGAGGGAATTGTTGGACACGCGTCCGTGACGTGAACGGTATTCCCGTTTTCGTCTGAATCACGAATGCGGCTATGTGCAGCCGCATCAATCCGGTACCTTGTGACCAGTCTCACCGGAGGGTGAGATTTTTCGCGGCGACGCCGGAGGTAGGCGGCATGCAACTGGAGCCACTGTCCGCTACGCGGACCACCCGGACCGTGACCGCGCGTGCCGTCGGCGGAACCCTGGGAGAGCCGGCCCTCGTCGCCCTCGACATCGACGGAACCATCGCGACCTCCGGCACGCTCGAGATCACCGAACCCGTGCGCGAGGCCGTGGCGCGCGTGCGGGCGGCCGGGAACCACGTCGTGCTCGCCTCCGGCCGGTCGCTCGTCGGTATCCTCCCGATCGCCGACCAGCTCGGGATCCAGACGGGCTGGGTGGTGGCGTCCAACGGCGCCGTCACCGCGCGGCTCACCCTCGGTGTCACCGGCGGTTACACGCTGGAGGACGTGCGGACGTTCGACCCGGAGCCGGTGCTGCAGCGTGCGCTGGCATTGGCGCCCGAGGTCAACCTGGCCGTCGAGGAGATCGGCTGGGGGTACCGCGTCCTCGACCGGTTCGCCGAGGGGACCGTCAACGGGCAGCAAGAGGTGGTGCCGCTCGCCGACCTGTGGTCGGTGCCCGTGACACGTGCGATCGTCAAGGGCCCCGATGTCGCGGAGAAGCTGCTCGAACCGCTGCGCTCCCTCGAGGCCACGGCCGTGCCCGCGGGCGACCACTGGATCGACGTCACGCCCACCAGTCTCAGCAAGGCGACCTCGCTGGAGATCATCCGCCGTGCCCTGCGCGTCGCGGAGCATCGCACCATCGCGGTCGGCGACGGCGTGAACGACCTCGAGATGATGGCGTGGGCATCGCGCGGCGTGGCGATGGGGCACTCCTCGGACACGGTCAAGGCCGGGGCGGACGAGGTCACCGGCACCCTCGACGACGACGGTCTGGTGCCGGTGCTGCTGTCCGTGTGAGTCCGACCGCCGTCAGCGTGCGGTCAGGACGACCGGGCCGTCCTTGGTGATGGCGATGGTGTGCTCGCTGTGGGCGCCACGGGAGCCGTCCGCCGAGCGGAGGGTCCAGCCGTCGGGGTCGGTCCAGATCTCGTCGGTGGTCTCCAGGAACCACGGCTCGATCGCGATGACGAGGCCGGGCTTCAGCGGGAATCCGCGCCCCGCGCGCCCGTCGTTCGGCACGTGCGGGTCACCGTGCATGGTCCGGCCCACGCCGTGGCCACCGAAGTCGGTGTTGATCGAGTAGCCGGCGTCGTGGCCCACCTTGGCGATGGCCGCCGAGATGTCGCCCACCTTGTTGCCCACGGTCGCGACGGCGATGCCTGCCTCCAGGGCGGCCTCGGTGGTGCGGATGAGCTTGGCGTCCGCCTCCGCCCTGCCCGGCGCGGGGCTCCCCACCACGAAGGAGCGTGCCGAGTCCGCCACCCAGCCGTCGACCGCCGCCGCGAAGTCGATCGACAGCAGGTCGCCGTCACGCAGCACGTAGTCGTACGGGAGGCCGTGGAGCACGGCGTCGTTCACGGACGTGCAGATCACCTTGCCGAACGGCATCGCGCCGAACGACGGGTGGTAGTCGATGTAGCACGACTCGGCGCCGCGGTCGCGAATCAGCTTGTGCGCGATCTCGTCGAGCTCGAGCAGGTTCACGCCCGGCTTCGCCGCGGCCCCGACCGTGGTGAGCACCTCGGCCACGAAGCGCCCGGCGGGCCGCATCTCGTCGATCTCGCGGGGGGTCCTCAGCTCGATCATGTCCGTCCTTCTGTGGCCGCGGGGAGTGTTGGCAAGGGGCGCATCCATGGAGGCGGAACGCGCGGGCACAAGCCTACGTCGCCCGGCACGGCGAGGGACACCGAGCCGCCGTCGGCGTCCGTGCCTATGCTCGGGACGAGGAGTCCCCGGGGATGCCGAAGCGATCGCAACGGTTTCGTAATCTTGCAACAACGTTGAAATGGTTGCGCTCGGAGGTGAACCGGGGTTCCGTTGACCTCAGGTCTCCTTGACCATGGTTCAAGGTGTACCTGCACGTCAGAATCGTTTACCACATGGCAGTGGAGGAACCGATGAGGATCCAGAAGTTCGGCGGCCGACGCAGGGCCATCGCCCTGGCCGGCGTCGCAAGCACCGCGCTCGTGCTCGGCGCCTGTGCCGACACAAATGACGGATCCGGAGGCGACGGCGGCAACGCCGAGGCGTTCGAGATCGACTGCTCCGCGTACGACGAGTTCGGCGACCTCGACGGTACGACGGTCAACCTGTACACGACGATCGTCGAGCCCGAGTCGGAGTCCCAGCAGGCGTCCTACAAGCCGTTCGAGGACTGCACCGGTGTCACGGTCGCCTACGAGGGCTCCCGCGAGATGGAGGCACAGCTTCCCGTCCGCGTCCAGGCCGGCAACCCGCCGGACATCGCGATCCTCCCCCAGCCGGGACTCCTGAACACGCTCGTCACCGAGTACGACGCCGTCCTTCCGGCGCCCTCGCAGGTCGAGGCGAACGTGGACGAGTTCTGGTCGGAGGACTGGAAGGCCTACGGCACCGTCGACGGCACGTTCTACGCCGCACCGCTCGGCTCCAACGTCAAGTCGTTCGTCTGGTACTCCCCGAGCATGTTCGCCGACGCGGGCTACGAGATCCCCCAGACCTGGGACGACCTGCTCGCGCTCACGGCGACCATCGCCGAGGGCAACGAGGGTGCCGCCCGGCCGTGGTGCGCGGGCGTGGAGTCCGGCGACGCGACCGGCTGGCCGGCCACGGACTGGATCGAGGACGCGGTGCTGCGCAGCGCCGGCCCCGATGTCTACGACCAGTGGTACACCCACGAGATCCCGTTCAACGACCCGCAGATCATCGACGCGTTCGACATGGTCGACGAGATCCTGCGGAACCCGGACTACGTGAACGGCGGCCTCGGTGGCGTGGACTCCATCGCCACGGCCTCGTGGACGGACGCCGGCTACCCGATCCTCACCGGTGACTGCTGGATGCACCGCGCCGCGAACTTCTACGCGACGCAGTGGCCGGAGGGCACCGAGGTGGGCCCGGACGGTGACGTCTACGCGTTCTACCTGCCGGCCCTGAGCACCGACGAGAAGCCGACCCTGGTGGCCGGCGAGTTCATCGCGGCGTTCACGGACCGTCCTGAGGTGCAGGCGTTCCAGACGTACCTGTCCAGCTCCGACTGGGCCAACGCCAAGGCCGTGGCCACGCCGAACGGTGGCTGGGTCAGCGCGAACAACGGCCTCGACCTGGACAACCTCGCGAGCGACTTCGACAAGCTGTCGGGTGAGATCCTCGCCGACCCGGCAACGATCGCGCGCTTCGACGGGTCGGACCTGATGCCCGCCGCGGTGGGCACCGACTCGTTCTGGTCGGGCATGACCGAGTGGTTCGCCAGCGGCGAGTCCACCCAGAAGGTCGTGGACGGCATCGAGAAGTCCTGGCCCTAGGACTGATCACCCATGAAGGTCGTGCGGGCGGGGCTTTCCCGCCCGCACGGCTTCCCGTTCCGGCCCGGCGGTGACGCAGCCCAGTGAGCGTCCACGCCGGGCCGTGCGAGTAGATCAGGGTCCCCGACGACGCGGACCGCACCCCACAAGTCAGGAGAATTCCCTTGGACTGGCTACTGCACGCCGGCGACGACCCGGTGCACAAGCTGCTTCTCATGGTGTTCGCGATCGGGCTGTTCGTGGCCCTGATGGCGGTCATCCTCTTCGTCGTCGACCGCCCGCGGAACCCGTCGCGCTGGTTCGTCGGCTTCGGCTTCACCGGCATCGCCCTGCTGTTGCTGCTGGCAGGGCTCGTGTACCCGGCGGTGCGCACCATCTGGACGTCGTTCCTGTTCCGCAACTCCGGCGACTTCGTCGGCCTCGACAACTACGTGCGAGCGTTCACCGAGCCCAAGTTCCTCATCGTGCTGGGGAACACGGCCCTGTGGGTTCTCGTGGCACCGATCGTGGCCACCTTCCTCGGCCTCGTGTACGCCTACCTCGTGGACCGCAGCCGGTTCGAGAAGTTCGCCAAGGGCCTGGTGTTCCTGCCGATGGCGATCTCCATGGTGGGCGCCTCGATCATCTGGAAGTTCGTCTACGAGTTCAAGCCTCAGGGCGTCGACCAGACGGGTCTGCTCAACCAGTTCATGGTGTGGATCGGTGGTGAGCCGCAGCAGTGGCTGCTGCACCGGCCGCTGAACACCTTCCTGATCATGGTCGTCTTCGTCTGGATCCAGACCGGCTTCGCGATGACCTTGCTGTCGGCGTCGATCAAGGCGATCCCGACCGACATCGTGGAGGCCGCACGGCTGGACGGTCTCAGCGGGTTCGGCATGTTCTGGCGCATCACGATCCCGAGCATCCGCCCGGCGCTCGTCGTCGTTCTCACCACCATCGCCATGACCACGCTCAAGACCTTCGACATCGTGCGGACGATGACCGCAGGGCAGTTCGACACGTCGATCGTGGCCCTCGAGTTCTACGACCAGGGCTTCCGGCAGAACGACGCGGGGATGGCCGCGGCGCTCGCCGTCCTGCTCTTCGTCATCGTCGTCCCGGTGGTCGTCTACAACGTCCGCCAGCAGCGCAAGGTGGAGGAGATCCGATGACTTCAGCGGCACCGACGACAGAATCCGTCCGGCCGACGTCGGGTCTCGGCAACCGCGCGCGCAAGGCGCGCAAGGCCCTCAGCAACCCGTGGGCCAGCACGCTCGCGGTCGTGATCGCCGTGATCTGGACCGTCCCGACGGTCGGTCTTCTCGTCACGTCGTTCCGTCCCGAGCTGGACATCCGCACGAGCGGCTGGTGGACCGTCTTCGGCTCCGCGCTCCAGGGCGAGGGCGTGTTCTCGCTGCAGAACTACGAGACCGCGCTGTTCGGCAGCTCGACCAACATGATCGACTTCTTCGTCAACTCGTTCGTGGTCACGCTGCCTGCGGTGTTCATCCCGATCACCATCGCGCTGCTGGCCGCCTACGGGTTCGCGTGGATCGACTTCAAGGGGCGCGACGTCCTGTTCATCGCGGTCTTCGCGCTGCAGATCGTGCCGATCCAGATCACGCTGGTGCCGCTGCTGTCGGCCTACGTGAGCCTGGGCATCAACGGCACGTTCTGGACCATCTGGCTGTCGCACTCGATCTTCGCCCTCCCGCTGGCGATCTTCCTGCTGCACAACTTCATGAAGGAGGTGCCCCGGTCGCTCGTCGAGGCGGCGCGTGTCGACGGGGCCGGGCACGTGAAGATCTTCTTCACGGTGATGATGCCGCTGCTCACCCCGGCGATCGCGGCGTTCGGCATCTTCCAGTTCCTGTGGGTGTGGAACGACCTGCTGGTCGCCCTGGTCATGGGTGATCTGCGGACCTTCCCGCTCACGGTGCGCATCGCCGAGCTGGCCGGTTCCCGCGGCGGTGACTGGCACGTGCTGTCGGCCGGTGCGTTCATCTCCATGGTGGTGCCGGTGATCGTCTTCCTCGCGTTGCAGCGCTACTTCGTGCGCGGCATGCTCGCGGGGGCGGTCAAGGGCTGACCACCTTTCTGGCAGCGGCGCCCGCCGGGTCCTCCCCGGCGGGCGCCGCTGTGCGGGCGCCCCTGTGCGGGCGCCCGCCCAAGATGGGGGCATGCCAGGTCAGAGGGTGAACGCGGAGGCCTCGCGACGGAGTAGGCGCTCCTTGGTCTCCAGGCCGTAGCGGAAGCCCCCCAGCGTTCCGTCGGTGCGCAGCACGCGGTGACACGGCACGAACAGTGCCGCCGCGTTCAGCGCGCAGGCGCCGGCCGCGGCCCGCACCGCCGCCGGCCGCCCGGTCCGCTCCGCGTACTGCGCGTAGGTGAGCCGCTCACCGGGAGCCACGTCGCGCAGCACCTCCCAGGCGTGCGTGCGGTACTCGCCGCTCGCCTGCCGTACCGGGACGCGCGCGGGGGCGTGGTGGTCGCCGTCGTAGTAGGCCACGACCGCCTCGACCGCGTCGTCGAGCACGGTCGCCGACGACGGCGGTCGCGGGTCGGCGTCGGACGGGCGCAGGGAGCGATGGATCAGCGCGACGAGGGAGGCGGCGTCGTCCGTCCACCCGGAGGCGAGGACGGCGGCGCCGCCCCCGTCCGGGCTCGGCGGAGCCTCGGACCCGATGATCGTGAACGGCCCGTCCGGGGTGTCGATGGTGATGACGTGCATGGTGGGTTCCTCGTGGGTCGGGAAGCGGGATCGTGGGGCGGGCCTGCCGGTCCGCCGAGCGGAACGGCCGTCAGGCGGCACGCCAGAGGTGCATCGCGGCGTACGAACGCCAGGGAGCCCAGGCCGAGCCACGATCGGCGAGCTCCCGGAACTGTCGTGATCGCGGTGCCTCACCGTCCAGCAGCCCGAGCGAGCGGGCGCCCGCCAGGAGCGCGACGTCACCGTCCATGAGGACGTCCGGGTCGCCGAGCACCCGCAGCGCGACATAGCCGGCCGTCCAGGGGCCGATCCCGGGCCGTGCCACCAGCTTCCGGCGGAGTTCCTCGGCGTCGTCGCCGACGGTGACGGCCAGGTCACCCGTGGCCAGGGCCTGCGCGGCCGACTCGACGGCGCCGACGTTGCGCGCGGGGAGCCGCAGGTGATCGCGTGCGCCGCCAGCCACCTGCTCCGGCGTGGGGAAGAGGCGCGAGAGGCCCGCGATGCCCGACACGTACGGCGTCGCGACGGCGTCGGTGAGCCGGGACAGGTGCGTGCGCGCGGCCGCCACGCTGATCTGCTGCCCGACCATCGCCCGCACCAGCAGTTCGCCGGTGTCCACCGCTCCGGGCACGCGGATCCCGGGAACGGCGGCGACGCTGGTGGTCAGGCCCGGGTCGCCGGCCAGGGCGCGGTCGACGGCGACCGGGTCGGCGTCCAGATCGAGCAGCCGCCGGATCCGGGACACGGCGACGGGCACGTCGGCGAGGTGGGTCACCTCGAGAGTGACGCCGACGGTTGCCGGCGCGTCGGTCGCCCGACCGCCGGTGTCGTGGCAACGCACCTCGAACGCACCGGGGCCGTGCGGGAGCGAGAGGGTCCGGGCGTACCGGAGCTCCGGCCCGGTGAGGTCCGCGGACTCCACGCCGGCGATCGCGCGGACGGCCAGGAACTCGAGCACGCCGCGGGCGTCGAACGGCAGCCGGACGGGCAGGCTGAGGCGCAGCACCTGCCGCCGGCCCGGGTGTTCGTCCGGCCGTCCGCCCGGAGGGGCGCCCGCGGGGCCGGGGACCGCACCGTTCCCGGGGCCGCGCCCGCGTGCTCGCGCCCGGATCTGGGAGGGAGTGGTCGCGAAGATGTCCGTGATCGTGTCGTTGAACTGCCGGATCGAGCCGAATCCCGCCGCGAAGGCGACGTCGGCGAGCTTGAGGTCCGTACCCGTCAGGAGAGAGCGTGCGGTCTGGGCGCGTTGCGCACGCGCCAGTGCCAGCGGGCCCGCCCCCAGCTCGGCGACCAGCAGCCGGTTGATCTGCCGCACGGAATACCCGAGCCGGACGGCCAGGCCGTCCACACCGTCGCGGTCGACGACACCGTCCGCGATCAGTCGCATGGCTCGCCCCGCCAGGTCCCGGCGCAGGTTCCACTCCGGTGTGCCGGGGGTGGCCTCGGGCAGGCAGCGCTTGCACGCCCGGAACCCGGCGTCGTGCGCGGCGGCACTGGTCAGGTAGAACGTCACGTTGACCGGCTTCGGTGTGCGCGCGGGGCACGACGGGCGGCAGTAGATGCCCGTGGTGCGGACCGCCGTGAAGAACTGCCCGTCGAAGCGCGCGTCGCGCGCCGCGATCGCGCGGTAGCGCTCCGCGAAGAGCGAGCCGCCGGGCTCGTCCGGCGGGGCCGGCACGGCCGGGGAAACGTGTACGACGTCGGTCATGTGCCCATCGTGCGCCGCCCTGACGGGGTACGGCTAGCGGGAATCGGACGGGGCGGTGGGCCGGCATCGCCGGCCGCCCGCCATCGTCGTGGTGGTCGGGTGAGGGCGAGCGGATTCCGTGACGCGGCGGCCCCGCTCCTGAGGAGACCCTGGGAAGATTCGGGGCACAGCATCATAAATCTCCTTTGCCTGACAGAGGTTTCCGCCACCCTGACCGCATGACCGAGACCCGGCGGCTGTGGCCCGACATCGCGCGTTGGCTCGAGAACACGCAGCGGTGTCCCGACTGCGGGACACGCCTCGACAGTCCCTGGTGCGGCACCTGCGGCCTCGACCTGAGCGTCGAGCGCGCTCACGAGGTGCGGCGGCTGTCGCTCGAGGCCTCGACACTCCTGCGGAGGCGCGGCGAGCTGATCGCGCAGATGCGCGAGGCCCAGGCGGCCCGAACCGGGTCCGGCGACGCGCGCGCTCCCCGGAGCGACGACGCGCGGAAGACCGGGGCGGACGAAGCCGGCAGCACCCACGTTCCCGCGGGCCTCCGCGCCGTCGCGAAGGTCGCCGGCCGGGACCGCCCCGCGGCCGCGGGCGGCCGCCTGCCGCAACCGACCCCGCCCGCGCAACCGGCCCGGCCCGCGCAACCGGCCCGGCCTGCGGGCAGGGCGCGGCCCGCACCAGGTCAACCGTCGGCCGTGACGGAAGCCCGCAGGCGCGCCACCGTGGGCGGCAACGTGTCGCTGCAACCCATCCTCGCGGGAGCGGGCGCGACCCTGCTCGCCGTCGCGGCGGTGGTGTTCGTCTTCTTCACCTTCGGCGACAACCTGGCTCTGCGCGCCGTCGTGACCGGGATCGTGACCCTCGCGGCCGCGACCGTCGCAAGCCTCCTCCGGCGCGGCGGCCTGCGCATCACGGGCGAGGCCGTGGCAGCCCTCGCGGCCGTCCTGTGCTGGGTGGACGTCGAGCTGGCGATGCAGTCGGGTCTGCTCGGCGGCCTGGAACCCGCTCTGGCGCGGGCCGTCGTCCTGGCGGTGCTGGCCCCCGGGTTCGCCGTCGTCGGACACCGGCTGCGCGTACGGACCTGGGTGTCGGCGGGCCTGGCCGCCGCCCTGCTGGTGGCTCCGTCGGCGGCCGCGGGGCTGCCGGGCGCGGGATGGTCGGCCTGGTGGTGGGTCGCGGCGTTCGTGGCCGTCGGCTTCACCGCGCGGGCGGAGCTGTGGCTCGCCCCGATGCTCGCCGCGCGGCTCGACAGGCGGCTGGGCGTCGAGCGGCGGGTCCTCCGGATCGTGCGGGCGGCGGCCTTCCCGATCGCACTCGCCGCCTCGCTCACCACGACCGGAGCCTTCCCGCTCGGCCGGACGGGTGCTACGGCGGTGCTGTGGTCCGCCGTCGTCGCGGTGGCACTCGCGGGCGGGTACCTGCTGCGGGTCCGTGCCTGGGTGTCGGCGGCCGTGCTGGCGGCACCGGCCGTGCCGGTGCTTGCCGTCGCGGCCGTCCCCGGGGCGTCGTGGGCGGCACCGGCCCCCGCGTCGTGGTGGACCTTCGCGCTCCTGCTGACGGGATTCCTCGCGGAGGCGCTGATGCGCGCCCTGCCGGTGCTCACGCGGCGGCTCGGCGGGCAGCCGGGAGCCCGGTTCGCCCTCGAGTCACGGTGCCTGGGCGTGGTGCGTGCCGCCGGTGTCCCGGCCGCACTCCTCGCGTCGCTCACCGCGTCCGTCACGGGGCAGGGATGGGGCGTGGCAGCGCTCCTGTGGTCCGTGACCGTCGTCCTGGCATCGCTGGGGGCGGTCCTGCTCCGGGTCCGTTCATGGGCCTCCGCGGCCCTGCCCGCGGCCCCGGTCCTCCCGGCTCTGGCCGCCACCGCCCTGCCCTCCTCGGAGTGGACGGCATGGTGGTGGACGTGCGCCTGGGCGCTGACGGCCCTCGTCGCCCTGGCGGCCCAGCGAGCGCTGTCCCCGATGGCAGGACGCCTCGGCGACCGGCTCGGCAGGCCGTTCACCTCCGAGGCCGACCTGCTGCGGGTCCTGCGTGGTCTGGGCTTCCCGCTGGCATTCGTGGCCTCCTGCTTCGCGGTCGAGGTGCCGCCGTTGAACGGCTGGGGAGCGACGACCGTGCTCTGGTCGGCGGTCGTTGCGGTCGCCCTCGCCGGCGGGTACGTGCTGCGGGCCCGTTCGTGGACGTCTGCGGGTGTGCTCGGGGCTCCGGCCGTGCCGCTCCTGGCCGTGGCGGGAACGGGCCTCACCCCGTGGTCGGCCTGGTGGTGGGTGTGCGGGTGCGTGCTGACGGCGTTCGTGGCGCTCGCCGCGATGCGCGGGCTGCCGGCGATCGGCCGACGCCTCGGCGAGCGCCTCGGGCAGCCGTTCACGGTGGAGGCCGGCGTGCTGCGGGTGGTCCGCGGCCTGGGCTTCCCGCTGGGCCTCCTGGCCTCCTGTCTCGCGGTCGAGGTGCCGGTGCTCTCGACGGCGGGCGCGACCACGGTGCTGTGGGTCGCGGTGACCGCCGTCGCGCTCGTCGCCGGGACGTCGCTCCGGGTGCGTTCCTGGATCACCACCGGCCTGATCGCGGCCCTGCCCGTGCCGATCCTCGCCGACGTGGCGTTCCTGGCCGGTGCGCCCGCCGAGTCCTGGCGCTGGGCCGGCGAGTTCCTCCTGGTGGCGCTCCTGGCGTGGGCGGGGCGCCGCGCCGTCGGACCGCTGGCCAGGCGTCTCGGGGCGCCGGACGCCTCCGAGACGTTCCGCGGGGAGCTGGCTCTCCTCACGCTGGTGGAGGGCGCCGGCATCCCTCTCGCGCTGGTGGCCGCGACCGTGCTGCCGTTCGGCGAGGCGTCCGGCCTGGCGTCCGAGGGCCTGCTCGGCGACAACTTCCCGGCAGGGACAGCGGCGCTGTGGCTCGCGGTCGTCCTGTTCGGCGCTCTCGCCGGGCACGGCCTGCGCGTGCGGTCCTGGATCTCGGCGGCCGTGCTCGCCGCGCCGTTGCTGCCCCTGTGGACGGCCTGGGCGGTGGCGGCCGAGACCGGGGGGCGCTGGCTCCTGCCGGTCGCCCTCCTGGTGGCAGCGGTCATGACGCTGCTGCCCCGCGTGGCCGACGTCGCGGCCGGGCCACGGCTCGGGACGCGGTTCCCGACCGAGCGGAGATTCCTCGACGTCGTCGCCGCGATCGCGGTCGTGGCCGGCCTGGCCTGGTCCGTCGATGTCGAGCAGCCCGAGTACCTCCCCGGGATGGGCGGAAGCGCTGTGCTCGTCGCGCTGGCGGCCGTGACCGTGGCGGTGTTGCGGCGCTTCACGCACCATCGCCCGTGGCTGTTCGCCGGTGGAGCCCTCGTGGTCGTGTCAGGTGCGCTCTTCGGCATGGTCCCCGGGGACGCGGTCGTGGGCTGGGCGCCGTTCGGCGCGGCCTGTGCCTGGACCGTGCTGGCCATGCTGACCGCACCGCGAGTCCTGGGGAAGGCCGTGCCCGGATCGTCGCGTCGCGGCATCGCGCCGCGCAGCCGTGACGACCTGCTCCGCAGCGGCTGGGTCGCCGCGGGGGTCTCCGCCGTGTCGGCGCTGATCTTCGTCCTCGGGCGTGCGGCGGACGTGTGGGCGGCCGCCGCCCGGTCTCCGCGCGCGGACTGGTCGCTTCCCCCGGACGCCGTCGCGGGTCCGGTGTTCGGCGGCTCCGCCCCCGACGGCAGCCTGGCGTTCCCCGCCTGGGCGAGCCTGGGAGTCGCCGCCCTCGCGGCGGTCACGCTCCTCGCGGCGCGGCTGGCCCCGCGAGGGGGGACCTGGCGCCCCGAGCAGGCCTTCGCTCCGTTTCTGGCCCTGATCGCCGTGATCGGTCTCGTCCTGCACCCTGCGGTGCCCGCGGTGGCTTCGATCGGCCTGCTCACGCTGCTCGGGGCCGCCCTCGTCGCTGTGACGGCGGACCGGGCGTCCGCGTGGCCCCTCCTCGGCCCTCTCGTGGGCGTGCTCCACGGGGCCGTCCGACGGCTGGTGCGCGGCGCGCGCGGGCTGCGCGTGATCGGCGGGCACCCCGTGACCGCCGTCGAGCACCGGCAGGCCCGACTCGCGGCACTCACCGGCGCCGTGGCCGTGATCGTCCTGCTCGGCGCGTACTCGTGGCTCTCCCGGCCGACGGCGGCCGCCGGTGCCCTCGTCGTCTGCGCCCTCGTCGCGTCCCTCCGCGGCACGTACCCCGGGCGGGCCCACCCCTGGCTGGTCGGCATCGCGTACGTGTACCCGCTGCTGGTGTTCGGCGTCGTGCTCGCGTGGCTCGACCTGTCGCTCGTCGCCTCCCTCTGCTCGGTCTCGGCCGCCGCCTCGCTCGTGGCGATGGCTGTGACGCTCGGCAGCCGCACCTCACGGAACGAGTGGTACGTGGTGCTCGGGGTGACGGCCACACCGTTCCTCGCGGGCGTGGTCACGGTCGTGTTCGAGCGCACCTGGTGGTCGGCGGGCGCCGCGGCGACGATGCTCGCGCTCGAACTGGTGCTGCTCCTCACCACCCGGGCGGGCCTGCCCGTGACGGTGCGCGGCGCCGCCGCGTTCCTGCTGCTCCCGACGGCCTCGGTGATGCTCACCAGTGCCGGAGCGATGATCCTCGAGGTGTCCGGTTCCCCGTACGTCCTGCCTACCGCCGCGACCTTCGCGGCCGCCGTCGCCGGTGGAGCGGCCCGGGTCGGCGAGCGTATCGGCGTGCGGGTCCCCGACGGGAACACCACCCTCGCCGGCACGATCCGCAGGATGCTGGAACGCTCGGCACTGCTCACGGCGGCGATCACGATCTTCCTCGCCTACGCGCGCCCGGCCGCCGGGCCCGGCATCGCCGTCGCCGTCCTGCTCGTCCTGGCGGCCGGCGCCTACCTCGTGGCACGGGAGCCCGACCGCAGGCGGGTGACACCGCTGGTCGGAGCGCTGCTCCTCGCGGCCCTGTGGACGGCGCTCGCGTCGAACGGCGTGCGTCTGGTCGAGGCCTACACGTTCCCTCCGGCCGTCGGCGCCGTGGTGGTCGGGGTCCTGGTGGCCCGCCGGCTCACCCGGGCCGGCGGGGCGCAGGTCTCGCCGGAGGTTCGTGCGGTGAGGAACGCGTGGGCGCTCGCCGGAGCGGGGGGCGGGCTCGCCGTCGTGCCCACCTTCATCGTGTACCTGGCCGGGGCCGGCGCCGGGGACTGGCGCGCCTTCGCGCTCGTGGGGGCCGGCTACGCGGCGCTCGGCGTGGCGCTCCTCACCGGGCGCCGCGTCTGGGCGCGGACCGCGCGGCCGGGACTGGCCGCGATGGCGGCGCTCACGGCTCTCGCCGGCGTGATCGAGTCGTGGCGGGTGGCGCCGATGCCGGCCGTCTGGCCGGGGGACCGCGGGGTCCGCGGGCTTCCGGACGTCACCGGTGCGGCGTCGGACACGGCCGGCCGGGTCGCCGAGCCTCTCCCCGGCATCCCGGTCGCGACCGACCCGGCCTTCGTCGTCGGACTGGCCTGGGCGGCTGCCGCCGTCGCCGCGCTGGTGCTGAGCGTGCTGGTGGCACGTACCGTGGCCCCTCCCGTGCTCGCCGGCGTGCTGCGGCGGCACGGGCTGACGCCCGCCCTCGTGCTGGGCACCGCGTGCGTCCTGGCGCACATGGAGCCGGCATGGGGTGCGGTGATCACGCTGCTCGCGCTGGAGCTGACCCTCGGGGCATTCCTGGTGCTGGGTGTGCGGAGGCTGGCCGCGGGCGGTTCGACGGGCGTCGCGCCGTGGCTGGTCTGGGTGTGCGCCGCGCTCGTGGCGATCGGTGCCTGGACGCCGCGCGAACTGCGGGTGGAGGTGTTCTCGGCGCCGCTCGGGGCCGCGCTCGTCGTCGCCGGCTGGATGGCGTTGCGCGGCCGGCTCCGGTCCGGCGGACCGGTGGTCCGCGCCATGGCGCCGGGTGCGGTCTCGACCTGGCCGGTGGGCTTCGCCGGGTCGTGGCAGACCCTCGCGCCGGGTGTGCTCGCGCTGGTGGGGCCGTCGGTGCTGTCCACGGCCACGGACCCGCTCACCGTTCGTGCCTGTGGCGTGGTGTTCGCGGCGCTCATGGCGGTGCTGGCGGGTTCACGGCTGCGCCTCTCGGCCCCGTTCTGGCTTGGAGTGGTCACCCTGGGGGTGGAGGTGCTGGTGGTGTTCGCCAAGCTCGGTGTGGGCGTGTCGCCGCTGCCCTGGATCCTCACGCTCGTCCCGGCGGCGATCGTGCTGCTGATCATCGCGACCCTGGACGAGCGCCGCACGGCCGCGTCCGGCGGTACGGCCGCCTATCTGCGCGACCTGCGCTGATCGGCCTGCACCGATCAGGGGACGCGCGGTGGGGCGGCGCTCAGAACCGTGCGTCCAGCCAGTCGGTGACCGTCTTGAGGTACTGCTCGCGCGCCGGGGCGGGGGACAGGGCGAGGTCGTGGGCGCCGCCGGGGATCACCTCGACCTGGACGTCGTCGCCGAGTTTCGGCGCGCGCTTCCACATGTGCCGCACGTTCAGGACGGCGTCGGTCATGACGTTCTCCTCGCGCGTCCGGCCGGCGGTGGTCGCGTCCGAGGTCGCCATCAGGACCGGGATGTCCAGGGACAGCCCGCGGGCGAGCCTGGCGTGGCCGCGGCGCACGGAGTTCAGCCAGCCCGCACGGACGGGGAACTCCGCGTCGGGCTTCCACCGCAGGTCGAAGTCCCACTCGCCGTCGTGGTCGCGGTGCATGGCGGTGGCGTAGTCGCCGCCGAGCGCGCTGACCCGGGCCCGTGGGGTGGCCGCGCCGATCCCGCGCAGCAGGCCGGTGGTGATCACGCGGTCGAACCAGCCGCGGTTCAGGTCGAACCACGGCGAGTTGAGCACGAGGCCGACGACGGCACCGGGGCGCGCGGCCGCCCACAGCGCGGCGATGAGCCCGCCGGTGGAGTGCCCCAGGATCACGATGCGGTCGTGCCCCTCCTCGTGGATGACCCGGGTGGCGGCATCGAGGTCGGCGGCGTGCTCGTGCAGCAGCGGCACGATCGTGCGGTCGTCGCTCTCGCGCACCGATCGCCCGTACCCGCGCAGGTCGATGGCGTAGAAGGGGTAGCCAGCGGCCGCCAGGTGCTCGGCGACATGGGTCTGGAAGAAGTAGTCCACGAAGCCGTGCACGTACAGCACGGCGGGTCTGGCCGTCTCCGCGCGGGCGGAGGCCGTGTGCCGGACGAGGGTGACGGGACGGTCGTCGTCGGGCACCTGCAGTTGCCGGGCTTCATAGCCGTCACCGAGAACGTCGGGCTTCCAGGAACTCATCGGGCGGCTCCGTTGCGCGAGGACGAGGGCTGCACCGATTCTAGTCGCGGTCGGCAGATCGAGGCCAGATGGGCCGCTCGCCGGGGAATGCGGGGCGAGCCTCACCCCCGCGGCGGGATGCTGGGCGGGCGGTGCGAGGGAGCGGCGTTCGGTCCCTGCGGGCCATGGCCGTGTTGCGGGTAGCCGTGCGGGTAGGGCTGGTGCGGGTGGAGCGCGCCCGCGTGGCCGGCGTCATCCGTCCCGCGGACGCGCAGCGCCTGCCACACGACGATGCCCACGAGCAGCAGGATGACCAGACCGCCGACGCCGATCAGAGCGACCAGCCAGTCGGGGATGCCGGAGGTCGTCGCGTCGCCGGGGCTCGCGGCATCAGATCCTGCGCCCTCGGCGGCCTCCGGGGTCGGCGAGGGCGCCGCGGGGTCGACGGCGGAGCCGCGGGCGTGGATCTCGTACTGCTCGCCCAGGGGCGGGTCCCATCGCACGGCGTTGCCGGTGATCGTGCCGTTCGACTCGGTGACCGGGCCGGGAAAGGAGATGTCGACGACGACGTCCACGTCGTCGAGCGATGCCCGCCTCCCGAGCCCCAGCCCTTCGGCGGTGAGGTCGAGCGTGCCGGTCACCACGTACTCGTCGCCGTCACGGACCACGTTCACCGGGAGGCCCGCAGCCTCGGAGACCCGGCGGGTGTTCATCTCGCCGTAGACGTAGCGTTCGCCCGTGTAGCCGTCCGCGGCCCAGTCCTCGACGCGGACCGCGGACTCGGCGGGATCGTTGCTCCCGACGATCGAGTCGATGAAGTCGGCGGCCGACCTGCCGGTGCGCTCCAGGACCTGGTCCTCGATACCCAGGATCATGCTCGGCCGTGCGACGTCGTCGGGCTCGAGTTGCAGTTCCAGGCCCATCCGGACGCATCCGGACAGGGCGACTGCGGCAGCGACGGCGACGACGGCCGCCGCGGCGAGGCGGCGCACGGCTCTCGGGCGGCGGGTCACGCGGGCCAGTGTGCCGCAGAACAGCGGGGCAACCCAAGGATGCGCCGTGGAGGGAACCGCGTGTCGCCTCGGAATCGTCGTCGCCCGTGCACGTCCCATCGACGCCGGTGATGCCTGGCGCCGACAAAGTTGAGCGGAATAGACTCAACTTTGAGATAGTTGGACCTGACGCGACAAGACCGCGTGTCCTGGCACGTCAGGTCACACGGCGACGGACACCCGAACGGCGGACGGAGGACCCATGGAGACGAAGTTCACGACCAGGTCGCAGGAGGCGATCGGCGACGCCCTGCAGTCGGCGTCGGCAGCGGGCAACCCGCAGCTCGAGCCGGTCCACCTGCTCGCGGCACTTCTCGCGCAGCAGGGCGGGGTGGCCGTCGGCCTGCTCGACGCCGTCGGCGCGGACACGGCAGCCATCGGGCAGCGGACCCGCGCCGCGCTCGTCGCACTGCCGCAGGTCAGCGGCGACAGCACGGCACAGCCGGCAGCGAGCCGAGCCATGGCCACGGCCCTCGACCTCGCCGGCAAGGAAGCTCAGGCGCTCGGCGACGAGTACGTGTCCACCGAACACCTGCTCATCGGCATCGCCTCCGGCCAGTCGTCCGCCGCGCAGATCCTGACCGACGCCGGCGCGGCCGCGGACGCCCTGCGCGACGCGCTGCCCGCCGTACGCGGCTCCGGCCGGGTCACAAGCCCCAACCCGGAAGGCACCTACAAGGCGCTGGAGCAGTACGGCACCGACCTCACCCAGCGTGCCCGGGACGGCGCACTCGACCCGGTGATCGGTCGTGACTCCGAGATCCGGCGCGTCGTCCAGGTCCTGAGCCGCCGCACCAAGAACAACCCCGTCCTGATCGGCGAGCCCGGCGTCGGCAAGACCGCCGTCGTGGAAGGACTTGCCCAGCGCATCGTGGACGGCGACGTGCCCGAGTCGCTCAAGGGCAAGCGCCTCGTCGCCCTCGACCTGGCGGGCATGGTGGCCGGCGCGAAGTACCGGGGCGAGTTCGAGGAACGGCTCAAGGCCGTCCTCGAGGAGATCACCGCGTCCGACGGCGAGGTCGTGACCTTCATCGACGAGCTGCACACGGTCGTGGGCGCCGGAGCGGGCGGCGAGAGCGCGATGGACGCGAGCAACATGCTCAAGCCCATGCTCGCCCGCGGCGAGCTGCGCATGGTCGGGGCCACCACCCTGGACGAGTACCGCGAGCACATCGAGAAGGACCCCGCCCTCGAGCGACGCTTCCAGCAGGTGTTCGTCGGTGAGCCTTCGCGTGAGGACACCGTCGCGATCCTGCGCGGCCTCAAGGAACGCTACGAGGCGCACCACAAGGTGACCATCGCCGACAGCGCGCTCGTGGCCGCCGCCGCGCTCTCCGACCGGTACATCACCGGCCGCCAGCTCCCCGACAAGGCGATCGACCTCGTCGACGAGTCGGCCTCACGCCTGCGCATGGAGCTCGACTCCTCACCGGTGGAGATCGACGAGCTGCAGCGCGCCGTGACACGGCTGGAGATGGAGGAGGTCGTGCTCTCGGAGTCGGAGGACACCGCCTCGCGCGAGCGCCTCGAGAAGCTCCGTGCCGATCTCGCCGACAAGCGCGAGGCGCTCGCCTCCCTCACCGCGCGCTGGGAGGCGGAGAAGTCCGGCCGGAACCTCGTCGGTGACCTGCGGGCCAGGCTGGACCAGCTGCGCACCGACGCGGACCGGGCGGAACGCGAGGGACGCTACGAGGACGCCGGCCGCCTGCGGTTCGGGGAGATGCCGGTCGTGGAACGACAGATCGCCGAGGCCGAGGCCGCGGAGGCGTCGGAGGACGCGCAGGAGGCCGAGCACGCCGAGGCGCCACTCGTCGCCGACAAGGTGTCGGCGGACGAGATCGCGGAGGTCGTGTCCGCGTGGACGGGCATCCCCGCAGGCCGCCTGCTCCAGGGAGAGCAGGAGAAGCTCCTGCACATGGAGGAGGTGCTCGGGAAGCGGATGATCGGGCAGAAGACCGCGGTCCACGCGGTGTCCGACGCCGTGCGGCGCTCGCGGGCGGGCGTCGCCGACCCTGACCGCCCCACCGGCTCGTTCCTGTTCCTCGGGCCCACCGGTGTGGGCAAGACCGAGCTCGCGAAGTCGCTCGCCGACTTCCTGTTCGACGACGAGCGTGCCATGGTCCGCATCGACATGTCCGAGTACGGGGAGAAGCACTCCGTCGCGCGGCTGGTCGGGGCGCCTCCGGGCTACGTCGGCTACGAGGAGGGCGGCCAGCTCACCGAGGCGGTCCGGCGGCGGCCCTACTCGGTGGTGCTGCTGGACGAGGTCGAGAAGGCGCATCCCGAGGTCTTCGACATCCTCCTCCAGGTGCTGGACGACGGACGCCTCACCGACGGCCAGGGCCGCACGGTGGACTTCCGGTCCACGATCCTGGTCCTCACCTCGAACCTCGGGTCGCAGTTCCTCGTCGACCCGACGCTCGACGACGCCGAGAAGCGCAACTCCGTCATGACGGCGGTTCGTGCCGCGTTCAAGCCGGAGTTCCTCAACCGGCTGGACGACGTCGTTGTCTTCGACGCGCTCAGCCTCGACGAGCTCGGCCACATCGTCGACCTGCAGGTCGACGCCCTGACCAACCGGCTTGCCGACCGGCGGATCACCCTCGAGGTCACCTCGGCGGCCCGCGAGTGGCTCGCGCTGGAAGGCTATGACCCCGCCTACGGTGCGCGGCCGCTGCGGCGGCTGGTGCAGCGCGAGATCGGTGACCAGCTCGCCAGGCTGCTCCTGGCGGGCGAGGTCTCGGACGGCGACACGGTTGCCGTCGACCGTGTCGAGGGCACGGACGGCCTGACCCTGACGACGGCCCGCGTCGCCGCCTGACCGGACGCCGGGCGAGTCAGTCCAGCAGGGTCTCCGTGAGGGCCGTGTTGCTGGTGGCGATGCACAGGCCGATCCGGTCGCCGTCGTCCCAGGATGACTCGCTCGGCGTCCACACGACGTACCGCAGCCGCTTTGCCCGGTCGCTACTGCGGACCTCGGCGCTGAGCTGCTTGCCGCCACAGACCTGCGCGACCTTCCGCTCGGCGTCGTCGTCCCCGGGCCAGACCGCGTCCTCGGAGAAGTCGGTGCGGCCCACGACCTGGGCCTCGTGCGGGGAGTCGCACGGGACGGCGCGGACCGTGTTCACGGCCCCGTCCAGCGGGATCCTGTCGATGCAGGAACCGAGCACGAGCTGCACCGAGTTCACGTCCCTGGCCTGGGCGATGTCGGCCGCGACCGGCTCCCAGCCCCGCTGGGTGCTCGCGTGCCCGATCACGCCGGCGATCACGGCCACCGCCGCGATGCCCGCGACCGCGGCGCCCGCCAGTGTGAGGCTCCTCCTGCGGCGTCGCCGTGCGGCGGCGACGTCTTCCGGGCTCCACCCGGCATACGCCGTCCCGGGCGCGTAGTCCTGGGACCGGTCCCCCGCCCGGGGGAACTGCGCCACCTGGGTGAACGCGTCGTGCGGCTGGCGGACATCGGTGCCGGCGGGCGGGAGCTCCGGCCGGGGCGTCGTGTGCTCCGCGGGTGGTGCCGGGACGGGAGGCACGGGACCGGCGGTCGGAGCGGGTCCGCTCGGCGAGGCGAACGCAGGCTCGTCCTCGGTCTCGGCCGGTGGCGGAGCCGCATCGGACGGCGGGGAGAACGTGCGAGGCGCGGTCTGCGTCGCGTGAGCCGACGCGATGGCGAGCAGAGCGAGATCCTCGACGGACGGGTCCTCGACGGACGGGTCGTCGGTTGATGGGCTCCCGGCCTGGGAGTCCCCGGCGTCCTGATCGGCCGCGTCCTGATCGCCCGTGCCTGGGTCCTCGGTGGCCGGGTCCTCGGTGCCAGGATCTTGGGTCGGCGCGCCGTTGTCGAGGTAACGGTCCACCCGTTGAGCCGTGTCGGTCTCATCCGCGCTCTCACCGACGGCCACCGGGTCTGTCGAGACATTGCCCACGGCGACCGGGTCCACCGGGCTGGCGTCCACGGGGCTGGCGTCCACGGGGCCCGCGTCATCCTGATCGCGTTGGTCAGTGAGCGCGGTGCTTCCGCCTGGTGCGTCGGCCACGTCACCGGCCGGCGCCTCGCCGACAGGGGGCTCGTCCGCGTCGCCTTGGTCCGCGTCGCCTTGGTCCGCGCCAGTCTGGTCCGCGGCGGTCGCGTCCGCGTTCTCTGCCGGGTTCTCGGACTCATGGTCCGGCCGGGGCGTGTCCGGGCCGGTCTGGTCCGCCTTCACTGGCGCCACGGTCTCCGGTGTGTGCTCGTCCGTCTCCGCCGCGGCGGCCGGCTTCACCTCGGATTCCTCTGCCGTCCGAGCGTGCTGCTGATCCGGCGTTTCGGGTGCGCTGTCCGTCTCCCCGTCGCTCCGGTCCGCGGACGCTTCTGCGTCGTCGCGATCCACGTGATCCGTGTCGGACCCGCCGGACTCGGCCGACACCGGCGCGGCATCGTCCGGTGCGTTGACCTCTTCGTTCACCTCGGGCTGGTCGGGCGACGTCATGGGGCCAACCTATCGATATCGTCCCCGATCGGGTGAATCTGCTGGTGACTTGCGCCACAACACACCAGATCTCCCCAGGCTCGCCGCAGCGGAGGTCGGTGCGTCCCGCGGTAGCGTCGCGGCCGGGTCAGTCCGCGAGCTCCAGGACCACCGGGACGTGGTCACTCGCGCCCTTCCCCTTGCGCTCCTCGCGGTCGATCCCCACACTCCGGACCCGCTCGGCCAGTGGTGGCGTCGTCCAGGCGAAGTCGATGCGGAGCCCCTTGTTCCGCGGGAACGCCAGGCGCTGGTAGTCCCAGTAGGTGTAGGTGTGCTCGGCGGGCAGGTGCTCGCGGGTGACCTCCGTGTATCCGGCCGCGGCGAAGGCGTTGAACGCAGCACGCTCCGGCGCGGACACGTGGGTCTTCCCGGCGAAGTCGGCGACGTCGTACACGTCCGTGTCCAGGGGGATCACGTTCCAGTCACCGACGAGTGCCACCTGTGCCCCCGGATCCGCGGCCCAGACGCTCGCGGCGTCCCGCAGGCTGGCCAGCCACGCGAGCTTGTACTCGTAGTGCGGGTCGTCGAGCGCCCGCCCGTGCGGCACGTACAGGCTCCAGACCCGGATCCCGCCACAGGTCGCACCGATGGCGCGGGCTTCGACGGGCGGCTCCACGTCGAGCAGCGTGCCCGACGACGCCTCCGGATCCTCCTCCGCCCCGGCCTTCCGGAAGCCGGGCTGTCCGGGGAACGACGTCGCGACATCGTCCAGCCCGACCCGGGAGGCGATGGCGACGCCGTTCCACTGGTTCGTGCCGGTGTGAGCCACCTCGTACCCGGCCTCTGTGAACGCGTCGACCGGGAACTGTTCGTCACGGCACTTGGTCTCCTGGATCGCGCATACGTCGAGGTCCCAGCGTTCGAGGACGGCGAGCGTGCGGTCGAGCCGCGCGCGAAGACTGTTGACGTTCCAGGTGGCGATCCGCACGCTGCCCAGGCTACGGGCTCGGCGCGCCTCAGAACGGCGGCGGGCCGGATGGGGGCGGCTCCTTGCTCGGTGGGGCCGTGGCGTGGTCGGGAGGTGCCGCGAGGGTCATGCCGCGCGAGAGCGCGTAGCGGATGACCGGGTCGACGACGGTGGGCTCGACGACGGAGGCCGTTCCGCTGGGCGCGGTCCAGCGGGTGGTCCCGGTCTCCGGATCCCGGTCGACCTTCCAGTTCGCGTGTGTCTTAAGGTTGTGGTGCCTCCTGCACAGCGGATGCAGATTGGCAGCCCGTGTCTGCCCTGGTTCGCCGGACCGGTACCGGTGGTCGTGATCGAACGGGTCGATGTGGTCCAGGTCGAGGTTCGTCCGTCCACCCGACATCGCGGGCCGGTCGCACCCCGGGAACCGGCAGCAGCGGTCACGAGCCGCGACCGCGGCGCGCAAGGTGGTGCCGGGGGCGTAGGTGCGGCTGGAGTAGTCGGTCAGGACACCGGTGACAGGGTCGGTCAGCAGACGTCGCCAGGTGGCGTCCGCAGCGATGCGAGCGGCGTCGTCGGCCGGGATCGGGCCGATGCCCTCCAGGATGCCGGGGCTCATGTCGTCCGGGTCCAGCAGCATGGCCGCGGACACGGTCACGTTCAGGGTCGCGGGTACATCCACCACCCGGATGCGTGTGCCGGCCGACGGGCAGGCCGTCGAGCCAGGATCCGGAGCGGGCGCCGTCAGGTGGACGCCGTGCGGGTCCTCGGGAGCCGGGATCAGGTCCGTGTCCGCCACGGGCTCGACCAGTGGTGGCATCTCTCGCAGGTCGTGGCCGTCGGGACCGTCGCCAGGCGGCCCGCCACCGACGGTGGGCTGCTCCGCCACGCCGTCGTCCTCGGCGCTCCCGGGGCCGCAGGGGAGGACGAGGCCGCCGGTGACCAGGGCGGTGAAGGCAGCCGCCCGTAGCGACCCGAGCGCACGGGTCTCTCCGGGGGCGTCCTTGAGGGCCTTGGCGGCCGCCTGGACCGTGTTGAACGTGACAGCGGCGTCGGCGAGCGGAAGGTCGGCGACGATGCGGCCGCGGCCGGCGCCCGCCTGCTCGGCCCACACGTTGCACCTGTCGATCACGTCGCGTCGACGAGCCCTGGTGCCGTGCAGGACCGCGGCGCGGGCGTTCAGCTGTTCGCTGATCCACCTCCAGGTGCGCCGCGGCGCGACCGGCAGCAGGGCCGTGATTGCCTCTGCGCGCTCCCCGGCCGTGAGGTCCGCCCCCGCGCGCAGGAACGTATCGGTCTTCCTGGCGTCGACGCGCCCCGAGGCCAAGGCGCGGGCGAGGTCGGGATACTGGTTCGTGCCCTCGCCGCGCATGGCGATCTGCCATGCCTCGCCGGTGGTGACGTGGGTCTCGGCGGCGATCTCGCCCGCCACCGAGTCTCGTGAGAGGGGGCCGTCCGTGCGCGCCATCAGAGCTGCCGCGGCCCGTGCCTGAGAGGCCCTCGCCCATGACACGACGCGTTCCCACTCTGCGGTGACCGTTCTAAGCTCATCGTCCGGCAGGTCGTCGAGCGGAGCAGTGCCGTCCGAAGGAGCCGGCCCGGTCAACCGCTCCAGCGCAGCTGCCAGTTCCACCCCGGGGGCGAGGCGAGCCAGGCTCTCCGACGGCTGCGGCCTGGCCGGAAGCGATCGCTCGGCGCGCACCGGAATCACCCCCTTCTCCTGGTCGACGACACTCGTTGCAGTACTGACCTGCTTCGTTGTTGTGTTCGATGCTATGTATCGCCCACGTCTACCGCTACCCGAGAATTTCATCTGTGGATAACTCGGCGAACCGGTACCCGTTCGCCGTCACGCGGTCCGCTGAGCACCACCGCGGATCGACACCACTACCCGTGGAACGCCTTGCGGTAGCCGGCCGGGCTCGTGCCCATCGCACGGCCGAAGTGATGGCGGAACGTGACCGGGCTGTCGAACCCGACCAGAGCGGCGGTCCGCGTCACCGACTCGCCGGCCTCCAACAGCGGAAGGCTCGCCTGGACGCGCTGAGCGATGAGCCAGCGGATCGGCGAGGTGCCGGTGCGCCGGGCGAAATGCCGGGCGAACGTCCGGGGGGCCATGTGCGTGCGGCGCGCGAGCACGTCCACGGTGATCGGCTCCGACAGGTGGTCGAGGGCCCAGGCAAGGGTGTCGCCGACGTCGTCCCGCTTCCCGACCGGATGCACGGGCGCCTCGATGAACTGCGCCTGGCCGCCCTCGCGGTGCGGCGGGACGACGAGGCGGCGAGCCACGGTGTTCGCGGCCGCGGGGCCGTGGTCGGTACGCACCAGGTGCAGGCACAGGTCGAGACCGGCCGCGCTGCCCGCGCTGGTCAGCACGTCGCCGTGATCCACGTAGAGCACGTCGGGGCGCACCGAGACCGTGGGGAAGCGTTCCGCGAGGAGGGCGGCGTACTGCCAGTGGGTGGTCGCCTCACGCCCGTTCAGCAGCCCGGCCGCCGCGAGGGCGAACGCCCCGGAGCAGATGGAGACGACGCGTGCCCCGCGGGCATGCGCTCGCCGGAGTGCCTGGACGACGTCGTCCGCCGGCCCCGAGCGCGGATCGACGACCGCGGGAACGATCACGGTGTCCGCCCCGGCGAGCACGTCCAGGCCGTGCTCGGCCGACAGGGCGAACCCGCCCGTCATGCGCAACGGGACACCCGGCCGGTCGCTGCACACGTCGAGCGAGTACCAGGGGCCGCCGACCTCCGGCCGGGGGAGCCCGAACACCTCGACCACCGAACTCAGTTCGAACGGCGCCATGCCCTCGGTGACCAGTACGGCCACGCGGTGCGGGTGCGCCGGGGCGGCGACATCGGTCATGGCAGGATCTTAGCGATGCCGGTCGGTCCTGCCCCTCCCGCACGGGACGCGGTCCCACCGAGGATCGATCCATGACGATCACTCCGGACACCACGGCCCTCGACACCACCACCCCCGACACCACCACCCCCGACACCACGGCCGCCGTCGCGCACTTCGCCTCCCGGCTCGCCTTCGAGACCGACGTCGCCGACGTCCACGCCGCTCTCACCGGCGATCGGGCGCACTTCACCCTGGTGGACGTCCGATCTCCCGAGGCGTGGGACGCCGGACGCGTCCCCGGAGCCGTCCATCTGCCGGGCGGCAAGGTCCGGCTGCGCGCCGCACGCACCATCCCCCGCGACAGGCCCGTCGTCGTGTACTGCTGGGGTCCTGGCTGCAACGGAGCGACCAAGGCCGCTCACGAGCTCGCGAAACAGGGGTACGACGTCAAGGAGATGCTCGGCGGCTTCGAGTACTGGGTGCGTGAGGGGTTCGGCTACGACACGGCCACCGGCCGGATCCAGCCCGCCCCCGATCCGCTCGCCGCCCCGCCCCACGCGGACTGACCGTCCCGCAGGAAGATCCGCGTGCTGTTACCCGAGCGCGTGAGCGGACACTCCCAGGTGTGACGACATCGCGATCAGAGCCCGGCGGGAGGGCGGCAGCGGATCAGCCCCCACCTGGCGAGGACCGTCTCCGCGCCTTGTGGACCGACCACGCCTGGCGTGTCCAGGCGTACGCCATGCGGCATGTGGAGCCGCATGTCGCGCAGGAGGTGGTGGCCGAGACCTTCGTGGTCGCCTGGCGGAAGCTCGACGCCGTTCCGGCCGAGCCGCTGCCCTGGCTCCTGACCGTCGCCCGGAACGTCGCGGCGAACCACCAGCGCGCCAATCGGCGCCGCCGTACCGCCGAGAGCGACGCCATCCACCTTGCCCGCGTGACGCGTGCCGCGGAGTCGGCCGACGTCTCCGTCGAAGAGCGTGACGCACTCATCGGCGGCCTCGCTCGTCTCGCTCCGAAGGAGCGTGAGGCGCTGCTGCTCACCGGCTGGGACGGCCTGACCCCCACCGATGCCGCCCGCGTCGTGGGATGCACCACCGCCGCGTTCAAGATGCGCCTGTCCCGTGCCCGGCGACGACTCGAGGCATACGCCTCGGACGGCGACCCCGGCGACTCAGGTCCGGCCGCAACCGCCACGACACCCGACGCGCCGACGAGGAGGCTCGCATGAACCGCACGACGGAACTCCTGCAGAGGATCGCACCGGACGCGGCCCTCGACCCGGCGGGCCTGGAGGTCGCCCGAGCCTCGTTCGACCGAGCGCGGAGGCAGGCAGGATCCGCCGGCGCCCGGCGCCGCGGGCCCGGCGTCGACGCCCTCGCGCCGCAGCGGACGGTCCTCACGCGCGGCCAGGTGCTCGCGCTGGCCACCGCAGGCGTGCTGCTGCTGGGGGCGGTGGGGACGACGGCGGTTCTCGCCGGCGACCACGGGCTCTCCTCGGTGACGCGACTGCCTGGCGGCGGCTCGTCACCGAGCGGCACGGACGACTCCGTCCCGTCACCGAGCACCGCCGGCACCGCCCGTGCGCAGGACACGGCGGGCGAGCCCGACCACTGGTCGACGGAGGACTGCGCGCCGACCACCCAGTCGCTCGACACCGCGCCGTCGGTGCCGGAGGAGGAATGGCCCGGGAAGCTGGACCACGCCGTGATGCTTCCCGATGTACCGATCGACGCCCGGCCGACCCTCCAGGAGACCGAGGTCCGCTGCCTGGCCACCGCCGTACGGGCCGTGTACGTCGACGTCGAGGGCAACCGCGGCCTGAATCTGTACCGTCATCAGAGGGCGTACACCTCCCCCTCCCCGGACCGCGAGGTCCCGAGCGTCCCCGACGGAGGCCGACGGGTCGAACTGCGCGGCACCGAGGGCTCGGTGTGGGAGCAGCCCGAGCACGGCTCGGTCACCATGATGTGGGAGGAGCACGGCACAGCCTGGACGGCCAGGGCCGCAGGTATGACCACCGACGAGGTGCTCGCCGCGGTCGAGGCCCTCACGATCTCCCCCGAGGGCGCCGTGTCCGGCCCGGTTCCGGACGGGTTCGAGGCCGTCGCGCAGGAGGTCGCACCGACCGACGTCGTGCGCCTGTTCACTCTGCACCACCCGACGTACGGGCCGTACCTGTACGTCTCCTGGCCGCCGGCGAGCCCCGCCGCCCGCCTCGCGCGATCCGCCGGCGATGCGCAGGCCGTCCGCATGCCCGACGGCAGCATCGCCGTCTACGAGCCCGGACTCGCCGCCGCCGGCAACCCGCCGCGATTCTTCTGGGAGGAGGACGGTGCCGGCTACGCGCTGTCCGACGCCGGCGCGAGCCTTCCCGAGATGATCACGCGGGCGGGGACGATCGAGCACCTGGCCGCGACCGACCCGCGGCTCACCGCGCCCGGCCTGGTCGAGACCCGGCCGTGAGCGACGTGCTCCCGGAGAGCGGCCCGTGACTGCCCCCGTCCCGCGCCCCTACGCTGCGCCCCATGGGTACCGCACTGATCACCGGCGCGTCAGCCGGACTGGGACTGGAGTTCGCACGGCAGCTCGCCGCGGCGCAGCACGACCTCGTGCTCGTCGCGCGGAACAAGGAGCGCCTGGACGAGGTCGCCCAGGACATCCGCGCCACGACGGGCGTCGCCGTCGAGGTGCTGCCGGCAGACCTCTCCGTGCACGACGACGTGGAGTCCGTCGCCGCCCGGCTCGCCGCCACGGGAGCCGGCAGCGGCCCCGCCCCCGTCGGCCTCCTGGTCAACAACGCGGGGTTCGCCACGCCCGGCCGGTTCACCGGCGGCGGGGCGACCGGTGAGATGGCCGGCGTCGACGTGATGGTCCGTGCCGTGGTGCGCCTCAGCCATGCCGCCGTGCAGCAGATGGTGGCGCGCGGGCGCGGCGCGGTGCTCAACGTCTCCTCGGTCGCCGCGCTCACCGCCGGCGGAACCTACGCTGCCGCCAAGGCCTACGTGCTCTCGTTCACCGAGGGTCTCGCCGTCGACCTGAAGGGCACGGGGGTCACCGCCACCGTCGTGTGCCCCGGATTCACGCACACCGAGTTCCACGATCGGGCCGGCATCCCGAAGTCGTCCGTCCCGAGCTGGGGCTGGCTGGACGCCCCGTCCGTCGTGCGGCAGGCGCTCGCGGACGTGCGCCGGGGCGTGGTGATCTCGACCCCGTCGGTGCGCTACGCGGTGGCCTCGGCGGTGTTGCGCGCGATGCCGCGATGGGCGGTCCGCGCGGTGGGCAAGCTCCGCTGACCACGACCGGCCTGCCGGGCTGTGGACAACCGGCCGGCGGGCGGCGGCGCCACGTACGCTTGCTCTCGTGAGCGCTGATTTCTCCCCCACGCCCCGCGAGCAGCTGATCGATCTCATCAAGGAGCTCGCCGTCGTGCACGGCAAGGTGACCCTGAGCTCCGGCCGTGAGGCGGACTACTACGTCGACCTGCGTCGGGTCTCGCTGCACCACCGGGCCGCGCCCCTGATCGGGCACGTGCTGCTGGACCATCTCGAGGAGGCCGGGCTCGGCACGGCCGACGTGGACGCCGTGGGCGGCCTGACGATGGGCGCGGACCCGATCGCCACGGCCCTGCTGCACGCCGCGGCGTCGCGGGGACAGGATCTCGACGCGTTCGTGATCCGCAAGGAGGCCAAGGCGCACGGCACGGGCCGGCGGATCGAGGGGCCGGGGATCGCGGGACGCAGGGTCGTCGTGGTGGATGACACGACCACCACCGGTGGGTCCCTGCTCCAGGCCGTCGAAGCCGTGCAGGCCGAGGGCGCCGAGGTGGCCGGCGTCGCGACGCTCGTCGACCGTGACACGGGGGCCAAGGAGAAGATCGAGGCGCTCGGGCTGGAGTACACCTTCCCGATCGGCCTGAAGGATCTGGGACTGGAGTGAGCCCGGGGGGTGAGCCCGGGGGGCGGCGAGGCGTTGTCGGGATCCCACAGGTGTGGCGCGCATCGGTGAAGGACGTGCACCGACATTGGCGCAGGTGAGGACATGAGGCTGGCTTGACGATATATTTACGCCATGGAGCCTTTTGTCCTGTTCCTGGCCGTGGCAGTGGTGCTCGTGGGTGGCATCCTCGCCACCAGGCCGCTGCGCGATCGTCGTCGTGTCAAGGACATCGCCGAGTGGGCCGACATGAACGGATGGGAGCCCGCGGAGGCGAGATCCGATCCCGAGCTGCCCGGCCGCTGGCAGGGCGGCCCGTTCCTGCAGGGTGTGCCGCTCCCCGCCACGGACGTGCTGTACGGCGAGGTCTCCGGACACCGCATGATCTCGTTCACGCACACCTGGCGTACCGGTACGGCGGAGTCGAGGTTCTCCCGCAAGCGGCACGCCCACGTGGTCGTGCTCGACGAGGAGCCGGCGGAGCCGCGCCTCGAGCTCACGCCCGAGGGCTGGCGCGACAAGCTTCAGAAGGCGTTCGGCGGACAGGACGTCCAGGTGGGCAACCCCGCGTTCGACGACGCCTGGCGGGTGCGCGCCTCCGACGACGACTTCGCGCGCCGGGTGCTCGACCCGCGCTTCATGTCGATGCTGATGCTGCCCGACTTCCAGAGCACCCGGATCCGGGTGGACGGTCCGTCCGTGCTGGTCTGGACCGCGGGCCGCACCAGTGCGGAAAACCTCGCGCAGCTCTCGACGAGGCTCGTGGACGTGGCCCGTCTGACGGTCCCGCTGGAGAAGGGGCAGCCGGTCTTCGAACAGGGCGGCGACATCGACCTGCCCGGGATGGGCTTCGAGAAGATCTGAGGCCAGTACGCTGCGTGTCGTGACTACCCAGCACGACGCCTCGTCGCCTCGCCACGCCACGTCGTCCTCCGGCCGCGCGTCGACCTGGGCCTCCGCGCCCCTGAACGTCGTGCGGGGTGGGCTCGTCGGCGCCGCCGAGTCGGTCCCCGGCATCTCCGGCGGAACCATCGCGTTGGTCATCGGCCTCTACGACCAGCTGATCGACGCCGCGAGCCAGCTCGTCCACGCCGGCCGGGAACTGGTCACGGGCGTCGTGCGGGGACGCGGCGTGGGCCCGGGCATTCGTGCGGTGAAGGACGTCAACTGGCCCTTCCTGGTGCCGGTGCTGGGCGGGATGGCCGTGGTGCTGCTGCTGTCGCTGAAACTGATCGCGCCGCTGCTCGAGTCACACCCGGTGCCGACCCGCGCCGTGTTCTTCGGCATGATCGCGGTCAGCATCGCGGTTCCGCTGCGCATGCTGCCGCGCCGGTTCGGGCTGCTGGACACCGTGCTGTTCCTGGCGGCTGCCGCGGCGGCGTTCGTCCTGACGGGCCTGCCCGCGGCCGAGGTCGACGAGCCCCAGCTCTGGTATGTCTTCATCGGTGCGGCCATCGCGATCAACGCGCTCGTCCTGCCTGGCGTCTCGGGTTCGTTCCTGCTCCTCGTGATGGGCCTGTACGTGCCCGTGCAGCATGCGATCGACCAGCGCGACCTCGGCTTCGTCGCGGTGTTCGCCCTCGGCGCTCTGGTGGGTCTCGGAAGCTTCGTGAAGCTGTTGCGGTGGCTGCTGCACAACCGCCGCCAGGGCACGATGGTGGTTCTCTCCGGCCTGATGCTGGGCTCGCTGCGGTCCCTCTGGCCGTGGCAGAGCGAGTCCCACGCTCTCCTCGCACCGACCGGATCGGTGGCGGGTCCGCTGCTGCTGGCACTGGCCGGAGCAGGGGTCGTGCTGCTGGCCATCCTGTGGGAGTCCCGGGCGAGCCGTGACGCCTGAGGACGACGGGAGAGCGACCGGTCCAGGCGCCGGGGACGGGACCCCGGGTGCCGTGGACGGGCCCCCGGAGGCCGGCGGCGGTTCCCCGCCGGGCGCTCCGGCCGTCGGCGTCGGCCCGTGGCCCGGCGGTCCCACGGCCTGGCCCACCGTGGACGACGGCGCCGGACCCCGTCCCGACCCTCGCTACGACCCCGAGCTGCTCGCCGAGGGCGACCGGCGGAACGTCACCGACCGGTACCGCTACTGGAGGGTCGAGGCGATCGTCGCCGACATGGATGCCCGCCGCCCGCCAGACCGCCGGCTCCACGTGGCGATCGAGAACTGGTCGCACGACCTGAACATCGGGTCCGTGGTTCGCACCGCCAACGCCTTCAACGCCGCGGGGGTGCACGTCGTGGGACGACGGCGCTGGAACCGCCGCGGGGCGATGGTCACCGACCGCTACCTGCACGTCCACCACCATCCGGATGCGGAGGCGCTGGCCGCGTGGGCCGCGGCGCCCGGTGGGGACGACGGCCGCCGCCTCCCGGTGGTCGGGATCGACAACATCCCGGGATCGGTGCCGATCGAGGGGTACGTCCTGCCACCCCGCTGCGTCCTGCTGTTCGGTCAGGAGTCCACGGGACTCACACCGGAGGCGCAGGCGGTGTGCGACGTCGTCCTGCACATCACGCAGTACGGGTCGACGCGCTCCGTCAACGCCGGCGCCGCCGCGGCGATCGCCATGCACGCCTGGGCCGCACGGCATCTGTGAGGCGTCCCGTCCGGGCCTTCCCGGCGCTGCCGCCTGCGGCAAGGTCAAGAAGTGGCCATGGAACGCAATCGGCAGCACGGGATCTTGTCGTGGACGGCCACGCCGCGCGGCGTGAGCGCGCATAAGATCGTGGGTGCATACCCGGGCGGACCCGGATCTGGAAGCGACGGCCGCCCACACCACGAGCAACTTGGAGCTGGAGCAGATGCCCATCGCAACCCCCGAGGTCTACGGCGAGATGATCGACCGGGCCAAGGCCGGCAAGTTCGCCTACCCCGCGGTCAACATCACGTCGTCGCAGACCATCACCGCAGCCCTCCGCGGCTTCGCCGAGGCGGAGTCGGACGGCATCATCCAGGTGTCGGTCGGCGGCGGCGAGTACGGCTCGGGCGCCACGATCAAGGACCGCATCGCCGGTTCGCTCGCCCTGGCCGCCTACGCCAACGAGGTCGCGAAGAACTACCCCGTCAACATCGCGATCCACACCGACCACTGCGTCAAGGAGAACCTCGACTCCTGGGTGAAGCCGCTGCTCGCCATCGAGGCGGAGCAGGTCAAGAACGGCCAGAACCCGACGTTCCAGTCGCACATGTACGACGGCTCGACCGTCCCGCTGGACGAGAACCTCGTCATCTCCGCCGAGCTCCTCGAGCTGTCGCAGGCCGCGCGGACGATCCTCGAGATCGAGGTCGGCGTCGTCGGCGGCGAGGAGGACGGCCACGAGGCCGAGATCAACGAGAAGCTCTACACCACGCCCGCGGACGGCCTGGCCACGGTCAAGGCTCTCGGCGCCGGCGAGAAGGGCCGGTACCTGACGGCTCTGACCTTCGGCAACGTGCACGGCGTGTACAAGCCGGGCGCGGTCAAGCTCCGCCCGTCCATCCTCGCGGACATCCAGAAGGCCGTCGGCGACGAGATCGGCAAGGAGAACCCGTTCGACCTGGTCTTCCACGGTGGCTCCGGCTCGACCGAGGCGGAGATCGCCGAGGCCGTCGACAACGGCGTCATCAAGATGAACATCGACACGGACACGCAGTACGCGTTCAGCCGTCCGGTGGCCGACCACTTCTTCAAGAACTACGACGGCGTCCTGAAGGTCGACGGCGAGGTCGGCAACAAGAAGGCCTACGACCCGCGCGCGTGGGGCAAGCTGGCCGAGGCCGGCATGGCCGCCCGCATCGTCGAGGCGTGCCAGCAGCTCCGGAGCGCCGGCACCAAGATGAAGTGACCCACGGCTCCGCGGCCGGGCGACACTACTTCGCCTGGTCGCGGAGCTTGGCCCAGACCAGCTTTCCCGTTCCCGACGGACGCCAGCCCCATTCGGCCAGACGGTCCACGATCTGCATTCCGAAGCCGCCCAGGCGGTTCGGGTGTCCGTCCGTGGCGACCGGGGGCGCCGGGTTGGAGTCCTCGACCTCGATCCGCAGCCCCTCGCCGGTGTCGTAGAGCCGCAGTGCGATGTGGCCCCATCCGTGCAGCACGCCGTTGGCCACCAGCTCCGACACCACCAGCTCGGCCTGCGCCGACTCCTCGATCCCCCAGGCCTGGCAGGTGCGCAGCACCGCGTGCCGCGCCCGCCCGATGGACGACGGCTCGCTCGGCAGCATCCAGCGACGCCATCGTGGCGACAGAGTCGGCTGCGCCCGGTCCCCCTCGGGGTCGGGGATACGCACGACGACGATCGCCACGTCGTCCTCCGGCTTGTCCGCCAGCCTGGCCAGCAGCTCCTCGCCCACGCCGGCCGCGTCCTTCGCCTGTATCGCCGCCGCGGTCTCCAGCAGCGCCTCCAGCCCGAGCCGCAGGGGCCGGTCGCGCCGCTCGATCAGGCCATCCGTGTAGAAGAGCAAGGTGTCACCCGGGCGGAGCTCCTGGGTGCCGGTGGTGCGTTCGCGTGAGCCGAACCCGACCAGTGCGCCACCACCCTCGTCCAGCGTGATGACCTCACCGGAACGCAGCAGCAGCGGCGGTAGGTGCCCGGCCCTGGAGTACTCGATGGCCTGTCGGCCGGCCTCGTTCTTGCGCAGTGCGGCGTACACCATGCTCGCCGAGCGCGGGATGCCCATCCCCGCGACGAGCTGGTCGACCTTCTCCAGCACGAGACCCGGCTTGGACAGCTCGAACGCGTAGGACCGCACCACCGACCGCAGCTGGCCCATGGTGGCGGCGGCCTCGACGTCGTGCCCGACGACGTCCCCGATGACGAGCCCCACCACCTCGGTGGAGATCTGCAGGATGTCGTACCAGTCGCCGCCCACCTGCGCGTGCTCCGCGTTGGGCGCGTAGTAGGTCCACACGTCGAGACCGGGGACGTCCGCCTGTTCGGGGAGCATGGCCCGCTGCAACGTCTCCGCGAGCCGGTGCTCGCGGGCATAGAGGCGCGCGTTGTCGATCGCGTTCCCGGCGCGGCGCGCCACGACCTCCAGCACGCCCCGCACCTCCTCGGACTCGTCCGTCCCCTCGTAGAGCAGGACCTCGTCCGCGCCGGTGTCGTCGAGCCAGACCACCAGCAGGCCCAGCGTGCTCTTCCGCCCGGCCACGGGGTGCACGACGACGCTGCGGGGCACTTCGCCGATCTCGTCCGTGAGGCGTCTGCTGAGTTCTCGCTGCAGCCAGCCCGACGCCGAGTACTGGGCGTGCGGAATGTCGAGGTGCAGGGTGACGGGCTCGTCTCCCTTGCCGTCGAGTAGATCCTGGACCGTGTCGACCACCTCGAGGAGCCGGCCCGGGGCGAGCGCCGCGGCATCGCCGGTCGAGGTCGCGTCTCCGAGCTGGTCCTGGGCACCGCGGGGCGGTCCGCCGCGCGGCTGGTCGTCGCCCGCGACGTACCGCGCGTGCCGGCGTCCGCGTCCCGAGGGCGGGTTCGCCACGTCGATACCCTCGGCGGGCTTGAGGCCGTCGTCGTTGACGTAGAAGCCCGCCCACTTCACGACGTGGCCGAGCAGTTCGGCGATGTCGCGCAGCACGTACGGGTACTCGAGGTCCGTGAGCAGCTCGGTGGTCTGAGCGATCAGGTCGTTGTCCTCACGCTGCCGGTTCTCCATGGTGAGGCTGGCCAGCTGGGCCGCCTGGCGTTCCATGTGCTCCGAGACGTCGACGCTGATCCCGATCCAGTGCGTGACCCGCTCCCCGTGCCCCGCGCGTACCGGTGTCAGGGTGAGCTGCACCCAGCCCGAGACCCCACCCCGGAGGGCGGAACGGGCCATGGCCTGCACCTCCTGGCCCCCGGCCAGGTGGTCACGGAGCGCACCGATGTCGTCGTGGTCGCCGAGCCTGTCGCGCAGCACGGACAGCCCGCGGCCCGCAAGGTCGGCGAACCGCACGTCCGCGTACTTCTCGAACGCCTCGTTCGCCCACAGCAGCGGCAGGCCGTCCTCGAAGGAGCCGGTGAGGAAGACAGGGATGCCGGCGCCGGCGGCGCCCCGCAGGATGAGATCACCGACTGACGGCGGCATCGGGCGCCGTGCCTGCGGTGGATCGGTCCGGTGGGGCGCGGCGGCGGGGGGCTCGGGTGGTGTACCGGGGCTGTCTCTTATACACATCTCCGAGCCCACGAGACGGAGCTACATCGCGTATGCCGTCTTCTGCTTGAAAAAAAAAGCTTCCCTGGGCAGCGACAATCTCAAGCTTAGTGTCTTGTA
>NZ_JABBYC010000024.1 GCF_016742955.1 Myceligenerans indicum | reverse complement strand
CCTTATCGTCGGCAGCGTCAGATGTGTATAAGAGACAGGTGGGGCAGAGAGCGGTGGGGGCGTCGGTGGTTGTACTCGTCGACGAACTGGTCGATCAGGGTCTGCAGTTGGGTGATCGTGGCGGGCTGGTGGGGCTGAGCGGTCAGCCATTTCTTCATCGTTTGTTGGAAGCGTTCGACTTTGCCCTGGGTGGTGGGGTGGTTGGGGCGTCCGTTCTTCTGGACGATGTGCAGGCGGCGTAGCTCGGTCTCGAGGTGGTTGCGTCCGCCGCGGCCGCCGGCGTAGCGGACGGTGTAGACCATGCCGTTGTCGGTCAGGACCGAGGCGGGGTATCCGTGCTGTTCGCAGGCCTGTTTGAAGGTGGTCAGCACGATGGGTGCGGTGACGCGCCGGTGGGCGGTGGCGTGCAGGACGTAGCGGGAGTGGTCGTCCAGCCAGGTGATGATCTCGACGTCGTGCCCAGGCGCGCCGCCTGGGTGGGTGAGGCGGTAGTGGGTGAAGTCGGACTGCCAGGTCTCGTTGGGCTGGTCGGCGGCGAATCGGATGTAGGAGGAGCGGGGACGTTTCCTGGGCTCGGGGGTGATGGTGCCTTCGCGGGTCAGGATCCGGTGCACGGTGGCCCGGGAGATCGTGATGCCGTGGTGGTGGGTCAGGTGCCACACGATCGTGTCGGCGCCGGCGTCCAGGCCCTGCTCGGTCAGCCGTTTACGCAAGCCCAGGATCAGCTCCACGACAGCGGGCGGGGTCGCGGCCGGGGTGGTGTGCGGTCGGCGGGAGCGGGGCTCGAAGGCGGCCTCGCCCTCGGCCTGGTAGCGGGCCATGAGCCGGGAGACCCAGCCCTGGGAGACGCCGTAGCGGCGGGCGGCCTCGGACTGCGACGAACCGGCCAGCACGGCCGCGATCACGAGCTTCCTGGTGGACATGAGCGAGCATCCGCCCACCGGCCATTCCCATGTCCCGCGACACGCTATACCGATGACCCGAGACACCCCATTCCGATGTCCTGAGACCACACACTGTCACCCCGACCTTAAAGGGCCAGGTCAGAAGGCATTTCTGACCTGGCCCTTTCCCGTGTGCACCGCGCGTGCACCATCGCCTGCCCGTGGTCATCGCGATGCTGCGTCGGCACCCTGGGCGAAGTAGTCGGTGAGCATCTCGGTCGTCCACGCCGCCTGCCGGACCTCGCCGCGCGGGCCGAACTCGGTGAACCACGGCTTGATGTCCAGCACGGGGGTCCCGTCAACTGCGTCCAGATCCTCGACATGCAGATCGAGGCCGTCAACGGCGATGAGCCGGCACCTGCTCACCCCGAGCCAGTTGAGGCGACGCATGTTGCGATGGCCAAAGATTCCGACCTCAGGCCAGTCAGGGTTGTTACGCGGGCGACGCGCGCCGGGATGCAGATCGGTCTTGTCGGTCAGGTGGAAGTGGAACGCGACCTCCAGGTGGGAGAAGTCTTCGAGTCCCTTGGTCGCTTCGGTGGGGAACCGGTCGCCGTCGATGCGGATGATCGACCGGGTCCCTCCCCAGAAGTCGTCGGTAGGCTCGACTCGCCCACCGACCACGCGTGCGACGGGGATCATCTCGATCGGTTCCATCGGTCTCCTCAGTTCACATCAGGCTTGCGCGAGGTACGCGGCGGCTCGCTGGTCCAGTTCGGCCATCTCAGAACTCGCGGATCGGCCGTGCGCCAGCACGCTCCGCATCGTAGTGACGGTCTGGCGCGCCCGAGCCGAGCGGACTCCTGCCATCGCGTCCAGCGCATCTGACCATGTCGTGCACGCCTGATCCAAGTTGCCGGTCGCTGCCTGGACTTCGCCGAGGTAGCCGAGCGTGACTGCATGTGTCCTGGCAAAGGGCTGCTTAGCGCGTACTCGCGCGCTGTGCTTCAGGGCTGCTTTGGCGCCTTTGAGGTCGCCACTGGCATACAAGGCCCGGCCTGTTTCGTGGGCGAGTGATGCTTCAGAGAAGAAGAACACCCTTCCCGGTTCGTCCTCATCCGCCCGGGCATCGCTCAGGTCGTTCTCAGCCCGCAACAGGCTGGCGCCGGCAGCCCCGCCGAGTCCGTTCCACGGGCCGTGTGCCGGCGACCGCACAACAGCAACCTGCCGGAACCCCGCCACCGGTCGGCGCCCCTACGGTGACAGGCGCACCCTGATACCGGCAGACGGGACAAATCGGATGGAACACAACCACGATCCGGCGTCAACACTCGAGATCCTGGGGGCAGTGGGCATGCTCACCTGGACGATCGTCATGTGGACGGCCATCGCCGTTCTCGCCTACTCACGCCGCCGACCGGTCGAGACGTGGATGCTCCACGGTGCGACGGGGATCGTCGCCCTCGGAGTCGTCGGCCAGCTCGGCCACTTCGTCGAGCACGTCGCCCAGGCGGGCTACTGGGTGATGCGGCCCTACGAACCCGCCTGGATGACTCCCTGGGGAACCGGTCTGGCCAACGGCTTCGGGGTGGTCGATCCCTCCAAGCCGTCCCTGGGCATGGAGATCCTGCACTTCATCGGCAACATGCTGTTCCTGGCGGGACTCGTCGGCGTCATGCAGCTGACCCGGCGCGTGACGTACCGGTCGACCGCCCGCAAGCACGCCAAGATGGGGGTGTGGATGCAGGGGATCCACGGCCTCGAGCACCTCGTCCTCATGACGTCGGTGTGGCTCGGCGCCCCGACGGCCATCGGCCTGTCCACCTGGTTCGGCCTGATCGACCCCGGACCGGCCCTGTCCACCCACCGGATCTGGTGGCACTTCCTGGCGAACGTCGTGGGAACGGTGATCTTCAGCCTGTCCCTCTACCACCTGTGGCTCGAACGCTCCCAGATCGCGGCCGCCTACCGGCAGCCGGCACCCGCCGTCCCGCGGCCCGCGGTCCTCGCGTCCGCCACCTGAGAAGGATCTGGAGGAAGCCGTCCGTCGGCCCTTGTGACGAAGGCCGGCCGCGGACGACCCGTCGTCGTACCGCGACCACTCGTCACAAGGACCGGCCCTCGGCCTCCGCCCGTGCACGACGCGACTTCTCGTGCCTTGCCGCGACGGCTCGCCGGGCGACCTGCCCGCCGCCCGGCCCCGTGCGCCGGATCGCCGGCCGCACGACGTGACGCCGTGGCGGGCCGCAACATCGAAGGCGCGCCCGTGACAGTCGGACGGGAACCATGGTCGGCGCAGCACCGACCATGAGGAGGTCCGACATGGCAACGCCAGCTGAACCACTTGCCGCACTCCGCCGTCTGCGGGCAGTGCTCACCACGCCGGGCGTCCGCGAGGTGGACCCGGTGCGCCGCGGGTTCCGTCCCTGGGAAGCCGGCGAGTCGATCGTCTCCCCCGTGGGCCGCGCCTTCCTGGACGGCTACCGCCTCGCGATGCGCGCGCCGGACGCCCGGCGCGCGGCACACCGGCTGGAGGACCTGCCGCGATCGTGGCAGGGCTTCGCGGCCGAGGGGGCGGCCATGGCGATCACGATCCGGGCCGCCCTGGAGCCCTGGAGCCGTCGGGAGTTCGCCGCGTTCGAGGCGGCGACCTCACGGCGCCACACCTACATGGCCCAGGTCGGCCTCGGGTGGGCCCTGGCCCGGCTGCCACGACCCCTCTGGCCCGAGCTCAGCGCCCTCGACCCGGCTCTCGCCCCGCTCGTCCTGGACGGCTACGGCTTCCACGAGGTCTTCTTCCACAACGCCCGGACCCTCCGCGAACACGGCACCAGGTTCCCGGCCGAACGCTGGCCGGGCGGGGCCGAGGCGGCACGGCAGTCACTGATGCAGGGCATCGGCCGCGGGCTGTGGTTCCACGCGGGCGGCTCCCCCACGGGGATCGCCGGACTCGTGGCCGGGTTCGACCAGCGGTTCTCCGGCTCGCTGTGGGCGGGGACCGGGCTGGCGGCAGCGTACGCCGGTGGTCGCGACCGTGCCGCGCTGGCGCGGCTCCTCACGGCCGCCGGCGACGACCGTCGGTGGCTGAGGCAGGGAGCGGCGTTCGCGGTCGAGGCCCGCCACCGGGCCGGAACCGTCAACGAGCACACGCCGGTGGCGTCCGAGGCCCTGTGCGGCGGCACGATCGACGACGTCGTCGGGCTGGTCGGCGCCCACCGGCCGGAGACGACCGCCGGGAAGCCGGACTGGACGGCCTACGAGACCTGGCGCCGGTCCGTCGCGGCCGCGCTCGAGCCGGCCGGCGACATCGTGGACGCGTGAGGGGACGGTCGCCATGCCACCGACGGTCCATCACCTCGGCCTGTGGGAGTCCGCGCGGGTCCTCCACGGCCTGACCCGCGCGGAACGGGGCGACCGCCTCGTCGACGTCGTCCGGCGCCGGCCCGGTGGCGCGCTGCTACGCACCCCGTTCGGCCGCATGCTCATCACCGCGACCCCGAGCGCCGTCAAGCACGTCCTCGTGCGCCACGCGGACCGGTACGTCAAGGGTCTGGGCCAGTCGCAGGCGCGGGAACTCATCGGCGAGGGTCTGCTCACCGCCGAGGGCGAGCACTGGCGCCGGCAACGCCGCGACACCACGTCCTATCTGGCCGCCCGCGCCGTGCACGCGAACCACGGCACGTTCCTCACGCTCGCACGGTCAGGTGTCGCGAGGATCGAGGAACACGGGTGGCGCGACACCGACCCGGCCGTGCTGCTCGCCGAGTACACGCTGGGCTGTCTCGCCGTCACGTTCGGCTTCCCGGCGCCCGCGGCCGAGCACGTCCACGACGCCTTCGACGCCGTCCAGGACGAGGCGCTGTTCCGTAGCGTCACCCAGGGCCTCGTGCCACTGCGTGCCCGTCGTCGTTCCCGGGCCCGGGTGCGGACGGCCCTCGGCCTGCTCGCCGGCGAGACCTCCCGCTCCCTGGCGGCCGGTGACCGAGACGACGCGTGGGCCACCCCAGAAGGGATGACCAGCCTGTTCCTCGCCGGGTACGAGACGACGGCCAGCACGCTCGCCTGGGCCATCACCTACCTGGCCCGGCATCCCGACGTCCAGGAACGGATCCGCGCGGAGGCGGCCACGCTCGACGCGCTCGACCCCGCCGATCTCACCCCGCAGCACCTGGCCGCGCTGCGCTGGTCCGGCGCCACGCTGGACGAGACCCTTCGGCTGCGGCCACCGGTGTGGCTGGTGAGCCGGCGGGCGATCGCCGCCGACGACGTGGACGGTGTCGCCCTCTCCCCCGGCGACGAGGTCCTGATCCTTCCCGCCGCCGCCCGATCGGGCGACCCGGGCTTCCGGCCGGAGCGGTTCCTCACCGGCCAGCGCGGTTCGTCCCTCGACTTCGGCGCCGGGCCGCGGGCCTGTCCCGGCGGCGCGCTCGCCCGGGCCGAGGCCGTCCTCTGGCTGGCCACCGCGAGCACGCGGCTCGTCCTGACCCCTCACGGCACCCGGCCCGTGACGGCGCGTGCCCGCATGTCCCAGACACCCGCCCGCGACCTGCGCGACGTCGTGGACGCCACCTCCCGCCCCGGGACGCCCGCGCCACCGGACGCCGAACGTCCCACCGTGCCGGAAAGGAAACCCTCGTGACCCAGAACGCCGACCCCTCGACCCTCCCGCCGACCCGCCGCCCGAGGACCGCCGCCCTGGGCGAGCGCCCCACGCTCGCCCCCGCACAGCGGCTCGCCCTGGAGGCCTTCGCCGACACCGTCGTGCCGGGCCGCAAGCGCCACCCCGACGACGTCGCGATCGCGGGCGTGGACGACACCCCGGGAGCCGTGGAGTGCGGTGCGCTCGACGTCCTCACCGACCCGGCCACCGGCATCGAGGACGGCGTCGGCGACATGGCCGACCTGCTCGACCGGCGCGCCGCCGCGTGGGCGGACCGGCACGGCGGGCGCCCCGTGGCCCGCTTCGCCGACCTCGGCTACCCGGACCGGCGGCGTCTGGTCGCCGAGCTCACGGACCCGGCCGAACCCGAGAAGGACCTGTGGTTCCTCGTGGCGCTGTTCGCCACGATGGCCTACGACAGCGCACCCCACCTGGAGACGGCCGACGCCCTGGACCCGGCGGTCACGCCGGCCTCCGGGCTGCGGGCGATGGGCTTCTTCCCGCCGTCGGGCGGACGGTGGGCGTTCGACCGCGGCGGCTACGGGCGGCCGCTCGCCCGCCTGAAGCCGGGCACGGACGACCACGGGGACCCGCGATGACCGGCCCGGCCACCGAGGAGTTCGACGTCGTCGTCATCGGCAGCGGGTTCGGTGGCTCGATCCCCGCGTTCCACCTCGCGGCCGGTGGGGCTCGCGTCCTGGTCCTGGAACGCGGCCCCCGGCTGACCAGCAGCGAGTACGACCAGTCGCTCCGGTTCGGCAGCTCCGCCACCCGGATCTTCGACTTCACCGCCGGGGACGGCATGAGCGTGCTCGGCGGCAACTGCGTCGGCGGCGGGAGTGTCGTGTACTTCGCGGCGATGCCCCGCGCGCCACGGTTCGCGTTCGAGCGCCGCGGCTCGGTGGGCCACCGGCTCTGGCCGTCGTCGATCGACCGCGAGTCGCTCGACCCCTGGTACGACCGCGTCGCCGAGGCGCTGCCGATCCGCCGGCACTCGTGGGACGAGGTCTCCTACGCGGGCGGGGCGTGGGCGGCGATCTGCGACCACGGCGGGCGCACCGCCAACCCGCTGCCGTCCGCCGTGGACACCTCCCGGTGCGTCAACTGCAACTGGATGATGTCCGGCTGCGTCGAGGACGCGAAGCAGTCACTGCTGCTCAACTACATCCCGGCCGCCGAGGCGCACGGCTGCGAGGTCCGGGACCTCCACGAGGTCCAGCACCTCACCCGGGACGCGGACGGCACCTACACGGTCCACTACTCGCACGTGCACCCCGTCGACTACCGGGAGACCACCGGCACGGGGTCCGTGCGGGCCCGCGTCGTCGTGCTCGCGGCCGGGGCCGCGGCCACGCCGGTGATCCTGCAACGCTCGGCCCCGCACCTGGGCACGATGCCCCACGCCGTCGGACGGTACTTCTCCGGGAACGGCGAGCGCATCAACGTCGCCGCCCTCGACGAGCACGCGCTGCGCGACACGCTGGGTCTCGACCGGGGCGACGGCCGCGCCTACGAGGCGTTCCAGATCGGCCGGGGGCCCGTCGTGGCCACGTGGGACCGCCAGGACGAGACGCTGCCCGAGTTCGAGCGGTACGCCGTGGAACAGCTCTACTTCCCACCGGGCCTCGGCACGATCCTGGCGCAGGCACGCGTGGCCGACGGCGGGCCGGGCTGGTTCGGCCTGGAGAAGAAGGAGCTCCTGCGGCGCTGGCAGTCGTGGCTGCTGCTGTTCCAGCTCATCGAGGACGACAACGAGGGGGTGTTCGGCGCACCCCCTCCCTCCGGCAACGCCGTCCGCCTGTCCCAGCAGCTCCTGGGCCGGGGCACGCTGCGCTACCGGCCCCGCGTGAGCACCCGCGCGGCCTGGGAACGCGCCGACGCCGACGTCCGGGCCCTCATCGAGGACGCCGGCCTGGGACAGGTCGAGCCCTGGACGAACGACCTGGTGGGCGCCTACACCGTCCACCCGCTCGCCTCGTGCCGGCTGGGGGACGACCCGGCCACCAGCGCCCTGGACGACACCCATGAACTGCGGGGACACCCCGGCATCTTCGTCACCGACGCCTCCGCCGTACCGGCGGCACTGACGGTCAACCCGTCCAACACCGTCGCCGCCCTCGCCGAGCGGGCGGTCGAGCACATCTGCGACCGGCTCGCCGAGCGTGACGTTCCCGTCCGCTACGGCGCGCTGCTCCCCGTCTGAACCGCCAAGGAGACACCGCGTGCTGATCGACGAGACCACGACGACCGCGCTCAGTCCGGAGCGCGTCCGAGACCTGATGACCACCGACGCATTCCAGCGCGCCAAGGCGGACCGGCTGGGCGCCATCGAGTTCGGCATGGAGGTGACCGACGGACCCCCACCGGAACACGCCCGGACCGTCGTCACGCGCAGACGCTTCGACACCGCCGGGTTCCCGGAGTTCCTCAAGCCGATGATCCGGCCGACGATCGTCGCGGTCGAGACCGAACGGTGGCACCCGTCCGAACCGGGCGGCGACACCTTCACCGGCGACTTCGAGGTCGACGTCGACGGCGCGCCCGTCGCCCTGCGCGGCCACGTGCGGATCGAGCCGCACGACGACGGCGCGCGCGTCACGTTCACCGGGAACCTGCGGGCCGCCGTACCGCTGTTCCGGTCCAAGGTCGAACAGTCCGCGGCCGGCTCGGTGCTGGACACCATCCGCACGGAGTTCACGCTCCTGGAGGAGCACGAGACCACCTCGAGGAGGAACAGGTGAACAGAGACCGGATCGCTGTCGTCGGCATCGGGCTCGTCTATCCCGACGCCGACTCCCCCGACGAGCTGTGGACCAACGTGCTGGCGGGACGGCGCGCCTTCCGCGACATCCCCGACGTGCGCACCCGCCTGTCCGACTACTGGTCCCCCGACCCGGGCGCTCCCGACTCCTTCTACTCGCGCAAGGCCGCGGTCCTGCGCGACTACCAGTTCGACCGTGTCCGGCACAGGATCTCCACCGCCACGTTCCGCGCCACGGACATGACGCACTGGCTCGCCCTCGACGTCGCCGACCGGGCGCTGGCCGACGCCGGATTCCCCGGCGGCGCGGGACTCCCCGCGCGGACCACCGGCGTCGTCGTCGGCAACACGCTCACCGGCGAGTTCACGCGAGCCGGCCTCATGCGGCTGCGATGGCCCTACGTCCGCCGCACCGTCGCCGACCAGCTCCGGGCGGCCGGCTGGGACGCACCGGCCATCGACGAGTTCCTCACCGGCCTCGAACCCCGCTACAAGGCACCCTTCCCCGTCCCGGACGAGGACTCGCTCGCCGGCGGTCTGGCCAACACGATCTCCGGACGCATCTGCAACTACTTCAACCTGGGCGGCGGCGGCTACACCGTCGACGGCGCCTGCTCGTCATCACTGCTCTCCGTGGTCAACGCCGTGACCGCCCTCACCGACGGCGACCTCGACGTCGCCCTCGCCGGCGGCGTCGACCTGTCGATCGACCCGTTCGAACTGATCGGGTTCGCCCGCACCGGCGCCCTGGCCACGCGGGAGATGCGCGTCTACGACGCCGACTCCAACGGCTTCTGGCCCGGCGAGGGCTGCGGGATGGTCGTCCTGATGCGCGAGAGCGACGCCCGGGCCCAGGGCCGCCGCATCTACGCGTGCATCACCGGCTACGGCGTCTCCTCCGACGGCCGCGGCGGCATCACCCGGCCGGAGGTCGAGGGCCACCGCGACGCGATCGCCCGCGCCTACGCCCGCGCCGGGTACTCCGTCGACTCGGTCGGCTACTTCGAGGGCCACGGGACCGGCACCGCCGTCGGCGACGCCACCGAGATCGCCGCCATCTCCGGCAGCCTGCGGCCACGAGCGGACGGCACCCGGGCCGCCCTCGGATCCGTCAAGGCCAACATCGGGCACACCAAGGCCGCGGCCGGCATCGCCGGACTCATCAAGGCCACGCTCGCGGTCCACCACCGCACCATCCCGCCCGTGACCGGGCAGACCGACCCGCACCCGGCGCTCGCCGAGGCGGCGGACCGCCTCCACACGCCCGACAGGCCGACGGCCTGGGCAGCGGGCCCGCCGATCCGCGCCGGGGTCTCCGCGATGGGGTTCGGCGGCATCAACACGCACGTCGCCCTGGAACAGGGCGATCCCACCGACACCTCCCGGCCGACGCCGTCCGCACGCGTGCGCGACGTGGTCTGCGGACGCCAGGATGCCGAGGTCCTGGTGGCGGGAGGCACCGACGTCGCCGAGCTCACCGCCGAGGCCCGCCGGCTGCGATCCGCGCTGGCCGACGCCGCCCTGTGCGAGCTGACCGACATCGCCGCCGCCGGCCTCCGCCAGCAGGGCGGCGCGTTCCGCACCGCCGTCGTGGCCCGGACACCGGAGCAGGCCGTCGCCCGGCTCGACGCGGTGATCGACCGTCTCACGAACGGCCCCGGCCCGGCCGCCCTCGAACGGGTCGCACCCGGCGCGTTCCTCGGACGAGGGCGCGACGGCGCACGCATCGCGTTCGTCTTCCCCGGCCAGGGCGCCGGACACGGGCACGTCGGCGCCTGCCTGCGCCGGTTCGGCCACCGTTCCCTGCCCACCACGACCGCCGACGGCACCGCCTCCCTGCAGCCCCGCGTGGTGGCTCGCTCCCTCGACAGCCTCGACGCGCTCGAACGATGCGGGATCTCCGGGGACATCGCCGTCGGCCACAGCCTCGGCGAGATCACGGCGCTGGCCTGGGCGGGAGCCTTCACCGCCGATCAGGCGCTGGAGGTCGCCACCCGCCGCGGCGCGCTGATGGCGGACCTCGCACCCGACGACGGCGCGATGGCCGTGCTGCACACCGACGCGGCGAGCGCCGAGCACCTGCTCGCGGGAACGTCCGCCAGGATCTCCGGGTACAACGCGCCCGAGATCGTCACGATCGCGGGACGCCGCACCGATGTCGACCGGGTGATCGAGGCCGCCACCCGGGCCGACGTCACCGCGTCGCTCCTCCCGGTCGGTCACGCGTTCCACACCGAGGACTTCACGGCGGCGGCCCGGGCCCTCGGCGACCACCTCGCCACCCAGGAGGTGCGGCCGCCCCGGCGCCCGGTGCGATCCACCGTCGACGGGAACCTCCTCGACGCGAGCACCAGCCTCCCCGCCTACCTGTCCGACCAGATCGTGCGGCCCGTGCGGTTCTCCGAGGCGGTCGGACGCCTCGACGACGTCGACCTCGTCGTCGAGGTGGGACCCGGCCACGCGCTCAGCGGCCCGGTCGCTGCCACCCTGCCGGACACGGTCGTGACCCGCACCGACTCCGACAGCGACTCGCTCGAACCCTTCCTCGAGTGCGTCGCCGCCGCACACGCGCTGGGCCGGGACATCAAGACCGGAGCCCTCGTGGACGGCCGCGCGGTCAAGCCCTTCGACCTCGACACCCCGCCCGCCTTCCTCACCAACCCGTGCGAGACCGCCCCGGAACTGGGCTTCGACCCGACGACACCGGTTCCGGACACGAGCACCACCCCGGCGCGACGGCACCCCGAAGCACCCGACGACACGCACGCCGGCGCCGATCCGGCCACGACGTCGACACTCGACCTGCTGCGCCGCAGCATCGCCGACAAGGTCGAGCTGCCCCTGGACACGATCGACGCCCGCACCCGGCCCCTCGACGAACTCCACCTCAGCTCGATCACGATCGCCCAGATCACCAACGACGTCATCCGCTCCCTGGGACGCCCACCCCTCACCGGCGTACCCGCGTTCGCCACGGCCACCGTCGGCGAGATCGCCCAGATGCTCGACGACACCACCACGGGCGCGGAGCCCGGCGGCTCCCCGGACGGGCCGGGCGAGGCGCCGGGGGCCGAGCCCTGGGTCCATGCCTTCGCGATCCGGCACCAACCCGCCGCGCCCCTGCCCGACGCGCCCGCCGGACGGTCCCGCTGGACCCGGCTCGGCGCCGCACGCCCGGACGCGGACCGCCTGCTGACCCACCTCTCGGGCACCGCCGGCGCGACCGGCATCCTGGTCGACACCCGCGGTCTCTCCCTCGACGCGGCCGTCACCACCGCCGACGAGCTGATCGCCCGGCTGCGGGACGTCCGGACCGGACCGGACGCCGCCCGCGTCGTCACACTGCAGCACCCCCGCGGCGGCCTCGCAGGCCTGCTGAAGTCCGTCCACCTCGAACACCCCCGGATCGCCGTCACCGTCGTCACGCTCGCCGCGGACACGGACCTCGCACCCGGAACCATCACCGCCATCGGCGCGGACGCCGCCGCGGGCGGATTCCTCGACGTCGGCTACGACACCGAGGGCAACCGCCTCGTGCCCCGCCTCGAGGCCGTACCGCCCACGGCCGCCACCGACACGCCGCTCGACGCCACGGACGTCCTCCTCGCCACCGGCGGAGCCAAGGGCATCACCGCGGAGGCCTGCCTGGACCTCGGGAACCGGTACGGCGTCGCGGTCGCGATGCTCGGCCGGGCGGCCCCCGAGGACGAGGCGGTCCGCTCCACCCTCCACCGGATGACGGCCGCCGGGGTGCGGCACCACTACGTCCAGGCGGACGTCACCGACCCCGACGCCGTCGCGGCCGCCGTCGCGGAGGTGGCGTCCGCGCTCGGCACCGTCACCGCGGTACTGCACGGCGCCGGCGTCAACCGGCCCGAACCCACCCTCGACCTCACCCCGGACGCACTCCGGGCCGCCGTCGCGCCGAAGGTCGACGGGCTGCGCAACGTGCTCGCCGCCCTCGACCTCACCACGCTGCGGCACGTCATCGGCTTCGGCAGCATCATCGGCCGCGCCGGCCTCGCCGGCGAGGGCCACTACGCCCTGGCCAACGACTGGATGACGGCGGAACTGGCAGCCCTCGCCGAGGCCCACCACCACCTGCGTGTCCGCTCGCTGGAGTGGTCGGTCTGGTCCGGAACCGGCATGGGCGAGAACCTCGGGGTCGTCGAGCTGCTCAAGCAGCAAGGCATCGAGCCCGTGGACACCGACCGCGGGCTGGCACAGTTGCGCCGGGCGCTGACGGCGCCGGACCATCCCGTGACGTCCCTGGTGTGCTCCCGCGTCGGGAGTCTGCCCACCCTCGGGTTCCTGCGCGGGGAACTGCCACTGGCGCGGTTCACCGAGCGCGTCGTCGTCGACTACCCCGGCGTCGAGCTCGTGACGGAGGCGGAACTCACCGCCCGGACCGACCCGTACCTGCTCGATCACCGGTTCGAGGGCCAGCTGCTGCTGCCCGCGGTGCTGGGACTCGAAGCGATGGCGCAGGCCGCGACCGCGCTGTCGGGCACCACGCCGACGAGCGTCTCGGCCGTCGCGTTCGAGCGGCCGGTCATCGTGCCCGACGACGCACCGGAGACGGTCCGGGTGTGTGCCGTCACCCGCCCCGACGGCTCCGTCGCCGTCGTTCTGCGGTCGTCCGCGACCGGTTTCGCGGCCGACCACTTCCGGGCCGTCTACCACTTCGGGGACGCGCGGTCCCCCGAACTCGTCGAGCCCGGCGACCGGACGTCGCCGATCGTCCTCGACCCGGCGACCGATCTCTACGGCGGCGTGCTGTTCCAGAGCGGGCGCTTCCGCCGCATCACCGCCTACCACCGGGTGACCGCGCGGCACGCCTCGGCCGATCTGTCGGCCGAGGCCGGCGAACCATGGTTCGCCGGGCATCTCCCGCAGACCCTGCTGCTGGGCGACCCGGGCTCGCGCGACGCGTTCATGCACGCCCTGCAGTCCTGCGTCCCCCACGGCGTGCTGCTGCCCCACGGGGTCGACGAGATCGTTCTCGGCCCCGGGAGCCGGACGGGGACCTTGCGGATGGACGCACGCGAGACCGGGGCCCGGGACAGCTCCTTCACCTACGACGTGACCGTCCGGGACGCGGAGGGCCGGCTCGTCGAGCACTGGTCGGGACTGGGGCTGCAGTCCGTCCGTGCCGTCCCGTCCGCGCAGATCGCGTGGCCGCAGGCGTTCCTCGGCTCCTACCTGCAGCGCCGGGTGGAGGAGCACCTGGGCGGGTCGTGGTCCGTCGCCGTCGAGCCGCACGGCGACCGCCCACCCTCCTCGGTCGACGCACGGCGCGCCCTGACCGAGCTCGCGGCCCGGCGTGCCACGGGAGACGCCGTCCCGATCGGCCACCGCCCGGACGGACGCCCGGAGTACGGACCCGGACGCCAGGTCTCGGCCTCGCACGGGGCGAACTGCACGACGGTCGTGGCCGGCAGCGCGGACCTCGCCCGGCTCGCCGTCGACGTCGAGCTCGTCGAACCACGGTCCGAGGACACCTGGCGCGGACTCCTCGATTCGGTGAACCTCGCGACGGCCGCGCAGGTGGCTTCCGACCTCGACGAGGACCTGGACACGGCCGCCACCCGGGTCTGGTCGGTCCTGGAGTGCCTGCGCAAGACCGGGCAGGTCACGTCGTCGGTCCATGCCGGGATGCCGCTCGGTGACTCGTGGACCGAGTTCGGCGTGGGGCGTGACCGGGTGGCGAGCTGGGCGGGCCGGGACGTCTCGGGCCGCCGGATCACCGCGGCCGTCCTGAGAGGAGATGAGTGATGCCGAACTACTACGAGTACCGCCACACCGTCGGCTTCGAGGAGACCAACCTGGTCGGCAACGTCTACTACGTCAACTACCTGCGCTGGCAGGGGCGGTGCCGGGAGATGTTCCTGAAAGAGGAGGCGCCGTCGGTGCTGGCCGACGTCCGGGGCGACCTGAAGCTGTTCACGCTCAAGGTCGACTGCGAGTTCTTCTCCGAGATCACGGCGTTCGACGAGCTGAGCATCAGGATGCGGCTGGAGGACCTCACCCAGACCCAGGTGGAGTTCAGCTTCGAGTACGTCAGGACGACCGACGGCGCCCACGAGACCGTGGCCCGCGGCCGCCAGCGCATCGCCTGCATGCGCGGCGAGAACCGTGACACGGCGCCCACGCGTGTACCCCCCGATCTCGTGGCAGCACTCGCGCCGTACTCCGGCGCGCCGACGCGGCACGCGGTGATGTGATGGGATCCGGGCGAACCACCGGCCAGGAGCTGAGAAGGACGATGGCGTGCTTCGTCACCGGCGTCACCGTCGTGACGTCGGACGACGGCGAGCCCCGGGGGATGACCGTCAACTCGCTGACCTCCGTCTCGCTCGACCCGCCGCAGGTGCTGGTCTCGATCGCCACGACGAGCACGATGCACCGGGTCCTGCGGGAGGCAGGAGGCTTCACGGTGTCCGTCCTCAGCGCGTCCCTGATCGACGCCGCGAAGTGGTTCGCCTCGTCGGCCAGGCCTCGGGGGGCGGCCGCCTTCGAGGGATTCTCCGTCGCACCCGGCCCGAACCTCGGGCATCCGGTCTTCACGGACTGCGTGACCTGGCTGGAGTGCCGGACCGAACAGGCCGTGGACTCGGGGGACCACACGCTGTTCACGGCCCGGGTGGTCGACTGCGGGTTCGGACAGGGGTCCACGCCGCTGCTGTTCTGCAACGGCGCCCTGATGCCGCACGAACCGGTCCCGGTGAGCCCGCCCCAGGCAGGCATTGCCGGGTGAAGATGTATCTTCAACTAGTTCTGTACTCAAAGTCTAGATTTTGCTAACTTCCATCCAAAGTCCGTAAGCGTTCGTTGATGTCTGGATCGTGCAAGTCCCCGCCGAATTTCGAGGAGATTAGCCCCCATGACGAGCCCGGCCCACAGCGAAGCCAGATCCGCTCACCCCGGCACGTTACGACTTGCCGCCCCCGCCCGTCGTGCCCGGGCCGGCCGGATCGCCGAGAGCCCGGGGCCCCGGCCCCCGACGGTCCGCACGCCGATCGAGGACGCGGTGCGGCAGGCCGTCCAGGCCATGACCCAGGACCTGTGCTGCGACGAAGGCATCGCGAGCATCGCCGCCGCGAACTTCTACAGCAAGTTCCACTTCACGCGCGAGTTCAGCCGCATCACCGGGACGACGCCGCGGCGCTACCTCGCGGCCCTGCGCATGCAGCGGGCCAAGGACCTCCTGCTGAAGTCCGACCTCGGCGTGGTGGACGTCAGCACGACGGTCGGATACATGAGCGTCGGCACGTTCAGCTCCCGGTTCTCCGCGCTGGTCGGCGTCTCTCCCCGGGAGTGGCGCAGGTGCCGCGGCCGGACCTCCGCCTCGCCCGATGTGCACGGACCCGGCAGAACCGTCCTGCGCGGGCACGTCCACCTCGTCGAGGACGTCTCCCGCCGGCCCGCCGACCTGTTCGTGGCCGTGTACGAGGACTCGGTCGTGCAGGGCAGGCCGGTCGCGTGCGCGCGTCCCGAACTCGGCACCAGTTTCGAGCTCACGGGCGTCCCGGCCGGCTCGTGGATGGTCTCGGTGCTGCTCCGCTCGCTCACCGAGGCCGGTACCGAGATACTGCGCGACCGCTGCCAGGTGACGGTCTCCGACGATCCGACCACCAGCCACCTGCCCCTTCGCCTCCAGCCGACGACGCCGTGCGAGTTCGATCCGCCCGTCATCTTCAGCGGTGCCGGCTTCCTCCCGGCGGGCGGTGACCGTGGCGGGTGCTGACCGCCGCCGGCGAGGTCCGGCCGGCCCGGCGACGGTGTCAGCGGCCGCCGGACAGCCGGCGGGTGATGGCACTGCGCCACAGCTCGAACGCAGGCAGCCCGCCGGCGTCGTCCCGGACCGCACACGCGTCGGCGAGCCGCGCCGCGGAGCTCGGCGCCAGACCGGTCAGGGCGTCCAGGGCGACCACCGTGTGATCCGGTACGACGCCGGCCGCCACCCGGGCCCGCGCCGCGAACACCGCGCCCTGCCCCACCTGCCCGGAGAACTCTCCCGCCCGGGCCAGGAGCTTGCCGTACGGCAGGTCGCTCCCCGGACCGGCGTAGGTGGCCGCCAGGCCGACCCCTGCCCACAGATCGGCACGGCGGTCCGCGGCGAACGTGTCCACGGCCGCGGCCACGCGGTCGGCGTCGGCCCCCTCGATGAACCAGAGCGCTCTGCCGACCCCCTGGTCGACGGCACGCCGGAAGTAGTCCGCATGCCCCAGCCACGGCCACGGCTTCGGACGGCGCCCGGCGACCACATGGACCGGCCGCCGGAAGTACGCGAGGTCGAACCCGTACCCGTCCACGGCGAGCCAGGACAGCGTGGGGTGGAACGGCCCCTCGTCCAGCGCGGGCAGCACCCGCCGCCAGAGGGGACGCGGGAGTCTGCGCATCGCGAACCCGATGCCGATGTAGGCGAGCAGCAGGTGCGGCGCCCCCGGCCCGGCGAGCAGCCGGCGAGTGCGCTGCGTGCCCGACACGGCGTCAAGGATCGTCCAGGCCATGGTCGCGCCCTCGTAGCCGAACCCCAGGAGCTCCGGGTCCAGCAGGTCGAGTCGCCGCGCGAGCTCTGACTCGTCGGAGGACTCCATGGCGGCCTCGAAGCCCACCACGACGCTCCGCGGGATGCGGTCCAGCCGGTCGCGGACCGGATCGGGCCCGGAGGCGAAGCCGAGGTGACGGTAGCCGGTGTGATCGGGCCGGGGGGCGGCGAGCAGGCGGACGATGCTGTGCGGGGAGATGGCCATGAACGAACTCCTTCACGGGAACGTGCGGCGGGCTTCGGCGGCGGACGCCCGCGACGCCGGGGCGTGCGGTCCGCCACCGGCACGGCAACCGGGAAGAAGCGCCGTGCCGAGTTCAGCAATCCAGAAGTAGGACGACGACAAGTTCAGCAATCCAGGAGGAGTCGACCGATGAGCCCGATCCACCCCGACACATGGTTCGCCGGGTACCCGTACGGGGGCGGCGGCACGGGTGCGTACACGCCTCTCGCGCCCTACCTCGACGGGCGGCCCCTGCACGTCCCCGTGCTCCCCGGCCGGGACGGCCGCCGCCACGAGGCCCCCCTGACGGAGTTCGGCGCGCTCGCCGACGACCTCTTCGCACAGCTGGAACCTGAGCTGGCGGCCAGATCCGCCCGGCCGCTGGTCCTCTTCGGGTACAGCCTCGGCGGCATGCTCGCCCTCGAGATGGCGTTGCGGATCGAGTCCGCCGGAGCCGGGCCCCTGGCCCTGGTCGTGGGCGGCACCGCCGCGCCGGACCGGTGGCCGCCGCGCCGGATCGCCGGCCTGGACGACGCGTCGTTCGTCCAGGCGCTGCGCGAACTGGGTGTCGCCCCCGCCGAGCTGCTCGACGAGCCGTGGGTCCGCCAGGCCTTCATGCCGACCTGGCGGGCCGACACGCGGGTCGCCGAGTCCGCGCCGCGCAGAACGGTCACCCTCAGGTGTCCCGTCCACGCGGTCGCGGGCGACCGCGACCCGCTGGCCGGCATGCACGACCTCGCGTCCTGGGAACGCACGGGCGGCCCCGGCTCGTCGAGCAGTCTCGTCACGGGCGATCACGGGACGCTCGTCAGGAACCCTGAGGCGCTGGGACGGGCCCTCCGGATGGCCGCCTCGATCCGATAGGGACCGAGAGCCCCCGCTCGCCCAGGAACAGCAGGACTCCCCGCACCGCGCACACCAGGACCAGCGCGAAGAAGATGGCGTACGACACCTGCGCAACGATGAGCACGCCGTAGACCAGCGCCACGGAGACGCCGAAGACCACCTGCCGGCGCGGGTCCATCGGCGAGGTGCCGGGGTCGGTGATCATGTAGTTCATGTAGAGCACGAACGGCACACCGGTCATCATGCCGAGCGTCGCCAGGAGCACGTCGTCGAAGAACACCATCCGGAGCACCGCCTGGAGGACGTAGCCGCCGACCCAGCCGAGGATCAGCGGCATCTTGCGTGTCAGCTTGCCGTTCAGCATCGTCCCGGCCATGAGGACGGTGAGCGGGATCAGGACGTCGAGCGTCTGGTCGGTGTTGTTCAGGAACATGTACGGGGGCGTGAAACCGACCAGCGGCATCGTCAGCAGGACCACGGAGATGCCGAGGTTCGATGGGTTGAGGAAGTGACGCAGCCGTCCCCGCACCCGCACGCGGAACACGTACTTGGACGCCGCGGCTACTACGACGGCGAAGAGGTAGGGCCAGATCGTGCTGGTGAACAGCAGCATCGCGCAGGCGAGGGCCGCGATGTGCGCCGGCAGGAGGAAGTAGAAGACCTCACGCGCGCCGCCGGCGTACTCGGGCCGGCGCCGGTGCGCCCAGGCGTCGACCGCCTCGAGGCCCAGGTGGGCCGCGTAGCTGACGAGGACGGCCAGGATCGGGACGATCGGGGGCTGTTCGAAGCCGAGCCACAGGTGACCGACCACGTTGAGGACCGTGATCGAGATCGCGAAGCGCAGCAGCGCCTTGCGCCGGCGCTGGTCGGGGGTGAGACCCGCGGGAGCGTCCGCCACCGGCTGGGCGGCCGGCGGCCGCTCGCCCGTCGCCGGCGACTCGGTCCCTGACGGACCGGCCGGCGGCGGGACGGTAGGTGAGTCCTGGCCGGAATCCTGGATCGTGCTCATCGGGAAACCTCCAACGTCTGCTGTCCGTCGACGAGATCGAACGTCCGGGTGCGGGTTTCGCCGTCCTCGACCCAGCTCACGGTGGCGCTCAGGGCGGTGTCGGCGAACTCGTCCGGGATACCGAAATGGAGTTCGGGCGCCGCGACCCCGGAGTGGCCGTTGGCCGGGTAGAGCTGGGACTCACGCTCGTACCCGTCGCCCTGCACCCGGACCGTCGCGCCGATCAGCGGGGTGGTCGCGCCCGCGGCGGTGGGCCGCACGACGTGCAGGGTGATCCACCGGTTGTCGGTCGTGGACTCGTTCCGGTACACGTAGGAGTCCTGCCACTGGTTGGCGACCATGAAGTCGGCGAGCCCGTCCGCGTCGAAGTCGCCGGGCGCGATCCCGCGGCTCACGTCCTGGTCGGTGAAGCCGACGGCGGCCCCCACGTCGACCCAGGACCCGTCCTGGTCACGCCAGACCCGGTTGGGCTCGTGCCCGGAGAGGTCGTCGCCCTGCTCGATGCGCAGCCACACCTCCGGGTTCTGGAGGATGAGGTCGTTGCCCATGGCGATCTCCTGCAGACGCGGCCAGAGGTCGCGATCGCCCTGGATGAACCCGGTGGCCTGGACCAGGTCGTCGCGGCCGCTGTTGAGCAGGTCGACGGCCTTGATGTCCCACGACCAGCCGCTGTGGGCGATCCCGGTGGAGCCGGACCTGTCCGTGTACGGGACGACGCCGTCGAACAGGCTCTCGGGGTCACCGTCGGGCTGAAAGGCGAAGTTGGACTCCTGCAGGGCCCAAGGGCTGGTGATGTTGCTGACGTAGATCTCCGGCAGCTCCTCCCCGGCGGCGTACGTGTAGGCGACCCCCATCCCCTTGAAGGAGTCGTGCCCGAGCACGCTCGACTTGCGCTCCGTGAGGTCGCGGCGTCCGCGGACCACGTCGAGCCGCACGTCACCCGGCGTCGAGGTGTTGACGAGGAGCTGGTCTGGACCGAAGTCGTTGGCGGCGTAGATGTCGGGCAGGCCGTTCCCGGTCAGGTCCTGGAACCCGATCGCGAGCGTCCACGACCGCGCGGACTCGTCCGGGATCCGGTTGCTCACGTCGGTGAACCGCGGCGCCTCGCCGGGCTCGACGTCGGCCTGCCCGAGATAGAGCCGGTTGATCCCGGCGTTGCGCGCCTTGCCCATCGAGTGCTGCATCTGCATCCGCGGGTCATCGGCCGCGTCCGGGTCCAGGACCCGGGCGCCGTCCGGGAAGTAGTTGCCCACCAGCACGTCCAGCGCGCCGTCGCCGTCCACGTCCGCGACGTTGAGCGCCGTCGTGTTCCAGACCTGCATCGGCGAGACCAGCTCCGTCGCGACGAAGTCCGCGGCACCCGGGACGACGGGCTCGTCGCCGGGCCCGGGGATCTGCTGGTTCAGGAACAGGACCGGGGAACGGCCCCAGTAGTAGACCAGGATGTCCGTGGCACCGTCGGCGTTCACGTCCGCGGGCACGCACCCGATGGGCGCCATGGTCGCGTCGTACCGCAGGCCCGTCGGGTGCAGCTCGAAGGCGTCGAACGGGTCTCCGCTGCTGCCGGGAACCGGGAAGACCCGCACGGTGTCGTCGCGGGGGTCGGTGGTGCACCCGTCGCCCGCGTGCCCCTGGTTGCGCAGGTCCAGGGCCGCGACCGAGGTCCCGACCGCGGAGATCCACGGCTGGATGGGTTCGAGGTCCGGTGCGACGGGCCGGACCTTCTGATCGTGTTCCGCCTGCGGGAGCAAGGCTCGCTCGAAGGCGAGACCGCTGCCGGCCCGGTCCACGGCGGCGGCCCCCGGTGTCCCGGGCACGGCGATCCATGCCAGGGCCACCAGGAGCACCGCGACGACGGGAGAAACAATTCTCCGCATTTGCTCTCACCTTTTCAGATCGACATGAAAAATGGCATGGAAAATTCCGTGAAATGATGCCCGAGACGATCTTTCGAGAATTCAGACTAGGTGGTGAGAGTCAATGCAGACATCTTCGAAATTGCCTGCCGGGAGGGAAACGGGAATACTCAGGAGGGGTGGTGGGTATACAGGATCTCCGGGCCACGGTCGGTCGTCACCGTAGGGACAACTCCCGGGCCGGCGCGTCTCCTCGGATGCGCCGCCTGTCTCGCGCCCACGCCGCGCCCGCCAGGACGAACAGTCCGAGCGCCACCATCCAGGCGTCGGCGATCACCGCGTCCTCGACGCCGGCGAGCGGATCGGTGAGCACACCCAGCCGGTCCAGCACCCAGACGGTCGCCATGACCAGAGCCACCGCAGCCCCTCCCCGGCGTACCGGAGCCGCCCAGCTCGAACGCGCCAGGATCCAGAGCGACGGGAAGACCAGAGCCACGACGGTGAGCTGCGACAGCTCCACGCCGACGTTGAACGCCAAAAGGCTGAGCACCGACGTCGGACCGGACAGCCCCAGGTCCGTGAGGATCCCGGCGAACGCCAGGCCGTGGACCAGGCCGAACCCGCCCGCGATGAGCACCTCGCCCCTCCGGGTCAATGGCCGGATCGCGTGAATCCCTGCGATCCCGATCGAGACGGCCACGAGGACCTCGACCGGCCCGGCCGGGAACGACACCCAGCCCAGGGCCGCTGCGACCAGCGTGATCGTGTGCCCGGCGGTGAACGCCGTGACGACTGCCAGCAGGTCCCGGACCGTCCCGGCGGCCGCCTCACGCGGCCGCCAGCGCCGGGCCACGGCAACCATCGGCGCGACGAGCAGCAACGTGACCAGGAACAGGAGGTGGTCGGCCCCTTCGAGGACATGGTGGAAGCCGAGGCCGACCATGTCGAGGACACCGGTCGACGCCGACGACGCCGCGTCGGCGGAGGCGTCACCGATCGCGATGCTCGGCTCCGAACTGGTGATGACACCCGCCGTGGAGACGTTGTCGGAGGCGTCGGTGAGCACGACGACGGCCTCGTGGCCGCTGTCCGCCTCGATGACGCCGTCGTACGACAGGACCAGGTCGTCGCCGTCGGCCCCGCCCGTGTCGAAGGTGACGTCCACGCTGACGGACTCGATGCCCTCGACGGTCTCGAACGTCGCCTCCCCCCAGGTCTCACCCCAGACGGCGCCGTCGGCGCCGGTGGCAGTGAGGTGGTCCGCGAGGTAGCTGACGAGGGTGTCCGCGTCGGAGCTGCCCACGGCGTCCTCGAGGGTCCGGGCCGCCACCGACACCGTCGCGTCGGCGCCGTCCTCGGAGGTCCGCAGCGAGATCGTGCTGCTGTCGAGGCTGTGCGCCTGCGCGGCGGACGGAGACATGATCGTGAGCACGGCGATGACCGCCGCCGCGAGGACGGCGGTCACGCGCCGGATCAGTGGGCTGCGCACAGGATTGCTCCTCGTGGGCCGGTGCCCGGTCAGGACCCGATCCCGGTGAAGGTCGGCGTCGCCTCCTGCCCGTCCCAGGTCACCCGGTACGTGAAGGCCTCCTCCAGGGCGTCGAGGTACTGCTCCCCCTCGTCGGCGCTGATCGTGCCGTCCGAGACCAGGCCGTCGATCGCCGGGCTCCACGAGTCGACCAGCGCGTCGATGAGCGTCTGCGGGTCGATCCCCAGGTCCTCGGCGACCGCCGCCAGGTTCTGGCCCTGTTCCTCCATGCGCACGTGCATCTCGTCGTGCGTGATGCCGAGGACGTCGATCAGGGTCTGCTCGACGGGCTGATGCCCCCGGTGCAGGCCGAGGCTCGCGTCCCCGTACGCCTGCTGCACGAGTTCGATCAACTCGTCCTCGGTGGTGACGGCATCGGGGTCGACGGCCATGCCCGGACCGCCCGCAGCGCCCTGCGGCGCCCCGTCCGGTGCGGTGCCGTCCGCTGCTCCCTCCCCGTCCGCGGCGGTCCCGCCGGCGGTTCCGTCGTCCGCCACGGCCTCGACCGCGACATCGGAGCCGGACTCCGCGCTGTCGTCGGACGCTGCGCTGCAGGCCGCCAGGAGAGGCAGCATGCCGGCGAGGGAGAGGGCGGCGATCTTGGTGCGGATCTTCATGGTTGCTCCTGGTGCTTCCGGTTGTCGTGTGCCCTCACTCTCCGGCCCCGTCCCCTGCGAAGTCTGACCGGAAGCTATGCGGAACCCATGAATGACCGCACGCGGCCGGACACCGGTACCGCAGCGGATCGCCCGCCCCGCGCGCGACCGCGTGCCATGAGAGCCTGGACGCGTTCGTGCGACCCCGGGAGGCACGTGATGGAACCGATCGTCCTGGTCGGAGGAGGCCTGGCCAGCGCCCGCGCGGCCGAGGCACTTCGTGACGAGGGATACGACGGCGACCTCGTCGTCGTCACCGCCGAGCCGCACCACCCGTACGAACGCCCGCCGCTGAGCAAGGACTTCCTGCGTGCCGAGTCGGAACGCGACGTCGTCTTCCCGCTCGCGGCCGACTGGTACGACACCCACGGCGTCGAGGTCCGGACCGCCACGCTCGCCGTGGGGCTCGATGCCGCAGACCATCTCCTCACGCTCGCCGACGGCGGCACCCTCGCCTACTCCCGGTGCCTGCTCGCGACCGGTTCCTCACCCCGGCCGCTCGACGCCCCCGGCACCGATCTGGCCGGAGTGCACTACCTGCGCACCCTCGACGACGCCGACCGGTTGTCCCGTGTCATCCTCGACTGCTCCCTGGAGGGCGCGGGCCGCGTCGCCGTGGTCGGGGACGGCTGGATCGGGCTCGAGGTCGCCGCGTCGGCCCGTACGCTCGGCCTGGACGTCACCGTCCTGGGCCGGAACAAGGCACCGCTCGCCGGCGTGCTCGGACCCGAGATGGCCGAGATCTTCGCCGACCTGCACGCCGAGCACGGCACCCGCCTGATCCGGGAGACCTCGGCGGTCCGCCTCACCGGCTCCGAGTCCCGGGTGGTCGGCGTCGAACTGGACGACGCGACCGAGGTCGACGCCGACATCGTGGTGATCGGCATCGGGGCCACGCCCAACGTGGGGCTGGCCGAGGCCGCCGGGCTCGACCTGCGACCCGCGGGCCAGGGTGGCGGCATCGCCGTCGACGGCACCCTGCGCACGTCCCACCCCGACGTCTTCGCCGCCGGGGACGTCGCGAGCATCCCCTCACCGCACTACGGCCGGCCGCTGCGGGTCGAGCACTGGGCCGCGGCCAACGACAGCGGGATCCACGCGGCCCGCGCCATGCTGGGCGCCGACGCACCGTACGACAGCCTCCCGTTCTTCTACTCCGACCAGTACGAGCTCGGCATGGAGTACCTCGGCTGGGTCGAGGCCGGTCGGGGATACGACGACGTCGTCGTGTCCGGGTCGGTGCGCAAGCGCGAACTCGTCGCGTTCTGGGTCCGCGACGGCCGGGTCCTCGCCGGCATGGCCGTGAACGTCTGGGACCAGGTGGACCGGATCAAGAAGCTGATCCTCACCGGGCGCGACGTCCCGCGCGAGGAGCTGGAGAACTTCACGGCCTGATCCGCGAGGACCGCCCGCATGAGGCCCGGCCTTTCGCCCACGGCGGAATGTCTGGCACTATTCGGGTCCATGGACCCGAGGGGCAGGCGAGCAGTGACGCTGGTGTGCGCACTGGCCGCGCTGTACGTGCTCGCCGCCGCGATGACGAGCTTCGCGTGACCGACCACATACCGAGCAGCGCTGGACGCACGCGCTCGGCCCGGCTACCTTCTTTTCTGTGAACATCCGTTGGTATTGGCGCTTTACGTCGGCTCCTGGTGGAGCCCGGCGCGCACGCGCCTGACCACATCCACCCGGAGCCACCAGGGCCTAGGACACCGACCGTGTCCGGGCCCTTCGTCATTCCAGACGGGCCGCTCCGGATCACGAGGCGGTGGCGGCACCCGCCTGGACGCAGCAGCAGTCCACGCATCAGCCGAGCACCACCGACCATCAGGAGCAGCGAACCGATGAGTACGCCGACCACACAGCCGGGCCTCGACCCGTCGTCCGAGCCCACGTCCGACCCGACATCCGGGGCCGTGTCGTCCGGGACGGCATCGTCACCGGCCACCGAGGTCCAGGCCCGCACGTCAGACCTGCGCGTCCGCGCCCTCGAGCCTCTGCCCGCACCCCGCCGGATCCTCGACGAGATGCCGCTGGGCACCCAGCGCGGCGACCTCGTGGCCACGTCGCGACGCGAGGTCCGCGACGTCCTGACCGGTGAGGACGACAGGCTGCTGGCGATCGTCGGCCCGTGCAGCGTGCACGACCCCGCCGCTGCCCTGGAGTACGCGCAGCGGCTGTCGGTCGTGGCACGCGAGCTGGCGGACGATCTGGTGGTCGTGATGCGGGTGTACTTCGAGAAGCCGCGCACCACGGTGGGCTGGAAGGGGCTGATCAACGACCCGCACCTGGACGGCAGCCACGACGTGCACCACGGTCTGCGCCTGGCACGGGAGGTGCTGCTCGGCGTGCTGGACGCGGGGGTCCCCGCCGCGTGCGAGTTCCTGGAGCCCACCAGCCCGCAGTACATCGCCGACGCCGTCACGTGGGGCGCGATCGGGGCACGGAACGCGGAGTCGCAGGTCCACCGCCAGCTCGCCTCGGGACTGTCGATGCCCGTGGGCTTCAAGAACGCCACGGACGGCGACGTGCAGATCGCCGTGGACGGCTGCATCACCGCCGCCAGCGAGCACACCTTCTTCGGCGCGGACGCCGAGGGCCGCGCCGCGGCGGTGGAGACGGCGGGCAACCCGGACTGCCACGTCATCCTGCGCGGCGGGCGCGGGGGCCCGAACTACGGCGCCGCCGACGTCGCCGCCGCCCTGGACGTGGCTCGTGCGTCCGGCCTGGGCGGCGCGGTCGGGACGGGTGTCGTGGTGGACGCCAGCCACGGCAACTCCGGCAAGGACCACGTCCGCCAGGCCGAGGTGGTCCGGGAGATCGCCGAGCGCCTCGCGACAGGCGAGTCCGGGATCACGGGCCTCATGCTCGAGTCGTTCCTCGAGGCCGGGGCCCAGAAGCCCGGCCCGCTGGACACCCTCACCTACGGCCGGTCCGTCACGGACAAGTGCATGGACTGGAACACCACCCAGACCCTCCTGGGCGTCCTGGCCAAGGCCGTCCGCGAGCGCCGCGCGGCCTCCTGAGCGAGCTGTAAGGAGCCGGAGCGAGCGTCCGGGCGGCCGCGGTCCGAGTCCTGTGCGTCCTTGACTCGGACCCCGGCCGGGCGGACGAGATCGTGGGCGGTCAGTCCTGCGCGTACCGCTCGACGAAGTTCCGCAGGATCCGCATCGGGTGCGTCACCTGGACGACACGGGCGCGTTCGGTGACGATGGCCGCCTCGTGGGCCGGGAAGTAGCCGTACTCCTTGTACACCTCGATACGCAGTTCGATACCTGCGAAGTCCAGTTCGGGGTGGAACTGCGTGGCGTACATGTTCTTCTTCACACGGAACATCTGGACGGGGCAGCCGGCGGACGAGGCGAGCAGGACGGCGTCGTCGGACAGCTTGCGCACGGCTTCCTTGTGACCCACGTACGCGACGAACGAGTCCGGTACTCCGGCGAGCAGCGGGTCGTCGGCGCCTGCCGGCTGCAGTTCGACGGCGACGGGCCCGGGTGACTCGCCGAACGTCCGGTCGATCTCGGCGCCGCGGTGCGCGCCGAGCGTCCCGACGCCGTAGCAGGCGCCGAAGAACGGGAAGTCACGTTCCACGACCTGGTCCAGCAGAGCGAAGATCTCGGACTCCACGCGCCGCTGCACCGGTGTCTTCAGCAGGGGCGGGTCGGAGAAGTTGAACGGCCCCCCTCCGGTGATGATCCCGGAGTAGTCGTCCAGCGTCACCTCGCCCAGCGGCGCGGACTCCAGCCGGACGCGGTGGAGCTGCTCCGGGGCGAGACCGCCGTAGTTCAGGAACGCCTGGTACTCGGCGTCGGCGGCCTCGTCCTCGGCGCGTGTCGCGAGGAGCAGGAACGGCTTCATGACGGAAGCCTAAGAGGTCGGGGGGATCGGTGCCGTCAGGTGTACGAGGCGTGAGAACGGGTCAGCGGCGGATCGTCGGCCTGCGGGCCCACCACGAGGCCAGCGCCGATCCGGACACGTTGTGCCACACGGAGAACAGGGCCGCGGGCAGCGCGGCGGCGGGTGAGAAGTGGGTGGCGGCCAGGGAGGCGGCGAGGCCGGAGTTCTGCATGCCGACCTCGATGCTGACGGCCCGCCGGGCGGACCGGTCGAGCCGCGCCGCCTTGGCCGCGCCGTACCCCAGGAGCAGGCCGAACAGGTTGTGCACGACGACGGCGAGCGCCACCAGGATCCCGGTGCTCAGGACCGTGTCGGCGTTGGCGGCGACGATCCCCGCGACGACCACCACGATGCCGGTCACCGACACGAGCGGCAGGTACGGCAGGAGCCGCTCCACGATCCTTCCCGCGACGGCCCTCAGCGCGAGACCGGCGAGCACGGGAACGAGCACCACCTGGACGATCGAGACGAACAGATCCATGAACGCCACGTCGAGGGTCTCGTCGGCGAGCCACAGGATGAGGGCCGGTGTGACCAGCGGCGCCAGCAGGGTCGAGACGGCGGTCATGGTCACCGACAGTGCCGTGTCGCCCTTGCCGAGGTGCACGATGACGTTCGACGCCGTTCCGCCGGGAGCGGCGCCGACCAGGATCATGCCGAGCAGCGCCATGCCGGTGAGCCCGAACAGCCCGCCCACGGCCCAGGCGGCGAGCGGCATCACGAGGAACTGCGCGACGACGCCGATCAGCACCGCCCAGGGTCGCCGTGCGACGAGTGCGAAGTCACGTCCGCGCAGGGTGAGCCCCATGCCGAACATGATGATTCCGAGGAAGAGCGGGATGTGCTGGGCGACGGGCGCCACCGCGCGTGGCGCGAGCAGCCCCGCGACTCCTCCGAGGACCACGAGTACGGCGAACCATCGTCCTGCGAACTGGGCAACCCTGCGCATCGCACTCCCGTTCCTCGTGGGGCCGGAACGCCGTTCCGTCGACCGGTCGGTCCTGTCGCCGGCCTTCTTCTGCCTGCCCCGGCGTTCGTCCGGCGGACAGCATAGCCGGGTGACCGGCTGCTTCCCACATTCCGGCGCTGTCGCCGGGAGCGGGCGGGATGCGGCTACCGCCTCGGGCAGCACGAACGCCGGGGTGGAAGATCCGTGAGAACCTCCGCCCCGGCGTCGGACATGCCGCGAAGACCTGTCAGGCGTCGGCCTCGGCCGCGTCCAACGCGCTCAGCGCGGCGAGATCGTCGGCGACGATCTCGGCGATCTGCACGGTGTTGAGCGCGGCGCCCTTGCGCAGGTTGTCGTTCGAGACGAAGAGCACCAGCCCTCGCCCACCGGGCACCGACTGGTCGGCTCGGACACGGCCCACCAGCGACGGGTCCGCACCCGCCGCCTCCAGCGGCGTCGGCACGTCCGTCAGAGCCACGCCGGGCGCGCCGCCGAGCAGCTCCCGCGCGCGCTCGGGCGTGATCGGCTCCGCGAACTCGGCGTGGATCGCGAGCGAGTGCCCGGTGAAGACCGGCACCCGCACGCACGTCCCCGCGACCGCCAGATCCGGCAGCCCGAGGATCTTGCGCGACTCGTTGCGCAGCTTCTGCTCCTCGTCGGTCTCGCCGGAGCCGTCGTCCACGAGGTTGCCGGCCAGCGGGAGCACGTTGAACGCGATCGGTGCCACGTACGCCTTCGGGCTCGGGAGGTCCAGCGCCCCGCCGTCGTGCACGAGGCCCTCGAGCCCCGGCTCGCCGGCCTCGACGGCGGCCCTCGCCTGGCCCGCCAGCTCGGCCACGCCCGCCAGGCCGGAGCCTGACACCGCCTGGTAGGTGGCGACCTTGAGCCGTTCCAGCCCGGCCTCGTCCGCCAGCGGCTTGAGCACCGGCATCGCGGCCATGGTGGTGCAGTTCGGGTTCGCGATGATGCCCTTGACCGCCTCGCTGACGGCCTGCGGGTTCACCTCGGACACGACGAGCGGCACCTCGGGGTCGAGGCGCCACGCCGAGGAGTTGTCCACGACCACGGCACCCGCCTCGGCGAACCGCGGCGCCTGTTCGCGCGAGGTCCCGCCGCCGGCGGAGAACAGCGCGATGTCGATGTCGGCGAGGTCCGCGGTGGCGGTCGCCGCGACGTCCTCCACCGTCACGCGGACACCGGCGAACTCCAGCTGCTGCCCGGCCGACCGGGACGACGCGAACAGGCGCAGTTCCTTGACGGGGAACTCACGCTCGGCCAGCAGCCGCCGCATCACGGCGCCCACCTGCCCGGTCGCGCCGACGACGGCGACGTTCACGCCCTGGGAAGAGATCACGGCCATCGGGCGATCACCGCCCCGTCCCGGCGTAGACGACGGCCTCGCCCTCAAGGCTGTCGAGGCCGAACGCGGTGTGCACCGCGCGCACGGCATCGTCCAGCGAGTCGGCCCGCGTGACGATCGAGATCCGGATCTCCGAGGTGGAGATCATCTCGATGTTGATCCCGGCGTCCCGTACGGCGCCGAAGAGCCGGGCCGAGACACCCGGGTGGGACTTCATGCCCGCACCGACCAGCGACAGCTTGCCGATCTGGTCGTCGAACTCGAGGCTGTCGTAGCCGACCTCGCCCTTGACGTCCCGCAGCGCCGCGAGCGCGCTCGGCCCGCTCCCCTCGGGAAGCGTGAACGAGATGTCCGTCCGGCCGGTGGAGGCCGCCGACACGTTCTGCACGATCATGTCGATGTTCGAGCCGGAGGCCGCCACGACCTCGAAGATGCGCGCGGCCATGCCGGGCTTGTCCGGGACGCCGGTGACCGTGATCTTGGCCTCCGACCGGTCGTGTGCCACGCCGGAGATCAGCGGGTCTTCCATGACGTCCTCCTCCTCGTCGCCATCAGGGGCGTTCGGGTCGATCAGGTCTCCATAGGTGCCGGATACGAGGGTGCCGGGCGCACCGCTGAACGACGACCGCACGTGCAGCGGCACGCCGTATCGCCGTGCGTACTCGACGGCGCGCAGTGCGAGCACCTTGGCGCCCGAGGCCGCGAGCTCCAGCATCTCCTCGTACGTGACGCGGTGGATCTTGCGCGCCGTCGGCACGATGCGCGGGTCCGCGGTGAACACGCCATCGACGTCCGTGAAGATCTCGCAGACGTCCGCGTCGAGGCCGGCCGCCAGCGCCACCGCCGTCGTGTCCGAGCCACCACGCCCGAGCGTGGTGACGTCGTCCTCCTTCTTGTTGACGCCCTGGAACCCGGCCACGATCGCGACCTGGCCCTTCTCGATCGTCCTGCGGATGCGGTGCGGGACGACGTCGACGATCCGCGCCTTTCCGTAGGCGGCGTCGGTGATCACGCCGGCCTGCGGGCCCGTGAACGACTTCGCCTTGATCCCCAGGTTGTTGGTCGCCATGGCGAGCAGCGACATGGAGATGCGCTCGCCCGCGGTGAGAAGGATGTCCATCTCCCGCTTGGGCGGGAGCGGGCTGATCTGTGCGGCCAGGTCCAGGAGGTCGTCGGTGGTGTCCCCCATCGCGGAGACCACGACGACGACGTCGTTCCCGGCCCGCTTCGCCTCGGCGATGCGCTTGGCGACCCGCTTGACGCTCTTCGCGTCAGCGACCGAGCTACCGCCATATTTCTGCACGACAAGTGCCATGTGCCTGCTTCCTGTTGCCGGCCTCCGTCTCTTTCAACGGCCCGCCGGATCGGTCTGCTTGCGGACCCAGGCTACGACGACGGTCTGACGGTCTCCAGCTCGTCCACGCTTCAGGACAACCATTCGGCGACCACGTCCCAGCCAAGCCGGAGTATCAGGACGGCAACGACGAGCACGAAGACGACCCGCACGAACCGCGACCCGCGCGCCACCGCCATGCGCGCCCCGATGTACGCCCCCACCAGGTTCGCCGCCCCGAGGCCGAGGCCGAGCGTCCAGATCACGTGCCCTGCCGGCACGAAGAAGATCAGGGCTCCGAGGTTGGTCGCGAAGTTGACGATCTTCGCGATGGCCGACGCCGGCAGGAACGAGTAACCGAGCACGCTCACCAGCGCGATCACCAGGAAGGTGCCCGTGCCGGGTCCCAGGAGGCCGTCGTAGCCACCGATCAGGAGCCCGATCGCCGCGGCGATCCGGCGGTGCCCGTTGCCCACCCACCGCAGGTCGTCGTACTCACCGAGCTTCGGCTTCGCGAGCGTGAAGACGAGCACGCCCGCGAGCACCAGCAGGATCACCGGTTTGAACAGGTCGGCCGGGATCAGGGAGGCCAGCGCGGCCCCGCCGACCGCGCCCGCCAGCGCCGCGAGTGCCATCGGGCCGGCCGTGCGCAGGTCGGGTCCCACACGGCGGTAGTAGGTGACCGACGACGTCGCCGTGCCCAGGATGCTGCCGAGCTTGTTCGTCGCGAGGGCCTGCACCGGGGTGATCCCGGGGACGAGCAGCAGCGCCGGGAGCTGGATGAGCCCTCCCCCGCCGACGACGGCGTCGACCCATCCGGCGGCGAGGGCGGCGAACAGGAGCAGGGCGATGGTCAGGAGATCGAGCTCGGGCACGCTGCGCATTCTCTCCCGGCCGTCGTCCCACGAGCGACGATGTCCGGCGCCGTGGCCGCCGGACGGGCCGCGGCGTGGTGGCCCGGCCCGTGGACCCGGCCCGTGCCACGGGAACCGTCGTCGATGTCGGACTCGCCGCGTAGGCTGTGCGGCGTGTACGAAGGCGCGGTCCAGGACCTGATCGACGAGCTCGGCCGGCTTCCGGGCGTCGGCCCCAAGAGCGCGCAACGCATCGCGTTCCATCTGCTCGCCGCGGACGACCACGAGGTGAAGCGGCTGGTCGACGCGCTCGTGGAGGTGAAGCGGCGGGTGCGGTTCTGCGAGCTGTGCGGCAACGTGGCCGAGGCGGAGCTCTGCCGCATCTGCGCGGACCCCCGCCGTAGCGACGAGGTCATCTGCGTGGTGGAGGAGCCCAAGGACGTCGTGGCGATCGAGCGCACCCGCGAGTTCCGTGGCCGGTATCACGTGCTCGGCGGGGCGATCAACCCGATCGACAACGTCGGCCCGGACGACCTGCGCATCAAGGAGCTGATGTCCCGGCTGGCGGACGGCACGGTGCAGGAGGTCATCATCGCGACCGACCCGAATGTCGAGGGAGAGGCCACGGCGACCTATCTTTCCCGATTGATAGGTTCGCTCGAAATCACCGTCTCGAGGCTGGCCTCCGGCCTGCCCGTCGGTGGAGACTTGGAGTACGCCGACGAGGTGACCCTCGGGCGGGCATTCGAAGGCCGGCGGATCGTCGGCAACTGATCACAGGGGTGACAACGATGAGCGAGATCGCCGCGGACTCCGACCTCCGCGAGGTTGCCGACCAGGCATCCGCCCAGGCCAGAACGTTCCTCTCGACGATGACGAAGGTCGCGTCGGGGTCGATGCCGGGCGCCGAGCTCTCGCTTCTGGTGCTGGCCACGAGCGACCTGCTCGCGGCCGGGGCCCGGCTCGCGGCGATCGTCGACGTCGTCCCCTCGGAGCGGTACGAGCCCGATGCCGGCCCGGAGACCGACATGGACCCGCTGCGTGATGCCCTGTCGCAGCTTCTCGACGGTTTCGACGACTACCTCGAGGTCTCCGACCCGATGCTGGGCGAGGAGGTCGGCCCGGCCACGCTGTCTGGCGATCTGGCCTGCGTCGCCGAGGCCATGGCCAAGGGGCTGCAGCACTATGACACCGGCCACCAGCTGGAGGCCCTGTGGTGGTGGCAGTTCAGCTACTTCTCCGTGTGGGGCGAGCGCGCGGCGTCCGCGCTGCGTGTGCTCCAGTCGGTGCTCGCCCATCTGCGCCTCGACGTGGCCGACGACGTCGCCGCCGAGGCCGAGTACGACGCGCTGCACGCCTGACCGGGCACCACACGCTCCGGCCCGGGCGCACGGCTCATCCGACCTGCTCGGTCATGCCACTCGGGTGCCCTTCGGCAGGACGCCCGCCGGGATCCGGAGCCGTCGCACGGCGACCGCGGCCCCGGCGCCTCCGAGCAGCAGGTCGAACCCGAGGCCCCAGGGCCATGCCATCCGGTCGGTGACGACGGTCTCCTCGACGGGGGCATCCGGGTCGGGCCCGAGGCGCGTCCAGCACTCGTTGCGCTCGGCGCCCTCGTCCGTCATCGCGTATCGCACGCCGTACTGCATCATGGCGAGCAGGTTCGTGTCGTTCATCTCGTCGGGGTCCGCGACCAGTGGCTGCGCGTCGGCCACGAGGACGAACGGATTGGGCGCGAGCATCCACCAGGTGCGTTCGTGATGCCAGACCTCCCGCACCTGCGTCCGCCACTCGCATTCCTCGGCGAAGCCCGTGTCCTGGTCGAACGAGGTCTGCGTCCAGACACGGACGGGGTCGCTCGTGGTGGTCAGCGGCGCCAGCAGCCCGAACAGGATCGGCAGGACGACCGTGATCGTGCCGATCGTCAGGTAGGTGAGGACAGCGGCGGCGGACGGCTTCGTGACCAGGGCCGAGAAACCGAGGCCCACCGCGCAGACCACACCCAGCACCACGGCCAGCATGAGCAGGGTGCCCACCAGCGCGAGCACGGTGACACCGCCGGCGAACAGCGCCCACACGACGAACGGCACGCTCGCGACGAGGAATGCGAGCGCCGCGAGCCAGGACGCCGCCAGCTTGCCCAGCACGATCTCGGCGGGGCTGAGCATCGTGACCTGCAGCGTGGCCAGCGTTCCCGCGTTCCGGTCCCCGTTGATCGCGCCGGACGACAGGGTGGGGGCGACGAGCAGCCCGAGGAACAGCACGAACAGCACGACGATGCTGTAGATCATGCCGCCGAACGGGTCGCCGGGGCCGGAATAGGAGGAGTCCCTCGCCTCCACGGCGAACGCCCACGTCGTCAGTCCGGTGATCAGAGCGACCACCAGCACCCACAGCACGAGCGCCAGCTTCCAGCGCGTCGACCGCACGCGCTGGCGCAGTTCCAGCCGGGTGACCGTGCGGAGCCCGTGCCACGACAGGGACCAGGTTCCGCGCTCGGCCCGGGCGGCCGCCGTCGGCTGCGCCGGTGTGGGCGCATCCGTGCCCGTGGTCGTCCCCGTCATCGCCGTTCCTCCTCGAGGGCCAGGTACTTCTGCTCCAGGACGCCGCCCGCGGGGGCGAGGCTCACCACGTCGATGCCGGCACGCACGGCGTCGCCCAGCAGGGCGGCCGCCTCGGTGTCGGCGGACAACGGGACCAGGACGCTGCCGCCGTCGGGGTCGACGTCGTACGCGACGCCTGCCCGGGCGAGATGCGCCACGAGCGCCTCCGGGTCCAGGGCGGTGATCCGCCACCGGCGGGTCTCGCCCGCCGACTCGATCGTCTCGGCGGCGACCGTGCGGCCCCGGGAGAGGAACACGGCGTCGTCGGCCATCTCGTCGAGCTCGGCGAGCACGTGCGAGGAGACGAGCACGGCCTTTCCCTCGGCGGCGAGCCGGCGCAGGAGCACCCGCAGGTCCACCCGGGAGCGCGGGTCGAGGCCGGACGCCGGCTCGTCCAGCAGCAGCACCTCCGGGTCGTGCACCAGGGCGCGTGCGAGACCGAGGCGCTGCTTCTGCCCTCGTGAGAGCACGTGGGCGGGCTGGTCGGCGAGCTCGGTGAGGTGCACGAGGTCGAGGAGTTCGGCGGCGCGGCGCCCGCCGTCGGCGGGGGCGATCCGATAGGCGCCCGCGACCGTGGTGAGGACCTCACGCGCGGTCAGGGAGTCCCAGGTGCCGAACACGTCCGGCATCCAGCCGGTGCGTGAACGGGCCTGGTAGCTCTGTGTGACCGGGTCGAACCCGGCCACGGAGACGGTGCCGCCGTCCGGAGCGAGCAGACCGGCGAGCATGAGCAGGAGAGTGGTCTTTCCGGAACCGTTGGGCCCGATCAGTGCCGTCACGCGACCGGGTGCGGCGACGAGGTCGACGTCGGCCACGGCCTGGACGCTGCCGAACGACCGCCTTACACCGTGCGCTGCGACTCCGCTGCCTGGGGACATGGTGGAGAGGCTAGCGGCGACCATCGCCCGTCGGCCAGGGAAGTGGGAGCGAGACCTGTTTCCGTGGCCGGGTCGTCAGATCGTCGGTTCGGGCTCCGGCCGGGCAGCCGTGCCGGTCGCGTCGAGCAGGTGTGTGTCGCCGAACGCCACGTTCTGGTCGAGCGAGACCGTCACGTCGTCGCCGTCGAACCGGAGCGTGAGGGTGAACGTGAACGGGGCACCGACCGCGACCATGCGCACCACCAGCGTGTTCGGCTCCGTCCAGGCGGCGGCGCAGGCGAGTTCCTCGGGGCCGTCGGCGAGCTCCACGTCCTGCCGCACCCACTCGCCGTGGCCGAGCGTGAGCGTGCGCCGCTTCCCGCCGATGTCCTCACGCAGCACCAGGCGGCCGTCGTCGTCCAGGTCGAGTTCCAGCGCCTCGAGACCGCCGTCGTTCGGGGACATGCGGTAGGTCCGGCCGGTGACCGGTGTGCCGGGCCGGGTCCGTTCGCCCGTCGGCCGGGGAAGGTGCAGGTCCCAGGTGATGCCGCCCTCGGGCGGCGCCACGACCGGCGGCGTCTGCGAGCCGCCGGCGGGCAGGACACGACCCGGGGCGTCGTGCGGCAGGCCGGCGTCGCGCGCGGCCACCGGGTCGAGCGACGGGAGCAGGGCGTCCCAGACGGCGTCCTGCACCGACTGGAGGTTCTGGACGCCGGAGGTGATGGCGAGCACGACGTCGTGGTCCGGCCAGACGATCGAGTACTGCCCGAACGCGCCGTCGGCCCGGTAGGCGCCGAACCGCGACCGCCAGAACTGGAACCCGTAGCCCTGGCGCCACTCCGGCCAGTCGTCGTGCGTGCTGTGGATCTGGCGGGACGTGGCCGCCTCGATCCACTCCCCCGGGATGAGCTGCTCGCCGTCCCAGTGACCTTGCTGCAGACAGAACTGTCCCAGCTTGGCCAGGTCCTCGGTGCGTACGCGCATCCCGTAGCCGCCGACATCCAGCCCGTCCGGGTCCTGCTCCCAGGTGGCGCCCTGGAACCCGAGCGGCTCGAGCACGCGTTCGCCCAGGTAGTCGAGCAGGCGGCGGCCGGTGAGCCGCTGCACGATCACGCCGGCCAGATAGGTGGCGCCGGTGTTGTACAGGAACCGTGAGCCGGGCTCGTCGGGCACCGGCTGGGCGAGAATCTGGCGCACCCAGTCGCTCTCCTGCATCCCGAGGTTCGTGGGGACGATCGCTTCCATCGTCGAAGCGGCGTGGCCGGTGCTCATGGTCAGCAGGTGCCGGATCGTCATCGCCCGCAGGTTGTCCGACGGCGCCTCGGGAGCCTCTGCGGCGAAGTGGTCCAGGACCTTGTCGTCGAGGTCGAACAGCCCGTCGACGAACGCCAGGCCGACGGCGATGCTGGTGAAGCTCTTGCTCACCGAGAACATGAGGTGCGGCGTCTCGGCGTCGTAGGGGGACCACCAGCCCTCCGCGACCACCTTGCCGTGGCGCAGCAGCATGAAGCTGTGGACGGCGTCCAGGCCGTCGAGGTTCTCCACGAGACGGCGGACCGCCGCCGGGTCCAGGCCTTCGGCCTCCGGGTTGGAACGGGGCAGTTCGCGCGTCGTCGTCACGCGACGATGGTAGGCGACCCGTGGTGGCCCACCCGACGTGCGGCGGCTCGGGTGCGCGCCGTCCGTCGCTGTCGGCGCGTGTCAGCCTCCCCGTCTATCGTTGCTCGCGTGACCACCGCCTTGTATCGCCGCTACCGGCCCGACACGTTCGCCGAGATGATCGGTCAGGAGCACGTGACGGGACCGCTCATGCAGGCGTTGCGCAGCGGCCGTGTCAACCATGCCTACCTGTTCAGCGGCCCGCGCGGGTGCGGCAAGACCACGTCGGCCCGGATCCTCGCGCGCACGCTGAACTGCCATCGCAACACCCCCGAGACCCCCCTGGACACCCCGTGCGGCGAGTGCGATTCGTGCGTTGAGCTGGCCCGCGGCGGGCCGGGATCGCTCGACGTCGTCGAGATCGACGCCGCCAGCCACAACGGCGTCGACGATGCTCGCGACCTGAGGGAGCGGGCCACCTTCGCCCCGGCACGGGACCGGTACAAGATCTTCATCCTGGACGAGGCCCACATGGTGACGCCGCAGGGCTTCAACGCGCTGCTGAAGATCGTCGAGGAGCCCCCGCCGCACATCAAGTTCGTCTTCGCGACGACGGAACCGGACAAGGTGATCGGCACGATCCGGTCGCGCACGCATCACTACCCGTTCCGTCTGGTCCCGCCGGACGTGTTGTCCCCGTACCTGGAGAAGCTCGCCGACTCGGAGGGCATCCAGGTCGGGGCGGGCGTGCTGCCGCTCGTGACGCGAGCGGGCGGTGGATCGGTCCGGGACTCACTGTCGGTGATGGATCAGCTGATCGCCGGGGCCTCGGGCGGCGAGGTGGGCTATGACCTGGCGGTCGGCCTGCTCGGCTACACGCACTCGTCCCTGCTGGACGATGTCGTGGACGCGCTGGCGGCCAGGGACGGCGCGTCCATCTTCCGCGTCGTGGACCAGATCATCGCCACCGGGCACGAGCCGCGGCGGTTCGTGGAGGACGTGCTCGAACGGCTGCGTGACCTCATCGTCATCGGGGTCTCCGGGGACGCGGCCGACGCCGTGCTCCGTGAGCTTCCCACCGATCAGCTCGAACGGATGCACGCCCAGGCCGGACGGCTCGGCGTGGCCGAGCTGTCCCGCGCGGCCGACCTGGTCAACGCGGCGCTGACCGAGATGACGGGCGCGACGTCGCCGCGCCTGCACCTGGAGCTGCTGTGCGCGCGGCTGCTGCTGCCCGGCGCCGATGACGGCACGGCCGGGCTCGCCGCACGTATCGACCGGCTGGAGCGTGGTGGTATCGCCGCACGGGCAGCCGGAGCTTCCGTGACCGAACCCGCCGCCGAACCGGCAGCCGCCGAGGGTTCCGGCGGCGGTCTGTCCGGAGCCGCGGCCGCACGAGCCGTGATCGAGGCGAATCGCGCGAAGAAGAACGTCCAGACGGGTGGCACGACGCCGTCCGGCGGCTCCGGGGCTGCCACGAACAGCCGTGAGATGAACGGGGACGGCACCAAGCAGCCGGATTCTTCCGCGGAACCTCGCGTGTCCGGGCCCTCCCAGGCCGCCCCCGTGCCGACCAGCACCGAGAGCGTCGCGTCCCGCACGCAGCAAGCCGTTCAGGAGGACCGGGCGGTGCACCCGCCGGCAGCCGCTCCGGCGGCGGATGTCCCCGCAGCGGAAGCCCCCGCGACGGATGCCCCGGCGGAGCAGGCCCCGCGGCCGAGCGAGGGAGCGCCCTCCCCCCGGTCGGAGCAGCACCCCGCTTCGCCCAGCTCCGGCGCGATGACCACGGAGGAGGTACGCCGCCGCTGGCCGGAGGTACTGGAGACACTGTCTGCGGCCCGGGTCACCTGGTCACTCGTGGGGCAGAACGCACAGGTCGCGGCACTCGACGGAGCAGTGCTGAAGCTGGCCTTCCGCGCGGACGGTCTCGCGCGGGCGTTCTCCAACCCCCGGCACACGAACGCCGTCGAGGATGCCGTCTACCAGACCCTCGGCGTGCAGGTGAAGGTCGAGGGCATCGTGGGGGACGGTCCAGGTCCAGGCGCCGCCGGGCCGGGCGGGAACCCCGGACCGGGCGGAGGTGCGGGACCAGGCGGGAACACCGGACCAGGCGGAGGTGCAGGACCGGACCGGGCCCCTGACGAAGCGGGCGAGCCTGGTGTCGGCTCCGGCCCCGGTGGGGGCACCTCGGGCCGCGCCGGACAGAACGGCAGCACCGGCCCGGGCGCCCAGGCTTCGACCGACTCCACGGACTCCGGTCAGAGCCCGAGGGATTCAGCACCGGAAGCGACGGCCTCCACGACCCCGGCCGCCGAACCAGACGGCTGGCCGACGGTACCCGTCCCCGGTGCGAGGTCCGGCACAGCGACAACGGCAAGCGCGGCCCCGTCGAGGAACCAGCCCACCGAGTCCGCTCCGCTGTCCCCGGGCTCGCAGCCGTCCCGGGCTGAACCGGCCGGTCCCCCCGGTGGAGTCGCCGCACAGAAGCCTGTCGGCGCGGCTGCCGTCGCCGTCGCCGTCGCCGAACGCCCGGCGACGGCGCCGGCGTCGTCCACGGCGACCGCCACGCCCCCGGACGACGAACCGATCCCCGAACCTCCGCCGGACTACGACGACGACCTCGAGCCCGGCGGGGACCGCACCCCGTCGCCGCCGCCCGTCCCGGAGTCGGTCTACGCCACTCAGGGTTCACCGGGCCGGCTGACCGGTGCCGAGCGCGCCCGGGAGGCGTTGCGACGCGCACAAGCGGCACGCAACCCCGATGCGGCCGGCGCCGCCACGGCCTCGACGGGGCCATCGGGGACCTCTGCGTCACCGGTGGGCCGGGCCGCCACGTACGACGAGCTGTCTGCCGACGATCCGGATCTTGAGACCGGGGGCAACGGGCTCGTCGGGGTGCCACTCGTCGTGAAGGTGCTGGGCGGAACGGTGATCGACGAGAAGGTCGATCAGGCGTGACGGCGCCGCCCGCAACGCTGCGGATCGTCGCGGCGGTGGTGGTCGGTACCGACGGGCGTCACCTCCTGGCACGCAAGCGGGGCACGACGTCGTACATGCAGGTGGGCGGCAAGATCGAGCCGGGCGAGGAGCCGGTCCCGGCCCTGCTGCGCGAGTTCGAGGAGGAGGTCGGCCTTGCGCTCCTGCCCACGCGCGTGGAACCGCTCGGGCGGTTCAGCGCACCTGCGGCGAACGAACCGGACCACCGTGTCGACGCGCACGCCTTCGTGGTCCGGCTGGAGCCGGGTGAGCACCCGCGAGCGCAGGCGGAACTGGAGGAGTTGAGGTGGATCGATCCGGCGACGCCGACGACGCCTCGTCTCCCTCATCCGATCGCGCCCCTCAGCCTCGATCTGCTCACCGCGTGGCATGAGAAGGCCGTCTCCGCGGAGGTCGGTGCGAGCGACGGCGGGCAGCCCGAGCGTTGACGGGACGGGAAGGCGGCCCGAGCGAACGCGACAGGTCACGAGGCCGGGCCCGCGGAGACTGACCGCTGATCAGGCAGGAAGGAAGGCGAGCATCGGCAGGGTCTCGAACAGCCGGCGGCGGTCCGCGTCGGTGCTGTGATACTCGAACCCGCTGAACCTGCCGAGGAGAGGCCGGGCCACCGGCATCAACAGCCGATTGCGGCGTTCATACCCGGCGAACACCTCCGCAGCCTCATCGGTCGGTACCACGCGGTATGACGCCGCTCGTGGCGTCTTCCCGAAGCTGACGCGCACGCCGGAACCCGACGTGATGTTGAGCAGCCAGTCCGAGTGCTTCCCGAAGGCGGCCACCACGAAGGTCTCACCCGTGGCGTGGTCGTAGCGCACGACCTCCAGCACGGTGGTATGTGACCGTCCGCTCCGCCGCCCCACATGCGTGAGCTGCACGAATCGGTGACCGAGCAGACTGCCGAGGCCGCACCGGTAGAGCAGGTTCGGCACGGCGAACGCACGTCGGAGCCAGCCGGGCATCGCCTTGTTCGCCATGTCGCCCACTGTAGGACGACGTGCGCCGGCGAGCAGGTCCGAGCGCCGGTTCGCGGCCAGGATTTCGAAGGTCGGCCCGGAGCACGCCTATTCCGTCGTGGCGCCACGCAGCCTGGCCCGCGCCTCCATCAGGGCGAAGCCGAGCAGGTTGAGCCCTCGCCAGGCGCTCGGGGTCTCGGCGTTCTCGTTGCGCGCCCCCATGCCGATGCCCCAGATCCGGTCACGCGGACTCGCCTCGACGAGGACGCGTTCGCCGGTGTTGACGAGATAGGTGCGCAGTTCAGGAGTTGACAAGAACTTGTGGAGGCTCCCCCGGACGACGACGTCGAAGCGCTCTCGCTCCCAGATCGAGTCCTCGAATCCTCGCACCGTGCGTCCTGCCGCCTTCGCCAGGGCGGGGTTCGCAGCCTCCACCGCGGCCCGTTCGGCCTCGGCGTCCTGGAAGAGGCGCGCCTTCTCGGCCATCATCCAGTGCTCGGCCGTTTGATACACCACCCCCTCGACCGTGAACGGCGAGGGCCACCACTGACTCAGGCAGCCGCGGCCGAGTGCGCCGTCTGCCTCAGGCTTGTGGCCCCAGAAGTGCAGGTACTTGACGGCAGCGCCGGATGCGACGTGGGTGACGAGTTCATCGACGGAGCGAGGTGCCGCGGTGCTGACCATGCGGGACAGCATGCCAGGGCGCACCGGCCCCGGGATTCGCTGAGGGCCGCGCCGGACAGGGGCACTCCGAGCGCTGGACTGCACCGACGGGCCGCCGCTACACGAAGCCCCCTGCCGCCGTCGGCCCTCGACCTGACCCTTCCGAGGAACCGCCCTTCTGATCGCTACGGACTCCGTCGTACTGCGGCCGCGCCGGTCACGTCGTGGGAACGGCTCGTCACCGCCTGCAAGGATGATGCGCATGACTCGCGGGATGCTTCATCACATCGAACTGTGGGTGCCCGACCTGCCCCGAGCCGAGCAGTCCTGGGGCCGGCTCCTGTCGCGTCTCGGCTACACCGAATATCAGCGCTGGCCGGAGGGGGTGAGCTGGACTCTCGGCGGCACCTACGTGGTAGCCGAACAGAGCCCAGCGCTCTCGGCCTCGTCGCACGATCGACGGCGCCCGGGCCTGAACCACCTCGCGTTCCACGGCGGCAGCAGGATGGAGGTCGACGCGCTCGTCGCCGACGCGACCTCCCACGGCTGGGCGCTCATGTTCCACGACCAGCACCCGTTCGCCGGCGGGCCTGACCACTACGCCGCCTATCTCAGGAACGAGGACGGCTTCGAGGCAGAGATCGTGGCCGGGGACGCGCCGTGAGCCCAGCCCTTGAGCTCGATCGGGTCTCCCACTCCTTCGGCGCCCGGACCGCTCTCGACCAGTTCTCGATCACCGTCGACTCCGGTGAGGTCGTCGCCCTGATCGGATTCAACGGTGCCGGCAAGACGACGGCGATGCGTATCCTCGCCGGCCGGCTCCGTCCCGACCGAGGCACCCCCAGACTGTTCGGCCACGGCCCGGGCCGCCTGCCCGGACACGTCGCACGCCGCTTCGGGCAACTCGTGGACGCCCCGTTCGCGCACCCCGAGCTCACCGTCAGGGAGAACATCCGAGCGGCTGCCCGCCTCCACGGCCTCGACCGCACGTCCGCAACCCGCGCCGCCTCCACGGCCGTCGGGCAGCTCGCACTCGAACCGTGGGCGCACACGCGATCGCGCGCCCTGTCCCAGGGCAACAGGCAACGCCTGGGCATCGCCTGCGCCACCGTTCACGCGCCCGAGGCCGTCGTGCTCGACGAACCCACCAGCGCCCTGGACCCGCGTGGCGTCGTCGTCGTGCGTGACCTGATCCGCGAATGCGCCGCACGCGGCGCGGCGATCCTGGTATCCAGCCACCACCTCGACGAGGTCTCACGTGTGGCGGACCGGATCGTCGTCGTGCACGACGGCCGTGTCGTCGGTCAGCTCGAGCCTGGCGGCACGGACCTGGAACGCCGCTTCTTCGAAGTCGTGCACGACGCCGACACGCGCTCCGCGGCCGGCCCGGAGGTGGCGCAATGAGCGGCTTCGCCGCCGCCTGGGAGACGGAGTGGCTCCTCTGCGTGCGCTCCACGGTCGTCCGCCTCGCCACGGCGATTCTCCTGCTCGCCGTCCCCGCGGCATCCGTCGGAGCGGTGGCGCTCGCCCGCGCGGACACGGCGGCGACGATCACCACCGCGAAGTTCGCCCCGTACGCGACCGGACCGCTGTCTGCGACGCAGGTTCTCGTGGCGGCCCAGATCCTGTCCGTCGCGATCGTGATGGCGGGCGGTTTCGCCATGGCCTGGACGTTCGGCCAGGAGGTCGCCACAGGCCTCGCCGGGGCACGGGCGGGGATGGCCACCTCCAGCGGCAGTGTGGCCCTCGCCAAGGTCCTCGTGCACGTCATGTGGCTGGCGTCCTGCGTGGTGGCCACCGTCGGGTCAACAGTCGCCGTGACAGCCCTGATCTGCGCCGTCACAGGGCAGCCGTTCGTCGACGACACCTGGTCCCGGGCCGGCCTCGCTCTGACCGCAGGGTTGCTCTCCGCTGGGCTGTCGATCCCGTTCGGCTGGGTTGCCACGGTCACCCGCAGCCCGCTCGGCACGATCGGAGTGCTGATCGGGGTCGTCGTGGTGGCGCAGCTCGTCACCGCGCTCGGTGTGGGTCCGTGGTTCCCGTACGCGGCCACGTCGCTGTGGACGCAGATGGGAGGGGCGGAAGCCGCAGCGGACGTCGGCCTGCCGAACCTGGCTCTGGCCGCGGCGGTCGCTCCGGCCGGCGCGATCGCCGTCACCCATGCATGGGGGCGACTCGACGACATCTGACGGGCGCCTGCCCGCCTGCTCCGTCGTCCGTTGTCCGTCGACCCGTCGACCCGTCGACCCGTCGACCCACGGAACCCTCCCGGGGACAGCAAGGACCCCTCGCACACCCACCAGAGCTCACTTACCCTTGCTGCCTTCCGGCCCTGGGGGAGTTCGGCGAGGTGATGCCGCACGAGGGGTCTGCCACCACCATAACCGAGGGTGTCCCGGAATCCCGAATCCTGCGGTGGTACCCGCATGGACCCGGGCGAACGATCACGTCACACCCCTGCCACCCCGTTTCGATTCGGCCTCAGCCCCTTCGGTCCGGTATCCTCGTCAGGCCGTTCCCGGTACGCGTTCGCGCGGTCGGCTCGGCCGTGCCCGAGGGCACGAGGAGGATTCGCCTAGCGGCCTATGGCGCACGCTTGGAAAGCGTGTTGGGTTCACGCCCTCGGGGGTTCGAATCCCCCATCCTCCGCCGGACTAGCCCCGGGATCTTCGGATCCCGGGGTTCTTCGTTGCAGCAGCGCGGTAGGCGGACGCACCCTGGCGAGCTCCTAAGGACCGTGGCATCCGGCCTGGTCACGATAGGCTCGAAGCATGATTCGCGCGGTGTTCTTCGATGTCGGCGAGGTCTTGGTCAACGAGACGCGGGAGTACGGGACGTGGGCCGATTGGCTTGGGGTTCCGCGCCAGACGTTCTCGGCTGTGTTCGGAGCTGTGATCGCGCAAGGCCGGGACTACCGGGAGACCTTCGGCGAGTTCCGGCCGGGGTTCGATCTGACGGTCGAGCGTGAGCGTCGTACGGAGGCTGGTCGGCCGGAGTGGTTCGGTGAGGACGACCTGTACGCGGACGTCCGATCCTGCCTGTCGCAGCTTCGAAGCCAAGGTCTCGTGGTTGGGATCGCGGGCAACCAGACACTGCGGGCCGAGGGAATCCTGCGGGAGCTGGACCTGCCGTGCGATGTGCTGGGCACGTCGGACTCGTGGGACGCGGAGAAGCCCGACGTGGCGTTCTTCGAGCGGCTCGTCGTGGAGGCCGGCGTTGCGGCGGGCGAAATTCTGTACGTGGGTGACCGGCTCGACAACGACATCCGGCCCGCACTGACTCTCGGGATCGAGACCGCGGTCCTGCGGCGTGGCCCGTGGGGTCACATCCTGCGCGGCGAGACTGCGGCGCGGATCCTCGGTGAGGACTACGAGGCACAGTGCTTGTTCCAGCTGGACTCTCTGGCTGAACTACCGGACCACGTCGCGAAGCACAACGCCGCTGCCGCAGGGTAGCCGCTACCGCGATGGAGCAGCGAGGACTGCGGCACGCTCAGCGAGTTGTGGTCCGTACGGACTGGTCGAGAGCGCGGCGACGACGTCGTGCATACGGTCGACGGCGGTGGCGTAGGGCGCGTTCTCCATGATCGACATCGCATCGTCGGCATGCGCGGCAGCCTGCGCCGGGTCGACAGTTGCCGAGGCGGCCGCGAGGTCAAGCAAGAGTACGGGGCGCTGTTTGACTGACTTCTCGTCCAAGCCGTCCAATGCCGTAGCCAGCCATGTCTGTGCTGCCAGCGGGTTGCCACCCAGAAGTTCAGCGTTACCCGCGAATCCCGCCAGGCGTGCCGGGTCGTAGAAGTCGAACCACCCGGGCGTGCCGTTGTCTTGTTCGGTGAGTTCCGCTTCGGCCATCGCGATGTGTACGCGAGAACGCGCGGCTTGTCCGGTGCGCGCGTGGACCTCGGCAGCAACGCAGTTCACCCATGACCGCAGCCACGAACTCTCGCTGAGCGCGGGATGTGCGGCGGCCTCAGCCAGATGCGGTCGTGCCTCCGCGGCGTCGCCGGCGAATCCGGGGACGAAGGCGTGGTGCGCGGTGACCGCTGCGGCCAGGTCATGATCGAGGGATTGCCCGACGGCGGTCCGCGCAGTGGTGCTCGGATCTCGGGATTGGTCACAGCGCACAAGCCTATCCGTACGGCTGCGTGCCGCTTCAGAGTCACGGCACGTCTCGATAGAGCCGATGGCGGCCAGCGTCAGGTTCGTACCCGGGAACCCACAGCGGCAGCTCGCACCACGGCGAGGCAGCGCTGCCTCCTGGAATCCGGACCCACTCGGCTCGTGGTGCGATCGGTGATCCGGGCGACGCCTGGTCGACGAGCCTCCGCACCCGGTACATCGCCACCGCACGGTTCCCGCAGGCGTCGTGCCGTTGCGCTTCAAGCGCGAACCGCATAAAGAACCGAACACGATCCAGGATGTCCAGCACCCGCCCCAGTCATACTCCAAGGGGATTAACCAGCCCCCGAAACGCCGCAATGACCTGCCGACACGCCCGGAATGCGGACACACATTTTGGCCGCTAACCCCGGAATAGTCACACCGCAAGTTTCTCTACGTCGCCGCAGGTCAGAGCGATATGGGAGAGATTCCCCCATCCTCCGCAGTGTGATGACGCGGGACATCGGTCAGCGATGTCCCGCGTCGTCGTTCCCGGCCGCGTCGCTTCCGGCCGTCAGGCAATCGCGGCCGGCGCTCAAGGGCGTCCACGCCGCCCGACTCGTAGTGTTGCGCCAGGGCATGGACGGTCGCGTCGGGTTGCCCGCGCACGCCGGTAGCCTCGCACGCCCAGGAAGCGCGGGGCGATCCGCATCGGCCGGGCGGTCGCCGAGTCTCTCTCGGTCAAGGCGGAGTCCGATCCGGAGCAGTTCATCCACCGGAAGGTTGCCTTCGACATGAGGAAGTGGGAGACAGCGTGCACGCCCTGACCAACAAGGAACTCGTCTTTCGGGCCCTCGACCAGTTGCATCGAGCCATCCTGCCAATGGTGGAAGGCCGGCTGAACGACGGCGTCGCACACGGCCCCTCAGCCGGCACCCAAGGCTCACGGGATGACGTGCAGTACCTGCTGTCACTCCTGGTCGACGACGGTGACACGGGACAGGAACATGACGCGGAGGTCCGCCGGCTCGCTGCAGAGGTCATGGAGCTGACGCGAACAGCTCATTTCCAGCGGGCGATGCCCCTGGTAGACGCGACCGACATCTTCGAGGCAATCGGCCGTCTGCTGCATCTGACAGAGGCGAGCGCGCATGCCATGGCCGTCGGCGAGCTTCACATGCAGCTCCACGTACCCTGGCGCTCTTCCCACGGTGGGGACGGAGCCTATGGCGGAGGCGACGGCCACCATGGAGTTGACCATGGGGGTTTCCTCATGGGCGGCGCTGACGGTGGAGACGGCGGATAGCCCAGGGGCTCGACGTCGGCCCGGGAAACCTCATGAGCCGCGAGCGCGGGCGTTGATCCGCTCCAGCACGCGTTCGAGGACCTCGAGCTCGTCGGGCTCGATCAGGTCGAAGAAGTACCGGCGCACCGCGGCGACATGGTTCGGCCCGGCGGCCGCGACGACCTGCTCCGCATGGCTGGTGAGCCCGACGATCTGACCGCGACCGTCGTCCCCGGCCTCACGACGCGTGACCAGTCCACGCCCCGCCATCCGGGCCACATGCTTCGACAGACGCGCCTTGTCCCAGCCGATGGCGGCGGCCAGGTCACGCGCACGCATCTCACCGTCCGGCGCCTGGACGAGCCTCGCCAGCACCTCGAAGTCGCTGACGGAGAGTCCGTCACGGGCAAGGCTGCGCGCGAGCGCGGCCTCCAGGTCACGCCGCATGGCCACGAAGGCCGACCAGGCGCGCTGTTCACGTGCGTCGAGAGACTGCTGCGGATCCACGACGACCACCCTAGCAAGATGGTTGCCATGGCAACCAGGCTTGCGCTTTACTGGTTGCCATGGCAACCAAATCGCCGCACCCTTCCCCCACCCAGGCACCCGCTCACCCTGAGACGGCCCCCACGACCTCCGTCGTCGTCGTCGGAGCGGGACCGACCGGGCTTCTCCTCGCCGGCGACCTCGTCGAGGCCGGCCTGGACGTCACGGTCATCGACAAGCGTCCCGCGAACCTGTCGAACCTCTCACGAGCCTTCGGCGTCCACGCCCGAACCCTGGAAGTGCTCGACATGCGCGGCCTCGCCGAGGATCTGCTGGCGCACCCGTCCTACAAGATGGACAAGGTCGCCGCTTTCGGGAACGCGGAGCTCGACCTCTCCCGGCTCCCGACCACCTTCCCGTATCTGCTCGTCTGCGCACAGCCGTACGTGGAACGGGTCCTGCGTGACAGGCTCGAGCGGCTCGGCGCCACCATCCAGCACGACACCGAGGTGACCGGCCTCGCACAGGACGACGACGGCGTGTCCCTCACCGTCACCGGGCCCGACGGCACGGCCCGCTCACTCCGCTCCGACTTCGCCGTCGGCTGCGACGGCGTGCACTCGGCCGTGCGGCACCTGATCGACCTGCCCTTTCCCGGCGGCCCGGTCATGCGCGGCATCATGCTCGCCGACGTCCTGCTGGCGGAGCCGCCCGCGAGACCGACCGTCCACACCAACCGCCAGGCCTTCGCCTTCGCCGCCCCCTTCGGGGACGGCTACTGGCGGCTGACCGCCTGGAGCCGGGCCGATCAGGCCGACGACGGCGAGCCGTCCCTGGACCAGGTCGCCGCGGCCGCGCGGCAGGCATTCGGCTCCGACTACGGGATGCACTCGCCCCGCTGGATCTCGCGGTTCCACTCCGACGAGCGGCAGGTCCCCCGATACCGCGTCGGCCGTGTCTTCCTCGCCGGGGACGCCGCTCACTGTCACACCCCCGCCGGCGGCCAGGGCATGAACACCGGGATGCAGGACGCGGCCAATCTCTCGTGGCGACTCGCCGCGGTGGCCCGGGGTGCCAGCCTCGGGCTGCTCGACGGCTACCACGCGGAGCGTCATCCGGTGGGCGCCGAGGTGCTGAGGTCGAGCGGGCGCATGGCACGCCTCGCGACCGCCCGTTCCCGGCTCGCCGTCGCGGCTCGCGAAGCGGTCGCACCGTTGGTGCTCGGCTCACCGGCCGTCACGAGGATGGCGACCATGCAGATCTCCGGGCTCGGGATCCGGTACGGCCGCGGCCCGGGCGATGCGAGGACGGTCGGGACCCGGGTTGCCGACCATGAGCTGCCCGACGGAACGAGACTGTTCGAACACCTGCGCGCCGGTCGCTTCGCGCTCGTCGGAGGTGCCGCACCTGCCTGGGATTCCGAGCTTGCCGGGTGGAGGAATCGGGTGGCCTTCCTGACCGGACCGGAGAACCAGACTGTTCTCGTCCGTCCCGACGGGTACACGGCGTGGGTCGGTGCGCCCGACCCCGCCGACGTCTCCGTGGCACTGCGGACATGGTGCGGCGAACCGGCGTCGTGACCGCGAGCCCAGCGTGCCGGGCCGCGCCCGCGCCGGCACGACAGGTTCCTCGCGCCTCAGGAGGTTCACCCGGGGCGGCCCCAGGCCGCCCCGGGGCCGCCGCCCGGGCCCGCCGCCCGGGGACAGGCCGCCCGGGACGGGCCGCCCGGTCAGCCCTCCTTGACCTCGCCCTCCTCGGCCTTGGCCTTCTTGGCCTCTTCCATCTCCAGGGACAGCGCGCGCTGCCTCGGTGTGATCTCGTCGGCCGAGCGACAGTTGTCGACGTTCTCCAGCGGCTCGTCCAACGGAGGCACGGCCTCGACGTCGACAGGCCTGTCGTACTCCTCACCGATGAGCAGGTCGACGTTCTTGCCCTTGCGGTCGTCCATGACCAGCCGGATGGACGGGAACTGCGTCGCGAGGGTGTAGGCCTGCACGATGCCCTTGGCCCCGAAGCGCAGCTCCGAGTCCTCCAGCCTGTCGCTCTCCGGCATGGTGCCCAGCTCCAGAACGGTGAAGCCCCGGCCGACCAGCACATCCTCGAAGGCCTTGGCCACGCCCTGGTTGTCCGACGCGTTCAGCGAGTTCACCTCGACCTGCGCGTACGGCAGCGGCAGGGCGCCGTCGGGCTGCCCCTTCACCTCGGGCAGGCAGGGCGCAGGAACCTCCTCCTGCTGGGACACGCCCACCACCGTGAACTCCCGGTGGAACGGACCGACCAGTGAGCCGGTGTAGGTCGCCAGTGCGAAGATTCCGGCAACCGCCAGAAAGGCGATGATCACGCCGAAGACGACGGCCTGGCGCTCGTGCTGGCGACGACGCCGGGCGCCGCGCGCCTCGTCGTAGAAAGGGTCTGTCACGTAATGAACCTAACCGATCATGAGGACGCGCGCGTGGAGCACGGGGCGCTGCTGCAGAGCAGCACGCACGGCGCGATGAAGCCCGTCCTCGAGGTAGAGGGTGCCCTCGTACTCAACCACGTGAGCGAACAGATCACCGTAGAACGTGGAGTCCTCCGCGAGAAGAGTCTCCAGGTCCAGGGTTCGCTTGGTGGTCACGAGCTCGTCGAGCCGAACCTGCCGGGGAGGGACGTCGACCCAGTCCCGGGTGCGGGTGCGCCCGTGGTCGGGGTAGGGTCGGCCGCCCCCGACGGCCTTGAAGATCATGGCTGAGATCCTAGAGTTCGACGACGTGTAACGCGGCGAAACAGCCTATCGAAACGGTCACATCACGCAAAGTCCGTGCTGCACACACATCTTCTTCCCGCGTATACGGCCGCGCCCCGCCCGGGCGATGTCCGACGACGACGCGCGCACGTGCTCACCGCGCAGCACGCACGCGCGACCGCCGTCGGACACGGGACTTCAGACGGCCGGGATGTCCCGGCGCCGGAAGCCGATCATCCCCAGTACGCACAGCCCGAGTGCGACTACTGCCACGCCGAGCCATTCACCCAGGTCAGGGGTCTCGAAAACACCGGGAACCCAGTAGATCGGATTGATGTAGTTCGCCGCCTCCGGCAAATCCTGGATGAGGCTCCCGAACAGCCCGATGACGAAGCCGTACACCAGCAGGAGCCACCCGAGTCCGGTCGCTCGCGGGAACCAGCCGTAGAGCGCCACCGTGAACCCGAGGTAGCACAGCGCGGACGGCACGTACGTGGCGGCCACCAGGGCGTAGTCGCCGAAGGACTGGCGGTCGAAGCCGACGGCGACCGCACCCACCCATACGGCGAGGATCGGCACCGCCACGGCGATCACGACGCCGATGCCGGTCACAAGGATGTGCGCACCGAACCAGCGGGTCCGTGACACGGGCCGGGCCAGGGCGATCTCGGCGCGGCCGGCGTTCTCCTCCGCCTTGGGCCGGGCACCCATGACGATGGCATACGCACCGACGAAGAGCACTCCTTCGAGCATGACGAGTCCCAGGAATCCAGAGGGATCGCCCGGATCGCCGAACACGGCGCCGAACTGCGGATTGGACTCGATCAGGCTGCCCACCATCTCGCCGATCGTCGGCAGCATGGTGCCGACTCCGAGCCACATGGCCGCGAAGAAGGCGGTGACCACCAACAGGGCAAACCTCTGCTGCCGCCAGGCAAGAGCGATCGGCCCGCGCAGGGAGGCCGTCGCCGTTGCGGGGCCGATGCGGTCCGGCAGCAGGCCGCCACCGAAGTCGCGGCGCGAACCCAGAACGCTCGCGACGAGCAGGAGTATCGCGATGGAACCGGCCGACAGCAGGATCGGCCACCAGATGAGGTCGACGAAGGGCCTCATCTGTTGTGCCCAGGCGAACGGCGAGAACCAGGACAGGGTGCTTCCGCCGGTCTCGGCGACATCGCCCACCGCACGCACGACGAAGCCCAGCCCGAGCACCACCATCCCAAGACCCACGGCGCCTCGGCCGGATACCGTCAGCTGCGCGAAGACCAGCCCGACGAGCCCGAACACCATCGAGGCACACGCGACTCCGCTGGTGATGGCGAACGAGTCGGCGAACGTCACGTACTCGCCGCCGATCCCGATGAGCGTCATCGCGGACAGAACGGCAATCACGGCGTTCACGAGAACCAGGGTGACGACCGACGCGACGGCCGGCGCGTGACGCCCGACCGGGTTCGCGCGCACCAGCTCCGATCTCCCCGACTCCTCCTCGCTTCGCGTGTGCCGCACCATGTGCAGCACGCTCATGACCCCCAGCGCGAGCACGAACCAGGTGATGCCTTCGTTCGCCACCGCGCGCTCAGGCGTGTAGGCATCGAGCCCGTATCCGGGCCCTCCCATCACGATCCCGCTCGGTGACTCCATCAGCAGCGCCCGGCCGACCAGCGCCTCGGCGCCGAGCGCATCGAGGGCAACCATGAAGTACGCGTAGAAGAAGACGATCGAGAACGTCCACCAGAAGATCCTTGCCCGATCCCGACGCAGGATGAAGCGGATCAACCGACCCGTCCCTTCCAGCGTCGACCCGAACGACGGCACCGCGACGGTGGGGGCGCCCCGCCCCGGCGCGACGGCGCTCATCGCACACCCGCCTTCTTCGCCGCCTGCCGGGCCGCCTTCCTCGCGGCGCGGCCCGACGGCGCCCCGTCACCGGCCACGTCGTCCGCCGCGGCCTCGTCGGCCTCGATGACGTCGCCGTAGTGCCGCATGAACAGTTCCTCCAGAGACGGAGGAGTGACGGTGATGCTGTGCACGCCCAGGGCCGTCACGGCGTCGAGCACGTCGGCGATGCCCGCGTTGTCGGCGTCGAAGGTGACTCGGGTCCCGCCGTCGTGCGCCTTGACCTGGAGATCGTTGACCGCGCGGAGGCCCGCCAGCGCCGCGGGGTCCTTGCCCACCACCGCGGTCACGTTCGACCGTGTGAGGTGCCGCAGCTCGTCGAGCGTGCCGTGCTCGACCGCGGTGCCGTTGCGGATGATCGTGACGGTGTCGCACACCTTCTCGACCTCGCTGAGGATGTGGCTGGACAGCAGGACGGAACGGCCGTCCGCCTTGGCCTCACGGACGTAGTCGGTGAACACGGACTCCATGAGCGGGTCGAGCCCGGCCGTGGGTTCGTCGAGGATGTACAGCTCGGCGTCGGACAGGAAGGCCGCGACCAGGGCGACCTTCTGCCGGTTGCCCTTGGAGTAGGTCCGGGCCTTCTTGCGCGGGTCGAGCTCGAAGCGTTCCAGCAGTTCGGCCTTGCGGACGCGCAGTGCCTTCTTGTCGGCCGCACCGCGCAGACGGGTGAGGTAGTCGATGCACTCGCCGCCCGTGAGGTTCGGCCACAGGCTGACGTCGCCGGGGACGTAGGTGATGTGCTTGTGGAGCTCGACCGCGTCGCGCCAGACGTCACGGCCGAACATGCGGGCGGTACCGGCGTCGGACCGCAGCAGGCCCAGCAGGACTCGGATGGTGGTGGACTTGCCGGCGCCGTTGGGGCCCAGGAATCCGGCGACCTCGCCGGTGGGGACCGTCAGGTCGAGGCCGTCGAGGGCCTTGACCGCGCCGAAGGACTTGTCGAGGCCCGCGATCTCGATCGCGGGCACGCCGGAGGAGGTGTTGGTCATAAGATGCTCGCTCTCTGGTTGTCCTTACCAGTTCACGGAAGGTGAAGGGCCGCCGTACCGGTCCTGCGGTACGGCGGTAGCTGGGGACGGCGGCGAACGTGGGACGTGGTTCGGCCTCAGCCGGCCGCCGTCGCACCTTCCGGCGGGTCGGTGACATACATGAGGTAGTCGTCGAGCATGCGCCGGGTGGTCAGGAATCCCTCGGTGTACAGCTCGAGCATCGGCAGGTAGCTCTGCTCGAGGAACGTGTCGACGATCGCGCGGAGATCGGAGGGGTCCTCCGGCGGATTCAGGGTGACCTCGAGCAGCAGGGCGCCAAGTCCCGAGAACGTCAGGTGGCGCGCCCGGGCGACCTCGTCGCGGCTGGGCACCACGATGCCTTGGGCGACCGCGTGCCGCGTGTACGCCACGGCGTCGTCGACCATGCGGTCGATGAACTCCCGGGCGAGGGAGCTGCCGTCCTGCATGGACCGCAGGACGTAGCCCAGGAGCGCGGCGTGCTCCTGGGCGCCGGCGAACGCCTGCAGGAAGCCGCCGCCTCCGGCCGCATGGCCGATGGTCTCGTTCTTCACCGCGCGGATCTGGGCGAGAACATGCTCGTCGCATGCCGCACGCAACGCGTCCTTCGAGCCGAAGTGGTGCATCACCAGGCCCGGGCTGACGGCGGCGTCCTGGGCGATCGCACGCACGGACGCACCGAAACCGCTGGTGGCGAAGCGTCGTATCGCGGCGTCACGGATGCGCGCCCGCGTGGTCTTGTCCGTGGCGGGCGTCCGCTGGGGCCTGGAGGCGGACCCGCCGGCTGAACGCATGTTCAACATGCTACACACACGTTCAATCGGGTGGAAGCCCTCGTCACGAGGTGCCGCGGCGGCCGACGCCCGGCAGCACGCCGCAGCCTCGCAGTCAGGTCGATGGCCCCCTCGGAGCAGCGGCAGGCTGCGGGCCCGGCCACCCCCGAGGCCCCCGACCGCTACCCGCGCAGGCGGCCGACCAGCCGCATCCCGTGATAGATCAGCAGAGCCGACGCCGTCCCCAGGGCGATGCCCTCGAACCGGAGATCGCCCGCCGTCCAGGTGTAGTTCGCGATGCCGACGACCAGCGGCACCGAGGCGGTCGTGAGATTGACCGGGTCGGAGAAGTCCACCCGGTTCTGCACCCAGATCCGCGCTCCGAGGACGCCGATCATCCCGTAGAGCATCGTCGTCACCCCGCCCAGCACACCGCCCGGAACGGAGTTGATCACCGCACCGAACTTGGGCGACAGGCTCAGCACCAGGGCTCCGCCCGCCGCGACCCAGTACGCCGCCGTGGAGTAGACCCTCGTCGCCGCCATCACGCCGATGTTCTCCGCGTACGTCGTCGTCCCGGAGCCGCCACCGAGACCGGCAAACGTTGTCGCGACACCGTCCGCCAGGAGCGCGCGGCCGGTGACGCCGTCGAGATTCTTGCCCGTCATGGCGGCGACGGACTTCACGTGTCCCACGTTCTCGGCCACGAGCACGAGCACGACCGGGACGAACAGCCCCAGTACCGCGGGGTCGAACGACGGCGTGGTGAACGTCGGAAGCCCGAACCAGGCGGCGTCCCCGATCGCCGTGAAGTCCACCTCGCCCCGCGCCGCGGCGAAGCCGTAGCCGACCACGACACCGACCAGGATCGACAGCCGCCCGAGGATCCCCCGGAACAGCACGGAGACGAGGATGATCGACGCCAGCGTCACGACGGCCGTCAGTGGCGACGCCTGGAAGCCCGAGCACGCGCCGCCTTCGTCACAGGTACCCCACGCGGCCGGCGCCAGGTTGAGGCCGATCAGCGCCACGATCACACCGGTGACCACCGGGGGCATGACGACATCGATCCATCGTGCGCCCGCCAGGTGCACCACCGCGCCGACGAGCGCCAGCAGCAGGCCGGTCACGAGGACACCCCCGACGGCGACCGACTGGCCACCCGACGCCGTCGCCGCCCCGATCGGGGCGATGAAGGCAAAGCTCGAGCCCAGATAACTCGGCAGCCGGTTCCCGGTGATCAGCAGGAAGCCCACCGTGCCGATCGCCGAAAAGAACAACGTCGTGGCCGGGTCGAATCCCGTCAGCACGGGCACCAGGAACGTCGCACCGAACATCGCGACGACGTGCTGCAGCCCGATGCCGACGGTCCGGGGCCAGCTCAGCCTCTCGCCCGGCGCCACGGCCTCTCCCGGCGCTATCTGCACGCCGTCCCCGTGCACTGTCCAACCCCTCGTCATGCCAGGCCCCGTTCTCTTCGCTCACGTATCGAGCGGAGAGTAGTCCACGCGGCGACGGGAGACGGTTTCCCCCATGTGTCCGGCCCGGCACCCGCCCGGGCCCGCCCGCGTCGCCCGACGCGGGACAGGGCGCGGCCGGTGCCGGTCCGAGCTGCTCTCAGTCGAGCTGGGGCCGCACCTCGCGCGCGACCAGATCCAGGTGGTCCAGGTCCTGCATGTCCAGGACCTGGAGATAGACCCGGGAAATCCCCGCCTTCTCCAGGTCCCGCAGTCGCTCGGCGGCCTCGGCGACCGTCCCCGCGACGCCGTGCTCGCGCAGCTCGGCGGGCTCGCGGCCGATCGCCGCGGCGCGCCTGGTGAACTCCGCCTCGTCCTGGCCCACCGCGAGCACGAGCGCCGCGGACAGCACCATCGAGTCCGTGCTGCGCCCGGCGTCGGACAGCGCCTGCTCGATGACCTTGATGCGTGGGCCGATCGAGTCGATCTCCGGGAACCCCTGGTTGTACTCGTCGGCGAACCGGGCAGCGAGCGCCGGCGTGCGCTTCGCCCCGGCCCCGCCCACGATGACGGGGATGCGATCCTGCGCGGGCTTCGGCAGCGCGGGCGAGTCGGTGATCGTGTAGTGCTTGCCCGAGTGGGAGAACGTCTCGCCCTGGGGCGTGCCCCACAGCCCGGTCACGACGGCGAGCTGTTCCTCGAGGATGCCGAACCGCTTGTCGGGGAACGGGATCCCGTAGGCCGCGTGCTCGGCCCCGAACCAGCCGGTTCCGAGGCCGAGCTCCACGCGGCCGCCAGACATCTGGTCCACCTGGGCTACCTGGATCGCGAGCACACCAGGGTGGCGGAAGGTCGCGGACGAGACGAGCGTGCCGAGCCGGACCGTCTCGGTGTCGCGGGCGAGGCCGGCGAGCGTGATCCAGGAGTCGGTGGGGCCGGGCAGTCCGTCGCCGCCCATCGCGAGATAGTGGTCGGAGCGGAAGAAGGCGCTGAAGCCGAGTTCCTCGGTTGCCTTGGCGATGGCGAGCTGATCGTCGTAGGAGGCGCCCTGCTGGGGTTCCGTGAAGATGCGGAGGTCGAGACTCATGCCTCCAACAATGTCATCGGCGGCCGGATCGTTCCGACACTTTTCCGCCGTGGGGGATTGTTCGGCTCAGTCGAAGTTCAGCGACCCCGACCGCGTCCGCTTCAGCTCGAAGAAGTCCGGGTGCGAGGCCAGCGCCACGGCGCCGTCGAACAGGCGGACCGCGTCCTCCCCGCGGGGGATGGACTGGAGCACCGGCCCGAAGAACGCGGTGCCGTCGACGTGGATGGTCGGAGTGCCGACGTCCTCACCCACCGGCTTCATTCCGGTCTCGTGGGAGGTGGAGAGCGCGTCGTCGTACGCGTCGGACTCCGCGGCGGCCGCCAGTTCGGCGGGGAGCCCGGCCTCGGCGAGCGCCTCGGGGATCACGGCGGCGAAGTCCTTGTTGCGCCCGTTGTGGACGCGGACCCCGGCGGCGTTGTAGAAGGCGGCGAACGCCTCGGAACCGTGGTCTGTCTGGACTGCGGCGGCGACGCGTCCGATGCCGCGCGAGCTGTTCATGAGCGCCCGGTAGTCGGCGGGGATGTCGCGGTCCTTGTTGAGCAGGTAGAGGCTCATCAGCTTGAACGTGAGCTCGACGTCGCGGTGCTGCGCGACCTCGATGGCCCAGCGGGAGGTGATCCAGGCGAACGGGCACACCGGGTCGACGTACACGTCGACGACGGGGGTGCTGTTCCGGGTGGTTTCAGTCATGCGCCGACCCTATGCCGCCTGTACGACATCGTCGGACTCGCCTCCGCTACGGTGAGCCTCATGCGATGGTCGAGCTTGTTCACGGTCGTCGGCGGTGTCGTGGTGGCCGCCGTCGGGCTGTTCGGCCTCCTCTCCGGGCATCCGTGGTCCGCCGTTCCCCTGGCGCTGGGCTCCGCGATCGCGCTCCGCGAGGTGCGTTATCTTCAGCGGCTTCGTACCGGCAAGATCCGGGAACGGTAACCTGCCCTGCATGACCGCGGTTCGACCCCACACGCATGCACAGGCCGTTGACGCCGCCGTCGACCTGTTCACCCGTCAGGGCTACGAGAAGACCACCGTCGAGGAGATCGCGGACGCCGCGCAGGTGAGCCGCGCGACATTCTTCCGCCGGTACCGGTCGAAGGAGGACGTGGTCTTCGCCGACCACGAGCTTCTCCTCGAGGAGGTGGTCGTGATGCTGGCCGCCACGCGGCCGGAGGCGCGGTCCAGCGAGGAGGCGGGCAGCGACGCCGGCCACGGCTGGGACCCGGATACCGGCCCCTACCTGGAGGTGTGCCGGGCAGCACGCATGGTCTTCGACCACCACGTGGGCCAGCGCGAGACGTCGCTCGCCCGGTACGCGCTGCTGCAGCAGGTGCCGGCGCTGCGGGACCGTGAGCTGGTCACCACCCACCGCTACGAGCGCGCGTTCACCCAGTACCTGCGCGACACGCTCCCGCCGGACCGGTCGAACACGACCGCCTCGATCGCGTTCGCGGCGTCGGTGGTGGCGGTGCACAACGCCATCCTGCGGCGCTGGCTGCGCAACCCGTCTCTGGACCCGCGCCCCGACCTGGAGGAGGCGTTCTCCGACCTGCGTCGCGCCGTCGTGGTCAGCAAGGGTGGTGAGGCGCCCGAGCCTGACACGAGGCCGCGCCGCCGGGTCGTGGTCACCGTCCTCGACGGTGACACGCCGCCGGACGAGGTGGCGCGCGCGGTCCGGGACGCGCTGGGATAGGGGCACGCGCGCGGGCTCAGGCGGACTCCCGCAGCACCAGCTCGGTGGGGAGGATCAGCGCCGTGTCGATGTGCTCGCCCGCGGCCAGCTTCAGGATCTGCTGCGCGAGCATGCGGCCGATCTCGTGGATGGGCTGCCGCACGGTGGTCAGCGGGGGTTCCGTGGAGCGCGCCGCGGCGGCGTCGTCGAACCCGACCACGGCCACGTCCTGCGGAACGCGGCGTCCTGCCCGGGCCAGCGCACGCAGGGCGCCGTCGGCCATGAGGTCGGAGGCGACGAAGACCGCGTCGATCCCCGGCTCGTCGTCGAGGAGGCGGCGCATCGCCGCCGTGCCCGACTCACGCGTGAAGTCGCCGATCTCGACGAGCGACCGCATGCCGGCCGCGGCGAGTGCGTCGCGGTATCCGGCGAGCCGGTCGATGCCCGCGACCATGTCCTGGGGGCCGGCGATCGTCGCGATGCGTGTCCGCCCCTGCGCCAGGAGGTGCCGGACCGCGGCCCGGACACCACCGGCGTGGTCGACGTCGATGTAGGGGACGGCGCCGCCGGTCAAGGGGCGGCCGCTGGCGACCACGGGGACGCCCGTCGCGGTGACCTCGGCGGGGAACGGATCGTTTCCGTGCAGCGAGGCGAGGATGACCCCGTCCACGGTCCGGCCGCGGAGGTACCGCATGATGCGGCCGTGGTTCGCGGGGGTCGAGGCGAGCAGGAGGACGAGCTGCTTGTCGGCCGCCTCCAGCTCCTGGCCGATGCCGCGCAGGATGCCGGTGAAGAAGGCGTCGTCGGAGAACATCCGGGTGGCGGGTTCCGGCACGACGAGGGCGATCGAGTCCGTGCGACGGGACACGAGGCTGCGTGCCGCCGGGTTGGGCACGTATCCGAGCTGGTCGACGGCCCGGTCCACCGCCTCGCGCACGCCGGACGTGACCCCCACGGAGCCGTTGATCACGCGGGACACGGTCGCGCGCGAGACCCCGGCCAGGCGTGCCACCGTCTCGAGGGTGGGACGTGCCGCCTGCGTGTCGCGCATGGCTCTCCTCCAGGGTCCCCGGTCCGGTTGATCGGAGTGTAGTTCCGCGGCGGGTGGCGGGCGGCCACCCGTCGCGGACGCTCCTGGGCGCGGGGAGCGCTCAGTGGGCGAAGGTGAACCAGTTGACGTTCACGAAGTCGTTCGGCTGGCCGGACGTGAACCGCAGGTACACCGTGTGGGTGCCCGTCGTGGGCGCGATGTTGGCGGGCACCGTCTGCCAGGACTGCCAGCCACCGGTGTTCGCGACGGCGAAGCTGCCGATGGGTTCGGCGTTCACGTCGTCGAGCCGGACCTCGACGAGGCCGCTGATACCGGCGGCCGCGCCGGAGGCGACGCGGGCGGAGAACGTGTGCGCCGCCGAGGACCCGAAGTCCACGCCGTCGAACCGCACCCAGTCGCCGTTCGCGGCACAGCCGATGTTCTCACCGCCGCCGGTGTCCGACGTCGTCTCGGTCTGGATGCCCGACTGCGCGTCGTAGTTCTCGGCCTGGATCGTCGAGTAGGCGTCCGGGCCGGTCGACGGAGGAGGGGTGGTCGGGTCGCCGGAGCCCGTCGACTGGTAGACGGCCACGTAGTCGACGAGCATCGGGACGCCGGACGCCGTGGCCGGCGTCGGGTTGCCGGGCCATCCGCCGCCGACCGCGACGTTGAGGATGATGAAGAAGCCGTGGTCGGTGGCGTCGGTCCAGGTGGTCGCGTCGACCTGGTTCTCGTTGACGGTGTGGAACAGGTTGCCGTCGAGGTACCAGCGCAGCTCCTCGGTCGCGGTGCTGCGGTCCCACTCGACGCTGTACGTGTGGAACGCGGACTGGCAGCTCGAGACCTGGCAGGTGGTCGATCCGCCGAGACCGCTCGTCTCGTTGCAGGGCCCGCCCGGTGAGGTGCCGCAGTGCAGCGTGCCGAACACCTGGTTGGTGCCGTTGACGTTCTCGAGGATGTCGATCTCGCCGATGCCCGGCCAGTTCCAGTAGTTGCCGCGGAACGGCTCACCGAGCATCCAGAAGGCCGGCCAGATGCCCTGCGCGGCAGGTCCGGAGACGTCCGGCAGCTTGACGCGGCCCTCGACCCGCATCACGCCGCCCTGCGCGGGCTCGAAGTCGGTGCGCACGGTCTCGATACGGCCCGACGTCCAGTTGCCGTCGGCGTCACGCAGCGGGCGGATCGCGAGGTTGCCGTTGCCGTCCTGGTAGACGTTCTGCGTGCTGTCGGTGTGGTAGCCGATCTCGCCCGTACCCCAGTTGTCGGCTCCGCCGGGGTAGGAGTGGCCGATGTCGTAGATCCAGGTGTTCGTGTCGATGCCGGTCCCGGCCGCTCCGTCGAAGTCGTCGCTCCAGGCCAGGGACCAGCCCGAGGGCGTCGCGGGGACGGCGGCCTGGGTGATCGACGCCGCCAGAGGGCCGATCGCGACGGCGACGATGCCGACGGCCACGGCCGTGATCCGGTGATGGGTTCTCATGGTGACTCGCTTTCCATCGTTGGGACGAGTGAGGTTGCGTCATTGCAGGGTTGAGAACGCTCTCAGAGACCTTTGTACCGGTGGATCCCTTTTACGACAATGGTTCTGGGGAAACTCGTGAGAGCGATCTCACAACCACGCCCACACGCCGTGCCATCCTTCTCCCATGGATGCGATCCGCTGGCTGTTCGACGCCACCTTCACCATCGGGGACCAACAGCTCCTGTGGCGCGAGGTGATAGGGAACGTCTTCGGACTGGCGTCCGCGCTGGGCGGGATGCAGCGCAAGGTGTGGGCGTGGCCGGTGGGCATCGTCGGGAACGTGCTGCTGTTCACGGTCTTCCTCGGCTCATGGTTCGGCGAGACCGCGCGCGCCGACATGCTCGGCCAGGCGGGCCGGCAGGTCATGTTCGTCGCCGTGTCCGTCTACGGCTGGTACCGCTGGCAGGAGACCCGCCGCCGTTCCGCCGACATCCGCGCGGACGGCAGGGTCCCGGCCGGCGACGGCGCCGCCGTGCATCCGCGATGGGCCTCGTGGCCGGCGCGGCTCGGTCTCGTCGCCGCGCTGTTCGGCGGCACGCTGCTGCTGACGCCGCTGTTCCGGGCGCTCGGGTCGTTCGAGCCCGTCTGGGCCGACGCCTGGATCTTCATGGGCTCGCTCCTGGCCACCTACGGCATGGCCAAGGGGTGGGTCGAGTTCTGGCTGATCTGGGTGGCGGTCGACATCGTGGGCGTGCCCCTCCTGCTGAGCGCGGGCTACTGGGCCACGGCCGCGATGTACGTGTTCTACGGCGGGTTCACCCTGGTGGGCTTCTTCGTCTGGTGGCGCATCCAGCGACGGGAGCAAGTCGCCGCCTTCTCGTGAGACGCCGTATCACTTGACGTGAGATTCGGTACCGAAGCACGATGTGGGCATGACTCAGACCCCTGGGGTGACGGCCCCCGACTACGACCTGTCGCAGCCGCTCGACATCGACTTCGCCGGGGCGTTCGCGGACGCCACCACGGAGGAACGCGCTCACCAGCACAAGGTCCGCAAGTTCGTGCAGGAGGACGTCCTGCCCGTCATCGCCGACTACTGGGAGCGTTACGAGGTCCCGATGGACCTGGTCAAGCGCCTCGCCGAGCTCGACCTGCTGCGCGACGGCGTGGACGTGCCCGGCCTCCCGCACATCACGCCCTACGCCGAGGGCCTGGCCGCCATGGAGATGTCGCGCGGGGACGGCTCCGTGGCCACGATCTGTGCCGTGCAGGGTGGTCTGGCGCTGCAGTCGATCGTCATGCTCGGCTCCGAGGAGCAGATCGAGAGGTACGCCGGCCCGATGGCGCGCGGCGAGATCCTCGGCGCGTTCGGCCTCACCGAGCCCACGCACGGCTCGGACTCCGTAGCCCTGGAGACGACGGCGGTCGCCGCCACCCGCGACGGGGTCGAGGGCTACGTCATCAACGGCGAGAAGAAGTGGATCGGCCTCGGCTCGACGGGCGACATCACCGTGGTGTGGGCCCGGGGCGAGGACGGCCAGGTCCACGGCTACATCGTGCCGCAGGACACCCCTGGCTACGCGGCCACCACCATCCAGGGCAAGGTGTCGCTGCGCGCCATCCACCAGGCCCACATCGTCCTGACGGACGTGTTCGTCCCGGCGGAGAACCTGCTGCCGAAGTCGCGGTCCTTCAAGGACGCCGGCCGCGTGCTGTTCTCCACGCGCCTGGGGGTCGCCTGGTCCGCCGTCGGGCACGCCGTGGCCTGCTACGAGGCCGCCGTGGCGTACTCGAGGCAGCGCGTGCAGTTCGGGCGCCCGCTCGCCGCGAGCCAGATGGTCCAGGAGCGCCTGACGCAGATGCTGTCGACGCTCACGCAGCTTCAGCTCCTGGTGAAGCAGATGACACGCCGTGCCGAGGCCGGCGAGCTGACCGGCCCGCAGGCGTCGATCGCCAAGTACTCCTGCACGCGTGGCGCCCGCCAGATCGCGCAGACCGCCCGCGACCTGCTGGGTGGCAACGGAATCCTGCTGGAGAACCGCGTGGCGCGGCACTTCGCGGACATCGAGGCCCTGCACACCTACGAGGGCACCGAGAGCATGCAGGCGCTGATCGTCGGCCGCGAGATCACCGGCGAGAGCGCGTTCGCCTGAGCTCCCCTCGCGTTCCGGACGACGGTCGCGGGCGGCCTTCGGGAAGAAGGCCACCCGCGACCACCACCGCCACCCCTGTCTCTTATACACATCTCCGAGCCCACGAGACGGAGCTACATCTCGTATG
>NZ_JABBYC010000023.1 GCF_016742955.1 Myceligenerans indicum | reverse complement strand
AGATGTGTATAAGAGACAGCCCCGGCCGCGCCCCCGGCGGGCTCCCCCGTCGTCGAACAATCGGATGGTGTGCAGCAGGTCGGCGACAGAACGCACACGACGTCCGTCCGGAACGGGGACGGGGAACCCGGGCGGCGGTCGGACGTGGCGGGGACGGTGGGTCACTCCGGCGGGATCGTGGCCGTCTCGAACGTGGGGGACGACGAGTTCTGGACCGGTCACCCGTTCGCGCAGGCCAACCTCTACGCCTACGGCCGGCTGGCCTGGGACCCCGCCGCTGACCCGGTCGCGCTGCTCGACGAGTGGATCGCGCTGACGTTCCCGGGCGCGCCGGACGCCGTCGCCGGCGCGCTGCACGAGATCCTCGACCAGTCCTGGGAGACGTACGAGCGGTACACCTCGCCGCTCGGAGTCGGCTTCATGGTGCGTCCTGGCCTGCACTACGGCCCGGACGTGGACGGCTACGAGTACACCCCCTGGGGCACCTACCACTTCGCGGACCGCGACGGGATCGGCGTGGACCGGACGGTGGCGACCGGGACGGGGTACGCGGGCCTGTACCCGGAGCCGTGGGCCTCGGTCTACGAGTCGGCCGAGACCTGTCCCGACGAGCTGCTGCTGTTCTTCCACCACGTCCCGTACACGCACGTGCTGCACTCGGGAAAGACGGTGATCCAGCACATCTACGACACCCACTTCGAGGGGGTGCAACGGGTCGAAGGCTTCGTGGCCGCCTGGGAGAGCGTCCGCCGGACGGTTTCCGACGACGGCGCGCCGCGCCTTGCCGACCGCGTGACCGAGCGACTGGCGGAGCAACTGCGCTCGTCGATCGAGTGGCGCGACCAGATCAACACCTACTTCTTCCGGAAGTCGGGGGTCCCGGACGCGCACGGCCGCACCATCCACTGAAATGTAGGTGGCGGTTTCCAAGGGGCAGGGTGAGGCCCCGCTCGGCGTTGGCGTCGCGTGGGACCTCGTCCTGTCCCGCGTCGTGGCGCCGGCCGGCGGCTCGTCGACCGGCAACGCGCCGACCGTGGCTGCCGGCCACACTGAATCGCTTCAGTCCGTCGTCCCCCGGCGCGCGGCGGGCCAGGCTGAGCGTCGCGGGTCCCTCCGGCCCGGCCGAGCCCGACCGGGCGCCCTCGGGCGCCGGCACGGCTCCGCACCAGCTCGTCTTCTGCGAGGACGTGAACATGCGACCAGATCGAACGCGAAAGATCCTGCTCGTCGGCATGGCGGCGGCCGCACTCACCGCCGGGGCGCTGCCCGTGCTCGGCCCGGTCCCGGCCGCCGCCGACGGCAGTTGCCAGGTCGACTACGACGTCGTGAACGGCTGGGACGGCGGCTTCCAGGCCGACATCAGCATCACGGCAGGCAACCGGGTCGACGGCTGGGACATCTCCTGGGACTTCCCCGCCGACACCGCCGTCACCAGCGCCTGGAACGTGGACTGGAACCAGACCGGCACCACGTTCACAGGCTCCGACGTCGGCTGGAACGCGCGGATCGGCGCCGGCGAGACCGTCCGCGTGTTCGGCTTCGTGGGCTCCGGGAGCACTGTGACGCCGGAGGGGATCTCCGTCAACGGCACGCTCTGCGACGGGCAGACGCCTCCCACGCCGGACCCGACGCCCAGCCCCACGCCGACCGACCCGCCGACCGACCCGCCCGGCGACCCGGTCCGGATCATGCCGCTCGGCGACTCGATCACCGGCAGCCCCGGCTGCTGGCGCGGGAACCTCTGGCAGCTCGTCACCGACGCCGGGTACGACGTCGACTTCGTGGGCTCCCAGTACGCGGGCTGCGCCCCGGCGGGTGCCGACCTGGACCACGAGGGCCACGGCGGCGCCCTGGTCACGAACGTGGTCGCGAGCGGGGAGACCCGCACCTGGCTGGAGCAGAACACGCCGGACGTGGTGCTGCTGCACTTCGGCACCAACGACGTCTGGTCGAACGTCCCGCCGAGCCAGATCCTCGACGCCTACTCCTCGATCGTGGCGGACCTGCGTGAGCTCAACCCGGACGCCACCGTTCTGGCCGCCCAGATCATCCCGCTCGAACCGGACGCCTCCTTCGGCTGTACCGACTGCGCGCAACGGGCCGTGAACCTCAACGCGCAGATCCCGGCGTGGGCGGCGAGCCTGTCGACCGCGGAGTCGCCGATCGTCGTCGTCGACCAGTGGACCGGCTTCGACGCCTCCAACGACGCCTACGACGGCGTGCACCCGAACGACTCGGGGAACGTGAAGATCGCGGCACGCTGGTTCGACGCCCTCGACGACGTGCTGAGCTGACTCCGGTGGGCCGTGGGCCGATCCCGGTCCGCGCTCAGGGGACGGCGCTCAGCGGACGGCACTCAGGGGACGGCTCGGGGGACGGCTCGGGGGACGCCTCGGGGGACGGCTCGGTCTCCGGCCCGAGGGCCGGAGCGCCGCGGTCGAGCACGCCGGCCCTCGGGCCGGAGACCGCGGCGAAGGCCCGGAAGAGCGACACCCGGCCGAGGCCGCGCCGGGGAACCCGGTCCGTGGGGGAGACGGACGGACCGGGCTCCCCGGCGCGGTGCCGGTCAGCGGGCCGTGCAGGCCACCGGGAGGGACGACGGCGCGGCGCCGTTCCCGACGAACCCGTACTCGGTCGAGCCGCCCTGGGCCAGGGTGCCGTTCCAGCCGGCGTCGGACGCCGTCACCCGGGACCCGGACACGCCGAACGTGGCGTTCCAGCCGTTCGCCAGGCGCGCCTGCCCGAGGTCGAACGACGTGGTCCAACCGGACAGCGGCGCGTCGCCTGCGGTGACCCGCACGGTGGCGTGGAAGCCGCTGCCCCAGTCGCTGTGGACGGTCAGCTCCGCCATACAGGCGTCAGTGACCACCTCGCCCCCGTCATCGGCCATGTCGGCGGCCCAGGAGGCGAACCAGCCGAGCGGCGCGTTCCAGTTGATCGTCATCTCGTTGGTGGACCACGAGCCGACGTCGTCGATGTAGCAGAACTGCGGGGCGCAGCCCTGCAGCTTCTCCTGCGCGACCGGGTCCTGGATCGCCGAGTTCGGGCCGCCGGCCATCATGCCGTCCGGGTGCGGAGGCAGCCGGTCGGCCGAGGCCATCCACCGGTTGTGCATGTTCTCGCTGAACTGCGTCCCGTAGCCCTTGACGTAGGAGTTGTTCAGCGCGTTGCGCCCCAGGACGTAGTCGAACGTCTCCAGGGCCGCGTCCCGGTAGCGCTCGTCGCCCGTCAGGTCGAACGCGGTCGCGATGATGACGGCGTTGTTGAGGATCTGGTGGTTCGAGCCCCAGTCGTAGTCGCCGGGGTGATAGGCCTGGCCGAACGGCTCGGCCTCCTGGGTGGCGACGTGCCGGTCGGCTCCCTCGATCACGGAGGCGACGACGTCGTCCCGGCCGGGCAGGTCGCTGGGTACGGTGGCCAGGTCGAGCCGGGCCGCGGCGGCGGTGAAGCCCCAGTCGAAGCCGGTGGCGCGCCAGATGTCCTCGTCGGCCCCACCCACGTGGTACGGCGAGGACAGCACGGCGTCGGCGTACTCGTCCTCGCCGGTGGTGAGGAAGAGCTGCGCGGCTGCCCAGTAGAACTCGTCGCCCAGGCCGGCGTCGTTGTAGGGCCCGCCTCCGGGGTTGGGGTCCAGGCTGTTCGTGTCGGGGGCGATGATGTCCGGATGCGCGGACGCCGCGTCCCAGGCCCGGCGCGCCGCGGCGAGCAGGTCGTCCGCGTAGGCCTGGTCGTACTCCGCGTACAGCCGGGCACCCTGCGCGGCGGCGGCGGCCAGGTTCAGCGTGGCGGCCGTCGAGGGCCGGTGCACGTACCGCGGCATGGGATCCTCGCCGGGCAGGAGGTTCAGGCCGGTCCAGGCGATGTCGTGCAGCTTGTGGTGCACCAGGCCGCCGGCGTCGTACTCCTCGCCGTCGATGGTCATCTCCACGCCGTCGGGCACCTGCATCCGGAGCATCCAGTCGAGGTTGTGCCGCACCTCGTCGAGGATGTCCGGCACGCCGTTGTCCCGTTCGGGGATGACGAGGGTGGAGTCGCCGAGCGCCCCGTCGGTGACGACGTCGGCGTGCAAGGTCCGTTCGTAGGCGGACAGCAGCTGGTAGACGGAGATCCCCGAGTTCACGACGTACTTGCCGTGGTCACCGGCGTCGTACCAGCCGCCGGTGCCGTCGACGGTGTAGCCCTCGGGGCAGACCCAGCCGTTCTCGCCGTAGTGGTCGTCGGCGCCCAGCTGCGCGTTGCCGTTGTCGTCGACGGCGCCCTCGGGCGGCAGGCAGGGCACGTTCAGGTCACCCTGGTTGACGTCGTCACCGCCGAACTCGGACACATGCCCGGCAGGGCGGGCGTACTCGGTCTTCAGCTGTTCGCCGTCGACCTCCACCGGCACGATCTCCTCGCCGGAGCGTTGCGTGTAGTAGATGCCGAGGGAGTCGGCGCGCAGCTGGTCGTAGACCGTCGAGCTGATCTCGAAGGGGTACGACTCCTCGCCGTCGGCGGCGAGCACGAACCCGCTGCCGGTCGCCTCGACGCCGGAGAAGTCGATCGTGTGCACGTTCAGGCCCGCCGACGGATCCGTGCCCCGGGGCGTCGTCTCGCCCGCGGCGACCGCCGCATCGTCGGCGTCGCGCAGCTCCCACGCGACCGGCGACGTCGCGTCGGTGACGAGCGTGGCGTTCTTCGGGCCGTCGGGCAGGTATCCCACCTGGTTCACCCGCATCCGGGGCCCGGTCTCGGGCTCGTACTCCTCGACCTGCCCGCCCGTGAGCAGCGACACCTGGTCCAGGCAGAGCTCGAAGTCCTCGGCGTTGCCGCCGAGCTGGAGCTGTACCTCGCTGTCGGCACCGGCCGCGACGTCGAAGGCCTCGGTGAAGATCTGCCCGTCGGCCCGGAGCGTGATGTCCGCGTAGTAGAGCGGCGGCCAGTCCGTCTCGGGGTCGGGCACCACGACACGGGCGGACGCCTCGGGGGAGGCGGAGGCCGCGACACTGAGGGTGTAGGTGTCGCCCGCGACGACGGGGACCCCGCCCTGCCCGACGATCACGTCCCACTGGTTGCCACCACCGGGGACGACACCACACCAGGTGCCGTCCTCCGACTCGGTGAACTCGACGCCGCCGGCCACCCACCAGGGGTCCATGGTGCCGTCGAAGGTGGGATTGGTGAGAATCTCGGTGCCGTCCTCGGCCTGTGCCGCGACGGGTGCGAGCACCACGCCCGCAAGGGCGAGTGCCGCCGCTGCCGCGACCGCAGGACGACGGCGTTGCTGTCTGGTCTTCACGCTGACTCCTCGATGAGAGCGCTTCCAAGGGCGCCGTCACACTAGCCTCGCCCGACAGGGCGAACCACCCCGGAGGTCGGGGTGATTCGTTTAGGTGGCCGGGGTCCGGGTCGGCGAGGCACCGGGTGCGGGCCCGTGCCCGGCTACCGCGACGGCGGAGCCGTGGACTCCCGCAGCACCAGCTCCGTGGCGAGATTGAGCCGGGCCACCGCCGGCACCTGACCGGCCGCCATCTCGAAGAGCATCCGGGTCGCGGCGGCACCCATCTCCGTCAGCGGCTGGCGGACCGTGGTCAGGGGCGGCCCCACCCAGGAGGCGAGCGGGAGGTCGTCGTACCCCACCACCGACACGTCGCGGGGCACGTTCAGGCCCAGTTCCTGCGCCGCCCGCAGCACGCCGATCGCCTGCATGTCCGAGCCGGCGAAGATCGCCGTCGGACGGTCGGGCCGGGACAGCATCCGCAGGCCGTACTCGTAGCCGGCCTCCACGTAGAAGTTGCCGTTGACCACGAGCGACAGGTCATGGGCGACGCCGGCCTCGTCGTGCGCGGACCGGAACCCGTCGACCCGCGCCCTGCTGCACAGCATGTCACTCGGTCCGGTGATGCACGCGATCCTACGGTGACCCAGCCCGAGCAGGTGGCGCGTGGCGAGCAGGCCGCCGTTCCAGCTGTCCGAGCCCACGGAGGGCACGTCCGGCGGGGGCTCACCGTCGGTGTCGATCACGACGTACGGGATCGAGCGACGGTCGAGCTGCTGGTGCTGGGCGTCGGTGAGGTTCGCCGCAACGAGGAGCACGCCGAGCGGGGGACGCGTCATGGTCATGTCGAGCCAGTCCTGCGGGGGACGGTGTTCCCCGCCGAGCTCGGACAGGATCACGCTGGTGCGGTGCGCGGCGGCGGCAACCTCCACCCCGCGGATGATCTCCATCGACCATGCGGAGCCGAGCCGGTGGAAGACCAGGTCGATCAGCCCCGAGGCGGTGGGTGCGGGCGCCGCGCGCCGCCGGCGGTACTGATGCTTCTCCAGGGCGGCCTCGACCCGGGCGCGGGTCGCGGCGGCCACGTCGGCCCGCCCGTTCAGCACCTTCGACACCGTGGGAACCGACACCCCGACCTCGCGGGCGATGGTGGCGATGGTCGGACCGGCTGCCCCGGACGCTGCCATCGCCCCGGAGTCTGTACGGGCCATCTCGGACGGCACCTCTTTCGGACGGGGATCGCGCAACTTTCGGAATGACGGTACACCAGTCCGCCACCCGGATTTGCCGAACCTATGCTGAATTGTGACCCACAGCGGACACCCTGAGCCTTGACGCGGCAACCGCTGTCCGCCTACTGTCCCGTCCAATGCCTTCTTCTATCGGCGCAGATGCCGATAGTTTCGAAAAACGTTATCCACGATGATGTGGTGCGAGTCTCCAGAAAGGAGGCGCACGTCACACCGTTGTGACCGGAGGGATCGATGGCACCAGACACCGGGACGGCCGAGGCCTCCCCGCCAACCCGCGGAGGGGAACTGGCGGCCGACACGCCGGACGCAGTGCTCGGCGGAAGGTCACGCCCGCCGCAGCCGCTGCGCGACAAGGACACCTGGGCACGCGCGCTGCGCAAGGACTGGCGGCTCTACACCTTCCTGATCCTGCCGATCATCTACCTGCTGATCTTCCGGTACACGCCGATGGCGGGGAACGTCGTCGCGTTCCGCCGGTTCCGGCCGGGCAGCTCGATGTTCGGCGACGAGTGGGTCGGGCTCTACTACTTCCAGGCGTTCATCCAGGACCCGAAGTTCTGGGAGGTGTTCCTGAACACCGTGATCCTGGGAGCGCTGACCCTGATCGTCGTGTTCCCGCTGCCGATCGTGCTGGCACTGATGCTCAACGAGCTGCGCTCACGACGGTTCAAGAAGTTCGCGCAGACCATCACCTACCTGCCGCACTTCATGTCGATGGTGATCGTGGCCGGGTTCGTGTTCGAGCTCACCGCGGTCAACGGGACGATCAACCAGGTCGTCTCCGGCCTGGGCAACGACCCCATCCCGTTCATGCAGAAGGCCGAGTGGTTCCGGCAGATCTACGTCTCCTCGGAGATCTGGCAGACCGTCGGGTTCGGCACGATCCTGTACCTCGCCGCGCTGACCACGATCGACGACCAGCTCTACGAGGCCGCGCGGATCGACGGAGCCAACCGCTGGCAGCAGACCTGGCACATCACGCTGCCCGGGATCCGTCCCACGATCGTCGTGCTGCTCATCCTGAACATCGGCACGTTCATGGCGGTCGGGTTCGAGAAGGTGCTGCTGCTGTACAACCCCCTGACGTACCCGACGGCGGACGTCATCGCGACCTACCTGTACCGCGTCGGCATCAACAGCGGGTCGTTCTCGTACGCGGCCGCCATCGGCCTGTTCGAGGCCGTGATCGGCCTGGTCCTCGTCCTTTCCGCGAACCTGATCGCGAAGCGCACGGTTGGAGCTTCCCTGTGGTGACCACCGACGTCGTCCCCGACATCTCCCGCGTCCGGGACGTTCCCCGGACCGTCAAGGACACCGCGAGCTACCGGGTGTTCCGGGTCGTCAACGTCACCGTGCTGGTGATCGTCTGCGCCGTGACCCTGTACCCGTTCGTGAACCTGGCCGCGAAGGCGTTCAGCTCGCAGGGCTACATCATGGCCGGGCAGGTCAACCTGTGGCCGCGCGGCTTCAACCTGACCACCCTGGACTGGCTGGCGCACCAGGAGCGCTTCTGGACGGGGTACGGGAACACGATCATCCAGACCGTGGGTGGCACGACGATCGCGATGGTGCTGACCACCACCATGGCCTACGCCCTGGCCAAGAAGCATCTCAAGGGGCGCGGGATCGTGATCGGGATGGTCGTGGTCACCATGTTCTTCAACGGTGGCCTCATCCCGAACTACCTGCTGATCACGAACCTCGGGTTCAAGAACACGGTCTGGGCGATCATCGTCCCGAACGCGATCAGCGCGTTCAACCTGCTGGTGATGAAGGCGTTCTTCGAGAACTTTCCCGCCGAGCTCGAGGAGGCGGCGGCGATCGACGGAATGACGACCTACGGGATCTTCTTCCGGATCGTGCTGCCGCTGTCCAAGGCCGTCATCGCGACGATGATCCTGTTCTACGCGGTCTTCTTCTGGAACTCCTGGTTCCCCGCGATGCTCTACCTGAGCGACGCGGACCTCCAGCCGGTCACCCTCTACCTGCGCAACCTGCTGGCAGGCGCCTCGGGCGCCGGACGGGAGGCTGGCATGGAGGAGGTCCAGATCGGATCGAACCTCAAGGCGGTGACGATGCTGCTGACGGTCGTCCCGATCATCGCCGTGTACCCGTTCGTCCAGAAGTACTTCGTGACCGGCGTGATGCTCGGCTCGGTCAAGGGCTGAGGCACCTGTACGGCGCGGGCCGGGCAGCGATGCCCCCGCGCGCGCCGGCACCTCGACGCCGGGCGGTCGCTCGCCCGGTAGAAAACGATTCACTCGTGTGCGTCATGAACGACGTCGTTCAGAACGAAGGAGAACAATGAGAATCACACGACACAAGGCCGTCGCGGCGTCCGCCGCGGCCGCGATGACCGTCACGCTCACCGCGTGCGGCAGCGGAGGCGGCGACGAGGCAGACCTCAACGGCGAGATCGACATGGCCTCGCAGGTCGGCTACATGGAGGACTTCGAGGCCGGAACCAGCTTCACGGCGACGGACCCCGTGGAGTTCAGCATGCTGTACCGCGATCACCCGAACTACCCGTTCCAGGAGGACTGGCCGATCCTTCAGCATCTGAAGGACAACCAGAACGTCACGTTCGACTTCGAGAACGTGCCGCTCGAGGACATGAAGCAGCGTCGCTCCGTGCTCATCTCCTCGGGCGAGGCCCCCGAGATCATGCCCGTCACCTACCCGGGAGACGAGGCACCGTTCGTCAGCGGCGGCGCGCTGCTGCCGATCTCCGACTACGTGCAGTACATGCCCAACTTCGAGCAGAAGGTCGAGGAGTGGGGTTTGGGGGCGGAGATCGACGCCCAGAAGCAGGAGGACGGCAAGTACTACATGATCCCGGGGATCCACCAGGTCACCATCCCGGGCGCCTACACCGTGGCGATCCGCAAGGACCTGTGGGACGACGCCGGCCTGTCGGAGCCGGCCACCTGGGACGAGTTCGCCGACCAGCTGAAGGTCATCAAGCAGAAGAACCCGGACCTCGACTACCCCATGACGGACCGCTGGTCCATCAACGGTCCGATCGAGGCCACCATCTCCGCCGCGGCGCCGAACTTCGGCACCGTCGCCGGCTGGGGCTACGGCCTGGGACTCCAGTGGGACCAGGACGAGGGCGTGTACGAGTACGCCGGCGGTTCCGACGAGTACAAGTCCCTGGTGGGGTACTTCGCGGGTCTGGTCGCCGACGGCCTGCTCGACCCGGAGGCCCTCACCCAGGAGGACGACCAGGCCGAGCAGAAGTTCGCGTCCGGCAAGGCCGCCGCCATCGGCGCCAACGACCAGGTCATCCTCGAGTACCGCGACGCCTTCAAGGAGATCGGCGACGACACGTCCGAGGTCGAGCTGCTCACCGTCCCGGGCGGGCCGGCCGGTGACTACATCGCCGGTGGCTCACGCCGCGAGTCCGGCCTGATGTTCTCGGCGCAGGCGGCGCAGTCCGACCACTTCCTCGCGATGCTGCAGTTCGTCGACTGGCTCTACTACTCCGACGAGGGCATGGAGTTCGCCAAGTGGGGCATGGAGGGCGAGACCTTCGACCGGGACGGCGACAAGCGCGTCCTGCACGACGACATCACGTGGGGCGCGCTCAACCCCGGCGCGCCCAAGCTGCTGAACAGTGACTTCGGGTACTACAACGGAGTCTTCTCGCTGGCGCACGGTTCCACCGAGGACCTCGACATGTCGATGCGCAGCGAGGAGGCGGTCAAGTACATCGACGCCATGAACGCCACGAAGGAGGAGCTGGAGATCCCGCCCGCCGTCGCCTACGACGAGATGGAGCAGGAGCAGGCAGGGCTGCAGCAGACCACGCTGCAGGACATGACCTTCCAGGCCACCGCCCAGTTCATCCTCGGCGACCGCTCGATGGACGACTGGGACACCTTCGTCGCCGAGCTCGAAGGGGCCGGCATGCAGGAGTACGTCGACCGCGCGAACGCCGCGGCGGGCGTCACGGGGTGACCCGTCCCTCCCCGGCCCGCCGGGACGGTCCGGTCGCCCCCTGACCGAACCGTCCCGGCGGGCCCCGGCCGCCGAGGCAGCGGCGCGTCCCTCGCGGATGCCGCCGCCCCGGCGCCGATCACCGGCACCGCGCGCCTCCCCGCACCGCCCCTGCGCCGCGACCGCAGCACACCGCATCTGACCACCGCAGTGCATCCGGCACTGGTACTCGGCGCCCTCTCCGGCGCCGATTTGAGGAGAACCATCACGTGAACCGCACCGTCGTGCCCGCCGACCCCGTCGGACCCCTCGGCGACGCCTGGCGGGCGTGCGTCGGGACCGGGCGCTTCAACCTCGCCCTGCGGCAGGACTACCAGGAAGCCCTCGCGCTGGTGCAGCGCGACATCGGCTTCCGGTACATCCGCGGGCACGGTCTGCTGTCCGACGACGTCGGCGTCCACCGCCCGTACGACGAGGCCGGCCACCGCGGCACCCGCTATGCCTTCACCTATGTCGACCAGGTGGTCGACGCCTACCTCAGCCTCGGCATCAAGCCCTTCCTGGAACTCGGGTTCATGCCGGAGTCGCTGGCGTCGGGCCCGGACACGGTGTTCTGGTGGCAGGGCAACATCACTCCGCCGCGGGACCACGCCGAGTGGGCCCGCCTGGTTCAGGCGGTGCTACGACACCTCGTCGACCGCTACGGCCTGGAGGAGGTCCGCACCTGGCCCGTGGAGGTGTGGAACGAGCCCAACCTCGACGTGTTCTGGAAGAACGCGGACCAGGAGGCCTACTTCCGCCTGTACGAGGTGACGGCACGCGCGATCAAGGACGTGGACGCCTCCCTGCAGGTCGGCGGCCCGGCCATCTCCCCCGGCTCGGACGACTGGTGGGAGCCGTTCGCCGAGTTCGTCACCGCACGCGATGTGCCCGTCGACTTCACGTCGGTGCACGCCTACGCGACCGGCCCGGCCCAGCACGTGCCGTTCGGCGTCTACCAGACGCTCAAGCCGCCGCAGAACCTGCTCGACCAGTTCGCCCGTCCGCGGGAACTGCTGGCCGGCACCCCGCTCGCGGACCTCCCGCTGCACGTCTCGGAGTTCAACTCCTCCTACCGCCCCGACAACCCCATCCACGACACCGCCTACAACGCCGCCTATCTCGCACCCGTCCTCGCCGGGGGCGGCGAGCTCGTGGACTCCTTCTCCTACTGGACCTTCAGCGACGTCTTCGAGGAGACGGGGATCCCGGTCTCGATCCTCCACGGCGGCTTCGGCATGCTGAGCCACCGCGGGCTCAAGAAGCCCACCTACCATCTGTACGCCTTCATGGCACGGATGGGCGGCGAGGTGCTGGCCCGCGGCGTGGACCACCTCGTCTCCCGCGATCCCGCGTCCGGCCGGACGACGGTGCTCGCCTGGCAGCCGGTCGGCGGGACGGACGCCCCGGACTCACCGGACCGCCACGAGATACGCCTCAGCGTCCCGGTGTCGTGGCCGACGCCGGGGGCGGGAGGGAGAACGTCGTCGTGGCAGGAACTGCAGGTCTCGGCCGCCGGATCCGGACGCGTGTTCCTCCTGCGTCATGACGTCGACGTCGAGCACGGCAACGTCTGGCACGCCTGGGGTGAGATGGGGCGCCCCGCCTCGCCGTCGTCCCGGCAGCTCGACCTGCTGCGCGAGGCCTCCGAACCGCGTCGCGGCGCCTCCTCGGCACCGATCCGTCCCGGGGACGACGGCGTCGGGCGCGTGGACCTGGACCTCACGCTCGGGCGGCACGGCGTGACCCTGGTCGAGCTCGATCCGGTCAGCGACGAGACCCCGGCGTGGATCGACGACACCCGCGTCCTCGGACGATGATCGCGCGGCTCCAGAGGCTCCCACCAGTTCTCGAGGTCCCGCCGAGGACGCCCGGCCGGTGCGGCCGACGGGCGGGGCGGGTCGCACCGGCGGCAGCGACGCCTACCGCACCCGGCAACGCGGACGGGACCACCACGACCAGGAGGCATTTCGGATGAGCACGCAGGAGCGCACGGCGCCGGACGGGGCCACCGCGCACGATCGTCCCCGGCTCCGGAGGACAGGAACGGCGACGCAGCTCGTCGTCGACGGCGAGCCGTTCCCCGTCCGCGGGGGCGAACTCGGCAACTCCAGCTTCGAGCACGCCTTTCTCGGCGACCACTGGACGACGTTCCAGGACATGGCGCTGAACACGGTCGTGGCTCCGGTGTCCTGGGAGCTCGTGGAGCCGGCCGAGGGCGCCTTCGACTGGTGGAGCGTGGACGAGCTGCTCGACGACGCCCGCTCCCACGGGATGCGGCTGGTGCTGCTGTGGTTCGGCAGCTGGAAGAACAGCATGTCGAGCTACGTACCGGGCTGGGTGAAGACGGACACCGCGCGGTTCCCGCGCGCCCGGGACGCCCACGGACGGGCGTTGGAGATCCTCACACCGTTCGCCCCGGCGAACCGGGACGCGGACGCGCGCGCGTTCGCGGCTCTCATGGCGCACCTCGCCGACGTCGACCGGCAGCACACCGTCGTCATGGTGCAGGTCGAGAACGAGGTCGGGATGATCCCCGAGGCACGGGACCGCTGCGCCGCGGCGGAGGCGGCGTTCGCGGAACCGTTGCCCGGCGGGCTGGTCGCCTACCTCGACGAACACCTCGCGACACTGGCTCCGGGGCTGCGGGAGCAGTGGGCCGACGTCGTCCGCCGGCGCGACACCGGGACGGTGGACGACACCGGCACGGGGGTGCGGGACGATGCCGCAGCGGCATCGGTCACGGAGACCTGGGCCGAGGTGTTCGGCGCCGGCGACGGGACCGACGAGCTGTTCACGGCGTGGCACCTCGCGCGGTACGTCGAAGCCGTCACGGCGGCCGGGAAGGCGGAGCTCGACCTGCCGATGTACACCAACGCCGCGCTGATCCGGGCCTCGCACACACCCGGGCAGTACCCGAGCGGCGGGCCCCTGCCGCACCTGATCGACGTGTGGCGGGCCGGGGCGCCGTCGCTGGACTTCCTCGCGCCCGACATCTACTTTCCCGACTTCGCCGGATGGGCCGAGCGGTACACCCGCGGCGGGAACCCGCTGTTCGTCCCTGAGGCTCTGCGCTCCGTCGATGCTGCCGCCAACGCGCTGTACGCCTTCGGCGCGCACGAGGCGATCGGCTTCTGCGTGTTCGGCGTCGAGACGATGGAGGAGCTGCCCGCGCGGCTGCTGGGCGGTGCGTTCGACGTGGTCCGGCAGCTCACGCCACTGCTCACCGCGCACGCGGGCCGTGGCACGACGCTCGGCCTGCTGCAGCCCGGCCCGGAGCAGCGTGCCCCGCACCGCCACCGGCTCGAGGACGTCCTGGTCGAGGCGACCTACGAGCGGGTCGAGTCCGCGAGCCTCGCCGACGGCGTCATCAACGAGTCCGGCGACCGCGCCCGCGACACCACGACGCTGCCTGCCGGCGCGATCGTCGTCCGCACCGGACCGGACGAGCTCGTTCTCGGTGGCATCGGCGTGACCGTCACGTTCGCCTCCCACGAGCCGGCGGAGACGGTCGGCATCCTGTCCTGCGAGGAGGGCCATTTCGACGACGGCGAGTGGCATCACCTGCGGTGGCTCAACGGTGACCAGACCCACCAGGGCCGCCACGTCCGCCTGGAGCCGGGCCGCATGACGGTACAACGGGTCCGGCTCTACCGATACCGGTGACAGTGGTGCGGGGGCGCGTTGATGACAGTTCGATCACGTGCGGTTCCATCTCGATAACGTGCCACTATTCGCCCAGTCCCTCGTCAGCATATCGGGCTATCGTGCACGAACGTTGCGACTCAGAAGGCGGGATCAGGGGGACATGAGCAGGGAAGGGGACCAGCGGTCGGCACCGGGCGAGAGATTCGGGGCAGGGCCGCTCACACGCGTGACGAATGCCGTCTACTGGTATCTCGTGACGGGTGCGCTGATGATCCTGGCCGCATTGCCGAGTGCCTTGCCGATCCGCTTCCTGGAGAGTTCTCCGGGGAACGCGCCGGTCCTCGCACTGTGCCTGGCACCGCTGGCGCCCGCGTTCACGGCGGGCCTGTTCGCACTCCGCGACCGACAACACGCCGAGGCGCTGACCCCGGCTCGTTCGTTCTTCCGAGGCTATCGGCTGAACTGGGCGGACGCGTTGCGCATGGCGCTTCCCGGGCTGGTCTTCGTCGCGATCGGCGGGCTCGGTGCCGGCGTCGTCGGTGACGGCGGCGCACTGGCAGGCGACGGCGTGAGCATCCTCGCCGCCGTGCCCGAGGTGTACCTGGGGCTGCTGATCGTGATCGGGGTGCTCGTGGCGCTCTGGACGATGAACGCGATGGTCATCTCCGCACTCTTCAGCTTCCGGATGCAGGACGTCGCGCGGCTCGCGGCCTACTACCTTTTCGCCAACTGGCGGGTGACGCTCGGCGCGCTGTCTCTGGTGGTGCTCGGGGCGGCGATCCTGATGCTGGCCGGGGACGTCGTGTTCGGCGCCGTCGGGGTGCTCTGGACGGCCGCGGTGCTGCGCAACCACCAGGCGATGGCGCGCGACGTCGAGTCACGGTTCACGGTGCCCGCGAGCGACTGAGCCTCGGCGCGCAACCGGCGGTTTCCACCCTGGCGGCGCGGCAAGATGTCGGTTCTTTACGGCATGTGCCATCGTGGAGGGATGGCGCAGACGCAGGGTGTCAGCCTCACCTACCGCTACCTGCGGGTGGGAATCGTGGCGATGGTGCTGGCGCTCTTCGCCGCGCTGGCGTTGCAGATCTCGACGGACCACGCGGCTGCCGCACCCGGGCAGGAGTGGTGGTTGAGTGCGATCAGCACCTACTTCTACACGCCCGTGCAGAGCATCTTCGTCGGTGTGCTCGTCGGGGTCGGGCTCTGCCTGATCGCGATCAAGGGCCGCAGCGGTGGCGAGGACGTCCTGCTGAACTTCGCCGGGATGCTGGCGTTCCTGACGGCCGTGGTTCCGACGCCCCTGAGACCCGACGCCTGCGCCGGAGAACCGTACTGCCTGGAGGTCTCGGAGCGCGTGGCGAACAACGTCGGAGCCCTCCTGATCGCCGGAACTGCCGTGCTCGTGCTCGCGACCTGGCCGCGACGCCGTGACCTGCTGCGCAGCGAGGGCTGGGACCTGTGGGCGACCTGGCTCGCCGGGGTCGCAGTCGCCGCCTGGCACCTGGCGTGGCCGGTGTCCTTCGTGGGCTGGGCCCACTATGTCGCGGCCGCGCTGCTGTTCGGGTGCCTGATCGCCGTCGCGTGGGTGAACGGGCGGGACACGTCGGTGACGAGCGGACCGGACGAACGGACCCGGGGAATGAGCCAGGCAGGATATCGCCGGGCCTACCGTGCCATCGCGGTCACGATGCTGACGGTCCTGGTCGTCGGGCTCGCGGGATACTTCGGGGTCCGGGCGACGGACGGGACTCTCCCCGCCCAGTCGGTCTTCCTGGTGGAGGCCTTGCTGCTCCTGGCCTTCGCCGTGTTCTGGGTACTCCAGACGATCGAGTTCTGGGAGATCGGCCTCCCGGCCAAGGCGCGGGCCTGAGCCGTCGCGGCGCCTCGGCCGGCTCCGTCTGCTCGTGGGGACGCCGTGCGGCCGACGACATGGCGTGCCGTCGACGCCGCCCTCGCGCGGCGGGTGGGACGGCGAGAGGGCGCCGGGGGAAGTCCCCGGCGCCCTCTCGGCCGTCCCGTGTCGGCTAGTGCGTCACGCGCCCGCGATCATCTCGCCCGACGGCGGGAGGTCGCGCGGCGCCAGGCCGGCGCCCGCGGGGACCGACTGGGTCTCCGCCTCGGCCGGCTTGCGACGACGCCCGCGGGTCACGCCCTTGAACGTGAACTCGCCGAGGATGCCCTCTCCCTCGCCGTCGACCTGCACGGTCTGACCCGACTTGAGCTCGCCGAACAGGATCTTCTCGGACAGGGTGTCCTCGATCTCCCGCTGGATCGCCCGCTTGAGCGGCCGCGCACCGAGCACCGGGTCGTAGCCCTTCTCGGCGAGCAGCTTCTTGGCGGCCGGGGTGAGCTCGATGCCCATGTCCTTGTCGCGCAGGCGGTTGTCCAGCTTCGCGATCTCCAGGTCGACGATCTGGATGATCTCGTCCTGGGTGAGCTGCGGGAACACCACCGTGTCGTCGACACGGTTGAGGAACTCCGGCCGGAAGTGCTGCTTGAGCTCCTCGTTGACCTTGGCCTTCATGCGCTCGTACGAGGTCACCAGGTCGCCGCCGGCGTTGAAGCCGGTCTGCACGCCCTTGGCGATGTCCCTCGTCCCGAGGTTCGTGGTCATGATGATCACGGTGTTCTTGAAGTCCACGACACGACCCTGCGAGTCGGTGAGACGTCCGTCCTCCAGCACCTGCAGCAGCGAGTTGAAGATGTCCGCGTGGGCCTTCTCCACCTCGTCGAACAGGACCACGGAGAACGGCCGGCGCCGCACCTTCTCGGTGAGCTGGCCACCCTCGTCGTAGCCCACGTATCCCGGCGGGGAACCGAACAGCCGCGAGACCGTGTGCTTCTCCGAGAACTCCGACATGTCGAGCTGGATGAGCGCGTCCTCGTCCCCGAACAGGAACTCGGCCAGGGCCTTCGCCAGCTCGGTCTTCCCGACGCCGGTGGGACCGGCGAAGATGAACGAGCCACCAGGACGCTTCGGGTCCTTCAGGCCCGCCCGCGTACGGCGGATCGCCTGCGACAGCGCCTTGATCGCGGTCTCCTGACCGACGACGCGCTTGTGCAGCTCCTCCTCCATCTTGAGCAGACGCGAGGACTCCTCCTCGTTGAGCTTCACCACCGGGATGCCCGTGGACATCGCCAGCACCTCGGCGATCAGCTCCTCGTCGACCTCCGCGACCGTGTCGAGGTCACCCGACTTCCAGGCCTTCTCCTTCTCGGCCCGGACCTGGGTGAGCTGCTTCTCCTTGTCACGCAGGCCTGCGGCCTTCTCGAAGTCCTGCGCGTCGATCGCGGACTCCTTGTCCCGGCGCGCGTCGGCGATCTCCTCGTCGAGCTGCTTGAGCTCCGGCGGCGCCGTCATGCGGCGGATCCGCAGGCGGGCACCGGCCTCGTCGATCAGGTCGATCGCCTTGTCCGGCAGGAAGCGGTCGTTGATGTAGCGGTCCGCGAGCGTCGCGGCCGAGGCGAGCGCCTGGTCCGTGATGGACACGCGGTGGTGCGCCTCGTAACGGTCCCGCAGGCCCTTGAGGATCTCGATCGCGTGCTCCAGCGACGGCTCGGCGACCTGGATCGGCTGGAAGCGGCGCTCCAGCGCGGGGTCCTTCTCGACGTACTTGCGGTACTCGTCGAGCGTGGTGGCACCGATGGTCTGGAGCTCGCCCCTCGCCAGCATGGGCTTGAGGATCGACGCGGCGTCGATCGCGCCCTCGGCCGCACCCGCACCGACGAGGGTGTGGATCTCGTCGATGAACAGGATGATGTCGCCACGGGTGCGGATCTCCTTGAGCACCTTCTTCAGGCGCTCCTCGAAGTCACCGCGGTAGCGCGATCCGGCCACGAGCGCGCCCAGGTCCAGCGTGTACAGCTGCTTGTCCTTGAGCGTCTCGGGCACGTCGCCGCGCACGATGTCCTGGGCGAGGCCCTCGACGACGGCCGTCTTGCCGACGCCGGGCTCACCGATCAGCACGGGGTTGTTCTTGGTGCGTCGGGACAGCACCTGCATGACCCGCTCGATCTCCTGGGAGCGGCCGATGACCGGGTCCAGCTTGCCCTCGCGACCGGCCTGGGTGAGGTTGCGCCCGAACTGGTCGAGGACGGCCGAGCCCGCGGGCTGGCCCTCCGTGGGGCCGCCGGCGGAGACCGGCTCCTTGCCCTGGTAACCGGACAGCAGCTGGATCACCTGCTGGCGCACCTTGTTCAGGTCGGCACCCATCTTGGTCAGCACCTGGGCCGCCACACCTTCGCCCTCACGGATGAGGCCGAGCAGGATGTGCTCGGTGCCGATGTAGTTGTGGCCGAGCTGCAGCGCCTCGCGCAGGGACAGCTCCAGCACCTTCTTGGCGCGCGGCGTGAACGGGATGTGCCCGCTCGGCGCCTGCTGGCCCTCACCAATGATCTCGGTGACCTGCGTCCGCACGCCGTCCAGGGAGATCCCGAGCGACTCGAGCGCCTTGGCAGCCACTCCCTCACCCTCGTGGATGAGGCCGAGGAGGATGTGCTCGGTCCCGATGTAGTTGTGGTTGAGCATCCTCGCCTCTTCCTGCGCGAGGACAACGACCCGGCGGGCCCTATCCGTAAATCTCTCGAACATGATCAGCTCCTCACACGGGCGGCGTTGCCGCGTCCCTTGGGTGGGGACCCGGCGGACGACACAACCTGACTGCTGTCGACTCTATGTGCTCACAACGACACGGCGGACCCACATGTGCCCATGTTCGCCAGGGGCGTGACGCCAGGGGGCAAAGACTCCCTCAAGCCACGTCGACACGCCGTGGTCCGCCCGTCCGGCGGCGTGTCGACCACAAGAGATCGTTGACCGTTCGCGCGTGGCACGGCAGGCTCGCACCTAAGCCGAGCCCAGGAGGAACCATGCCGGAGGACACCGGCCGCACACCCGAGTGGGAACAGATCGTCGCGCGCTTCGCACGCTTCTCCGGCGTCGTCGGCGAGGTCCATGATCCCCTCACCTGGGGCCTGGACCTGGTCGACGAGGAGATCACCGGGGCGGCGGACCCCGGCGACCCCACCGAGGAGCGTTTCGTCCGCGGCTACCGTTCCGTGGCCGGCGAGGCCCTCGAGGTGGAGACACTGCGTGTGGCCGCGCCGCACGACCAGGTCGACGACATCGTGCGAGCGGCGTGCAGCGGCGCCCTCGCGGCACCGCTGCACGCGGACATCGACCCGGACTCCGCCGACCTGCCCCCGGACCCGATCGACTTCGCCGAGGCCTATCAGGACTACCGCACGGCCATGCGCGCCATCGTCGCCGAGGTCGACGAGGTGCCGAGCGTGGCGGTGGACTTCCTGGTCGACGGGCACACGTGTGCCGGGACGGCGGTCACGGTGCGCGACGTCGCGGCGATCTACGCGCCGGCCGCGGACCGCGCACTCGTGGTCACGGGCCCGGCAGGCCTCGTGGACCGCATCGACGTGGTGACCCGCCCGATCCGCAACCTGAAGCACGGCGACGACGGCCCGCACTTCTGACCCGCGGGCCGGCGCCGCTCAGAGACCGAGGTCGAAGTCCGGCCCGCCGATCTCGTCGAACGTGATGCTGTGGCCCCGCAGGTAGGTCTCCAGGTAGGGCGAGGCCGCCCCGGCCGTGGGGATGTCGCCGGCCGGGTCGGCCAGCTCCAGCTCCAGCACCGCGTCCGAGACCGTGACCGTCTCGCCCGACGGGGTTGCCCACCAGCCGCCGTCCACGATCGATCCCACCTGCACGGCGACGCTGTGCCCCGCGCCGAGCGTCCAGTCGGTCGACTTCAGGTCGAAGGAGACCCGGCCCGGCCCGTCCAGCAGCGCGACGTTCTCGTCGAACATCACCGCATCGCCGCTGGGCGCGACGTCGAACAGCCTGACCATCACGTTGCCCGGAGCCGATGCCGTCAGGCCGACCGACGGGGTTCCCGTGACGCGGGTCGGGCCGTCCACCGGCGACGACCACACGACGTACGCCGACGCGGGCCGGGTCTTCCCGCCCCGGCCCGGCCCACGCTCCGCCCCCAGGCGGGCGGCGTTCTCGTCGGCCGACGTGAGCCCGATCGCGGGCGGGGCGTTCTCCATGTCCCACCGCCCCACGTCACGCGCCGGGTCCCGCTCCGCCGAGGACGTGGCGGTGGGTGACGACCCGCCCCGCCATCCGCCGTCGTCCACGAAGACCCCGTCCGGGAGTGCGGCACGGACAGTGCGGTCGGACACGGGCCACGACGGCTGCGTGCGCCACGAGCCGGTGCTGTCCTCGATCGCGTAGGCCGGGTCCGGCACGGTCGGTCCGACGTCCTTGAGGTACTCGTCGTAGAAGCGCATGACCTCGTCGAACCAGCCTTCACGGCCCATGGCCAGGCGGCCGTCGCTCACGGTGTCGTTCCCGCGCACGTGGTCCCACTGCCCGAGCCAGCCGCGTTGCGGCCCGCCGTGGTTGTCGAGGTACTGCTGGATGTCCTCGGGCTTCGTGTTGGGCTCGACGAAGCCCTGGGTCACGAACAGCGGCGTGTCGCTGCCGGCGGCGAGGGCGGCGAGGTCGCGTGCGGCCCAGTAGTCCGATGCCGGGTCCGGGTCCTGGTTGTTCTCCAGGTTGTCCGCGAGGCATTCCGGGTGCGAGTCCTCGTAGCGGGCGTTGGCCCGGTAGCGGGCGTCGTCGTCGCTCATGGGGTCGAGGGTGGCGATGCCGTTGTACGCCTGGGGCGTGCCCTGGGCGTTCGGCCGCGGGACGCCGTTCGAGTAGAGGTAGTTGTACATGTCCCAGACGGGTTCCTGGGCGACGACGGCGCGCAGCTCGGGCAGGCGGAGGTTGTTGCCCACCAGGCCGGTCACGGCGTCGTACGACTTGCCGTACATGCCGACCTTGCCGTTGGACCACGGCTGCGCTGCCGACCACTCGATCGCGGCACCGACGTCCGCCTGCTCGCCGGGGCCGACCCAGTCGAGACAGCCGGTGCTGCCGCCGAAGCCTCGCAGGTCGACCATGACCCAGGTGTAGCCCTCGGCGAACACGTCGGCGCCGTCGAGGAAGTCGTCGAACCTCTCGGAGGGCCCGGCCACGTCGAAGCCGTCGTCGCCCACCTGTCCGGCGTGGGCGAAGTAGGGGCCCACCGCGAGGATCACGGGCGTGGGTTCGTCCTCCCGCAGGCCTGCGGGACGGAGGACGTCGGCATGCAGTTCCACCCCGTCGGTCGACGGGAAGTAGTGCTGCGTCCACACGGCGCCCTCGGGCACCCGGGGGTTCTCGTCGTGGGTGACGGGGGCTTCGTCCGGCGACATCGCCGGGCCGGGCCCCGCCGGTCCGGCCGGGCCGGCGGCCGCGGGGGCCACGAACGCCGTCGTACCGATCATGACTCCCGCCGCGGCGGCGGCAAGCTTGGGCACACGCATCGATCCTCCTGAATGGTGGGGATGCCAGTGATGTTACGTATGTCCGAAGCTGGGGATGTTGCGAGGGGGTTAATTTTCACCCACCCGGTGGCGGAAACCGGTCACCGTCCGGCCGTCGGGGTGGTCCGGGACGATGCCGGCCAGGGGGTACCGCCCTTCTCCGGCCCGGTGGCCGCCCTGGCGAGGTCGCGAGCACCCCGCCCGGGAAGGTACGCCCGGCTACTTCCCGCCCGCCGGTTCCGCCGGATAGTCCGCAGGCTTCTTGCCGAGTTCGACGGCGATCTCGTGGCGCTGCGCGAGGACCTCCTCACGCTCCTCGTCCCGCTGGCGCAGGGCGTCCTGCTGCAGCTCGGGCGACAGGTGGTCCCAGTAGAGCGTCCCGTCGAGGTGTTGCGTCTCGTGGATGAACGCGCGGGCCAGGAAGCCGGTCCCGGTCAGCTGCACCGGGGCGCCGTCGCGGTCCACGCCACGGACCGTCGCGGCGCCGGGGCGCCGGAGCGGCTCATAGGCGCCCGGGACCGACAGGCAGCCCTCGTCCTCCTCGATGGGCTCGGCGTCCGGGTCTGTCTCGAGCTGCGCGTTCACGACGTGGCCGACGTGCCGGTCCCCGCGCTCGTCCGTCACGTCGTAGACGAACACGCGCAGGTCGGAACCCACCTGCGTGGCCGCGAGGCCGACGCCCTGGGCCACCTCCATCGTGGCGAACATGTCGTCGACGAGCCGGTTCAGCTCGGGGGTGGAGAACTCCGTGACCTTGCGGGTCGGGCTGTGCAGCACCGGCTCACCGATCTCCGTGATCCGCAGGACACGGCCGCGGTGCGCCTCGGGCGCCTGCGCCGGGTAGTCGTCGACCGGCTCACCGAGCAGGTAGGTGACGGGCTTGCGTCGTCCGAAGCTCCACATGGTGGACGAGCGTAGTCGGCGAGGGCGGATGGTTCCTCGCGGGCCGTGCGACAGGCGATGCGGAAAGCTGCCCCGCCCCCGCCCCGCGGCCCGTCAGGCGCCGGCCGGATCCCCGTGACGGACGCGGCGGATCAGCAGCGACATGAGCGCAGCACCGGCGCACAGCACACCCGCGCCGTACCAGACCAGGTCGTAGGACCCCGTGAGGTCCCGGGCCAAGCCGCCGAGCCAGGTGACAACGCCCGCGCCGACCTGATGGGACGCCAGCACCCACCCGAAGACGACAGGAGCCTCCTCGCCGTAGATCTCACGGCACAGGGCCAGCGTGGGCGGGACGGTGGCGACCCAGTCCAGCCCGTAGAACACGATGAAGAGGACCATCGGCGGCTCCACCTGCGGTGCCATGAGCGCCGGGAGGAAGAGCAGCGCCACGCCGCGCAGCGTGTAGTACACGCCGAGCAGGGCCCGCGGGGAGAACCGGTCGGTGAGCCAGCCGGAGCCGACCGTCCCGACGACGTCGACCACACCGATCACCGCCAGGAGGGAGGCCGCCACCGTGACGGGCATCCCGTGGTCATGCGCGGACGGCACGAAATGGGTGCGCACGAGGCCGTTCGTCGTCGCGCCGCAGATCGCGAAAGCTCCCGCGAGCAGCCAGAACACCGGTGTGCGCGCCGCACGGAACAGCGCGGTCAGAGTGCGCAGGGCGACGCCGCGCCGGGCCGGCGGCCTGGGGACGAACTCGTCACCACCGTAGGGCGCGAGCCCGACGTCGGCCGGGTGGTCCCGCAGCAGGAGCAGCACCAGGGGCATGACGAGCGCGCACGACAGCGCCACGGCGGTCGACGCCGCACGCCAGCCCTGGTTCTCCACCAGCCAGGCGAGCAGGGGCAGGAAGACGAGCTGGCCGGACGCGGTCGCCGCCGTCAGCACGCCGCTGACCAGTCCTCGGCGCTTGGAGAACCAGCGTTGTGTGACAGTCGCCGTGAAGGCCAGCGCCAAGGAGCCGCTGCCCAGGCCCACCATGACACCCCAGGTGAGAACGAAGTGCCAGGGCTCGGTCATCCAGATCGTGGCGAACGCGCCGATCGCGATGATCGTGAGTGCCGTGGCCACCACGGGACGGATCCCGAAGCGGTCCATGAGTGCGGCGGCGAACGGTGCCGTGATCCCGTACAGCACGAGCTGGACGGAGAGGCCCATGCCGATGGTGGAGCGGGACCAGCCGAAGTCGGCGTGCAGGGGATCGACCAGGAGACCTGGTGCCGCGGCGAAGGCCGCCGCGCCCAGGATCGTGAGGAAGCTGACCAGGGCGACCCACCAGGCCGGGTGAACCCGTGGAGAGGTGCGATACCGGCGATCCGGTCGGCGGGGCGGGTCCGGCCGCGTAGCCGGGGCGGGGGTGCCGGTCTGTGTCATGGCCTCAGCCTGCGGTGCCGGTAGGGCTCCAGCCAGTGGCCTGATGGTCGTATGCCGATAGGATCCGGCCATGACAGGTCACCGGCTTCCCCGTTCCGGAGCACGCGGGCAACCACGGTCCGCCGGACGGCGACACCGCGTCGCGGTACTGATCACCGACGGCTTCATCCCGTTCGAACTGGGCATCCCGCACCGGATCCTCGGCACTGCCCGCACTCAGGACAGTCACGAACCGCTCTACGAAGTCATCACCTGCACCACCCGGGAGGCCCGGCTCGTCCGCTCCGACTCGGACGTCAGCGTGCTCGTGGATCACGGACCCGACGTGATCGAGTCGGCCGACACCGTCGTCGTCCCGGCCGTCGCGGAGCGGGGGCCGGCCTTCACGAGCGGGGTCGTCGCACCTGACATGGCCTCGGCACTCGGCCGGATCCGTCCCGGAACGCGGATCGTCTCGATCTGCACGGGGGCGTTCCAACTCGCCGGCATGGGCTTGCTCGACGACCGACCGGCCACCACCCACTGGCACTACACGGACCTGATGCGCGAGCTGCATCCCCGGGTCCGGATCGACCCGGATGTGCTCTACGTCGATGACGGCGACATGCTCACCTCGGCGGGTGTCGCGGCCGGCGTCGACCTCTGCCTGCACCTGGTCCGCCGCGACCACGGTCCGGCCGTCGCGCGCGATGTCGCTCGCCGCACGGTCGTGCCTCCGCATCGCGACGGCGGTCAGGCGCAGTACATCCAGCGCCCCGTGCCTGACGCCCGGGGTCCCGGCACCGCCGCCACGCGAGCCTGGATCCTGCGACGACTCGACCGGCCCCCCACGCTCGCCGAGATGGCCGCACACGCCGCGATGTCCGTCCGGACCTTCACCCGCAGGTTCCGCGAGGAAACCGGCGAGAGCCCGGGACAGTGGCTCATACGGGAGCGGGTGGACGCGGCCCGCCAGTACCTGGAGGACACGGACCTTGCCGTGGAACGGATCGCCGCACGCTGCGGCTTCGGTACTGCACAGTCGTTGCGGGCGCACATGCAGGCGGCGCTGGACGTCACGCCGACGCAATACCGGCGCACGTTCCGCACGGTGGCCTGAGACGACGAAGCCCCCGATGTCATGGACATCGGGGGCTTGGTCCGGGCTTTCGCCCTGGAGCCGCCTGACAGAATCGAACTGTCGACCTGTTCATTACGAGTGAACCGCTCTACCGACTGAGCTAAGGCGGCGTTGCGTCCCGGTGGCGAGCCACCTGGCAGCGGCCACAACAGTACCTGACGTGGGGCCGAGTCACCAAAGCGAATCGGATGTGATCTACGTCGAGGGGCTCATGACGAGTGGACCGGCCGGCCGAACCGTCTCGCGCGAGCGCCCCACCCTGCCACGACCGCCGTCGGACACGGCCTTCAGCAGGTCAGTGCGCCGTCCGGGACCTCGCCGTCCACGAGGTAGTCCTCCACGGCGCCGTCGATGCACTCGTTGGAACGGCCGTAGGCCGTGTGGCCCTCGCCCTCGTAGGTGACGAGGAACCCGGAGTCGAGGGTTCCGGCGAGAGCCTTCGACCAGCGGTATGGGGTCGCGGGGTCGTTCGTGGTTCCGATGACCATGATCGGTGCCGCCCCCTTCGCGTGGACGTCGAACTCCTTCTTCGCGGGCGGGTACGGCCAGTCGGCGCAGCCGATGCCCGAGTAGCCGAAGGACTCGCCAAGGGTGGGTGCCTCGGCCACGATGTCGGCTGCGAGCTGCTTCATCTTGTCGAGGTCCTCGGTGGCGCGGTCGTCGGCGCAGTTGATCGCCCGGAAGGCTTCCTCGCTGTTGGAGCTGAAGCTGCCGTCGGCGTTGCGGTCGTTGTAGCTGTCCGCGAGCAGCAGGAGCGTGTCGCCCCTGCCCTCCCAGAAGATCTCCCGCAGCGCCGTGGTCAGGTACGACCAGTTGGCCTCGTTGTACAGCGGCATGGCGACCCCGTAGAACGCGAGGTTCTTCGTCACCGACCGGCCGGAGGAGGTGGCGATGGGGTGCGCCGCGGCATCGTTCACCATCGCCCTGATCTGCTGCAGTCCGAGGTCGACCGAGCCGCCGAGGGGACAGTCGGGCCCGGCGAGGCAGTCCTCCACGTAGGCGCGCAGCGCGTTCTCGAAGCCGACGGCCTGTTCCGCGGCCACCTGGTCCGGCGAGAGCGTGATGTCGATGGCGCCGTCGAGCACGAGCCTGCCCGTGTTGCCGGGGAAGAGACCCGCGTAGGTGGCGCCCAGCTGGGTGCCGTAGGAGTAGCCGAGATAGTTCAGCTTCTCGTCGCCCAGGACCGCGCGCAGCATGTCCATGTCACGTGCCGCGCTCTGCGTGTCGACGTTGCCGAGCAGGTCGCCGGTGTTCTCGGCGCACGCCTTGCCCCATTGGCGGATGGCTTCGATCTGCTGGGCGATGCCCTTGTCCGTTTCCGGGTAGTCGGTGGTGAGGAACTCGTCCTTCGTCTCATCGTCCACACAGGTCACCGGCGTGGACTGGCCCACACCGCGCGGGTCGAACCCGACGATGTCGAACGCGGCGCGCAGGCGGAAGCCGAAGTTGCTGGTCGACTCCACGAGCCCGATGCCGGAGGCGCCTGGCCCCCCGGGATTGACCAGGAGGGACCCCTGCGGGTCGTCGGTGGTGGCAGGCAGCTTCTTCATCGCGATCTCGATGCTGCCGGCGCCGGGCTCGTGCCAGTCGAGCGGGGCGTCGACGGTGGCGCACTCGAAGCCGCCGCAGTCGCTCCACTCGACCGGCTGGGTGTAGAAGTCCTCGAAGCCGTCGGGAGCGCCCGATGCCGCGGCAGAACTCCCCTCCGTCGCGCTGCTGGACTTCCCCACATCCTCGAGCGCCACCTGGTTCTTCGGTGGTACCGCACACGCTGCGAGCAGCAGGACGGGCACGAGCAGGCAGGCGACGGTGGCCGCGGGGCGTCGGGCTGGGCGGATCACCTGGACAACCTATCGAAAATCACGACCGTGACTCGCCCCGGCACGGCAGGATTCACCGCACCCTCACGACGTGTCCCGGCAACGCCAGGAGCGCTCTCAGCTCGCCACCCACGCGATCGGTCCGGGCTCGCCGTCGGCCTCGCGAGCCGGCAGGTTCAGGGTCCCCTTGTCACCGATCCTGACCACCACCTCCGCGCCGTCCTCGACACCGTCCGGCACCTGCACGACGCTCGTGGTGGGCACCCAGTCCGCCGTACACATGCCCGGCTTCCTGGGCAGCAGGCCGACGACGACGTCACCGTCGCTGCGCGACGCCGTCGGTTCGGCGATGACCGGGCAGGAGCTGGAGTCGTTCGTCACGACGTAGATCAGGCCCGCCTCCGGCGACCAGGCGGCACCGGCCGGGGACGAGGTGCTTCCCTTCACGCTCTCGGGCAGCCCTCTGCCCGTCGCGCCGGCCTCCAGGGGGTCGATCTCCGTGGCCTCGATCGTCGGCCTCGCGTTGCGCGCTTCGTCGTCCATGTCGTCCTCCTCGTCACCCGTGCCGGACGGCGTGGCCGTGTCCGACGGCGTGGCGGTGTCCGACGGCGTGGCGACCCCGGTCTGCTCGTCCCCCGAGGCGCCGTCCCCACCCCCCGTCGTGTCCGCGCCGGCGCAGCCCGCCAGCAGGACGCACGCCAGAACTGCGCCGGCCAGGCCGGCGTACCGCGCCTCTCGGACGCCCGTCGTCCTCTTCATGCTGCGATCCTTCCATGAGCCACCGACAGCGACGGGGTTGCCGCAGCGGCCGCGGCCCGGCCGGGCCGCGGCCGCCGGAGCGGTCCCGACGTCGTCACGGACAGATGTGGTGGGTGGCACTCCGGCCCACACTCCGGAGCGCCACCCACCCTTCACATGTCACCAGGACCGGGCGGCTTGCACGGTGCGCGAAAGAACCCACGGCGGGCCGGGTTCGGGCAGGCGGCACGGCACGGCACCTGCGGGAAGGGTGTCAGTCCGCGAAGGAGATCCACGCCGCGGGACCCGCCTCGCCGCGCGCCGGACGCGGGGGCAGCTCGACCTTCCCGACCGGGCCGATCCGGAGGCGCACCGTCCGTCCGTCGTCCGTCCCCTCGGGGGCCGCGACGACGGTGGTGGTCGGCACCCAGTCCGTCGTACAGACGGATTCGAGCGGCGGTTGCGACAGCGTGACGTCGATGTCGCCCACCTCGCGATCCGCGGCCAGCCCGGCGCCCGTCATCGTGTCGCGCGCCGCCGGCTCCGCCGTCCGCGGGCAGGTGCTGGACCCGAGTGTCACCACGTACAGCAGACCCTCCGCGGGCGTCCACGCACCGCCCGCCACCGTGGCATCGTCCCCGAGCCGGACCCCGGGCGGCAGGCCACGCCGCGTCTGACCGGGCACGAGGACCAGGAAGTCGTCGTGCCCGGTCACGCCTCCGCCGTTCGCGGCCGACCGGCCCGCCGGCGCGGGCCGTACGCCCGGACCGGCCGCCCGTACCTCGGCCCCCACCCCCACGGCCACGCCCCGTGCCTCGGGCGGCGGCACGGCGGCGGACGCGGAGGCCGCGGTGGTGACGGCCGCCAGGGCGAGCGCGACACCCGCTCCCGCCACCGCCGCGATGCGCGGTGCGCTCCTGCCAACTGCATCCTTCATGGCGTCAGCCCTCCTGGGATCGGGTGGGACGCGCCGGTCGGGAACGAGGCGCGTCCGCTACGCCCAGGATGTGCGCATCACCCCGCGATCAGCAGCGGAAGTGCGCTTGGTTGCGTTGGCACTTCCTCGGCCTCGGCCTCAGCCGAACCGCAGCTTGGCCGGGGTCACCTCCGGCGCCGCCTTGGACAGGAAGCGCTTGCGCAGGTCCGCGAAGCCGTTCCGGTCGTCGAAGAAGTCCCGCGCCATCTCCGCGAGTTCGACGGTCTGGTAGTACGACAGCGGCTTGGACCGCGCACGCTGCTCGGCACTGCGCGCGAGCATCGTCGCGAGCGTCGCCGGCTCGGCATAGCCGCGCGCGGTCTCGCCGAGCCACTCGTCGAAGGCCACCATGTCCCGCGGCCCGACGCCGGAGATCATCCCGATCCGGTCCGCCTCCGTCGCGGAGATCGGCAGCTTCCGGTGCAGCAGCGTCTCGGCCCGCTGCGTGCCGACCCGCTGCGGCAGCGACCACGAGTGCAGCTCGGAGCCGAAGATGCCCATGTCGTAGTACGGGTTCAGCACCACGCCGTCGCGGGCGACCGTGACGTCGGTGCACAGACCTGCCATCACGCCACCGGCGCCGGCGTTCGCCGTGAACGCGGACATGGTGAGCTGGTCGGCGTTCGCCAGTGCGAGACACAACTCGTCGATCGCCCAGATGTTCTCCCACGCCTCGGCTGCCGGGTCGGGGGCGGCGTCGATCACTCCGAGGTGGATGCCGTTCGAGAACGCGTGCTCGGTTCCTCGCAGCACCAGGACCTTGGTGTCCTCGGTGAGGGCCTTCTCGACGGCACTGGTGACCCGCCGGCACTGCTCGGCGTACATCGCCCCGTTGTAGGAGCGAACCGTCAGATACCCGACGTGCTCGTCGCGGACGTAGGAGGTCTCCGCGAGCGCGTCGGGAACCTTCAGGTACGGGGTCCGGCTCGCTTCGATCACGCGGGAGGCGGGCAGCTTGGTGCCGCGGCGTCCGGCGAACGTGGCGGCGTAGCCCACCCAGAGGGTTCCGACGCCACAGGCGATGGCGACGGCGTCGAGGTTGTGGCCGACGACGGTCCCGGGTTCCGCCCCCGTCTCGACCTCGGAGGCGGCGGCGTCGAACAGGCAGACCCGGAGGCCCTGCACGTCGGCGGGGGCGCCGGGGGCGCTGTCGGCCGCGGCCACACGGCGGGCCAGGACGTCGGCCGGCTCCGCCCAGTCGATCTCGAACTCCTTGCGTCGCAGGAGGGGACGCTCACCGGTGTCCGGCACGACCCGGAGGCACTGGTCGGCGTCCAGCGGCAGGTCGCCGTCGTCGACCTTGCGCAGCACCTCCTCCACGCAGGCCATCGCGGCGTCCGCGACCCTGCTGTTGTACAGGGCCGCCTTGGAGATCGGTTCCGCGGGCATGTCGAAAACGTTCGACGACCAGATGGGACCTGCGTCCATCTCCTCGACGGCGGAGAGCGCCGTGACGCCCCACTGCTCACGACCGTCGAGGATCGCGTGGTCGAGGGACGAGGGCCCCCGGTCTCCCACGGGCCCGGGGTGCACGACGACGGTCGGGTACTTGCGCCAGACCGCCTCGGGCACCCGGTGCTTGAGGAACGGGCACAGGATCAGGTCCGGTGCCGCGGACTCGACGGCAGCGACGAGCTCACGCGGCTCGTCGAAGGTTCCGGCCAGCTCGACACCCACGTCATGGCCATGCTCTCGCAGATGGCACCACACACGTTGGGTCAAACCGTTGAATGCTGAGACGAGCAGCAGGATCCGCATCGCGACGGTGGCTCCTTCAGTTTTTGGGTTCCGGCCTCAGAGGGAAGCCGAGCCGCGAGCCTAGCGAGCCACGCTCATTCCGGACAAGACAGGACGTTGATACCGGATCGATCAGCCCTGCGGACGCAGCGCGATCGTCATGGCCTCACACGCGAGCAGCGGCGCCACGTTGCCGTCGAGACGCTGTCGGGCAACGGCGATGGCGTCCATGCGCCGGATCGTCTGCTCGGGGGTGGAGTCGCGGGCGAGGTCGCGGACGATGCCGGCGTGCTCGGTGTTGACCGGGTCGACGTCGGCGCCGAGCTGCACCACGAGCACGTCCCGGTAGAGGGACAGCAGGTCGAGCATGGCCCTGTCCAGCACGTCACGCTGGCGGCGGGTGGCGCGGCGCTTCTGGCCCTCCTCGAGCTGCTTCACCTGGGAACGCAGCTTGGGTGGCAGGGTCTCGCCGTCGGCGACGCCGAGCGCGCGGAGCAGTTCCGCCTTCTCGGCGGCGTCCCGCTCCTCGGTGGCTGCCGCGGCCTCCGCCTTGGCCACGTCGACCAGCTCACCGGCAGCCAGGACGGCATCTCCCACGCCACGGATCCGGCGTGCGACGTCGAGCACGGCGGAGCGCCGTTCCCGGGCTCCCGCGTCCCGCGCGAGACGCCGCGCCATCCCCACGTGACTCTGGGCCGCGCGGGCCGCGGTCAGCGCGACGGCGGGGTCGACTCCGTCGCGCCGCACCAGGAGATCGGCGACGGCATCGGCAGGCGGTACGCGCAGCACCACCGCCCGGCAACGCGAGCGGATCGTGGGCAGCACGTCCTGCACGGACGGGGCGCACAGCACCCACACCGTGTGCGGGGGCGGCTCCTCGATCGACTTGAGCAGCAGGTTCGTGGTCCGCTCGGCCATCCGGTCGGCGTCCTCGACGATGATCACCCGCCACCGGCCCAGCGTCGGGGTGCGGGCAGCCGTGCCGACCAGGTCCCTGACCTCGTCGATCGTGATGACGACCTTGTCGGTGGCCAGGAGGGTCACGTCGGGGTGGGTGCCGGCCAGCGCCGTCGTACAGGCATGGCAGGAGCCGCATCCGCCCTGTTCGCACTGCAGCGCGGCCGCGAAGGCACGGGCCGCCACGGAACGTCCTGACCCGGGCGGACCGGTGAGCAGCCAGGCGTGGGTCATCGCCTCCGCACGAGTCGCCGACGTGCTGAGCATGGACACGGCCGACTCCTGGCCCACGACCTCGTCCCAGACGCTCACGCCTTCTCCTCCCGCGAGTCCGTCGCGTCGCGGGCCGGTTCGCCGGTCTCCGTGGTGGGTGCGGTCTCCGTGGTGGGTGCGGTCTCCGTGGTGGGCGCGGCCTCCGTGGTGGGCGCGGCCTCGGTGACCGCCTCGGTCACCACGGGCGTCAGCCCGAGACGGGCGGCGACGTCCACCCGGATCTGTGCCTGGATGTCCTCCACGGGCCTGGCCCCGTCCACGACGATCCAGCGGTCCGGGTCGGTGCCGGCACGGCGCAGGTATGCGTCCCGGGTGCGACGGTGGAACTCGTCGCCCGCGCGCTCCAGCCGGTCGGGTGCCTCGCCGGTGGCGGTGCGCCGCCCGGCGGCGGCGACGGGATCGAGGTCCAGCAGAACGGTGGCATCCGGGAGCAGACCGTCCGTGGCCCACAGCGACAGCCGCTCGACGTCGCGTTCCCCGAGCGTGCGCCCGCCCGCCTGGTAGGCGACCGACGAGTCGAGGTAGCGGTCGGTGATGACCACGGCACCACGGTGCAGGGCGGGACGGATCAGGGATTCCACGTGGTGCGCGCGGTCCGCCGCGTAGAGCAGCGCCTCCGCCCGGGGCCCCATGTCCTGGCCGTGCAGGACGGCGGCGCGAAGTTCCTTGCCCAGGTCGGTGCCCCCGGGCTCACGGGTGAGCACGACCTCGCGGCCGGTCAGGTCGGCCAGCCAGTCGCCCAGCAGACGTGCCTGGGTGGATTTCCCGACGCCGTCGCCGCCCTCGAAGGAGATGAAGAATCCCGGTGTGCTCACGCTCGCAACACTAGTGCGGAACGCTGACACCGACAGCGTGCCCTCCGCGGCGGCTACTTCTTGGCCGCCGGCTTCTTCGTGGTCGTCTTCTTGGCGGCGGGCTTCCGCGCGGTCTTCTTCTTCGGCGCCTGCGTCCGCTTCTCCTCCAGCAGCTGGATCGCGCGCTCCGGGGTGATGGAATCGGGCGTGAGGTCGCGGGGAAGCGTCCGGTTCGTCTCGCCGTCGGTCACGTACGGTCCGAACCTGCCGTCCTTCACGACGATCGGCTTCTTGCTGGTCGGATCCTCGCCGAGCTCGCGCAGCGGCGGCGCCGCGGCGGCACGTCCGCGGCGCTTGGGCTGCTTGTACAGCTCGAGCGCCTCGTCCAGCGTGACGCTGAACAGGGACTCCTCGGTGGCCAGGGACCGTGAGTCCGTGCCCTTCTTGAGGTAGGGCCCGTAGCGCCCGTTCTGCGCGGTGATCTCCGTGCCGCTCTCCGGGTCGACGCCGACCACACGCGGCAGCGAGAGCAGGCGCAGCGCGTCGTCGAGCGTGATGCCGTCCAGCGTCATGTCCTTGAACAGGGAGGCGGTCCGCGGCTTCGGCAGTTTCGCGAGCGCCCGCTTCCGCGCCGCGGCGGACAGGTCCGGGTCGAGGTCCGGCTCCGGGAGCTGTTCGGTCACGTACGGCCCGAAGCGGCCGTTCCTCGCCACGATCGGATGCCCGGTACCGGGGTCGTCGCCGAGCACCCGGCCGTCGTCGGCTCCGGCGGCGAACAGTTCACGCGCCTTGGCGACCGTCATCTCGTCGGGGGCGACGTCGTCGGGAATGCGGGGCCGGACGGGCTTCTCCCCGTCGGCCACCTGTGCCTGCGTGTCCTCCAGGTACGGGCCGTAGCGGCCCACGCGCACCCGGATCCCCTCGCCGATGTCCACGGAGTTGATCGCTGCCGCGTCGATCTCCCCAAGGTGCTCGACCAGGTCACGCAGCCCCCCGCCGTGCGCGTCGACGCCTTCGGAGTCCGACGTTCCGTCGACGTCGTCGACGCCGGGGGCTTCCTCCCCGAAGTAGAACTCCCGCAACCACGCCACACGGTGGCGGTCACCGGCGGCGATCTCGTCGAGGTCCGCCTCCATGGCTGCCGTGAAGTCGTAGTCGACCAGCCGGACGAAGTGCCGCTCCAGGAGCCGCACGACGGCGAACGCGCGCCAGGTCGGCACGAGCGCCTGCCCGCGGCTCCACACGTACTCACGGTCCTGGATGGTCGAGATGATCGCGGCGTACGTGGAGGGACGTCCGATGCCGCGCTCCTCCAGCGCCTTGACCAGAGACGCCTCGGTGTAGCGGGCGGGCGGCGACGTCGTGTGCCCCTCGGCGGCGAGGTCACGGCCGGTCAGCGTGTCGCCCTCGGCCATCGTCGGCAGGCGCGTCTCGGTGTCGTCCTTCGCGCCGTTCCGTCCCGACGACGCCTTGCGCGCACCGTCCGCGCTCTCGGCGTCCGGGTCCAGGTCCCGGGACTCCTCGTAGGCGGCGAGGAACCCACGGAACGTGATCACGGTCCCGGACGCGCTGAACACCGCCTCGCTACCCGCGTGCGCCGGAGCCGACCCCGCCACCTGCGCGCCGAGCCGGACGGTCGCGGTCGACCCCTTGGCATCGGCCATCTGGGAGGCGACCGTGCGCTTCCAGATCAGCTCGTACAGCCGGAACTGGTCACCGGCGAGTTCCCCGGCCACCTGCGCCGGGGTGCGGAAGGAGTCACCGGCAGGGCGGATCGCCTCGTGCGCCTCCTGGGCACCCTTGCTCTTGGACTGGTACAGCCGCGGCGACCCGGGCACGTACTCCGCGCCGTACAGCTCGGCCGCCTGGCGGCGCGCCGCGTCCGTGGCCTCCTTCGACAGCGACGGGCTGTCGGTACGCATGTAGGTGATGTACCCGTTCTCGTACAGCGCCTGCGCGGTACGCATGGTCTGCCGGGAACTCATCCGCAGCTTGCGGCCCGCCTCCTGCTGCAGGGTGGAGGTCGTGAACGGCGCCGCCGGGCGCCGCGTGTACGGCTTGGTCTCCAGGCTCTTGACCTGGAAGTCGGCGCCGTCGAGCCCGCCGACGACGGCCGTCGCGGCGGCCTCGTCGAGCTGGATCACACCGGTGCGGCCCTTCAGCCGGCCCCGGTCGTCGAAGTCGCGGCCCGTGGCCACCCGGTCCCCGCCGAGCTGGGCGAGCCGGGCGCGGAACGCGGGCTGACCGGCGTCGTCCGCCTGCGCGAACGTCCCCGTCACGTCCCAGTAGGCGGCGGAAACGAACGCCATGCGCTCACGTTCGCGCTCGACGACGAGTCGCGTCGCGACCGACTGGACGCGCCCGGCGGAGGTGCCCTTGCCCACCTTGCGCCAGAGCACGGGAGAGACCTCGTACCCGTACAGACGGTCGAGGATGCGACGCGTCTCCTGGGCGTCCACCAGGTCCTGGTCCAGCTCCCGGGTGTTCTCCAGGGCCCGCATGATCGCCTCGCGGGTGATCTCGTGGAACACCATCCGCTTGACCGGGACCTTCGGCTTCAGCTCCTGGATCAGATGCCAGGCGATCGCCTCGCCCTCGCGGTCCTCGTCGGTGGCGAGGTAGAGCTCGTCGGCCTCCTTGAGCGCCCGCTTGAGCTCGGTGACCTTCTTCTTCTTGTCCGCGTGCACCACGTAGTACGGGTCGAACCCGTTGTCGACGTCGACCGCGAACTTGCCGTACGGCCCCTTCTTCATCTCGGCGGGCAGCTCGCGCGGCTGCGGGAGGTCGCGGATGTGCCCCACGCTGGCCTCGACCTCGAAGTCGTCGCCGAGATAGCCCTGGATCTTGCGAGCCTTCGTGGGCGACTCGACGATCACGAGCTTGCGTGGCTGGGGCATCCGAGATCCGTTCCTGCTTCCTGGCGGTCGGCGTGGCGTTGGGCGGTCCGGGCCGCCACGTCGACGTGCGGCACCGGCGAACCCACGGTACGCCACGGGTGGCCTCCAGACACTACCGCCCGCATCGGCCTGGCGCAGGGAACCGCGCCGGGCGGTCAGCGTGAGCGGGCCGTCGCCTGGCGGACCACCAGGAGCACCGCCGTCGTCCCCAGGCTCGCCGAGATCACCGCGAGGACTGCTCCGGCGTACGCCGTCATCATTCCCGACGTCGGCAGCGGGCCGAATCCGGCCACCGTCGCGATCGCCGGCACCGCCACGACCCCGGTGACGAGCGCGACGACACCGAGCAGGACCGCCACGGTCACGGTGAACCCGCCGCCTGCCTCCGTGGGCTGGTCGGCCGCGGAGCGGGGGGTCAGGGCGCAGATCAGCGCGGCCCAGGCGAGCACCACGAGCAGTGCGGCCACGACGTCGGACGGCCGGTGCCAGCGGTCCACGATCGTGGCGACCCCCATCGCCGACGTCGCCGCCGCACCTCCCAGCGCCACCACCGGCCGCCACCCGCGCGGCACCGCCAGCAGCAGACCCGCCCAGACCGACGCGGCCACCGTGGTGTGTCCGCTGGGCAGCGTGTTGACACCGCTGTTCCACCCCACGAGGTGGTCCGGCCGGTACAGCACGTCGGCCTTGACCACCTGAGTCGTCACGTTGGCCCCCGCGATCAGGACCGCCACCTGCACCGCCACCAGCGGGCGGCGACGCGCCAGCGCCACGGCCACCGCCACGAGAGACCCCGCCACCAGCCAGCGCAGCTCGCCGAGCCGCAGCACCGGATCGGCAAGAGGCGCGAACGCGCCCTGGAAACGGCCCGCGCCGTCGAGCGCGGCCTCCTCGGTCTGCTGGCCCAGCCCCGTGACGACCATCACCCGCCAGACCGCCCACACGCCCAGCACGGAGATCAGCGTGACCGCCGCCGCTCCCACGCGTGCGGCGGCACGCCTCCGGCCACCGAGCCGGACACGGGAAACCTGCTGCGTCGTGGGGACTGCCACGGGCCCACAGTAGGCGAGCCACCTGGCGTCCGGGCGTCGACGACCGGCTCGCACCCGGGAAGACACAGCGTGGACACAGGTCCGCCACAGCGGGCATGGATGCGGGGAAGCAGACTGGAAGCCATGACCACCGCCACGCCGCCGAGCGGCACGACCGTCCCGGCGCTCGGAAGCCCGCACCTGACCCGCCCGGACGGCTCGGCGCTGCGCGTGCTGGTGGTCGACGACGAACCCAACATCGCCGGACTTCTCGCGGCGACGCTGCGGTACGAGGGCTGGGAGGTGTCCACCGCCGGAACCGCCGCGGCGGCGACTGCCGCCGTCCGCGAAGCGGCGCCCGACCTGCTGGTCCTGGACGTCATGCTGCCCGACTCCGACGGCGTGTCCTTGCTGGGCCGCCTTCGCGCGAGCGGCCACGACATGCCCGTTCTGTTCCTCACCGCGAAGGATTCCGTGGAGGACCGCATCGCCGGTCTCACCGCCGGCGGCGACGACTACGTCACCAAGCCGTTCAGTCTCGAAGAGGTGGTCGCCCGCCTGCGCGGACTCCTGCGCCGGGCGGGAGCCTCGCCGATCCGGCCGGAGCCCGCCCTCGTCGTGGGCGACCTCGTCCTGAACGAGGAATCCCACGACGTCGCCCGGGACGGGGAGGCGATCCGCCTCACCGCGACCGAGTTCGAACTGCTGCGCTACCTCATGCGCAACGCCCGCAAGGTGCTGTCCAAGGCACAGATCCTCGACCACGTGTGGAGCTACGACTTCGGCGGACGCGCCAACATCGTCGAGCTGTACATCTCCTACCTCAGGCGCAAGGTCGACAAGGGACGCGAACCGATGATCCACACCCTGCGCGGGGTGGGGTACGTCCTCAAGCCCGCCGCCGGGACCGACGGCGGCGACGCATGACCCTCCTGCCCGCCACCCTGCGGGCGCGCCTCGTCGCGACACTGCTGCTCGTACTGCTCGCGTTCACCCTCGTGGTCGGGATCGCCTCGACCTTCGCGCTGCGCTCCCAGCTCACCGACCAGCTCGACACCGAGCTCACCGAGGCCTCCCGGCGCGCGGCCAACCCTCCGCCGCAGCGCGTCCGGGACCGCATGCAGCTTCCGGACCGGACCTCACCTGACACGGACGCCACGGAGACGCCGTCCGCACCCTGGCTCGGCCAGAACGCCGGAACACTTGTGATCGTCTACACCGACGGCGAGGTCTCCCGCGCCGGATATCTCACCGGCGAGGGCGCCTTCAGCACCCTGACCGAGGAACAGATCACAACGCTCCAGACCGTCCCCGCCGACGACCGGCCCCACCCCGTCGACGTCCCCGACCTCGGCGCCTACCGCGCGGTCGCGACCACTACGTCCCAGGGCGAGCCCTCCATCATCGCCATGCCCACCAGCGACGTGACCGGCACCCTGACCAGGTACGTCGCCGTCGAGTTCGTGATCGGCGCGAGCGGCATCGCCCTTGCCGCGGCCGCCGGCACCTGGCTCGTGCGACGCTCCCTCCGCCCCCTGAACGAGGTCGCCGCCGCCGCCGTGAACGCCTCCGACCTGGAACTCGCCCGCGGCGAGGTCGGCGCGATACCCCGCGTCCCCAGCAGCCACACCGACGAACGCACCGAGGCCGGCAAGGTCGGCGCCGCCCTCAACCGGCTCCTGGGACACGTGGAACGGGCCCTGACCGCACGACACGACTCCGAGTCCCAGGTCCGCCAGTTCGTCGCCGACGCGTCGCACGAACTGCGCACGCCCCTCGCCTCCGTGCGCGGGTACGCGGAACTCGCCAGGCGCCCCGGCGCCGACGTCGACCACGCCCTCACACGGATCGAGGCAGAGTCCCAGCGCATGGGAGGGCTCGTGAACGACCTCCTGCTGCTCGCCCGCCTGGACGCCGGGCGCCCCCTGGAGCGGGAACCCGTGGACCTGGTGGCGCTCGCGGCGGACGCCGTCTCGGACGCCCACGCTGCGAGTCCGGACCACACGTGGGAGCTGGACCTGCCCTGCGACCCCTCCGGCGGGTCCGGGGACGACGCCGGCGACGACGCCGAGGCGGGCCCGCCCGAGGCGGTGGTGCCGGGCGACGAGGCACGGCTCCGTCAGGTCTTCGCGAACCTGCTGGGCAACGCGCGGATGCACACACCGGCGGGGACCCGCGTCGTGGTGTCGGTCCGCACCGAGCGAACGCCGTCGGCGCCCACGGGCACGGGGCGGGTCCCGGACGAGCCCGCGGACCGGGCGACCGCCGTCGTGGCAGTGTCCGACGACGGCCCCGGCATTCCGGCGGACCTGCGCTCCACGTTGTTCCAGCGCTTCACCCGGGGCGACCGCGCCCGCGGTCACTCCCACGGCTCGACGGGTCTGGGGCTTGCGATCGTCGCAGCGATCGTCACGGCCCATGGCGGTGAGGTGACCGTCACCGACCGGCCCGACGGGGACGGGACCACCATGGAGGTCAGGATTCCCCTGGAGCCGACGGGACGTTGACCACCCCGACCACCGCGACCTACGGAACGACGGACGCCGGAGCCACCGGAACGCTGACCTCCGACCTCCGACCGCTGGCCGCCGGGACGCCGACCGGCCGGAACGACGGACGACCGCACCGCGTCCGCCGTGCCCGCCGGGCACGGCGGCAGCACGGCGCTCGCGCACCGTGCTGCCGCCCGACCGGGTACGCCGTGTCAGGTCACGTGGTCGTGACGAGACACGGAACCACTCGGATCACGGGGCGTCGTAGCCGCCCGTGTAGGACCCGGAGCCCGAGTAGGCGTCCACGACCCAGCGGTAGTAGCCGGACGATCCCGAGTACGTGACCTCCTCGTGGGACGACGACGTGATGCCCTGCGCGACAGTGCTCCAGCTGCTGCCGTTCCACCGCTGCAGGTACAGGTCGAAGTCCGTGCCACTCGGACCGTCGAGGCAGCCCGCGTGCGAGCCGGCGCCCGAGTAGAAGTACGGGTGCGCGTACGACTGACCTGACGAGAGCGAGCCGGAGAACGAGGACTCGTAACCGGAGCAGTCACTGCCACCGCCGCCGCCACCGCCACCGCCGTTGGTGATGAGGGAGACCCCCGCGGCCGACAGCGCCTCGCCCACCGGCTGGAAGTAGGTGGTGCCACCGCTGGTGCAGTTGCCGGAGCCACCCGAGGTCATGCCCTGCGCGAGCGTGCCGGCGAGCAGCGAACCGCCGGAGTCACCGGGCTCGGCGCACACGTTGGTGCGGATCAGGCCGTAGACGGAGCCCTGGGAGTAGGTCACCGTGGCGTTGAGCGCCTGGATCGTGCCGCAGTGCCAGCCCGTGGTCGAGCCGGACCGGCACACCGAGGTGCCGACGCCCGCCGCGGAGTACCCGGACACGTTGACCGTGCCGCCCGCGTAGTCGTTGACGGCACCGATCGGGGTGTTCCCCGACGCCACGTCGACGTACGAGTAGTCGCTCCCCGGGAAGTTCGACGTCGTGAACGTGCCCGACGGCGAGGTGGTGCTGTCCCCCACGCTCCCGCAGTGGCCCGCGGAGACGAAGCCGCCGGTCGCCGCGAAGCCGACCGAGCAGCGGGAGCTGCCGTTGATGTAGTAGGCGTTGCCACCGATGACATCCATGAGCGTCTGGGGCTGCGCGTCGGTGACCTCGTAGGTCACGGCGTCAGCCGGGATGCCGGCTTTCCGCACCGCCTTGGCCGCCTTGGCCCGTGCGCCCCGGTTGACGTCGATGACCACCTGGTTGCTCTCCACGTCCACGTAGAAGGACGGGACGCCCTTCGTGTCCGCGAGCACGTCGTCCAGGTCGGCCTTCCAGGCGTCCAGCGCGTCGAGCGAGTGGTCGACGACGACGGCCTCCGCCCCGGCCTTCTCGACGGCCGCGACGTCCGCGGTGTCGGTCACGGCGACGGTCACCGCGTCGGCACCGTCGAGCCAGGCACCGGCGTAGGAGTCGTCCAGGGTCTTGGCCAGGCGGTCGGCGGTGTTGTTCGCGCCGGCCTGGAACTCCATGAGCTCGACGGCCTCGGGCGCCTCGAGGCCCAGGTCGCGCTCCATCGCGCGCAGGAGCCCGGGCTCGTACTTGTCGATGACACCGGAGTCGGGTGCGGGTACCGGTGAGGCGTTTGCGACGGCGGCGGTCCAGACTCCGCCGACGAGCGTCGTCGCAGCGGTGGCTGCGAGGAACGCCCTGGTGCGTGTTCGTCTCATGTCCAGCTACTCCTTGTGTGGGGGTTCCTGGGTGAGTTTCACCCGAAATCACACTAGAGGCAGGACTTGACCGTGCCCAGATAGCACTCAGGTCATACGGAGACTTTATGGAATCCATCGACGGCGAACCGTTGACCCTTCTCGCACCTCACCTTCGGCGTACCGGACGGCGGCGACGAGCGAACCCGATCATCCCCTGACCTGTACATTCAACAAAAACCCGAAATAGGTGTAAGTTCTCCCACCACGCTCAGGGGAGATCGTCATGACCGTTCCAGTCGTCGTCGTCCCGCCGGATGCACAGCCGCGCACCTATCTCTGGCTCGCCCTGCTCACCACCTTCGTCTTCTGCCCGCCCGCCGGGCTTCTCGCCCTGATCTTCTCCGCGCGCGTCGCGCCGCGCTGGATGGCCGGCGACAGGCAAGGCGCCTGGACCGCTGCCCGGGCAGCCCGCAACTGGTCCATGGCGGGGATCCTGGCGGGCCTGCTGCTCGCCCTCGTCGTCATGGTCTGGGCCGGCACGGCAGCGTTCCAGGTGTGACCCACGCGATACCCGCCGGACCGATCCGCGCCTGATTTCACCCGCCGCAGTAGGGATTCGTGCCGTTCAGCCCTCCTGCCCCACCCGGCGACCCGGGTATCCTCGCGAGTCATGGCGACAAGGCGTAAGCGCTCGCGAGGCGGCAGATCCGGCGCACGCGCCGGCGGCCCGCCCACCAGCAATGCCCTGGAATGGGCCGAGCGCCTCGCGACGGGCGAGGAGGCACCACAACCGTCGGCGCTGGAATGGGCCGAGAGCCTCGCGAAGGGGAGCACGGAACAGGAGCCCACACCGTCGAGCCCGTGGCCGACGGCGTCCACGAAGGCCGGGTCGGCGACCGCGGCCGCCACCCCGTTCGGCCGGACGGGCCCGGAGCCCGGCTCATCCCTGGAAGCAGGGGCCACCGGCGCCGCCCCACCGTTCGGAGCCGCGCCTCCCGCAGGGCCGGGCGGCGATGGTGCGGGAGACGACGGCGCACCCGGCTGGGGGCCCGTCGCCGCGACAGAACCTCCCGCCCGGCGCAGCCGTCGGCGCGGTGGCGGCACGGGCGCGGACGCCCAGCCGTCCCGGAAGCCCTCGGGCACGCCCGGGCGCGCCGGACGCAGGAGCAACGCCGCGACGCAGCAGCGCGAGGCGGGGGACACCGCGCTCACCCCACCCGGGACGACGCCGGACACGAAGGACCAGACGGCGCCGACCGGTACCGGATCGCCGTTCCCCGCGATCGCCGAACCACCGGCCCGTGGCCGGAGCCGCCGGTCAGCACCGGCCGAGGACCACCCCGCGGACAACCGGACGACGGATCGGCCCTCGGACAAGCCCGAGGGCCCTGCCGGCGCCGGCCGGTCGAAACGGGGCCGCCCCGCCGGGAGGCGGCCCGCGGGCCGGACGGCCGCGGCGGGACCTGCCGAGCCATCGGGCAAGCGGCTGCGCCGCATCCTGGCCAAGGGACTGCCCAGGGCCGCGGACAAGCCGACCGTGCTGATCATCGCCGCGGTCGTGGCCGTGGTGCTCGGACTCGGCGTCGGCTGGACCACCAACTACTTCGACTCCGGGCAGAACCTCGCCGCCGCCTCACCGCAGCAGTGCGCGGCGGCCCAGACCGCGTGGGCCAAGGCGGCCAACGCCCAGACGGGCATCTCCGAGGACGAGCCGGCGTCCGTCCGCTCGGGCTTCATCGAGGCGCGCGACGCGATGGAGTCGATCGACGTCCCGGAGGCGATCGCCAAGGACTGGGGTGCCGCCCACACGTTCTACGCCACCATCGCCGACGCGCTGGAGGCCGAGGAGGCGGGCGACGCCGAGGGCATCGCCGAAGCCGCTCAGATCGCCTCGACCAAGGTCAACACGGACGACATGATCGCGACGAGCAAACGCATCACGCGGTACGTGAACGCCGACTGCAACGCCTGACCGGACCGGACGCGGGCCGGACGCGGGCCGGACGTCACCCGATGTTCGGGTGACGCTCCAGCCAGAGACCGTACTGGGGGCTGCGCGCCACCGCGTCACGATGGGCGCGGAACGCGGCGTCCTCGATGAGCTCCGTGTCGAGCAGTCCACGCACGTCGCGGCGCCAGCCGAGGTAGTGCGTGCGGCGCAGCGGCGCGTCGGTGAGCGGCACGGAGCGGACCCCGGGAGGGTCCGGCTGCCCCGGCTCCACCAGCGCCACCGCGCGTCCCGTGCGCACCTGGTCGACCGCAGTGGTCCAGTCCGCCTCGCCGACGGCGCTGGGCGCGAAGCCCGCGCGCACGCAGGCGGACACGAAGCAGGACTCCAGACAGCTGTGGTCGGGCACGCTGAGCCACTGCTCCTCGGCGAGCTCGGCGAGCGTCACCTCCGGCTTGTCGGCGTACTCGTGTCCCTCGTGCAGGAGCACGAACAGCGGGTCGGTGCTCACCCGCGTCCAGGTCACCGACTCGGAGGCCGGCGGCGGGGAGTCGGAGCACATGCCCGTGACGGCCAGCTCGATGGTGCCGCACGCGAGAGCGCCGCTCAGGTCGTCCCCGCGGCGGGGCAGGACGGTGGTCACCTCGGCTCCGGGCAACGCCGAGTGCAGCCGGTTGACGAAGAGACCACCGATGCCGCTGCCGGAGACACCCACGCGAAGCGCCCCTGGATCGCCGTCCGCGGAGTTGACCAGTCGTTGAACATCGTCGGTGAGTGTGGCCATGGCGGGCAGCAGGACACGAGCATGGCGTAGCACCAGATCGCCGAGCTCGGTCGAGCGCGCGCCGTTGCGGTCGCGCACGAAGACGCTTCCGCCGAGAGCACGGTCGATGCGGTTCAGCTGCGCCGTCAGAGCCGGCTGCGCGATGCCAAGGACAGCGGCGGCCTTGGTCACACTCCCGGACTCGGCAACGGCGACCACCATCCGCAGGTGGCGCAGGTCGAGTTCCACGTCAAGGAAAATAATCGCCCGCCCATGCCCCTGTCTTGGGGCTGGAGTCAATTGGCGGATGCCCGCCACCCGCCGTTACATACCGGAAACAGGCCCAAGTTTGGGTGAAACTGGATACAACAAATGATGACGCTTCACCAACGGCGATCACCACCGGCGTTCGCCGCGGGAACGAGGAAACCATCCAGGACGAGCCCGCGCACGGCGGGCAGCAGCTCGGAGGCGAGGTCGTCGGCCGAGACCTCGAAGAGCGCTGACAGGGCGCCGATAATCTGGCCCACGGTCAGTTCTCCGTCGCACGCCCCGACGAGCGCGGCCAGCGGCGACGACGCCTGCACGCCACGACCCAGCCCGTCACCCTGCCGCAGGATCACGACGTTCGGATCCGCCGATCCAGGTGTCAGATATCTTTCCTCGGTGACATCGGGGGCCGAAACGAGGCGGGTTACCGCCACATCATCGTCGCTGCGCGTGGCGAGCCACGCATGTGCAGCGAGCACCGCACCGAGATGACCGCCCAGGGGCTGGCGCACCGATCCGGTGTGTTCCTCCAGACGGCGCAGCCTTCTCCTGCCGTCGTCGGCGGCCTCGGCCTCTGCGGGCGGCCCGCCCGCGACCCGCGAGCCGGCCGGGGCGCCGCAGCCGCCCGGGCGGCGGAGCGTGACGATCCCGAAACCGACCGCCTCGACGTCGCGGGACGCGAAGTCGTCCAGCCATGCGCCGTACGCGGCGGACCAGGCCTCTGGTTCACGATCGGGTGTGGTGCCGCCGTCACGGATCCAGGTCTCCGCGTACTCGGCGGGGTCGAGGACCTCGCGCTGGATCACCCATCCGTCGAGCCCGTACCGGTCGTGGGCGACGTCGAGCCACTCCCCGACACGTTCCTGCCACTCCTGGCCACGCCGGTGCTCCCAGTTCACGAGCATCTGCGCGACACCGCCCGGCGCCAGCACCTGCCCGACTCCCGTCACCAGGTCACGCACCAGGTCGTCGCCGGCCCGGCCACCGTCGCGGTACTCGTAGTCACCGAGCGCGTCCCGCACGGCCGCGCCGGCGGAACCGGAGTGCGGGGTGATGACGAACGGAGGGTTCGACACGACGAGGTCGAAGTGTTCTCCCGCGACGGGTTCCAGCATGGAGCCCTGACGCAGGTCGATCTTCCCGGCGTCAGCACCCAGGTTGAGCGCCGCGTTGAACGCGGCGAAGGCGAGAGCACGCCGTGAGAGGTCGGTGGCGACGACACCCTGCGCGTGGCGGGTGGCGTGCAGTGCCTGGATCCCGCACCCCGTGCCGATGTCCAGCGCACGTGCGGCCGGGTTGCGGGTGGTGACCTGCGCGAGGGTGAGCGAGGCTCCGCCGGCGCCGAGGACGTGGTCACCGGAGAGCCGGGAACCCGTTGCGGCCTCGCCGAGGTCGGAGGCGAGCCACCAGCGCACCTCACCCGAGGCGTCAGTGGCGGCGTAGGGGTACAGGTCGACGGCGGCGCGGACGTCGTCGCCGGGCTCGGCACCGGCGCACCGGACCAGGCCGAGACGTTCCGCACCGACGGTGCCCGTCGTGGGCAGCGCCCGGTCGAGCTCGGAGCGCGGGACGACGCCGCCGAGCAGGAAGAGCGAGACGAGCGCGGCGCGCGGATCCTTGGCGGAGACAGGGGCCACGACCCGGCGGGCGGGCAGCACCTGTTCGCGATGCAGGGCCGCGGAGGCAACGGGCCCGAGCAGGTCCTCGATGCCGTCGACGTCGTAGCCGCCGGCAACGAGGTCGACGCGCAGCGCCTCGACGAGCGCGGTGTCGACGTGCGGGGCGGAGGTGGTCACCGAAGGAGAGGCAGGCACGCTGCCATCTTCCCGCACTCACGACGGGAGTGACGGTCGACCTCGTGGGCAGCACGCACCTGCGTCACCGCACCGGCATGGCCGGCCATCGGGTGGCCGGCCATGCCGCTTCGACGTCAGACCGCGGCCGACGCCTTCTCCAGGCTCTCCTCGGACGCACCGTTCTCCCGGTTCGCGCGAACCTTCGACCAGGCCACAGCGCCGAGCGCGATCGCGGCCGCGGCCACCGCGATCGCGATACGGATCACGTGGTTGGCATCGGCCGGGATGGACATCGCCACGACGGCGGGTGCGATCAGCAGTGCCACCAGGTTCATCACCTTGATGAGCGGGTTGATCGCCGGGCCCGCGGTGTCCTTGAAGGGGTCGCCCACGGTGTCGCCGATGATCGTCGCCTCGTGCGCCTCGGAACCCTTGCCGCCGTAGTGTCCGTCCTCGACGATCTTCTTCGCGTTGTCCCAGGCGCCGCCCGAGTTCGCGAGGAAGATCGCCATGAGGACGCCTGCGCCGATCGCGCCGCCGAGGAAGCCCGCCAGCGGACCGACGCCCAGGCCGAAGCCCACGGCGATCGGTGCGAACGCGGCCAGCAGTCCGGGCGTGGCGAGCTCACGCAGGGAGTCCTTGGTGCAGATGTCGACGACCCGGCCGTACTCCGGGCGCTCGTCGAACGTCATGATGCCGGGGTGCTCCCGGAACTGGCGCCGCACCTCGAACACGATCGCTCCGGCCGCACGGGTCACCGCGTCGATCGCGAGCCCGGAGAACAGGAAGACGGTCGCGCCGCCGAGAATGACGCCCACCAGGGTGACGGGGCTGATGATCTCGTAGTCGAGCATGGCCATGACCAGGCCGGTGCCCTGGTCGGAGACCTCGCTCAGCGCATGCGTCACCGCGTCCGCGTAGGAGCCGAAGAGCGCGGTCGCGGCGAGCACGGCCGTCGCGATGGCTATCCCCTTGGTGATCGCCTTGGTGGTGTTCCCGACGGCGTCCAGGTCGGTGAGGATCTGCGCGCCGTCGTCGTCCACCTCGCCGGACATCTCGGCGATGCCCTGTGCGTTGTCGCTGACCGGGCCGAAGGTGTCCATCGCGACGATGACGCCGACGGTGGTGAGCAGGCCGCAGCCCGCCAGGGCGACGAGGAACAGCGCCAGCCACACCGACCCCCCGGCCAGCAGGAACACCGCGCAGATGGCGGCGGCGATCGTGCCGGCCGTGAAGACCGCGGACTCGAAGCCCACCCCGATGCCCGAGAGCACGACGGTCGCCGCCCCGGTCCGGGAGGTGGCGGCCACGTGCGCGGTCGGCTTCTTGTTCGTGTCGGTGAAGTAGCCCGTGATCCACAGGATGACGCCGGCCAGCACCACGCCCACCAGCACCGCGAGCGATGCGACCAGGCGCGGGTCAATCCCGGAGACGTCACCCAGGTCCGCGGTGCCGTTGAGCTGGTCGAAGGAACCCGGCAGGTAGACGAACGCCGCGATACCGGCCAGCACCGCGCCCACGAGCGCGGAGACGTAGAAGCCGCGGTTGATGGCGGTGAGCCCGCTCTCCGACCCCCGTACGCGGGTGATGAACACGCCCAGGAGCGCGACGAACGCGCCGATGGCCGTGACGATCAGCGGGAACACGAGGCCGTGCTCGCCCATGGCGGCCTTGCCCAGGATGAGGGCGGCGACCAGCGTCACGGCGTACGACTCGAAGAGGTCGGCCGCCATGCCTGCGCAGTCGCCGACGTTGTCGCCCACGTTGTCGGCGATGGTCGCGGCGTTGCGGGGGTCGTCTTCCGGGATGCCCTGCTCCACCTTGCCGACGAGGTCCGCGCCGACGTCGGCCGCCTTGGTGAAGATGCCGCCACCGACACGCATGAACATCGCCAGCAGCGCGGCGCCGAAGCCGAAGCCCTCCAGGACACCTGGCGCCTGCTCGCGGAAGATGATCACGACCAGCGCCGCGCCGAGGAGGCCGAGGCCGACGACGGACATCCCCACGACACCACCCGTGCGGAACGCGATCCGGGCACCCTCGGCGCGTCCCCCGGGGCGCGTGGCCGCGGAGGCGACACGCACGTTCGCCCGCACCGCCAGCCACATCCCGAGGTAGCCGATCGACGCGGAGAAGCCGGCGCCGAACAGGAAGGCGATGGACCGGCCGACCCGCACCCCGCTCTCGCCGGGGAGCAGGAACAGCAGGCCGAACACGACCACCGCGAACAGCGCGAGCGTCCGGAACTGGCGATTGAGGTAGGCAGAGGCGCCCTCCTGCACCCCGTGTGCGATGTCCTGCATCTTCGGGGTGCCTTCAGGAGCCGCGAGCACCTGCCTGCGCAGCACGAACGCACAGGTGAGCGCGCCTAGTGCGATGAGGGCGATCACCGCGACAACGGTGATGCTGGTGGAGCCTAGTGTGAGCATCCGTCCTCCTCGACGGGGAAGTCCATGAACCGGTCATGACCCTTGGTGGGTAGGGAACGTCCCGTCGGCAACGTTGGCGGCGGGAATGGGCCGAGTGTACCTGCATGTGATGCCGGTCACTAGCGGTAGGGATCGGCCGCGGTGAGCAGCCGTTCGACGTCGGTGAGGTCCGGGAGGACGGCGTCCGCCCCTGCCTCCCGGAGCGCTGCCGCGGAGGTCCTGCCGGCGGCCACTCCCACCACGCGCGCACCGCCTTCGACACCGGTGCGCACGTCTTCCAGCGAGTCGCCCACGATCACGGTGTTGTCCCGCGTGAAGCGCTCGCCGTAGCGCTCCTCGGCGCGCCTCTGGGCGATCGCGACGAGCGCGGGACGGTGCTCGTCGTCGGACACGTAGGCGCCGGCGTCGGCGTCGAGGTAGCGGTCGAGCCCGAACACCCGCAGCTTCAGCCGGGCGTTCGGCTCGAGGTTCCCGGTGACGACGGCCGGGACGAACCGGCCGTCGTCCGCCACCGCGGCGGCGGCCTCGCGCGCCCCCGGCATGAGGACCCCGTCGCGCCGGACGTCGACCTCGTGCGCGGCCAGCCGCTCCGGCACCGCCTTCAGCATCCAGGGCAGCAGGTACTCGGCGTCGGCGTCGGACACGCCGTTGTCCAGGAGCAGACCGCGAACGGCGCGCGGCATCGTCATGCCTGTGCCGCGCGCCGGAAAACGGGTCGCGGGGCGTCCGACGACCTCCTCGAACGCCTCGCGATACGCCGTCCGGTCCACCTCCCCCACGTAGATCAGGGTGCGGTCGATGTCCCACAGCAACAGGACCTTGCCGTGTTCCCCGCGTGAGGTGGAGCTGGAGTTCATCTCACGTCACGCCAGCATGGCGATCCGCTCGGTGAGGTTGCGCGCCCCGGCGTGCGACCGGCCGCGCGTGGTGCGGCGAGCAGCAGCCCGCACGTCACTGGCCACATCGGTGAGGTGCTTGCGCAACCGCGCCGACTGCACGCGCTCGGCGAGCGTCACGACCTCGCCACCCGTCGCACAGGCGGCGTCGAGGTCGCCCGCGCGGGCGTACGCCTGAGCGGCCCGGGCCAGGAACAGCCCGCGGGTGCGCTGCTCGGTCGGGTTCAGCCCCTCGGCAGCCCGCCCGAACGACTGGACGGCAGCGGCGGTGTCGCCCATGGCCAGGCTGGCCGACGCCGTCTGACCGTGGATCTCTCCCTCGTTCATCCAGTAGATCCAGTGCGGGTCGTCCTTGCCGGGGCCCTTCACGCAGAGCTCGGCCGCCGTTCCCAGCGCCCGGCGCACCGCCTCGCGCTCGCCGAGCAGCGCGTGCCCCCGCGCCTGGCGCGTGAGCAGCACCGCCTCCAGGTGCGGCACGTCGAAGCCACGGACCTGCTGCCGTCCGGCCTGGGCCGCGACGATCGCGTCCCGCGGACGGTCGTTGGCGTAGGCGTGGATGGCCAGGTATGACAGGGCCCCCGCGCCGAGACGCGCGTCCTGTGCCGTGTGCGCGGCCCGGAGCGAACCGAGCAGGTACGCCTGCGCGGCCGAGTGCCGGTCGGCGTCGAACGCATACCACCCGGCCTGCGCCGCGGTGTCCGCGGCGACTCCGGCGAGGCGGCGTCCCACCGACTCGTCGAAGTTCCCGTGCTCCAGTGCCCGCAGCACCAGGGCGAGGTGGGCTCGCGCCATGTCCGCGACACTACCGCTGCCTGCGCCCGCGTCCATCATCCGGAGCTGATCGGTGGTCCCCTGGAGGTGGTCGCACATCTGCTGCGTCACCCGTGCCCCGCCGACCGTACGCCGCAGCAGCTCCGTCTCCTCGGTGCCCCAGTGGTGCACGTAGGCGGCGAGCGTGAGACCGCTGAGCATGGCCGAGTTGCCGGCGTTCGGCTCGGCGAACTGCAGGGCGGAACGCGGTTCCTCGACGGAGACGTCGGACCGGAGCGCGGCGCGCAGCGCGAGCGTGAGCCGGTCGTTGGTCCAGGGCTCGACGGGATCGAGCATCGGGTCCGTCAGGCTCGGACCGACCTCGTCGTCGGCCGTGGCGTTCGCGGCACCCGTGCGGGCCACGTCGCTCTTCTTCCTGACCACCGTGCGGACCGACCCCGTGGCCGGCCTGGTCCCCCCTGCGGGCGCGAGAGCGGCCGCGGACCGGTCGGACACGGCGCCGTCGCCGCGCGACGACCCGGGCAGCGGAAGCCGCACGAGGTCGACCGGGGTCCCCAGGCCCGAGAGGAACTGGACGACGCGAGCGACATCGGTCAGCTTCCGGTCACCGCACTCGAGCATGGACAGGTAGGACTGGCTCAGCCCCGTCAGCGCGGCGACGTCCTCCTGACGCAGCGGCACGAGCTGACGAACCATCCGGCTCACCTGGCCGAAGTCCCAGTCGTCGAGTGCGGAACGCACTCCGGCGTCGTCCCAGACATGCGTCGGGACGGTCGGGAGCTCGACCACCGGGACCCTTTCGGTGCGCCGGCACGCGGCGCACTGCTCCTCGGAGTTGTAACGGCTCAACACGCACCCGCATCGAGCACAAGTTCGTGACTTTCTGCTACTGGGCATTTCGCCAGCCTCCCCCTGTTGGCAACCCATGACGTTGTCGTTGTATGACCGACTTTCCCAGATGATTCGTCAAGTCGCTCTTCGACTGAGCAGATTACTTCCGTGATATCACTGTGAACAGGTGCATGCATGACGAACAGGCCAAGATTTCACCCGGTCCCGATGTGACACCTCCACATATCACCGCAGGCCAGAGACCAGACCCGCCGCGCCACGGCAGAAGCCGCGCAAGATTCACGCCGCGAGAGGCCCCGAACGAGTGCTGTCAAGCGGAGGCGACGCGGTCAGAGCCTCCGGGTGCACGACGGCGATACAACGATCCCCGCACCCCGCGCGTCATGGTCTGTGTGTCCGGCCGGACGGGCCGGAAATGATGCACGGAGGTGACACATCGTGGCGTGGGAGGACGAGCTCGGCGAGCTGATGGCCACGCGCGGCAACGCGCTGGTCCGCTATGCCTACATGCTCTCTGGTGACCGCGCGCTCGCGGAGGACCTGGTGCAGGACGCACTCGTCAAGGTCTTCTCCCGGCTCCGGGGGCCGGCGGGCCGCACCCGCGGCCCTGCCGGAAGCGCGAAAGGGGCGCGCGTGCACACGCTCGACGGGTCGCCGCTCGACAACACGGAGGGGTACGTGCGACGCGCGATCCTGACGCTCTTCCTCGACGGCTACCGCAAGCGGCAGCGCTGGTACGACATCAAGCACCTGCTGGCCGACGACGGCGTCGGCCGCGCCGCCGAGGCGGCCGCCACCGCCCGGGTCGACGTCATGTCCGCACTGGCCCGGCTCGGCCCCCGCCAGCGAGCGTGCGTGGTGCTGCGCTACTTCGACGACCTGACTGTCCCGCAGATCGCGGACGCCCTCGGCACCGCACAGGGGACGGTCAAGCGGTATCTGTCCGACGCCACCGACCACCTGAGGGACCTGCTCCGCCCCGACGATCTCCGCCCGGCCGAAGGGAGGGCCGCCCGATGAACCACGACATGCCCGAAAACGACGACACGAACTTCCTCTCCGGCGCCCTGCACGGCGCCGCGGACGCGATGCCCGGAGGTGAGACGGAGGAGATGCACCTGCAGTTCGGCACCGTCCGTGACCGGATCCACCGGCGTCGCACGACGAAGCTCAGCGGAATCGGGGCCACGGCACTGGTCGTCGTCGGAGGTCTCGCAGTGGGGGCCACCCAGCTCACGGCCTTCGACGGCGGTTCCGCGCTCCCCGCCGGGCCGTCGTCGTCCCGGTCGGCGACGACGCCCCCCAGCCCCGAGGTGAGCGAGCCGCCCCCGGGGTACGGCTGGGCTCCGGGGGACCTCTACACGGACGCCGGCCTGTTCTGCGGCGCCGACGCGGCCTCGATCACGCGCTCGTCCGGGGACTCCACGATCGAGTTCACGTCAGATCCCCACCGGGGAGAGGACGCGACGGCGAGCATCACGGTGGCCGTGCACGACCCGTCCCGGTCCGGAGCCGCGAGCCTGCCCCTCGAGCCCTCGCTCGTCTGGGTCCGGGACGGCAAGGTGGTCAACCTCAGCCGCTTCTTCGATCCCGAACCGATGCCCGTCGAGTTCGACGACTCGGGCACCGCCCAGGCCGAGCTCCGGCTGGACACCGTCGACGCCTGCGACCCTCCCGAGGGCGCACAGGACCAGCCGTCCTTCGAGCCTGTCGAGTACACGGGAGTGCTGGACGCCGGCGCGTACCAGGTCCTCCCCGTCCTGTGGACGAGCGTCGGCAGCGGCGACTACGTCTCGGGCGGGGCGACGACCGTCACGGTGACCGCCGACGGAACCCTCGCCGGGCTGGCGCCGGCACCCGGAAGTTACACCACGCCCGCGGACGAGCCGACCGGCGGAGCCGACGGGTCGGGCGAGTCGGGTGGGTCTGCCGACGCGGACGGACCGGACGGCGGCGGCAGCACACCGGGCCCCGACTGCTCGGCCGCGAGCACCGAGGACTCGAGCGACTTCTCGTTCGAGCCCGAACCGGTGGCGCGAACGGCTCAGGCCCTCCTGGACGCCGCGCTCGCCTGCGACCTTCCCGCTCTCCAGGAGGCCGAGGAGCCAGGCGTCACCCAGCTGCACCGAGCCGCCGAACTGTCCGTCGCCGAGCGCTTCGCCCTCCCCGAGCGGGGCGACCCGGTGTACGAGAAGCTCGCCACGCTCCTGAACGGTGTGGGAGTCGTGGATCCGGACACGGGGAACTACGTCTGGCCCACGGTCGCCTCGCCCGAGTACCGCCAGGACCCGGGCGCCTGGGACTACGCCGTCGAGAAGGGCTTGGCCACCCAGGCCCAGGCCGACGCCTGGCGCGCCGCGGGCGGAACGTACTACGGCTGGCGCCTGTCGATCGAGCCGGACGGCACCTGGCGCACGTTCCTCGGCCCGGATCCCGCCGCCGGCTGAGCCTCCTGGACAACGGGCACCCGACAGCGCCGTGCCATGGCGGCGATGTCGGGGGCCCGCAGGCCGGACGGACATAATGTGCCGGTGAGCCCTCAGAATTCGACCCCGCCCCTGCCCCCGTCGATCCCTCCGCGCCAGCCCGCGCCGAAGGCGGCCAAGCAGCACGTCGAAGACCTCGGCGCGTTCGTGGCCGCTTCCCCGTCCTCGTACCACGCGGCGGCCGAGGTCACGCGGCGCGCGCGGCTCGCGGGCTTCGTGGTGCTCGACGAGGCCGACGCCTGGCACGTGGTGCCGGGTGGCCGGTACGTCGTGGTTCGCGACGGTTCCGTGATCGCCTTCGCCGTCCCCGCCGACGCCGGCCCGGACGCCCCCGTCACCATCCTCGGCGCCCACACCGACTCCCCGGGCTTCAAGCTCAAGCCCAGGCCGACCACCGGCGCCCACGGCTGGTGGCAGGCCGGTGTCGAGGTGTACGGCGGCCCGCTCCTCAACTCCTGGCTGGACCGCGAGCTGGAGCTCGCCGGCCGCGTCGTGACGACCGAGGGAACCGAGCACCTGGTCCGGACCGGGCCGCTGCTGCGCATCCCGCAGCTCGCGATCCACCTGGACCGCGGCGTGAACGAGGGGCTCAAGCTCGAACCGCAGCGCCACACCCAGCCGGTGTGGGGTCTGGGGGACCTGCTGGGCGCGGACGTGCTCGCGGAGCTCGCGCCGCAGGCGGTCGACCCGGCCACGATCGCGGGGTACGACGTCGTGGTCGCGGACACCCAGCCACCACGCACCTTCGGTGCAGGCCAGTCGATGTTCGCCTCGGGCCGCCTCGACAACCTCCTGTCCACGCATGCCGCACTCACCGCGCTGCTCGCCCACGTCAACGGCGGGAGGAACGGCAAGGGCGGATCGGCGTCGCCGGACGACGACACCGCAGGTGCCAGGATCGCCATGGTCGCCGCCTTCGACCACGAGGAGATCGGTTCGGCCTCACGGTCCGGCGCGGCGGGCCCCTTCCTGGAGGACGTGCTGGGCCGGATCCACGCGGCGCTCGGCGCGTCGGCGGAGGAGCGCGCGCGGTCGTTCGCGACATCGTTGCACGTGTCCTCGGACGTCGGACACGCGGTGCACCCGAACTATCCCGAGCGCCACGATCCGGCGAACCGCCCGGTCGCCGGGGGTGGCCCGATCCTGAAGATCAACGCCAACCAGCGCTACTCGACCGACGCGCACGGCGCCGCCGCCTGGAACGCCGCGTGCTCGGCCGCGGGAGTGCCGAGCCAGGAGTTCGTGTCGCACAACGACGTCCCGTGCGGGTCGACGATCGGCCCGATCAGCGCGACAAGGCTCGGCATCCGGACGGTGGACGTGGGCGTCCCCATCCTGTCGATGCACTCGGCCCGGGAGATGACCGCCGTGGTCGACCCGTGGTACCTGGCCCGCGCCATGACGGCGGTCCTGGCGAACTGACGTGCCTGCGGCCGGTGTCCGCCGCGCTGGTGCGTGGGGACACCGGCCGGACCGTCAGTCCGCCGGCAGGACGACCCCGTCCTCGGTGAGCCTGACCGTGACCGCGGCGCTCCACGAGGACGGGTCCTCGACGGCGCGCGCCACGGCGCCGGAATCGGCGTCGCCTCCGGCCGGGACGAGGGACTGGTAGGCGCGCACCTGATAGGTGCCGGCGGGCAGCTCGGGCGGTTCCGCCGTGGGCGCGCTCGTGTCCTCGCCCGAGCCGTCATGGCCCAGGCAGGCGGACCGTGTCGACGGCGTGTCGTACCGGGTGAAGCTCTCGACACCCAGGGTGGCCTCCTGCACCGCGTCCACCGGGAGCGACACGACCAGGTCGTCCTGCGTCCACACGTACGAGACGGGGCCCGCCAGGACGTCGCTCGACAACGATCTCGGGATCCGGGTGACAGCCAGCGTGTTCCGCCTTACGTCGGTGATCTCCAGGCCGTAGGTCCTGGTGTCCGCCGCGTCCGATGGATCCGGACCGGCGACGTCCGGGCCGTCCGGAAGGAGCTCGCCGGGCAGTCGGTCGCCGCAGGCGATGGCGGTGCCCTCCCAGCCGGGCGGCTGGAACCCGAGGATGAGGTCGGCCTCGCCGTCCGCGCCCAGCCCGAGCACCTCAGGACCGCTCGGGAACCCGGCGACCCCCGGTGCGTAGCCCATGTCGTGCGGCGGATCGTACAGCGCGCCGGCAGCCACGAGCGTCACGGCGGCCACGGACATCATCCCGGCCCCGGTGACCTTGGCAGCTCTGCGGGAGCGCACCCGCCCACGCACCTTTGCGTAGGCCTCTTCCTGCGGTGGAGCCATCGCCGCACCCCGCCGGGACATCTCCTCGAGGGCGGCCGCGAGTCCGCTGCCCGCCGCTGGATGTCCCCTTTCGGGCGGGTGGTCTGCGTTCGTCACAGGCTTCCTCCCGGCTGCACGTCCATGACGTTCTGGAGCGCTGACATCGCGTCCGACAAGTGGCGCTTCACAGTACCTTGCGCGATACCCAGGGTGGCCGAGATCTGCGGCACCGTCATGTCCTCGAAGTGGCGCAGCACGACCACGGCCCGCTGCCTCGGGGAGAGGCGTTCGAGAGCAGCCTCCACGTCCGCCTTCGCCGCCGCGGCGTGCTCGGGGCTGCGTGCGCGGCCGTCGTCCGCCAGGAGGTGCTGGATGCCGAACCAGCGGGATCGCCTCCGGAAGCCGTCGACGTAGATGTTGGTCATCGCGCGCTTCACGTAGCGCTCGATGCCCATCGCGGGGTCGAAGCCGTCCCGCGAGGCACCGTCCTCGCCGAACGGCTGCACGCCGGAATCGGCGACACGGGGTACGGCCGGGCGCCGGAACCGGGAGAAGGTGCGGACAAGCGCCTCCTGCACCAGGTCCTCGGCCTGATGGCGATCACCGCACAGCAGGTAGGCGTAGCCGTTCAAGGCGGCACCTCGATGCGTCATGAGGTCGGCCAGCTCCTTGTCCCACTGTGGCACAGGGGCCTCCTGAAGGTTCTCATGTCAGGTCGTCACGAACGAGCGCCCCCGATGGTTGGGGGCAACCGAGAGATTCTTCCGCATCACGCACCTTGCCCGCGAAAAGAATCTCACCTGACTCAGAGAGACCATCCAGGATCCTGATACCGCCTAGATGTGAAGATGCCGTGAAGGCCGGTAAAGCACCCCAACGGTTCGGGGAGCCTGCCCGCCTGAGGGTCAGGCCAGTTCGATGCGATAGCCGCGCTTGACCACGGTTCGGATCAGGTCCTTGCCGGCCGTCTCCCGGAGGCGGGCGATCGCCACCTCCGCCGCGTGCGGGTCCGTGGACTCCCCCGGCAGCGCCGCCAGCACCTGGTCCCGCGAGACGACGTCACCCCCGGCCGCGGCCAGCAGCCGCAGCACCTCGACGCCCGTCGGCGAGAGCGGCAGGACCCTCCCGTCCAGCACCGCGACACGCGCGCGGATCTGCAGCGGGCCCGCGACCGTGGCCAGCGCCACCGACTGGATCCGTTCGTAGTGCCCCACCAGGGCGCGCACGAGCGCCCCCAGGCGACCACGCTCGGGCTGCAGCGTCTTGATGCCGCGGTCCTCGAGCGGCTTCGCGGTGATCGGCCCGACGGCAGCGACGATCAGCTGGTCGGCGTCGACCCGCTCCCGCACGGCCGCCAGCACGCCGGCCTGCTCGGTGGCTCGCATCCACGCCTCGGAGCCCGGCGCGGAGGTGAAGACGATCGCGTCGATCTCCCCCACGGCCGCGGCATCCGCCGAGGCGATCACCGCGTCCGGGTCCGGCGCCGGACCCCAGCGGTACACGACCAGGCTCGCCACCTGCGCCCCGGCCTTCTCGAAGACGTCGTCCAGGCCGTCCGCACCCGCGCCGTGGTGCTGGATCGCGATCCGCTGCCCCGAGACGCCCTCGCTCAGCAGGACCTCCGCCACCTCGGCCGACGTCTCCGACTCCGCGACCCAGTCGGCCTGCAGGCCGGCAGCCTGGATCGCGCCGCGCGCCTTCGGCCCGCGTGCCACGATCCGCACTCCCGCCAGCATCGCGGTGAGGGGCTCCGCCAGCCCGTGCGCGTCGGCGGCCTCGAACCAGGCACGGAACCCGATCCCGGTGGTGACCACCACGACGTCCGGCGGGTCGGCGATGATCGCGCGCGTGGCCGCGAGCAGCGTCTGGTCGTCGACGTGCGGGATCATGCTCAGCGCGGGGGCGTGCCGGATCTCGGCGCCGCGACGCTCCAGAGCGGCCGCCAGCTCGGTGGCCCGGCGTTCGGCGGTGACGAGGACGGTGCATCCTGCCATGACCTGTCCCAGCGCAGGACGAGGCGTGGCCACACCCTCGGTGGCCTCAGACACCGGCACCTGCCAGTCGTCCGTCACGCACACTCCCCAGCAGTCCGTCCGCCGCCACGCCACCGATGACGATGACGGCGGGGGCTGCCACGCCCTCCGCCGCGGCGGCGGCTGCCGCCTCGTCGAGGCGGGTCCGCGTGACACGCTGGGCGGGCGTGGAGCCGTTCTCCACGATCGCCACGGGAGTGGCCGGGTCGGTCCCGGCGCGCAGCGCCTGCTGGGCGATGGTGCTCAACGACGAGACTCCCATGAGTATCACCAGCGTAGCCGTGTTTTCCCGCACCACGGCAACGGCCGCGTCGTCCAGACCCCCGTGGCCGGACGTGATGTGCACCCCGTGGGCGGTGCCCCGGTGGGTGACGGGGATGCCCGCCAGCTCCGGGACGCTGACCGCCGAGGTGACCCCGGGAACGACCTCGACCTCGATCCCTGCCTCCCGGCAGGCGATCAGCTCCTCACCGCCCCTCCCGAAGAGGAACGGGTCACCGCCCTTGAGGCGGACCACGTGCGCACCCGCCCGGGCCCGGGCCACGAGGATGCGGTTGATCTCCTCCTGCGGGACCGGATGGTTGCCGGACGTCTTGCCCACGTGGACCACGTCGGTCGTGGCGGGGAGGTCGTCGAGCACGCCGACGGCACCGAGCCGGTCGGCGACGACGACGTCGGCGCTCTGCAGCGCCCGCCACGCCCGGAGCGTCAGCAGGTCGACGGCACCGGGACCGCCGCCGACGAGGGTGACCCGCCCCCCACGCCGGTGATCGGAGCCGGGCAGGCCTGCCGCACCGCCCGGCTCCGACATCTGTGGGGTCCTCACGCCGGCGTCCCGACGTGCACGACGCCGTCGCGCACGTCCACCGGGTACGCCGTCAGGTCCGCTGCGAGGCCCGTCTTCGGCTCCTTGTCGGCCAGGGCCAGGCACTCACCGGTGACCAGGGAGAACACCTGCTTGTAGATCGGCGATGCCACGGTCGGCACGCCGCCGCGGGTACCGACGATCCCGCGGGACAGGACGTGGGCGCCGGAGAAGGGGTCGAGGTTCTGCACCGCGTGCACCCGCGCTCCCTCGAACGGCTCGGCCAGCAGGAAGACGGCCACCTGCACACCGTCGACGAGCGCGGCCACGCCTCGCTCGGGCATGAGGTCGTCCACCGGGCACACCGTGTGCCACACGAGATCGTCGATCACGTTCACTCCCTTGCCTCCGCCGGACGCCGCGGCGAGCGTCGCGGTACCACCGGACACGGTCCGGGACTCGCTGTGTTCGGACACGGTCATGAGCGCACCTCCAGGCTGGGACCCGAGATCAGGACCGGGGCGTCCTCGGCGCCAGAGGCGGCTGCGGCGCGTTCCGCGTCGGTGGCGGGACGGTGCTGGCCGCGCTCGGCGACGTAGGCGAGGTTGGGGTCGGACTCCTTCGGGGCGTTCACGAAGGAGGTGAAGCGCCGCAGCTTCTCGGGGTCGTCCAGCACGGCTTTCCACTCGTCCTCGTAGTTGGCCACGTGGTCCGCCATCGCGGCGTCCAGGTCGGCGCAGATGCCGAGGGAGTCGGCGATGATGACCTGGCGGACGCCGTCGAGGCCGCCCTCCACCTCCTCCATCCAGGGGGCGGTGCGCTGCAGGCGGTCGCCCGTGCGGATGTAGTACATGAGGAAGCGGTCGATCGTGGTCAGCAGCTCCTCACGGGTGAGGTCCTCCGCCAGGAGCTTGGCGTGCGCGGGGCGCTGCCCGCCGTTGCCCGCGACGTAGAGGTTCCAGCCCTTGTCCGTGGCGATGACGCCGACGTCCTTGCTCTGCGCCTCGGCGCATTCGCGCGCGCAGCCGGACACACCCATCTTGAGCTTGTGCGGCGCGCGCAGGCCGCGGTACCGCAGTTCGAGCTCGACCGCCATGCCCACGGAGTCCTGCACGCCGTACCGGCACCAGGTGGATCCCACGCAGGACTTCACCGTGCGCAGCGACTTGCCGTAGGCGTGGCCGGACTCGAACCCGGCGTCCACCAGTCGGCGCCAGATGTCCGGGAGCTGCTCGACGCGGGCGCCGAACATGTCGACCCGCTGGCCGCCGGTGATCTTCGTGTACAGGCCGAAGTCCCGTGCCACCTGGCCGACGGCGATGAGCCCCTCCGGCGTGACCTCGCCGCCCGGCATGCGCGGCACCACCGAGTACGTGCCGTCCTTCTGCATGTTCGCCAGCATGTGGTCGTTCGTGTCCTGCAGCGTGGCCTGCTCGCCCGCGAGGATGTGGCCGTTGCCCTGGCTCGCGAGGATCGAGGCGACGACGGGCTTGCAGATGTCGCAGCCGCGACCGGGGCTCGTGGCGCCCTCGGGGGCGCGTCCGAACCGGCCGATGATCTCGCTGAACGTGTGCAGGTCGGCCACGCGGACGGCGTCGAACAACTGGGCGCGCGTCAGCTCGAAGTGTTCGCACAGCGCGGTGCTGACCTCGATGCCCGCCTTCTCCAGCTCGGTGTTCGTGAGCTTCTTGACCACCGGGAGGCACGCCCCGCAGGTGGTGGCCGCCTTGGTGCAGGCCTTGACCCCGGGGACGTCGGTGCAGCCGTGCTCCGTTACTGCTGCGCGGATCTGGCCGGCCGACACGTTGTTGCAGGAGCAGACGGCGGCATCGTCCGGGAGTTCGAGTCCACCGAGGGCGGCGCCGTTACCGCCCTCGGGGAGAATGAAGGCGCTCGGGTCACCCTCGGGCAACTCGGCGCCGAGCATGGGCCGCAGCATCGCGTACGGCCCGGCGTCGCCGACGAACACGCCGCCCAGGAGGGTGCGGGCGTCGTCGGACAACACGAGCTTCTTGTAGATGCCCGCCACCTGGTCGGCCCAGACGACCTCGACGCAGCCGTCGGCCCGGCCGTGCGCGTCGCCGAAGGAGGCGACGTCCACACCGGACAGCTTCAGCTTGGTCGCGGTGTCGGCACCGGGGAAGGTCGCGTCGCCGCCCATCAGACGGTCGACGACGATCTCGGCCATGGTGTAGCCCGGCGCGACGAGGCCGATGCAGCGGCCCTCGATACAGGCCACCTCACCGATCGCGTAGACATCCGGCTCGCTGGTGCGGCAGGCGAGGTCGACGACGGCGCCGCCCCGCTCGCCCATCTCCAGGCCGGCCTCCCGCGCCAGCTCGTCGCGCGGGCGCACGCCCGTGGCGACGACGACGATGTCGGTGTCCAGCCGGCCGCCGTCGGCGAACTCCATGCGTCCGACGTGGCCGGTGCGCTTGTGCGGCTTGAGCTCCTTGGTGGCCGTCTGGGTGCGGACCGCGATGCCCTTGTTGTTGATGAGCCGCTTGAGGGCCTCACCGCCGCCCTGGTCGATCTGCACCCCCATGAGGTGGGTACCGAACTCGATGACGGTGGCATGGGCGTCGAGCGCCTTCAGGGCACCCGCCGCCTCCAGGCCGAGGAGGCCACCCCCGATCACCGCACCACGTACGGGCTTGTTCGGGCTTGCCTCTCTCTTCTGCTCGACCCAGCCGCGCAGCGCCGCCAGGTCGTCGATGGTGCGGTAGACGAAGACGCCCGGCAGGTCGGCACCCGGGATGGGCGGCACGAACGGGTAGGAGCCCGTGGCCAGCACGAGGTGGTCGTAGTGGTGGACCTTGTCGAGGCGGTCGGTGACCGTCCTGCGCTCCCGGTCCACCGCCATGACCCGGCGGTCGCGGTGCAGGGTGACCAGCGGGTCGTCCCACAACTCGGGCTCGCCGAGGGTGAGGGCCTCCGGCCCCTCGGTGAACCAGCGGCTCAGGCCGACGCGGTCGTACGGCGGGCGGGGCTCCTCGGCGAAGACCTCGATCGAGTAGCGGTTCTCGGTGTCGCGAGAGCGCAACGCCTCGACGAAGCGCTGCGCCACCATGCCGCCGCCCACGACGACGACGCGCTGCGTGTCGTCGCTGCGGGCGGCTTCGCGCTGGGTGTCGCCCGCGGAGCCGGGCACGGATGAATTGACCATGTCTTGAAAGTAGGCGGACGCCTTTTCGGTACCGTGCGGCGACGGTTGCGCCGGGGGAACATCTTTCTCACGTCCGCCAAAGCATCCGTGTGAGCGAGCTACGGCCTACCCCCTGGCGAACCCGGTGGACCGACGCCGCGACGTGGTCGCCGCGATCGCATGAAAATTCGTGATCCTAGCGGCAGTCACGCGACGACTCCCGCACCACGGCATCAGCCCCGGATCAGGCTTTGGGCGAAGTGATCGAGCACGGCGATGATCCCGGCATGCTGCCAGACCCTGTTACGGCGCAGACCCGTGCGTTCCTCCAGCACGCCGGCGTCGGTGAGCTGGCTCAGCGCGTTCTGGGCCGACTGCGGCCCCAGACCGAGATGCGCCGTGAGCAACCCCGCTGAGACGGGCGCCGTCGTGGTCTCGACCAGCCCTTTGGACCGGCGAAACCTGGAGCAGCACCCACCTCTTGATCCAAGTTTCCGCGAAACTTGGATCAAGAGGTGGGTGCTGCTCCAGGTTTCGTGTCAGGCCGGGACCTGCTCCCCCGTGAGTTCCCCGCGGGAGGACTTCGCCCAGGCCGCGATCCCGCAGACGGCCTCCTTGCAGGAGCCGCAGCCGGTGGTCGCACGGGTCTCGGCCGCGATCTCCTCCAGGGAGTCCCTCCCCTCGGCGCAGCAGTCGGCGATCTCACCCTTGGTGACGCCGTTGCACCGGCACACGACGGCGTCGTCCGGCATGTGCTCGGGCGAGTCGACGGGGGCCGCGGTCGGCATGATCGGCGTCAGCAGCAGGAACGCCGGATCCACCGGAACGGGGGTCCGCCGCGTGTAGGCGGCCGTGAGGTCGGCGGCGACGCGGGCGTCACCGACGCAGGTGGCACCCACCAGGACACCGTCGGCCACCACCGCCTCGACGAACCGGCCTGCGGCGGGGTCGGCGAGCCGCACGGCGCGCTCGCCGGCCAGCGGGGCGCGGCCGAGGCCGGCCGCGCCCATGCTGACGATGCTCAGGTCGCCGGCCTTGACCTTCACCACGTCCGTGCCGCGCGTCTCGATCCCCCGGTCGGACGGTGTCCGGGACACCGCCTGGGAACCGAGCAGCGTGCCCAGACGCACCGCCATCGACGGGCGCTCGCCCTGGTCCGGAAGGCGGAGGTGCTCGCGAGGCCCGGCGCCCGGGTCGAGACCGCCCCCGGCCCGCTCGGATTCCGCGCTCGCGGCGGCACGTGCGGCGGCCTGCTCGGCGAACCGTTCCGCCAGGCGCCGCGCCTGGTCCCAGCCCTCGGCGACGAGCCCGCGCGAACCCTCGGGCGGCTGTGCGCAGTCGCCGATCGCGCAGACCAGGCCGTCGTCCGGGCTGGTCAGATCGGGTCCGACGAGGATCCCGCGGTCGGTGCTCAGGCCGGCCGCCTGGGCGATCCGCGATGTCGGGACCGTTCCGGTGGACATGACGACGAGGCCGGCCGCCACGACGTCGTCGTTCCCGAGCCGCACGCCGACCACGCGGCCGCCGGCCACGAGCACCTCGCTCGGCAGCACCCCGGCGCGGACGGTCACGCCGTGCGCGGCGAGACCGTCGGCGAGCACCTCGCCGGCCGGGCCGTCGAGCTGACGGGCCATGAGAGAGGGCGCACCGTCGACGATGGTGACGTCCAGGCCGCGGGCCGCGAGGCCGTATGCCGCCTCGACGCCCAGCACGCCGCCACCCACCACCACCGCGCGGGGGGTGTTCACGGTGGCGGCCACGATCTCGCGGGCGTCGTCGAGCGTGCGCAGGGCGTGCACGCCCGCGGGCAGTGCGGAGTTGCCGACGGTACCGAGCCCCGGGAGCGAGGGGATCCGCGCCTCGGAGCCGGTGGCCAGGACCAGGTGGTCGTAGGGGTGCCGGGTGCCGTCGTCGGCCACGACCACGCGTGCGGCGCGGTCGATCGCGACGGCGGCGACGCCGCGCAACAGGTCGATGCGCTCCAGGTCGGGCATCGGCATCCCGATCGCCGCGACGTCGGTGCGGCCGGCGACGACGTCGCTCAGCAGCACACGGTTGTACGGCTCGTAGGGTTCCGCGCCGAGAACGGTGATGTCGAAGGCGTTGTCGGTGTCACGGCGCAGCAGCTCGTCGACGAACCGGCCGCCGACCATGCCGAAACCGATCACGACGACTCGCAACGGGACTCTCAGACTCATGCGGGGGCCTCCTCGAGTGTGGTGGCTGACTCGGGGTGGGTGGCTGTCTCTTATACACATCTGACGCTGCCGACGATAAGG